>CAVVKB010000039.1:0-13175 GCA_963748685.1 uncultured Pseudomonadota bacterium | reverse complement strand
GGAGGATGGACCGGGGGCGCGGCTGGTTCGGCTCACTCCCGCTCAGACGCGCCGGTAACGAAGATAATAGGGCCGGCGCCCCTCGCGGCGGGACTTGGCGCCGTAACGGGTCTCGATCCAGCCACCTGATGGCTCGAGGAAATCCTGCGGTCGCTCGGCGAGCCATTCGAACTGCGCGATATGGCGCTGCATGATCATCAGCGACCAGTTGAGATAGGTGGGATCGTCCGTCGCGAGCCGGAATTCGCCGCCTTGTTTCAGCTTCGTTGCGAACAGGCCGATCGGCCCATCGTTGACCATCCGCCGTTTCGCATGGCGCGCCTTGGGCCAGGGGTCCGGGTGCAGCAGATAGAGAAAGCTCAGGGCTCCGTCCGGTACGCGCTGCAGCACCTCGAGCGCGTCACCCCGCCACAGCCGCACATTGGCGAGGCGCTTGTCGCGGATATGGCTGAGCGCCGTCGCCACACCGTTGAGGAAGGGCTCGGCGCCGATGAAGCCGTGGTCGGGCAGCATGTCGGCGCGGTCGGCAAGATGCTCGCCCGCGCCAAAGCCGATCTCGAAATGGAGCGGCCGGTCCTCGCCGAACAAAATCTGCGCGGTTACCTCGCCCTCGGCCGGCACTTCGATCGACGGCAGCAGGCGCTCGACGAGCTCTTGCTGGCTCTTGCGCAACTTGTGGCCGGTCGAGCGCCCGTAAAGGCGGTTGAGCGTCAGCGGATCGCCGGGCTTGTTCGCGGTCATGGCTCGCCAGCGCGTAGGGCGGGTCGGTGATTTTGGGAACCTCTGCGCGGTTTTCGCGTCCATTGCGCAAGCAAGAGGGAAAGCCATGGAGGAAGCAGTCGCGCCTGCGCCCGTGAGGCCGCTCTCGCTCGCCCGGCATCCGATTTACAGCATGCTGCTTCCGGTGCCGCTGGTCTGCTTTGTCGGCGCCGTGCTGACGGACGTCACCTATCTGAACAGCGGCGGCAACTTGGTGTGGCTCGATTTTTCGACCTGGCTGATCTTCGCCGGCCTGGTGTCCGGCGTAGTTGCGGCGCTGGTGCTGCTGATCGATTTCATCCGCGACCCGGGCACTCGCAACGGCGTCCGCTGGGCGCACCTGGTGCTATTTTACGCCGCGTTGCTGGTCGAGCTGGTCAACATGTTCATTCACAGCCGCGACGGCTGGACGGCGGTGGCCGGCGCCGGGCTCGTTCTGACGATCGTCGGCGCGCTGCTCATGCTGATCGCCGGCTGGCTCCATCGTTCCGTCGTGGACATCGTGCGGTGATTCGCCGCGGCGCGATCTGCGTTGCGATCCTCGCGCTCGCCGCGTGCGGCCGTTCGCAGAGCCTCGATCCATCGCGGCAGCTTGGTCCCGATCCGGTGCTTCCCGAACCCGCCGAAGCGATCCTGATGACCGACATCAACCTGGCGAAACCGGTTGCGTGGAAGAACAACGAAGCGCCGACGGTGCCGCCCGGATTCAGAATTCAGGCGATGGCCACCGGGCTGATGAGCCCGCGCGCGGTCTATCCGCTGGGCAACGGCGACATCCTGGTCGTGCAGGCGCTCAAGGAGGGCAAGGAGCCGATCGAGCGGGTCAAGAATCCGTTCTTCGATTTCATCTTCGGCATGGCCCACAGCAGCAGCACGCATGGGCCGTCGAACCGCATTGTGCTCTTGCGCGATGCCAACGGCGACGGAATCGCCGAGCTCAAGAGCGTTCTGCTCGACCATCTTAACTCGCCGTTTGGAGTGACCTTGGTCGGCAACGACCTCTATGTCGCGGAAACCGACAAGATCATGCGCTATCCGTTTACGCCGGGCGAGACGAAGATCACGGCGCCGGGGGTCAAGGTGATCGATCTGCCGGCCGGCCTGATCAACCATCACTGGACCAAAAGCCTGACGGCGAGCCCCGATGGGTCGAAGCTCTACGCCGGCGTCGGTTCCAACAGCAATGCGCAGGAGCGCGGCCCCGAAGCCGAGACGGGCCGGGCCGCGATCTGGGAAGTGGATCCCCAGAGCGGTGCCCACAAACTCTATGCGACCGGGCTGCGCAATCCCAACGGCCTCACTTTCTACCCCGGCAGCAACGTCCTGTGGACAGTGGTCAACGAGCGCGACGAACTCGGACCGAATCTGGTCCCGGACTATATGACGTCGGTCCGGCCGGACGGCTTCTACGGGTGGCCGTACAGCTATTACGGCCAGCATGTGGACCCGCGTGTCCGGCCGCAGCATCCCGAGCTGGTGGCGCGCGCGATTGCGCCCGATTATGCACTCAGTTCGCATGTCGCTGCGCTCGGCCTGGCCTTCTACACCGGTGACAGCTTCCCGCCGATGTTCCGCGGCGGTGCGTTCGTCGGCGAACATGGCAGCTGGAACCGGACGACCTTCAACGGCTACAAGGTCGTGTTCATCCGCTTCGCCGGCGGCAAGCCGGTCGGCGCGCCCGCGACCTTCGTCAATGGCTTCATCGGCCCCGACGGCAAGGCGCGCGGCCGCCCCGTCGGGGTTGCCGTCGACCGGACCGGCGCGCTGCTGATCGCCGACGACGTGGGCAACACTGTCTGGCGCGTGAGCTATTCGGCCAGCGCGGGAACCTGAGCGGCTCCTGAGACGTCAATCACCGCGACAGGAGGAGAGAGCTGATGGCCACGAGAGATGATGGACCGCGCGGGGGCCACCCCCGGAGCACCGCCAAGATCGGGAGTCACCCGATCCACCCCATGTTGATCCCGTTCCCGATCGTTTGTTTCATCGGGACCTTCGTGGCGGACGTCGTCTATCTCCGGAACCATAATCCGGGTTGGGCGACCGCCTCGCACTGGCTGCTTGCCATCGGCCTCGTCATGGCCGCGCTCGCCGCGGTGACGGGCCTTACCGACTATCTCGGCGACGAACGGCTGCGCCGCCTCGGCGATGCGCTCAAGCACATGCTCGCCAACGTGACTGCCGTGGTGCTGGAGCTCGTCAACCTGCTGCTTCGGCTCCGCAATGACGACTTCATCGGCTCGACCGGAGTTTATATCTCCGGTGTAGTCGTGCTCATCCTGCTTTACAGCGGCTGGAAGGGCGGTGACCTCGTCTTTCGGCACGGCGTTGGCGTCCACGACAGCTCGAACCTATAAGCAGCGTCGCTTAGCGCGGCTGCCGGCAGGTCTTGCCCTCATATTGAAAGCCGTGCGGCGCATAGGCCTTGCCGTCCCAGCGCAGCACGGGGAAGCAGAAGCCCGGACCGCCGACGGAGATGTCCGGCATGCGGTCGATGCCTCGCGTCGGCAGGAATTCGGCGACGCCCTGTGACTGATGAAGCACGATCCACCGGGCGTCGGGCCGCCTGGTCAGCAGCCAAAACCCGGTCCCGGTGTTCCCGTAACAGAAGGTCCCACCTTCGGTGATGACCGCTTCGGGCCGGCCGTCACCGTTTAGGTCGCGGTAAGTCTCGATCGACCCAGGCTCATAGCTTGGCGTGCCCGGATCGTCGCAATTGGTCCGCCAGCTTGCCCCTCGCCTGTGAAGCCGGCAGCCTTGAATAGCGCCGCCTGCTCTGCAGGTAGGAACGGATAGAGCGGCAGCGATCAGCAACGCCAGCATGCCGCCGCTCTATCTTAAACGCGCCGCTCTAACTAGGCGGCGATCGCAGTCCTGAGGTCATCGACCAGGTCAATGCGTTCCCACGGGAAGGTGTCGCCGTCGGCCTTTCGGCCGAAATGGCCGTAGGCAGCGGTCGCTGCGTAGATCGGCTTGTTCAGGCCGAGGTGGGTGCGGATGCCGCGCGGGGTCAGCCGCCCGAGCTTGTCGATGTTGCCGATCGCGGTCTCGATCGCGTCGTCACCCACGGTGCCGGTGCCGTGGGTGTCGACGTAGAGCGATAACGGCTCGCTGACGCCAATCGCATAAGCGAGCTGGATCGTGCACCGCTTCGCCAGGCCCGCCGCCACGATGTTCTTGGCGAGGTAGCGTGCCGCATAAGCCGCCGAACGGTCGACCTTGGTCGGGTCCTTGCCCGAAAAAGCGCCGCCGCCATGGGGCGCCGCGCCGCCGTAGGTATCGACGATGATCTTGCGGCCGGTGACTCCGGCGTCGCCGTCGGGGCCGCCGATCTCGAAGCTGCCAGTGGGGTTGATGTGATAGACGGTCTCGTTGCCCAGCAACCGTTGCGGCATGACGCGGGCGACCACGTCCTTCACATAGGCATGAAGCTCGGCCTGCTTTTCGCCCCTGTCGTAGCCGGGCTTATGCTGGGTCGACACGACAATGGCGGTGGCCTTGGCCGGCTTGCCTTCCTCGAAGCGCAGGGTGACCTGGCTCTTGGCATCGGGCTCCAGGAACGGCGCCGCGCCGGAATGGCGGTCCTTGGCCATCTCGGCCAGGATCTTGTGGCTGTAGTCGAGGGTCGCCGGCATCAAATCCGGGGTCTCGTCGCAGGCGAAGCCGAACATGATGCCCTGGTCGCCCGCGCCTTCATCCTTGTTCTCGCCGGCATCCACGCCCTGCGCGATATGCGCCGATTGCGGGTGCAGGTGGTTCGAGAAATCGAAGCGGTCCCAGTGGAAGCCGTCCTGCTCGTAGCCGATCCGCTTCACGACATCGCGGACGGTCTGCTCAATTTCCTCGCGGATGCCCGGCGCCCAATTACCATCCTCATCCATGATTCCTTCACCGCGGATTTCGCCGGCGAGCACGACGCGATTGGTGGTCGTCATGGTCTCGCATGCAACCCGCGCTTCCGGGTCCTTGGACAGGAACAGGTCGACGATGGCGTCGGAAATCTGGTCGGCCACCTTATCGGGATGGCCCTCGGAGACGGATTCGGATGTGAACAGATACGAGCTGCGCATATGCGGAGGCGAGTCCTCTGGATTTAAGGATATAAAGAAAGCTTTATATGTGCCCTCTAGCGGCCGCGGCGGCCCAGCACAATGCCGCCGATGATCAACGCGAAACCCAGCAGAATCGGGATGATATTGCCGAAGCGCGCGAAGGGCGTGGGGGAGTTGGCGGCAGGCGGGAGTACGGCGTCGATGACTCCCGCCGTCCGCCACGGCAGCGACTTCACCAGATTGCCGCGGCCATCGATGACGGCGCTGATTCCCGTCGGCGTCGCGCGCAGCACCGGAATGCCTTCCTCCGCCGCTCGAAGCCGCGCCTGGGCGAGGTGCTGCGGCGGCCCCCAGCCGCCGAACCAGGCGTCGTTGGACGGATTGAAGATGAATGCAGGGCGGTTGCGCTCGTCGACGACGTCGCCGGAAAAGATGATTTCGTAGCAGAGCTGGAGGCCGACCTTGCCCCATTGACCGCCGAGGTCGATCGTCCGCGGACCGGGGCCGGAATTGAAATCGAGGTCTCCGGGCGCGAGCCGCGACAGGCCGATCGCCGACAGCAACGGCCGCATCGGCAGATATTCGCCATAAGGAACGAGATGGGCCTTGTCGTATCGGCCGATCAGCTTGCCGCCCGGCCCGAGCACGAAGATGCTGTTGGCGGCGCCATCGACGTGCACACCATCTCTCGATCCGATGGCGATGCCGCCGGTGAGAAGCCGATCATCAGGCCCCAGCAGCGAGGCCGCGCGCCTGCGCTCGAACTCGGCAAAGGCCTGATGCTCGTCGGTGCGGGCATCCTGAAGCGGATCGGTCACCGCCGCTTCGGGCCACAGTAGAAGCCTCGCTTCGCCCTTGGGCGATCCGGACAATTGGGCAAGCCGATGAGCGGCCTGGTCGCCGAAGCCGGGGCGCCACTTGTCCTCCTGGCCGATATTCGGCTGGACGATGCGGACATTGATCACCGCCAGCGGATCGTTGGGAACCGACGAGGAGGGCAGCACCCACAGCAGCGCGGTCGCCGCGACGATGATGACCAGCGGCAGCCACTGCCGGCGATATTCAAGCCAGATCGCGCCGCCAAGCAGGACGACGAGGCCGGACAGGCCGTAGGTGCCGATCAAGGCGGTGATGGTGATGAGCGGCGTCGGCGCCAGCGCTGCCGCGGCCGGGTTCCAGGGGAAGCCGGTGAACATCGTTCCGCGCAGCCATTCGGTGACTGCCCAGGCGCCCCCGAAAACCAGGACGAGGGCAAAGCGATTGGCGCGGCCGAACCGCCACGCAAGGCCGGTTGCCAGCGCTGGATAGATCGCGAGATAGAAAGACAGGAGAACGACCGCGATCCAGCCGAGCCACGCCGGCATGTTGGCTTGGAAGGTGAATGCGGTGGCGATCCAGTTGAGGCCGACGGCGAACTGGCCGACGCCGAACGCCCAGCCGATTAGCATGCCCCGCCACACGCTCTTCGCCCGGCGCAGCAACTCGCACAGGATGGCGAACGCGATGGGCAGCAGCGGCCACAGCCCGGCCGGCTCGAACGCGAATGCCGAGGCGGCACCGACCAGTAGCGCGAGGAGAATGTGCTTCATGCGCGCGTCATTGCGAGGAGCGCAGCGACGACGCAATCCACAAAGCGGCTGGATTGCTTCGCTTCGCTCGCAATGACATGACGAGGTGATGCCCCTGTCGCCGTTCCATCTCGCCTTTCCAGTCGACGATTTGACTGCCGCGCGCCGCTTTTATGGCAGCGTGCTCGGCTGCTCTGAAGGCCGCAGTGCCGAGCGGTGGATCGATTTCAATCTCTACGGTCACCAGATCGTGACGCATCTCGCACCGGAAGCTGCAAGGGTCCCCGTCTCCAATCCGGTGGATGGCGAGGACGTGCCGGTACCGCACTTCGGGGTCGTGCTGCCTATGCCGGAGTGGAAGGTTTTGTCCGCCCGGTTGCAAAATGCCGGCGTGGAGTTCGTGATCCCGCCCACGGTGCGCTTCGAAGGGCAGCCGGGCGAGCAGGCGACCATGTTCTTTCTCGACCCCGCCGGCAACGCGCTCGAATTCAAGGCGATGGCGGACCCCGCCAAGCTGTTCGCGAAGGATTAGTCGCTGGCGACTTGCGTTTCCGGCGCGTGAAGTCGGACGCGGATGATCCTGCGAGGGTCGGAATCGACCGCTTCGAGCCTCCACCCCGACGAATGGATGATGCAGTCGCCCTTTGCGGGGATTCGGCCGGCGAGGAGGAAGATCAGACCGCCGAGCGTGTCCACTTCATCCTCGTCGGAGGACAAGCGCGGATCGACGGCTTGGGCAAGTTCTTCGAGCTCGAACTCGCGCGTCGGCCTCCCATAGCCCGTCGTCGAGCATGGTCAGCATCCCCGCTTCGTCCTCGTCATGCTCGTCCTCGATCTCGCCGACGATTTCTTCGACCACGTCCTCGATAGTCACGAGGCCCTCGGTGCCGCCGAATTCGTCGACGACGATGGCGAGGTGGGTGCGCTGGCTCCGCATTCGCGCCAGGAGCTCGATCACGCCCATCAATTCCGGGACGAACAAAGGTTCGCGCATCAAGGCCGCCATGGACCGGTCGAGCGAGGCGTCGAAATCGGCGATAAAAACATCCTTGATGTGGACCATGCCGACGACGGAATCGAGGCTGTCGCCGTAGACCGGAAGGCGGCTGTGCCCGGCCTCGGCGAACGCGCGAACGAGATCGTCGAAACTGACTCCGGACGGCACGGCGATGATGTCGCCGCGAGTGACGCAAATGTCGCCCGCGGTCTGTTCCCCGAAATGAAGCAGGTTGCGGAGCATCTGCCGCTCCGTCGGGGAAAGGTCGCCGGCGACGGGACGGGACTTCCTCCGCTTCGTCGATCGCTTCCTCAATCTCCTCGCGCAGCGTCGGCTCGCTGTCTTCGCCGAAGATCAGGTGACGCATGCCGCGCCACAGGCGGGAGCCGCCGGCTCGTCGTCGTTACGCGTCGCCATCAGGCGGCGACCTCGTACGGATTGGCGATCCCGAGCTTTTCAAGCGCGCGCACCTCGCGCGCCTCCATGTCCGCCGCATCGGCGTCGTCGTCATGATCGTAGCCGAGCAGGTGAAGCGTTCCATGGACGACGAGGTGGGCCGCATGCTGATCGACCCCGATCTTCTTCTCTGCCGCCTCCGCCGCGCAAACTCCACGGGCAAGAATGATGTCACCAAGCAACAGTTCTGGTTCCACAACATTTGCAGCGCTCAACTCAGCCTCATCCGCCATCGGAAACGACAGGACATTGGTCGGACGGTCCTTGCCGCGCCACTTTGCGTTCAGCGCACGGACTTCCTCATCGCCGGTCAGGCGGACGGAAATCTCGATCGTGCGGTCGATTGCCGTGAGCTGCGGGAAAAGCGCTCTCGCCGATCGCCGCGTTCGCAGCCCGGCGAACAAGGTCTTCCCACGAGTGGCTACTGTCCCATTCCTCGTCGGCGTCGAGGGCGATCTCGATCATCACCGCGCCCGGGCCCCTCATAAGCTTCGACGATCCGGCCCACCAGCGGATGGCGGACCACGTCGGCCGAGGTGAACTGGACGACCGCAATGCCTTTGACGCCTTCGAGCTTTCCGACCGCGTCGGCGAGGCCGGACTTGGATGGGTCGGGCAGGTCGACCTGCTTGGGATCGCCGCAAATGACCATCCGGCTGCGCATGCCGAAGCGGGTGAGGAACATCTTCATCTGCGCCGGCGTGGTATTTTGCGCCTCGTCGAGGATGATGAAGGCGTCGCTCAGCGTGCGGCCGCGCATGAAGGCGATCGGCGCGATTTCGATCTCGCCGCTGGCGATGCGCCGCTCGACCTGCTCGGTCGGCAGCATGTCGTAGAGCGCGTCGTAAAGCGGACGGAGGTAGGGATCGACCTTCTCCTTCATGTCGCCGGGCAGGAAGCCGAGGCGCTCGCCGGCCTCGACCGCCGGCCGCGACAGGATCAGCCGGTCGACCTGGCCGGTGATCAGCATCGCCACCGCCTGCGCGACCGCGAGATAGGTCTTGCCGGTGCCGGCCGGGCCGAGCGCGAAGATCATGTCGTCGCGGGCGAGCGCTTCCATGTAGGTGGTCTGGACGGCCGAGCGCGGGACGACGGTTTTCTTGCGGGTGCGGATCATCACCCGCGGCGCCGAGGTCACTTCTTCCTTGATGATCCCGTCGAGGCTCGGTTGCGCGGCCATGCCGAGCACGGCCTCGACCGCTTCGGCATCGACGTCATGCCCTTGATCGAGCCGGTTGTAGAGGCCGGTGAGGACGTCTCGGGCCCGCGATGCGGCATCGGGCTCGCCCTCGATCTGGACGCGATTCCCGCGCGCGGCGATATGGACCCCGAGCCGGTTCTCGATCGTGATCAGGTGCCGGTCGTAGTCGCCGAACAGCGGCCCAAGCAGATAGGGCTGGTCGAACTCCAGCTCGAGGCGCGCGCGTCCCGCTTCGTTGGCTGGGACGGCGGCGAGGTCGCGGCGGGCCATCAGGCGGCAGCTTTCTGAAGCCCGGCACCGCTCATGCTGTTGCCCAAAGCGGCGACCAGGGTGACGTCGATGAAGTCGCCCGGACGGGCGTCAGTGTCGACATGGACGGATTGCAGCCACGGTGACTTGCCGATCATCTGCCCCGCGCGGCGTCCCTTGCGCTCGACCAGAATCTGCGTGTCGCGCCCGATCGTCCGCTCGATTGAAAGCGAGCTGGTGTTCATTGATCCGCCCCTGCAGGCGCTGGAGGCGGTCGTCCATGATGTCGCGCGGGATCTGGTCCTCCATTGTTGCGGCGGGCGTGCCCGGCCGCGGGCTGTATTTGAACGAATAAGCCGCCGAGTAACGCACGGCGTCGACGATCTGCAGTGTCGCTTCGAAATCTGCCTCCGTCTCGCCCGGGAAGCCGACGATGAAGTCGCCCGAGATCGCGATGTCGGGTCGGGAAGCGCGCATCTTCTCGATCGTCGCGAGATAGGTCTCGACCGTATGGCTGCGGTTCATCGCCTTGAGCATCGGGTTGCTTCCCGACTGCACCGGAAGGTGAAGGTAGGGCATCAATTTGTCGACCTCGGCATGCGCCGCAATGAGCTTGTCGTTCATGTCCATCGGGTGGCTGGTCGTGTAGCGGATACGATGGAGCCCATCGATCCTCGCAAGGGCGCGGATCAGGTCGGCGAAATCACGCAACTCTTCGCTCCACGCATTGACGTTCTGGCCAAGCAGGACGATCTCGCGCGCCCCCGCGTCGACGAGCGAGCGAGCCTCATCGATAATGTCGCCCCACGGCCGCGAGATTTCGGCGCCGCGGGTGTAGGGCACCACGCAATAGGTGCAGAATTTGTCGCATCCCTCCTGAATCGTCAGAAAGGCGCTCGGGCTGGCTTGCCGGCGCGCGGGAAGGGTGTCGAACTTGCTGATCGCCGGCATGTCGGTGTCGACCGGCCGCCCGCCGCGCGAAGCCTGTGCGATCAGCTCGGGCAAGCGATGATAGGTTTGGGGGCCGACGACCATGTCGATCATCGGCGAGCGGCGCTTGGCCTCCGCCCCCTCGGCCTGAGCGACGCAGCCGGCCAGCGCGATCAGCGGCTTCGAGCCGTCCTCGCGGCGTAGCCGGCCGATGTCCGAATAGGCTTTGTCTGCGGCCTTCTCGCGGATGTGGCAGGTGTTGAGGATGACCAGGTCGGCGTCGTTGGTATCCGCCGCCGCGACTAGTCCGTGCTCGCTGAGCAATTCGGCCATCCGATCGCCGTCATACACATTCATCTGGCAACCGAAGCTTTTGATTTTGAAAGTCTTGGGAGTCATTTCTCCTCGCCTATAGGCGACTGGCCGGCGGACGTTAAGCCAAGCGTTTCGGCGATTGCGGTGCTGGCTTGTGCGGCCAGCTGCTTGCGATCGCCCGAGCGGTCGAGCGGTGGGAGCAGATGGAGGGTTACCGGCAGGACTCCTCGTCGTCCCAGCAGCCGAAGAATATTATCCTTGCCCGGTTCCTCCCACCAGCAAACCTGCGCCGCGACGGGTCCGTAGTCGATGGCGATCGGCCGGATCGCGACATCCCGCGCCGCATAGTTCACCGCTTCGAGCAGCGTTGATCGGAAGGGCAGCAAATGTGTCCCGGGACCCGTCGTCCCCTCGGGGAACAAGGCGACCGGCCGGTCCGATTCGAGCGCCTTGGCGATCGCTGTCGCCTGGTCCTTGGCGCCTTTCCGGTCGGCGCGCTTCACGTAGACCGTCGCATTCTGGTCGGCGAGCCAGTGGATGAAAGCATGGCCCAGCGTATCCTTCGACACAAAGACGCATCCCGTCGCGCCGGCGACCACCAGGATATCGAGCCAGCTGACGTGATTGGCGATGAGCAGGGCGTGCCCGCGGACCGGTTCGCCGACCAGCCGCGTACGCGCGCCGATGATCCAGCCGGCCGCGGCCAGAAACCGGGACGGCCAGGATGAGCGGCCGAACAGGCCCTTGCTGATGAGATGAAGCGGGCAGAGGAGAAGAAACAAGCCGACGAGGCCGGCGATCCGCACAATCGCGCGCCCGTTCGGCTTAGCGTCCGGCTTAACGGTCGCGCTCGCGATCGAGGGCGACTCCGTACAATTCCATCCGATGATCGACGAGACGATAGCCGAGCTTCTCGGCGATCCGCTTCTGAAGCGCTTCGAGATCATCGTCGGCGAACTCGATCACGTTGCCGGTCTCGACGTCGATCAAATGATCGTGATGGGCTTCGGATGCCGCCTCATAGCGCGATCGGCCGTCTCCGAACTCGTGCCGCTCGAGAATGCCGGCTTCCTCGAACAGGCGCACGGTCCGGTAAACCGTGGCGATCGAAATATTCGGATCGACCGCCGAAGCGCGGGCGTGAAGCGTTTCGACATCAGGATGGTCTTCGCTCTCGCCCAGCACACGGGCGATGACCCGCCGCTGTTCGGTGATGCGCAGCCCCTTGTCGGCACAAAGCGCCTCGATATCGATGGTTCGCGTCATGCACCCCAGTTAAGCATCACGACGGGGCGGGTCAAAGGGTCCGCGACGACGAGAGATTCTCCGTGCGCTCACCCTGAGCTTGTCGAAGGGGTCTGATCGCTTCGACAAGCTCAGCGGGAGCGCAGTAAGTTGCGTTAAGCGAATTACTTGCCCGGCTTGCGCTTGCGGCGCGTGCCGAGGCCGATTGACTTGGCAAGCGTCCGTCGCTGTTCGGCATAATTGGGCGCGACCATCGGATAGTCCGACGCCAGGCCCCACTTCTGCCGGTATTGATCGGGGGTCATATTATAGTGGGTCATGAGATGCCGCTTGAGCATCTTCAGCTTCTTCCCGTCCTCAAGGCAGACAATGTAGTCGGGCTTGATCGAAGCCCGGATCGAGACCTTGGGTTCGGGCTTGGGCTCCGCAGCCGCCGACGCACCGGTGATTCCCGCCAAGGCGGAGTGCACGTTCTGGATGAGGTTCGGCAAGTCATTCACGGCGACGCTGTTGTTGCTGACATGAGCAGCAACGATGTCGGCGGTCAGGGTCAATAAAGTGTCGTCGGTGCTTTCAACTTCGGCCATTGAAACATTTCCACTTCGAGCAGAGGCGGTGCAGTAAGCTGCACGACTGTTATTTATTAATCCGCAAGAATGAACTGTGCAATGCAGTGAAAGCACCCATTGTTATTACAAAAGCTTAATCAAAGTTGTGAAGCGAGCGTAATTGCATCGAAGCTCGAACCGTCGGTCGAACGATAATAATTCTTCCGTCGACCGATCGCCTCAAATCCCGCCGTCTGATACATCTCGACCGCCGGATTGCCGTCGCGGACTTCGAGGTGCACACGCTTTATTCCATCGTTTCGGCAGCGTTCCACGAAATCCTCGAGCAGGCGGCGGCCGACACCGCGGCGATGGTGCGCCGGGAGAACCGCGATCAACAAGAGCTCGGACTCGTCCGCGACAGAACGGACCAGCGAGAAACCGATGGCGTCATCGGTCGGCCGGTCGCGGGCCAGCACGAGCGATACGCCGCTCATCGGCAGGATCCCCGCCAGCTGCGACCGGGTCCACGCTTCGCCATAGCGCCGGCCGAAGGCGGCATTCATGACGGTCATGACCGAGTTGAGATCGTCGCACGATCCATCGATAATCGCGATCTGGTCCTCGACGGTCGCCATCAGGCGGCCTCGGGGATCTTGGCGTCCGGCGCGCGCGCATAGACGGGCTTTGCAGGAAGCTCCCGCAGGTTGCGCGGCAAGCGAAGGGCGAAGCGGGCGGACGGTAGCAGGTCGTGCGCCTCGCCCGTTCCGCGGGCCTCGAGCAGCGCGCCCGAGCCAGAGCCGACCATGAACGAGGCCGAAATCGACCGCGCGGCTTCCGCCGGGGCGGCATTGC
>CAVVKB010000038.1:0-17610 GCA_963748685.1 uncultured Pseudomonadota bacterium | reverse complement strand
AAGCGGCCCTCGTCGCCGACGGCCGTCGAGATCCCTGCGTCCTCCAGCAGCTTCTTCAGCGTGTGTCAATTGCCGTTGCGACATTCGTAGCGCCGTGACGGTCGGCGTCCCCGGCGGTGCTGAGAAGAGTCCGTGATCAGCCGTTGCGTTGCGTTGTAATCGTCGGGGACGGGCCAGTCTCGCCACCACGAGACGGCCGCCGGCACCTACATAGGCGCGGACGAGCGCCATCCAGCGCGACGTCGCCGCCCGTTGAAAGCCCGCCTGGGCGGTGGCCGCGGCGCTCGCCTTGCCGGCCGTGTCGCAGGCCGAGAGGATGACGACGTCGGCGTCGAGGTGCAGATCGAAGATGTCCTTGAAGGTGAGCAGTCCGTTGGAACCGGCGCCGCCGAAGCTGGTCAGGAGCGCTGGTTGTGCTGCGCACTTCGCGGCTCGTGCGGTCACCACGCCGTGGGGGCGAAGTGGAGGATGCGGTACTGGTCGAGATCGTCGCGGGCCTTGATCGCGGTATCGGTGAACTGTCGCGGGTGACGATCTGCACGCCGTTCGGATGAATTGCCGCGGAGGTGGCGCCCGCGATCTCAAGCTCCTTCGCCGAGATGGGATGTGCCCATGACGACAAGGGCAGGATGCAATCGCGGTCCGCCGCGGCGGGATTTGGCCCTCGGCCAGCGCTGCGGCGGCGTGTTCTCTCCAAGCCCCAGATATTCGCGGCGGCCGGCCGACGGTGGCACGCTCCGCAATTGCGCGAACGAGCGTGGGCTGACCGCCGTGCTGATGTCGCGGTCGCGTCCGAGCCACGCGATTCCGCGGAAGTCATAGGCCGCGTCATCGCTCGCCTTTGCGCGCTGGTCGTCCAGGAGACGTCGACCGAGGCCTGGTCCATCACCAGCAGGTTGATCGGCAGCCGCAATCGCGCCATCCGGCTCGAAGATCAGGTGCTTCACCGGCGGGGACGCCGCCGCGAACGGCCCGAACAGCTCGGTATAGATCTGATGCGCCAGCGCGACATCGAACGGGTAGGTCGTGCGCTTGCCGTTTTCGACCTTGGAGATGGTATCGCGGAAGGCGTCGACCTGCTCGTCGAGCTGCTTCGCGCCGATCGCCAGCTTCACCGCGCGGGCCGAGGATCGGCGTGACCATCATCGCGTAGATGTGGTCGCCAACGATGGTCATCCGGTAATAAGCCTCGCCGGGACGCAAGATCTTCTGCAGATCGACAGGCCGATCGTGTCGCTCGACACGGCGCGATAACGCGGGAAGCTGGATAGCGCCGCCTGCGTCGTCAGCTGCTCCTTCTGCGACGTATCGAGCGGCGCGCGAAACGCGGGCGCGAACGACTATCCTGCGGAGCGGCTTGGCGAGATCCTGGGAAGCGCGCGAGCTCGATGCGCGCGCGTTCGCCCTGCCGGGTAAGGGTGACGGATTGACGGAACAGCCGCGATGCCTCGTCCGTGCCGCCGGTCAATTCCCGCGCAAGGACCGCTTGCGTCTGGGCAAGTCCCGGCCGGACCATCAACTGCGTCGCCGCGAAAATCTCATCCGCCGCCTTGGGATCGTTGCCCTTCTTGAACAGCAGGTCGACATAAGGCCGAAGCACATTGGCAAAGCTCGGCGGCAGGTTGCTGGTGTCGGGCTGCGAATGAACGATGTCGCTGAACATCGTCTTCCGCGGTCGCGACCTGTCCGCTGCGTGCCAGGTATCCAGCCAGTCGGGCCTTCGAATTCAACAGGACCGCGGTGCCGGGATAATTCACCTCCAGCAGCGTGACCGCCGCCGGAAAAGTCGGCTGCGCTTCGGCGCGGCTGGCCGGACTCCTCCGCGATGGCGGCGAGGTCGCCGAAGATCTGCGCGCGCATCCACAGGATCGAGGCGACCTTGCCGCCGCGAACGGCCAGAGCTCGCCGTCGGCGCGGCGCAGCGCATCGCGGGCGCCGGGCAGGTCGCCGGTCAGCCGCAGCGAGGTGCCCCGAAGCTGAAGCGCTTGGCCTTCGAGGATTTCGATCTTCTCGTCCGGCAGCAATTCGTCGGTTTGCCGCGCGAAGTTGTTGGCCGAACCGCGAATTCCGCGTTGAGCCGCTGCGATAATTCGCGCTCGATTTCGGCCTCTGCCGGTACTTCCCCTCTGCTCGATCACCGCCTTTGGCAACGGCTTGTCGAGCTCGGCCAGCGCCGCTTTGGGGTCGCCCTGGTTGAGATCGTGGATGGTCCGATAATTGCGCAGCCGGCGAGCAACGATGGGATCGGTTCCTACGGCTTCCGCGGCCTTGGAGAACAGGGAGTTGGCTTCCGCGAAGCGGCCGAGGTTGGACTTTTGCAGTGCTTCGTTCCCGAGCGCTTCGGCGAACGGCTGAGCGGGGCATCGCGCGAGCCGGAGCTGGCAGCGGCGAAAAACTCGGCCGCCTCGGCATAACTGCCGGCATTATTGCGTCGATATGCCTCCTCCAGGGCTTTGTCCGGAGCCAACGTTCCGGCCTGGACGCGAGCGAAAGCCGCCGGGTCGCCGATGCCGGTGGTGGCAATCGAAATATCGCCCTTTACCTGCTGGTCGGCAATCAGGCTGCGAAGGCCAAGCTGGAGCGCGCTATCATAACCGGCGAGGCCCTGGGCAGCGTAGACCATCGTGCCGCGCTTGGCCTGGTACGCGCGATAGCCGACCTTGGCCCCCTTCAGCTTGCAGTCGATGATGTCGACCGGTCCCATGCCTGGTAAATTGCCGCGATGGGCTGCACCGCATGCCGTCGCGCGGTCGTCCCGGTCGGCTGCGATGCGGGCAGACGGTTTTGCCGAATCGCGCAACTTGTAGAGCTTTCCGACGGGCAGGGCTGCATCGCGGCAGGTGATGGCGTAGCCGGTGTCGAACATTCCGGTGAGCGCCTTGTCGACGGTCAGGCTTTGCGCCGAACAGAAGCTGGTTCCAGCGTTGCCGATGCGCCAGCTGTCGCGGACGCTGAGCGGAGTTGCCGCCCACGACGAAGCCGTGGTTGCAACCAGGGCCGCGACGCCCGCGGAAATCGCAATCGCTGTCTTGCGCATCTGATCCTCCGATCAGTCCGGACTCCCCGGATCATCCTGTAGTTTCAACCGGCAGCAGCCATCCCGGACGCGGGTCATCTCAATATCTCCACGGCCATAAGCGAGTGGTCAGTGAGAGGAGAAAGCGCGGGTCTGGGCGGTTGTTGAACGGGCCCAGGCGGGTGAGCGGAACGGCGAGGCCGGCATCGAGGACGAACCGGTTCCAATTGACGCGCGCGCCGACGCCGATCGAGTTCAAATGCTGCCGGCTCGTCACGACGAAGCCTTTGTCGTCATTGCGGACAGCGGCATGGTCCCAGAAGGCATAGCCTTCGATGCCCGGACGCTTCGCGCTGATTGGAATCCGGCTGCCGTAGCGAATCTCGGCCTGGGTTCCGAAGCCGCGATCGCCCAGCAAGGAGCCGGGATCATAGCCGCGGCCGACGGTGTAATTGCCGGCGGAAAATTCTTCGAAACTCAGCAGCGTGTCCCACGCATATTGAGCGCGGACGTTGAGCGCCAGGGTCAGCTTGGGCATCGGCCTGAGCTCGCCGTAGCCCGTGAAACGGAGGACGGTCGAGTCGGACTGAGTGGTGATTTGGCTCGGCTGCACGTCACCGGCGCCAAGGCAGCCGATCCGGCCAGGCCGCAATCGCGCGTTGCGCCAAGGGCGTGGACGCCCTGGCGAAGCTCGATCAGGCTGGTCAGGTGCCAGGGCGGCTCGGCGGACGTGAAGCCGGTGCCGAAGTGAGTGTCGGCGGCATCCACGCCGAGCCTCAGGAACGCGACGCGCAACCGGTCGCGGCTAAATGGAGCGCCGCTCGAGCCTGACATCCTGATTGACGACGTCCATGCCGATCGAGCCGCGCACAGTGCGCGATTGCCGCCGGACGAACGGGTAACCGAGCTCAACAGTCGCGAGCAAGGTCTTGGCGAGCACGTCGGCGTCCGGATCCGTGGGCCTCGCCCAGGCATAGGTGAAGGATCCCGCCCAGCGTCAGGCCCTGCGGGCCGAGGTGCATGTCGTGCGCGACCTGGATCGTCTGCTGCTCTTTGAAGTCCGAGGTGCTGAAGAGCGACAGCGACGTCCGGTCGCCAAGACCGGTCAGCCCGAACACCTGCCCTCGCAGCACACCGCCCCAGCGACCGAGCGCTTTCGAGCCGCCGTTTTGGAGGATGAAATCAGCATAAGCCGGGAGGCGCTGGACCGTGACGTCGCCGATAACCTCGCCGGGCGCGGTACCGGCCGGGCGGAGGGTGAGGCGGACAGTGTAACCGGGAAGGTCGCTCGCGAGCAGCAGATAGCGTTCCGCTTCGAAGCGGTTGAACAGGGGCTGCTTGGTCAGCTGGTTGAGGTAGGCGGCGAGGATGGTCTCGGCGCCGGTTGCTTCGCCGCGGACGCGCACCTGGG
This sequence comes from uncultured Pseudomonadota bacterium, assembly GCA_963748685.1. Lineage (GTDB taxonomy): Bacteria > Pseudomonadota > Alphaproteobacteria > Sphingomonadales > Sphingomonadaceae > Sphingomicrobium. Next base: position 13,183 of record CAVVKB010000038.1, on the reverse strand, counting down.
TCAGCCGCGCCATCAGTACCTGGAAATGGACGATGCCGTCGCCGATTCGCTGCTCGGGAACCTGGACCGCGGCGATGTAGCCGGCATCGTGAAGGATGGTTGCGGCCCGGTCGCGGATTTCGCAGACGGCGGAAATGGGCACGTCGCGGCCCATCAGCGGCGCATAGGTCGATGCGAGCTCGGCGCGGGTCAGGCCCTGAAGCCCATCGAACTCGGCGCCGCGAAGGATGAAATGGATCGACCTGAATTCCGGTCCGTCAAGCGCGCAGCAGCTCGCTCGATGCCACCCTCGACCTCGAGTTTGCTCTCTGGAACAGGCGGCGTCGCGAGCGGCCGGGTTACTTCCTCCCGGGTTGGAGGCAGCGGCGTCGGAACCGATTGGGCCCAGCTCAACTGGTTTTGACTGGCGAGAATGAGAATGCAGCAAGGCGCGCGAAGGGCCGGCGGCGAGCGCCGCTCATGGCCAGCCTTCGATAATTATCCCACATCGCCGGGCGCCCCTTCCCGGTTTGAGTTTCTGAGTTGCCTCGAAGAATAAGCGACTTACGGGTATTTACCTAAATGTCATCAACGGAAATTTAACCATGGTTAGTTTCGGGATACGCCTCGACCGGGTCCGCGACTTCCGGCAGACCCGACCGGATGGCCGCATCCATCGATGCCCCCATCGGCTGAAGCCCTCCCGCCTGCGCCGGTCGCGATCGTCATCACCGGTCAGGCTTTGCCCGAAGCCAAGGCCGAGCAAGTCTATGCGGTCGAACACATCTCGACGCGGCAGATCGAGCAATCGCCGACGTCATGAACTGGACGAATTGCTGAAGGATGTGCCGGGGGTTCAGCTGTTCCGCCGCTCGGATTTGCGTAGTGGTCATCCGACCAGCCAGGGGCTGACCCTTCGCGCGCTAGGCGGAAATGCGTCGAGCCGCGCTCTCTTGGTTCTTGATGGCGTGCCACAGAGCGATCCCTTCGGCGGGTGGATCAACTGGCCCGCTTATGATCCTGCCGACCTGTCCGGCATCCGCGTGGTGCGTGGCGGAGGCAGCGTCGCCAACGGCCCTGGCGCGCTCGCCGGCACGATCGAAATGCTCGAGCCGCTCGGACGCCGCGGTGGCTGGCGAGGGCGATGCCGGGAGCCGCGACTTCTATCGACTTCAGAGCGCGTGTCGGGATCGCCGCTGCCGGTGGAAACCTCGCCTTGTCCGGACGGGCGGCCGCGAAGCGATGGTTTCGTCCCGATCACCCAAGCCACTCGAGGCCCGGCGACCAGCAGAGCGCCATACCGGCAATGGAGCAGCCGCGCCCGTTGGGTGGCTCCGCTCGGCCCACTCGACCGAGCTGCAAGCGAGCGTCTCCGGGTTTCACGATTGGCGGACTTGCGGGACAGAGTTCAGCACCGACCGGACCAACGGGGCGGACGCATCGCTTCGGTTGGTAGGTCGCGGCGCGTGGCAATGGAGCGCGCTTGGCTATTGGCAGTGGCGCAACCTGCTGCAGCAGCACCGCAAGCCTCAGCGCCGGGAGAACCGTCGCCACCCGAGTGCTGCTTCAGGACGCCGTGCCGTCGCGCGGCCTCGGCGGCAGTGTCGAAATTCGTCCGCCCATGCCGGCAAGGATTCGAGCTTCGGATCGGGGCGGACGGGCGTCGTACGACGGGCGAGACTCGCGAACTTTCAAACTACAGCGCGGGCCAGCCCACTCGCCGCCGGCGCGCGGGCGGCGAGACCTTCACCAGTGGGCTCTTTGCCGAAGGCTCCGCCGATCTTCACGGGGTCACATTGAGCGGCGGCGCGCGGATCGACCACTGGCAAATTAGCGACGGCCATTTGTTCGAACAGACGATCGCGACAGCGGCGGTGATCCGCGACGATCATTGACCCCAGGCGAGATGGCTGGCTCCCGACGGCGCGCGGCGGCGTGCTTGCCCCGGTGGGGCACGGCGTGAGCCTGCGCGCGGCAGCCTATCTCGGCTGGCGACTGCCGACCCTCAACGAGCTGTTCCGGCCATTCCGCGCGGGTTCCGACGCAACCGCGGCCAATCCCGATCTCGATCCTGAACGTCTCGCGGGCGCGGAGGTTGGGGTTGAATATCAGCGCGGCCGCGCGCGTTTGTCGGTGACCGGCTTCGTCAACCGATTGTCCGATGCCATCGCCAACGTCACGCTTGGGCGCGGGCCGGGACACTTCCCCCAAGTCGGGCTTCGTCGCGCCCGGGGGCGCCTTTCGGCAACGGCAGAATGTCGATGCGGTGAAAGTGCGCGGCGTCGAGGGGGCGCCGACTGGAACAGCGGCCCATGGTCGCTCCATGCCGGACTGAGCATCACCCATGCGCGGATGACGGCGAGTGGAACGGCAGCATTTCTCGATGGGCTTCGGCCGGCGCAAACCCCCGAATTTCGTCGGCACGATTTCGGCAGGCTGGGCAGCGCGATGGCAAAGGCTTCGAGCTTCAAGTTTGCAGCGGGTCGGCGGCGCAGTTCGAGGATGACCTCAACACGCGTCTGTTGAAAGCCGCGACGACGGTCGACGCCTCAGCCTCATGGCCGATCGGCCGCCGCCTTCAGTTGGTGGCGCGCGCCGAGAATTTGAGCGGCGCCCTCGTCATGGCAGGCATAAGCGGTGATAGGTCGATCGAACGCGCCACGCCGCGGACGTTGTGGCTGGGATTACGCTTACGCTAGTCGATGCCGCCGCATCGGTCGCTCGGTTATAACGGCCCCGCAACGCAATCGCCCATGATCGCGTTGTCCGGGCGTGAGTTATCGGACTGACATCAGCAGCAGGGATCGCGGCGGCGCAGTCGCGGCGGTCATCGCGATCCACGCGGCCCTGCTGTTCGCACTGCTGCACTTGTCCGGGACCATCGATCTGACTGATCCGCAGGCAACACTGAAGCTCTTCGACCTCAGCAATCCGCCAGTGCCTCCGCCTCCGCCTCCGGCGCAGCGCCATCAGCCGCCAAGTCAAAGGAGAGGGAGGGCGGATCGAGCCCAAAGAACATCAAGAGCGAGGCGACGCCGGTCGTGGCGCCCAAGCCCAGGATCGAGACGCCGCCGGTTCAACCCATCGTTGCGAGCGAGACCCCGAGGCAGGGCAGCGCCGCCACTCAAGGCGCGTCCGACGTTCGCGGGCCAGGGACGGGCGCGGGCGGTATCGGCAACGGCACGGGCAGCGGCAATGGCGGCAACGGTCCGGGTGGCGGCGGGGATAATGGCGTCGCCGAGCCGCCACATCTTGCGACGGCGGTGCTCAACGGCCGCGATTTTCCTCCCGGCCTGCTCGACCAATGGCCCTATCGAGCGACCGATCTTCCTTCGATTGCGGGTCGACGCGCGCGGCATCGTCAGCCAATGCCTGGTCGATCGCGGAACCGGCGTTGCCGGCCATCGACAGCAGCATCTGCACCATCGCCTATGAGCGGTTGCGTTTCCGGCCTGCGCTGAATTGAAGCGGGCAGGCGGTTGCAGGATGGTTCGGATACGCGCAACCAGCGCCGCGGTAAGCAAAGAAGGAATCACATGATCGAAGCGGAATGGTGGGACTATGATTTTCTCGACGAGCTGGGCGACGCGGTCGCGGGCGACGTCGGGTTCATCATCGACAGCGCGGTCGATGCGCGGGGTTCCGTCGCTGATCGCGCTTCCCGGCGGAAGCACAGGCGCTGGCCATCTATCCCAAGGTCGCTGCCCAGAAGCAGCCGTGGAAGAAAGTCACGATCATCCCGACCGACGACCGCCTGGTGCCGATGGACGATGAGCGAAGCAATATCCGCGCGATCGCCAAGACGTTTTTGCCGACCGGGCAGCCGGGTCATTCCGATCGCGACCGAGATCGCCGACTACCGGTTGGCGGGCAATTCCGCAGATGCCCGCCTGCAGGACTTGCCTTGGCCGCCGGACCTGGTGTGGTTGGGCATGGGTGAGGACGGCCACACCGCCTCGATCTTCGCGGGTCCCGATCTTCAGGATGCGCTCGATGCTCCCAAGGCGCGCCGCGCGATCGGCGTGATGCCTGACCCGTTGCCGACGGACGCGCCGGTGGCCCGGGTCACGCTGACGCGAGCAGCCATCCTGGCGGCGCGCACCATCCTGATCACGGTGACGGGAACCGGAAACGCGAAGTCCTGGAACAGGCGATCGCCGACGGGCAGAGCTCGCGGGTTCCGATCGGCCGCGTGCTCGCCGAAGTCGAGCAGCCGATCGATATCCACTGGTGCCCATAAGCCTAGACTTCGCGAAGGTGCCGGCCGGCCGTTTCCTTCAGGAAGAAGATCGAGACGACCACGGAGATGCCGGTGAACACGACCGAGTACCACAGGCCCTCGTAGATATTGCCAGTGATGGCGACGAGCGCGAAGCTGGTGACCGGCAGGAACCCACCGACCCAGCCGGTGCCGACGTGATAAGGGAATGACATCGCCGTGTAGCGAATGCGGGTCGGAAACATCTCGACCAGCGCCGCCGCCTGGGGCCCGTAAAGCGCGGTCGACGCGACGACGAACAGTAGCAGGATGATGATCAGCAGCGTCATGTTCGCATGCGCCGGGTCGGCGGACTTGGGATAGCCGGCCGACTGCAGTTCCGAACCGATCCTGATCCGCGGTCCTTGCCTTCAAGCGCTTTAAGGTCGGCGCCGCTCAATCCTTCGCCGTCAGCGATCGGCACGCGCTCGGTGCCAACGACGACCGCCGTCGTCTCCGTTTGCCGAGTGGCGGGTGATGAAGCTGATGCCCTTGGTGACCAAGGCCCCTTTCGCGATATCGCAGGCGCTGACGAACCTGGCGGTGCCGACCGGGTCGAACTGGACCGAGCAAGTCGCCGGATCGGTCTCGACGAAGATCGGCGTCGAGGCTTGCGCTTCGACCAGCCGTGGGTTGGCGGCCGCGGCGATCCAGTGCGAAGCCGGGAAATAAAGAACCAGCGCGAGCAACATGCCGCCGATCATCACCGGCTTGCGGCCGATCCGGTCGCTGAGCCAGCCGAAGTAGACATAGAGTGGGGCGCTGACGACGGTCATCACGATCAGCAGCAGGTCTTTGGTCGCCGACGGCAGCCCGAGCGAACGTTCGAGGAAGACCTGCAAATAGAAGAAGGTGAAATACCAGACGCGCCCTGCGCGCACATGATGCCGAAGAAGGCGATGAAAACCTGTTTCAGGCTTTTCCGATTGCCGAAGGCTTCGCGAAGCGGCGCCTTGGTGACTTCTCCTTCCTCGCGCAGCCGGGCGAACTCGGGGCTTTCCGCGAGCTTGGCGCGCATCCAGACCGAAATGGCAAGCAGCAACGCCGAGACGAGGAAGGGAATCCGCCAGCCCCAATCGGCAAACGCCTCTTCGCCGATCGACGTGCGGGTGGCGACAATCACCATCAGCGCGGCGAGCAAGCCGAAGGACGCCGATGACTGGATCCACCCGGTCGAGGCGCCGCGCCGGCTGGCCGGCGCATGTTCGGCGACGTAGATCGCCGCGCCGCCATATTCACCGCCAAGCGCGATCCCCTGCAGGATTCGGAGGATGACCAGCAAAATCGCGGCGGTGGATCCGGCCTGCGCATAAGTCGGGAGCAGGCCGATCAAAAACGTCGCGGTGCCCATCAGGCTGACCGTGACCAGGAACGCACCCTTGCGGCCAAGCTTGTCGCCGACGACGCCGAAGATCAGGGCGCCGAGCGGCCGGAACGCGAAGCCCGCCGCGAACAAAGCGAGCGCCGCGATCAATGCCGAGGTCGGCTCGAGCCCCGCGAAAAAGACCTTCGAGATGACGGGCGCCAGCGTCCCGAAAATGAAGAAGTCGTACCATTCGAACGCGGTTCCCGCGGACGAGGCGATGATGACGCGCGCCATCGACCAGGCTTGTGTTCATGATGCTGCGCGGCGGTCGCCATATCCTCTCCCCTCGGCCCGAGGGATAACGGCCCGCCCGCCGGGCGCAAGTTTGGTCAGCAGCGAAAAAAGTTAGCCGGCCGGGAATAAACGGCGCGTCCGGCCGGTCATGGCATCGATCCATCGCAATGAGGACGATCGATGCTCGACGAAATTGAAGAAAACCGCCGCGACTTCCTGAAGTGCATGGCCTGGGCCGGAACAGGCGCGCTGTTCGCGCTCGATGGCGGGATCGCGGGTTCGATCGGGCTCGACGCGGCCGTGGCAGGCCCAGTCCGGCGCGCGGCCGTCCAGCCATTCACCTTCGTGCAGTTGAGCGACAGCCACCTTGGGTTCAACAAACCCGCCAACCCCGACGCCGGGGCGACCTTCCGCGAAGCGATCGCGAAGGTGAAGGCGCTGCCGAACAAGCCGGATTTCATCATTCATACCGGCGATGTCACGCAGCTCTCGCGCGACGACCAATTCGACGATGCGCAGCAAATTCTGAGAGAAACCGGGCTGCCGATCTTCTTCGTTCCCGGCGAGCACGACATGCTCGACCCGGATGGCGGCAAGGCGTTCCTCAACCGCTTCGGCAAGGGAACCAAGGGCGCGGGCTGGTACAGCTTCGATCATCGCGGGGTTCACTTCGTCGCGCTGGTCAACGTCGCCGACCTGAAGCCGGGCGGGCATGGGCAATCTTGGCGGCGCACAGCTCAAATGGCTGAAAGACGATCTCGCCGGCCGCCCCTCGTCGCAGCCAATCATTGTCTTCGCCCACATCCCGCTGTGGACCGTCTATGCCGACTGGGGCTGGGGCACCGACGATTCCGCCGAAGCGCTGAAACTGCTGGCGCGGTTCGGGTCGGTCACCGTGCTCAACGGGCACATCCACCAGATTACCCAGAAGGTGGAAGGCCGCGTTGCTTTTCACACCGCGCGATCGACCGCTTTCCCGCAGCCGGCGCCGGGGACCGCACCGTCACCGGGCCCGCTAAAGGTCCCGCCGGAGCAGCTGCACTCCATGCTCGGCATCACCGACGCCCTGTTCGTCCGCGGTCACGAGCGCATCGCGCTGATCGATTCGACGCTTTCTGCCTGAAGGAAATCCCATGACTCCGCTCGTTCAAAATCCTGACGTTCCAGGCTGCTGCGACTCGCGGCTAGCGCGTTCCTCCTGTCGACTATCTCGGCCATCACGCAGGGCGGCGCCCGCGCCGGCCACGGCGATGGTCCGGATCGATAATTTCACCTTCAAAGACCCGGTCGTCACCGTGAAAGCCGGAACCACCGTCGCCTGGACCAATGGCGACGATATTCCCCACACGATCGTGGCCAGGAATGGCGCGTTCAAATCGAAGGTGCTCGACACCGGTGACCGTTTCACGTTCACCTTCGCCAAGCCGGGGCAATTCGGTTATTTCTGTTCCTTGCACCCGCACATGACGGGCACGATCATCGTCAAGGCGTGAAGCGAGGGACTGGCCGCGAACCCGTGAAGACTTCTCCCGCCCCCAACTTCACGCCCCGACTTCGCGGTCAACAACGGGCCGGCGCCGGGTGCTGCCCCACCCGGCGCCGGTCACGTCGACGAGTTCAAACGGCTCGTGCTCCCTCATCTCGATGGTGCCTACAACCTCGCCCGCTACCTGACCCGCGACCCGGTGCTGAGCGACGACGTGGTGCAGGATTCGGTGCTTCGCGCGTACCGCGCCTTTGGCCAGTTTCGGGGCGGTTCGCCACGCGCATGGCTGTTCGCCATCGTCCGCAATTGCTGCCGATCCGCGCAGTCAGCGGCCAGTGGCGCCTTGTCGCTGGTCATCCAGGAAAGCAGCCTCAGCGAAGATGCGGCGCGAAAGCTGACCGAGCATCCCGATCCGGCGCCGAATCCGGAAGAAGAAGCCGAACGCCGATCGGAAATCGATCGCGTTCGCTCGGCCGTCGAAGCAATCCCCGAACCATTCCGGGAAGTCGTGGTGCTGCGCGATCTCGAAGACCTTTCCTACGCGGAGATCGCCGAGGTTACCGCTGTTCCGATCGGCACCGTGATGTCACGGCTGGCGCGGGGTCGAGTGATGCTGGCCAAGCAATTGCTGCCGGGGTCCGGGATCGGCGACGTGCAGTCAAGGAGCGTGAAGTAATGCCTGCCTGTGTTGACCAGGAACTGCTGCTCGGCGCGCTTGTCGACAATGAGTTGGACGCCGCGAACGTCGCCTTGGTCGAGGCGCACGCCGCGCGCTGCGAGGGCTGCCGCGAGGAGCTGGAGCGGCTCACCGCGCTGCACACGCTGCTGCGGCACGACGGGGTTCGGCACACCCTTCCGACCGAATTGGCGGGCCGCATTGACTTGCTTGCCGAGCTTTCACCGAAGCCGGAGCGGCGTCACTGGCTGCCCGGCTGGCTGGTGCCCGGTGCGGTGGGCGCTTTGGCGGCATCCCTCGCAATGATGGTGACGACGGCGCCGTCGACCTCGGCAATGCTCGACGAGCAACTGGTGTCGAGCCACGTACGCTCGCTTCAGCCCGGTCATCTGATGGACGTGCAGACCACCAACCAGCATATCGTAAAGCCGTGGTTCAATGGCCGCATCGATTTCGCGCCACCGGTCCCCGAGCTCGCCGACCAGGGCTTTCCGCTGGCCGGCGGACGGCTCGATTCAATCGATGGCAAGACCGTTGCGGCGATCATCTATCATCGGCGGCTGCACACGGTGAACCTCTACGTCTGGCCGGCTTCGGACGCCGGCAACCGGTCGCTGGTTAAGGACGGTTTCGCGGTTGAGGAATGGAGCCGGGGCGGCCTTCGTTATGCCGCCATCTCCGACATTCCGGCGCCAGAGCTCAGGCAATTCGCGAAACTGTTCGTGGCCCGGACGAGCTAATCTTCCTTGCGGATGATTTCCTGGAAGTGTGCGACGACGATCCCGAACCGGCGAACCCGCATCATGTTGCGCACTTCGCGCGGGCCGACGGCGGTCAGAAGCTGATCGAAATAGAGGTGGTTCTGGCCGGTATATTGAATGCGGACGCGATCGCCGTTGACGTCGACCCGAACCGGGCCGGCGGCATCGGTCAGCGTACCGGCGAAGCGATGGGATCCCTCCTGCCGCATCCGCCAGTAACGCGTTCGGGGCGGCTTTTCGGGTTCGTGAATGATCTGCTTGAGCAGCAGCGAACCGTCGGCTTCGGTGCTTCCGAAGCTGTCGACCTTGATCGTCTTTGAGGGCTGGAAAATCACCTTCAGGACGCCGTCGCCATGGCTATGGCCGCGGAAGAACTCGACGGGGTTGAAGCCAGCAGCCTGAGCCGGTGACGCAAGTGCAAGAACGGCGGCGAAGGCTACGGCTGGGGCGAAAAGCTTCAAACGGAAACTCCTTTGTCGGCTGAACGCGCGGCAGCCTGATTATTGCCGTCCGGCGACCAGGGCATCGACGATGGTCGGGTCGGCAAGTGTCGACGTATCGCCAAACCCGTCGGTCGCGCCTTCCGCGATCTTGCGCAAAATCCGGCGCATGATCTTGCCGGACCGGGTTTTCGGAAGTGCCGGGGTGAACTGGATTTTCTCCGGCGCGGCCAGCGCTCCGATGTCGTGGCGGACTTCCTGGACGAGCTCGCGTCGCACCTCGTCGTTGCCTTCTTCGCCCGCGTTCAGCGTGACGAAGGCATAGATCGCCTGGCCCTTGATGTCGTGGGGGAAGCCGACGACTGCTGCTTCCGCCACCTTGGGGTGGGAGACGAGCGCGCTTTCCACCTCCGCCGACCCGACGCGATGGCCGGACACGTTGATGACGTCATCGACCCGGCCGGTGATCCAATAATAGCCGTCCTCGTCCCGCCGGCAGCCGTCGCCCGTGAAATATTTGCCGCGATAGGTCGTGAAGTAAGTGTCGAAGAAGCGCTGGTCATCGCCCCATACCGTCCGCATCTGCCCCGGCCAGGATGCAGTCAGGCACAGGTTGCCGCTCGCCGCCCCGTCCAGCGCTTTTCCGTCGGCATCGACCAGTTCGCAATGAACCCCTGGCAGCGGCTTGGTCGCCGATCCCGGCTTGGCCGGGATGGCGCCCGGCAGCGGACTGATCAGCGCCGCACCGGTTTCGGTCTGCCACCAGGTATCGACGATCGGGCAGCGGCCGTCGCCGACCACGCGCCAATACCATTGCCATGCGTCGGGGTTGATCGGCTCACCGACCGTGCCGAGCAAGCGGAGCGACTGCCGGCTGTGGCGCGTGACCGGCTCGTCGCCCTCGCGCTCCAGGGCCCGAATCGCCGTGGGCGCGGTGTAGAAGATGGTCACGCCGAGCCGGTCCACAGTTTCCCAGAAGCGGCCGAAATCCGGATAATTGGGGACTCCGTCGAACATGACGCTCGTCGCGCCCATCGCCAGCGGGCCATAGACGACATAGCTATGCCCGGTGATCCACCCGATGTCGGCGGTGCACCAGAAGATGTCGTCCTCGCGGCAGCCGAAGATCCAGTCGAAGGTGGTGGCCGCCCACACCGCATAACCGCCGGTGGTATGAACCACTCCCTTGGGCTTCCCGGTCGAACCCGAGGTGTAAAGGATGAACAACGGGTCTTCCGCGTTCATCACCGCCGGATCGAATTCGGTGCCGAGCCGGTCGCGGACGGCGGAATAGCTGACGTCGCGGCCATCCTTCATCGGAATATCGGCGCCGGTACGGGTGACGACGATCACGGTTTCGACATCGTGCTCTTCAAGCGCGGTGTCGACATTGCGTTTGAGCGGGATGCGCTTGGCGCCCGCGTACGCCTTCATCGGCGGTGATGACCGCACAGGCGCCGCAATCGGCGATCCGCCCGGCAACGCTTTCCGGCGAGAAGCCTCCGAACACGACCGAGTGAACCGCTCCGATCCGCGTGCAGGCGAGCATCGCCGCCGCCGCCTCGGGAATCATCGGCATGTAGATCATCACACGGTCGCCGCGGCCGATCCCGCGTTCGGCCAGCAGGTTCGCAAACCGGCAGGTCTCTTCGTACAGCTCCCGATAGGTGACTCGGTGGCCCTGGCCGGGCTCGTCGGCTTCGAAGATCAGGGCGGTGCGGTCGCCATGCTCCGCGAGATGCCGGTCGAGGCAGTTGACCGACAGGTTGAGCTCCCCGTCCGCATACCATTTGATGTGAAAGTCGGCCTGGTCGAAGGACCAGTCACCGGCCTGAGTGGGAAATTTGCTCCAGCTCAGCCGCCGCGCCTGATCGAGCCAGAAGCCGTCGCGGTCGAGCTGCTCGAACGCGAGAAGCTCAGCAAGTTCCTCCGGCCCGATCCGAGCGTCGAAATCGGAAGGGACTGGATAGACGGCCTGGCTCACAGCCCCCGGCTCATGTCGACGACCGTCATCGGCCGCAGCGGCTGATCGGCGGCGCTGGTGCCCCAGGCTTTAGCGGTGGTTGTCATTGGATCCTCCCAATCGCGCCTGTTCAAGAACGCGCCGCGCCTGGATCAGATGCGGGCGATCGACCATCCGGCCTGCTACGGAGAGCACCCCGGCGTCCGGTTGCGCTTCGAACGCGGCGACGATCGCCGCGGCATGTTGAATGTCCTCCGTCGAAGGCGTGAACGCGTCGTTGATCACCGCGACCTGCGCCGGGTGGATCGCTAGCTTGCCGGTGAAGCCGTCGCGGCGGGCTGCCTCCGCCTCGGCTCGGAGGCCCTTGTCATCCTTGAAGTCGGCGAAGACGCCGTCGACCGGCTGGACCCCCGCTGCAACGGCGCCGGCGAGGCAGAGCGTCCGGGCGAGCCGATAGGTGAAGCTGAGTTCGCCGCCCGAATCATATTTCGATGACGCACCGAGCGCGGCCGACAGGTCTTCCGCGCCCCAGCTCATCGCCGCGAGCGGCGACTTGGGGTCGCGATAGGACAGCAGGCCGAACAGGCTGGCGGCGGTCTCGGTGACGATGGCGTGAACCGGGATGGTGCCGGTGCGATGGGCGAGCTGGGTCACGTCGGCGCCGCTTTCGGCCTTCGGAAGTACGATCCCGTGGATGTCGGCAACGCCGATGAGCTTGAGGTCCTCCTTGAGGAACTCGCTTCCGAGCGGATTGATGCGGAGCCACCATTGCGGCCCGCCGGAGCGCTTCGAGCATGGCTCGAAGAACGTCGCGGGCGAGCGGCTTCTTCGCCGGCGCGACGCTGTCTTCGAGGTCGAAGATGATCGCGTCGGCATCGCTGTCGAGCGCCTTGGTGATCTTCCGCTCGCTGTCGGCCGGGACGAACAGCCAGGAGCGGGGCTGGGTCATTGTGGTTTTTTCAGTAGCAATGCAGTCCGCGTGCATTCGCAGACCAGCTCATCGCGCTGGTTGAAGCTTTGGTGCGACCAGGTGACGATCCCCGCACTAGGCCGCGACTTGCTTTCGCGGACGGCGATGCACTCGGTCTCCGACCGCAGCGTGTCGCCGATGAAGACCGGCTTGGGAAAGGTCAGCTTGTCGTAGCCAAGGTTGGCGACCAGCGTGCCGAGCGTCGTGTCCTCGACACTGACGCCGATCATCAGCCCGAAGGTGAAGACCGAATTGACGATCGGCTGCTTGAACTCCGACTTCGCGGCATATTCGCGGTCGAGGTGCATCGGCTGCGGATTGTGGGTGAGGGTCGAGATGAGGAGATTGTCGGTCTCGGTCACCGTTCGAGTGACGCCGTGCGACACACGGTCACCGACTTGCCACTCGTCGAAATATCGCCCGGCCATGCGCGCTCCCTAGGCAGGCAACAGCAGCTCCGCAACGGCCTCGGTGATCGCATCGCCGTCGAGCCGATAGGCGGCGTAGAGGTCGGCCAGGGTGCCGGTCTGGCCGAACCTCTCGACACCGAGCGGCGCCACCCGCTGCCCGAGGACGCCGCCAAGCCAGGACAGCGAGGCGGGCGCGGCATCGGCGAGCGTGACGAGGCCGGCGCACGGCGCCAGGCGGGACAACAGCTTTTCGACATGGCTGCTGCCGCGATGGCCCTTCCAGCGCTGGGCCTGCGCAGCCGTCCAGCCGCGATGAAGCAGGTCGGGGGAGGTGACGGCAAGCAGGCCGAGGCCGGGTACGTCCTCGCGCAACTCTTCCCATGCGGCGAGCGCCTCCGGCATCACCGCGCCCATGGCAACGATGGCGGCTTCCGCATTGTCACCGGGCTCGCGCAGCCAATAGCCGCCGGCCAAGGCGTCGGTACGCCACGAGTTATCCGAGCGCTCGACCTGCTTGATGTTGCGGGTCGAGAGGCGGAGGTAGGTGCTCTCCCCGCCGGGATCGTCGATCAGCCGGAAGGCTTCTCCCATCATCACTGCAAGCTCGTCGGCGAACGCCGGCTCGTAGTGACGCAGTCCC
>CAVVKB010000037.1:0-17650 GCA_963748685.1 uncultured Pseudomonadota bacterium | reverse complement strand
ATATCATGCTGAAAACAACCGCCGCGACCGCCGCCACGCTCGCGATCATCATTGCATCGAGCGGCGCCTCCGCTGCAGGCTCCGCAAGCGGGTCGGAAAAGTGCTTCGGCATTGCGCTCGCCGGCAAGAACGATTGCAAGGCCGGCCCTGGAACCAGCTGCGCGGGCACCTCGCTGGTCAATTATCAGGGCGACGCGTTCAAGCTGGTCAAGGCCGGCACCTGCACCAGGATCAAGACGCCCAAAGGCTTGGGATCGCTGACCGCCAAGGGACACGCCTGACGTGCACGGCCTGCGGGTTGCCATGGAACCACGTCAGCCCGAAACGGGCATCGGCCGTTCATGGTCCGACTTCCGGGCCGTGGATCGGCTGGTGCCCAACTCGTTCCTGCTGCTTGTCGCGCGGCTCGGTATCGGCGCTGTCTTCTTCCTGTCGGGGCGGACCAAGGTCAGCGGCCTGCTGACCATTACCCCGGAGGCGTTCGACCTTTTTCGGACCGATTATGCGTTGCCCTTCATTCCACCAGATGCGGCAGCCGTCGCCGCGACTTTTAGCGAGCATATTTTCTCGGTCCTGCTCGTGCTTGGCCTCTTCACGCGCGGCTCGGCGCTCGTTTTCCTGACGATGACGGCGGTCATTGAGATTTTCGTCTATCCCGACGCATGGCCGACCCACTTGTCCTGGGCCGGGCTGCTGCTTCCGCTGATCTTTCGCGGCGGTGGGCGTTGGTCGGTCGATGCCTTCATTCATCACGCGCGGAGAGCCGCATGAATGGGAGACGCTCATGAAACGCCTTGCAATTGCCGCTCTGCTGGCGGCGACGACGGCAACGGGCGTTGCCATTGCCGGGTCAGCCGCGGCGCCATCGAGCCGCACTGCAACGACACCCGTGGTCGTCGAGCTTTATCAAAGCCAGGGCTGTTCCTCCTGCCCGCCCGCCGACGCGCTCCTCAACCGCCTTGCCGATCGTCCCGACGTTCTGCCGCTCAGCTTTGCGGTCACTTATTGGGACAGCCTTGGCTGGAAGGACAAGTTCGGCGACCCGGCCTACACCGCAGCGCCAGTGGGACTACGCCCATGCCCAGGGGCGCGGGAATGTCGGCACGCCGCAGTTCGTGGTCAACGGGACTGCGATATTTAGCGGCAGCAATCCGGATGAATTGTCTCGGGCGGTTCAGTCGGCGCGCAGCAGTGCCGCGATGCCCTACATCCGGATCGACGGGCGCAAAGTGACGATCGGTGCCGTCGCTGGCGCGCCTCCGGCAACGATATGGCTGGTCCGCTACGATCCACGTCCGCGCGTCGTTAGCATCGGACGCGGCGAGAATGGCGGCCGCACCATCGTTCAAAGAGACGTCGTGACCAACCTTCGAGCCGTTGCGCAGTGGCAGGGAAAGCAATTGTCGTTCGAGCAGCCGCCCTATCGCGATCCACAAGAGCGCACCGCGGTGCTCGTTCAGCAAGGGCGGGGCGGGCCGATCGTCGCGGCGGCGAAAATTTGACGGGCTAATCGGAGCCCGGCATAGGTTTCGATTTGGCGACGCAAGACGCGCCGTCCGGTTCCCCAGGGCTTTTCAGGCTCGCCGGCGGAGCTATAAGCGCCGCTTCCCGCATCTCGCGGATCGCCTGCTGGGGCGTCGCCAAGTGGTAAGGCACCGGCTTTTGATGCCGGCATTCGCAGGTTCGAATCCTTCCGCCCCAGCCAGCCACGGGCGTTGGCCGTGAGCGAAATTCTACCTAAGCTGCTGAATTCATGCAAAAAGGTCAGAATTCGTTCATGAATCACACCATAGGTTGCGGGTCATGAGAGGTGGGGTTGGGTCTTTCACGCTTTTGCTTGCGGCGCTGTCAGTGCCGGTTAGTGTCGGTGCGATGAGCGCGCCTGGCAAATCGGCGCCGCACCTGTGCCGGGTGATTGGCGGCGAGAAGTGGCTCGCAAATGCGGGCGGCGCGGATGCATTGTGCAGCGAGATCAGCGACGCGATGGCTGCGGCCATTCCGGGCACAGGTTACGACATTCGGGTCAGGGTGCTTTCGTCTTCCCGCGCCGCCGCGACAGTCGTGGTGAACCGGCAAACTCTGCCCGAGCAGCATTTCGCGATCATGGACAGCGACTTCACTGGGGCGAGCTTGAAGGAGTTTGCACGATCCCTGGCGACCGCGGCGAAGGCGGGACGGCGCTAGTTTAAGGCTTCGACAAGAGATTTGCGTCAAAATTGAGCCGAAGCCTGATGTTCCGGCGAGCGCTCGGGTTGGGGAGTAGTAAGTGGCTGATATTCCGGGTGATACGTCGACGACGTCCGTCCTGGCGGTCGGGAGCACGATCACGGGTACGCTCGAGACGCTCGGCGATCACGACTGGTATCGGATCACGCTCAGCGCCGGCCAGTCGATCTCAGTCAGCCTGAACGGCATCACGTTCGCGGACACCTATCTCTACATCCGCAATTCCGCGGGCACCCTCATTTATTCGAACGACGATATCTCAAGCGCGAACCAGAACTCGCAGGTCGCCTTCACCGCCACCTCGAGCGGCACCTATTATATTGACGTCGGCGCCTGGAACGAAGCCGCTACCGGCACCTATCAGGTCTCGGTCGAGACCTACACGCCGCCGCCCGTGGCGACCAACGACCAGATCGCCGACCAGCTGGTCAGCGGCTATTGGGGCGGCGACAGCCACCATTTCAACGTCACGCAGGGCGGCACGATCACCGTCAATATCAGCACGCTGACTGCCGGCGAGCAGACTCTGGCCCGCGCCGCGCTCGCCGAATGGACCGACATTATCGGCGTCCACTTCCGGGAGGTTACGACCGGCGCCCAGATCAGCTTCGACAACACCGAGGAGACGGCGGGCACGCCGATCGCCGCGACCGACGCCGAATTGCGTCCACGGGATTATAACCTCTGCCCACGTCCACATTTCGAGCTCATGGGTCGATCGACTACGGGACCAGCCTCTACAGCTACCGCTTCCAGACCTATGTTCACGAGATCGGCCACGCGCTCGGGCTCGGCCATGCCGGCAATTACAACAGACAGCCGACTATCCGTACGACGCGCTGTTCCAGAATGACGCCTGGTCGACGTCGATCATGTCCTACTTCGACCAGCAGCGAGAACACCTACTTCGCCGGCCAGGGCTTCACCGCCGATTTCGCCGTCACGCCGATGGTGGCCGACATTCTGGCGATGCAGCAGCTGTATGGCCTGTCGACGACGACGCGGACGGGCGACACGACCTACGGCTACAACACGAATGCCGGCGGCGTCTACGACGCCAGCCTGTATCCCAGGGCGCCTACACGATTTTCGACAGCGGCGGGAACGACACGCTCGACTTCTTCGGGTCGGCCGCGAACCAGACTGATCAACCTCAATCCGGAGACCTTCTCGAGCGTCAACGGCCAGGTCGGCAACCTCTCGATCGCCCGCGGCGTGGTGATCGAGAACGCGATCGGCGGCAGCGGCGCCGACACGATCATCGGCAATAGCGTCGAACAACGTTCTTAAGGGCGGCGGCGGCGCCGACACGCTGACCGGCGGCGGCGGCAACGATACGTTTCTCGACACGATGGCGGGTCATAACGGCGACCGATCACCGACTTCAACGCCGGCGACACGATCGTCTTCAGCGACGCGACGCTCGGCAGCTTCACCTTCAGCCTGTCGGGGAACACGCTCACCTACACTGGCGGCTCGCTTGACCTCACGGCGCTTGCCGCCGGGGACACACTGGTCGCGACCGCGGCGCGGGCGGAGGCGTCCAGCTCTCGCTGGCGCGTCGACCACGCCATCCGTCCGGCACACAAACGATTTCAACGGTGATGGTTTCAGCGACATTTTGTGGCGGAACGACAATGGCACGCTCACCGTTTGGCTAGGCCAATCGACTGGGGGCTTTAACATCGTGCCGGTTCTTACTAATCTCGCGACCAGTTGGCACGTGGCCGGCACGGGCGATCTGAATGGCGACGGCCGAGCCGATTTATTGTTGCGCAATGACAATGGCTCGATCCTCAGATGGGATGGGCCAGACCAATGGAGGCTTCACGAGCAATCCGAACGTCAATTCTTCGGTGAGCATCCGACATGGCATGTGGCCGGGACCGGTGACTTCAACGGCGACGGCCGGACGACATCCTGTGGCGCAACGACAATGGTTTCATGGCGAAATGTTGCACGCCCAATCGACTGGCGGCTTCGTCAACAATGCCGAATGTCAATTATCCGCTCGGCAACGACTGGCATGTGCCGGCAACCGGCGACTTCAACGGCGACGGGCGTGTGGATCTTCTGTTGCGCAATGACAGTGGATTGCTGGCCGAATGGAACAGTCATCAGAATGGCGGCTTCGTCGAGCAATGGCGAGATTCGTCAACTATCCGCTTGGCAACGACTGGCATGTGCCGGGAACCGGCGACTTCAATGGTGACGGGATCGACGACCTTCTTTGCGCAACGACAGTGGATTGCTGGCCGAATGGAGCGGCCAGGCCAATGGCGGCTTCGTCGGCAATGCGAACGTCACATTATTCGGTCGGCACCGACTGGCATGTAGCGGGGACCGGAGACTTCAACCGTGATGGAATCAACGACATCTTATGGCGCAATGACAACGGTGCTGTGAAAGATTGGCTCGGGCAGGCCAACGGCGGTTTCGTGGACAATTCTGCGGCTTCCAACTTCAACGTTCCTGTCAGTTGGCACGTGCAGGATGCATTTCTTTGAACTCATTAGTTTGAGCACTCTTACCTCACATCGAATGGTGTGAGTGCCTCCTTGTGGGGACAAAGATTGCGCCTTTACTAAAATCGACCCGGACGGCTTCCGACGAGCGCGCCACGCGCTTCGAGCACGCTTGACGCGAGACCCGTCCGCGGTCCTCTCGCGACTGCGCACCCTATCCCAAAATCTAAAAAGTTGAATTTAAAAGGGGTTTGAACGACCTGATTATGCAATTCGAGGTACTTCGATTGGGTGGCGGCCAAAATTAAAAGAGCGTGTCATGTACAAACGGATCTTCGACATGCCAGGTAGTGGCAACCTGATAGTTGACGCTGGCATCGCCCACGAAGCCGCCATTCGCCTGGCCATTCCATTGGGCGAGGAAGCCATTGTCGTTTCGCCACAGGATGTCATCGATGGCGTCGCCGCTGTAGTCCGCCGTTCCCGCCACGTGCCATTCCATACCGACTTGGTAGTTGACGTTGGCATTGCCGACAAAGCCGCCGTTGACCTGCGCGTTCCATTCGGCCAGGAAGCCATTGTTGTTGCGCCACAATATGTCGCTTAGCCCATCACCATTGAAGTCACCGGTCGCTGCGACATGCCAGTCGGTAGTGACTTGATAATTGACATTGGCATTGCCGACAAAGCCGCCATTGGGTTGCCCGTTCCATTCGGCCACGAAGCCGTTGTCGTTGCGCCACAAGATGTCGCTTAGCCCATCACCATTGAAGTCACCGGTCGCTGCTACATGCCAGTCGGTAGCGACTTGATAATTGACATTGGCATTGCCGACGAAGCCGCCATTGGGCTGGCCGCTCCATTCGGCCAGGAAACCATTGTCATTCCGCAACAGGATGTCGTCGATCCCATCACCATTGAAATCGCCGGTCCCCGCTACATGCCAAGCGTTGCCAAGCGGATAGTTGACGTTCGCATTGCCGGCGAAGCCCCCATTCGGCTGGCCGTCCCATTCGGCCAGCAACCCATTGTCGTTGCGCAACAAAAGATCCACGCGCCCGTCGCCGTTGAAGTCACCGGTGCCGACACATGCCAGTCGTTGCCGAGCGGATAATTGACGTTGGCATTGCCCACAAAGCCGCCAGTGGATTGGGCGTTCCATTCCGCCATGAAACCATTGTCGTTGCGCCACAGGATGTCGCTTCGCCCATCCCCGTTGAAATCGTTGTGAGCGACCGCCTCGAGGCGAACCTCGACGCCGCCGGTATTAATGTCCCGCACGACGAGGCGACCGGGGCCGAGGTTGGAAATTTGGACAGAATTCGTTCCACCGAATGTCAGCGATGATCCGGAAATCGCGAAGTTGGCTGTCGTCTTGCTGAGATCCGAAATCTGAATCCGGTCGCCCGGCAAGAAATCGGTGATCGTATCCCCGTTCAGACCAGCGGCGGTGTCGCGGAAGACATCTGCGCCAATTCCGCCGCTGAGCGTGTCAATGCCGGCTCCGCCGGTAAGGACATCGGATCCGTCGCCGCCTTCGAGCGTGTCATTGCCGGCATTTCCTAGCAGCGTATCATCGCCACCAAATCCACGGATAAGATCATCCCCGGACGTACCGTTCAAAATCTCGCCGCCCGCGGTACCGTCAATCGGATTCGTGCCATATGCAGTTGCCCTTCTCACGCACTTGCCGGAATTCTCCGAACCCCGCATTTGTTCGCGACCATTTCGCTTACGCACCTCAACACCATACGGACGCGAAATATCCTCGGATTTAACGGGATAACCCAAAAAATCTGTCCATGTGCCGATTATCTCACAGTAGCGGGGCAAACTGTCCCATTTTGGGTAAGGCTCTGGTCATAAAGCTTATTCCAAGACCGGGATGGCGGGGGTGATGGTTCATCCGGAGCGTTTGCCGAGCGGGCTGATGCGCATTAATCGTGAGGAAACGGAGTGAAGCTGGGTGGCTAGCAAAAGACCATTGATGGAGAAGCTGCTCGGCATGGAAATGCCGGCAACGCTGGCGGACGCGCTTCGTCAGTGCGGCCCGCATTTCAAGGCAGCCGCGGGCTTCAGCCTGCTGATCAACGTGCTGTACCTCGCACCGACCTTGTACATGTTGCAGGTCTACGACCGCGTGGTTCCGACCGGCGGCAAGACCACTCTCCTGTTTGTCACCCTTGCCCTCGCGCTGGCGCTTTTGGCTCTGTCGGGCCTGGATCTCGTCCGGAACCGGTTGCTCATCCGCGCCAGCGAGCGTGTCGATGCTCTTCTCGCGCCGCGAATCCTCGAGCAGATGATGGCATCCGACACCGCGCAGACGACGCAGGCGATGCGCGACTTCGATTCGCATCCGTACGACCATTGGCACGCCCGTGATCGCGGCGATGTTCGATGCGCCCTGGACTCCCGTCTTCCTGCTGGTCGCCTTCATGCTTCACTTCTGGATCGGGATCATGGCGATCGTCGCCGCGGTCCTCCTGGTGACGCTCGCGTGGTCCAACCAGAAGGCGACCCAGGAGCGGATGGAAATCGCGACCACCGCGATGGCCGCTGCGCAAAACATGCAGCAGGCGGCGGCGATGCAGGGCGCGACGGTGCGCGGGCTCGGCATGACCCGCGACATGGTGGCGCGCCAGCTCGATCGGCGGCAGCTCGCACTGGGCCACATGGTCGGTGCGCAGGTCGCCGGAGGGCGACTGACCGCCACCAGCAAATTCTTCCGGATGTTCGTCCAGTCGTCGGCGCTCGGGCTTGGCGCGTTGTTGGCGATTGCCGGCGACATTTCCGCGGGCGCCATCATCGCCTCGTCGGTTCTCCTCAGCCGCGCCTTGCAGCCGATCGAGAGCATCATTGGCGGCTGGTCGGCGCTGGCCACCGCTCGCGCGGCCTTGCATCGCCTGTCCTCGGTCCTCGAGAAGATCGGCGTCGAGCGGACCTACACCTCGTTTCCCGCGCCCAAGGGCGTCGTCGAAGTCGAAAGCGCGGGGTCCGCGGCAGTGATGGACGGGCGATCCTGGTCGGCGTTTCCGCCCGGGCGGCCCCGGCAAGATCCTCGGCATCATCGGACCCAACGGATCGGGCAAGTCGACGCTTGGACGGCTGCTTGTCGGCGCGGTTCCGCCAATGATCGGAACGGTTCGGCTGGACGGTGCGCGACTGTCCGACTGGGATCCCGGTGAGCTTGGCCGCCACATCGGCTACATGCCGCAGGAGCCGTCGCTGTTCGAAGGGACGATCAAGGAAAACATCAGCCGCTTTGCGCGTGCCGCCACCAGCGAGCAGGCCCGCGAAATCGATGAAGCCGTCATTGCCGCCGCCACGGAAGCGGGCGTCCACGAGATGATCCTGCAGCTTCCTGGCGCCTACGAGACCCGGCTGGGGCTGATGGGGTCCGGCTTGTCGCTCGGCCAGGCGCAACGGATCGCGCTCGCACGGGCCATTTATGCAAGCCCGATCGTGCTGGTGCTCGACGAGCCGAACGCGTTCCTCGATAGTGCCGGGGAGTCGGCACTGATCGGAACCTTGACCCGCGCGAAGGAGCGCGGGGCGACGGTCATTGTCATTGCCCACCGCCGCTCGGTCGTCGAAGTCGCCGACGAACTGCTGGTTCTCGACGAGGGCCGTCCTACCATGATGGGCCCGTCGGCCGCGATCGTCCGGCGCCTCGCCGCGCCGCAAAAGGCCAAGACGGAGAATGCGGCATGAGCGACCTGATCGTCCTGCCCGCCGGCCCGGAAGCCGTCGCCGGTGACCCGCAGCCGCGAGATCCGCCTTGGCGTCATCATCGCCTTTGCCTTCTTCGTGCTGTTCCTCGGATGGGCGGCGCTGATGCCGCTCGATGCCGGTGCCCACGCGGTCGGTCAGATCGCGGTCGCCGGCAATCGCCAAAGCGTCCAGCACCCCGATGGCGGAGTGGTCACCGCGATCCACGTTCGCGAAGGCCAGCATGTCCGCGCCGGCGAGGTGCTGATCGAGCTGTCCGCGCCCGAACTCAAGGCATCCGAACGCGCGCTGACGAGCGACTATCTGACCTTGCTCGCGCAGCGCGCGCGGCTGCTCGCCGAGCGGATGGGCCAGCGCAATTTCGCGCCGCCGGCCGAATTCGCCACGCTGAGCCCGGCTGACCGTGAGCTTGCCGACCAGGTCATGGCGCTGCAGCGGTCGGAGATGCATGCGCGCTCGGGAGCCGTGTCAGCGCAGCAATCGGTTTTGGGCCAGCGCGCCGCAGCAGCTGGTCCAGCAACAGACCGGCTACACGAAGCAGCATGAAGCGCTGATCGAGCAGCAACGGTTGATCGCGGAAGAACTCGACGGGCTGAAGAGCATCGCGGCGAAGGGTTTTGCTTCGATCAATCGGGTTCGCCAGCTTGAGCGAGCCCAGGCGGATCTTCAGGGCCAGGCGGCGCAGATGACGTCCGAATATGCCCGGGCAGGTGAGGGGATTGGCGAAACCCGCATGCAATCGTTGAGCGTTAGCCGCGATCGCCTGGAGCAGGTCGAGAACGACCTCAAGGATACGCAGAGTAAAATATCGGAGACGCTTGCCCAAGCTGGTCGCCACGCGCGAGCAACTCCAGCGCTCGCAAGTGCGGGCGCCGGCGACGGGGCAGGTGGTCGGCCTGCAGGTCTTCACCGTCGGCGGCGTGGTCGCCGCGGGCCAGAAGCTGATGGACATCGTTCCCGACGGCCGCGAGCTGGTGATCCAGGCGCAGCTGAGCCCAACCGATGCCGATGACGCCTATCGCGGGCCAGACGGCGCAGATTCGCTTTGTCAGCGTGCACAATCGGGCACTGCCATTGTTCACGGGACGGTGAGAACGGTATCGGCCGACAGTTTCACCGACGAGAAGACCGGCCGGTCCTACTTCCGGGTCGAGATCGTCGTCCCGGAAACGGAACTCAACCGGGTCCGCCATGCCCTCGGTAATGGCGAATTGCGGCCGGGGCTTCCCGTGGAGGCGGTGCTCACCGTGCGCAAACGGACGGCGCTGCAATATCTG
The DNA here is from genome assembly GCA_963748685.1 of uncultured Pseudomonadota bacterium. Taxonomy (GTDB): domain Bacteria; phylum Pseudomonadota; class Alphaproteobacteria; order Sphingomonadales; family Sphingomonadaceae; genus Sphingomicrobium. Next base: position 7,953 of record CAVVKB010000037.1, on the reverse strand, counting down.
CTGGAGCCGCTCACCGGAGCGCTGTGGCGGTCAGGGCACGAGGACTGACGCTTCCGGGAGTTGGCTACTGAACCGCTGCTCCAGAAGCTGGAGCCAGCGGCTTGACGATTTCAGCACACCTGGCAGCGCTCCGAAGCGGTAACGGTCGGCCGGGCACATCGGCCGCGCTGCTGATCTAACCGCTGACAAAAAATGGGGCGGACCCGAAGGCCCGCCCCAAATGCTTACCGATTTAGTCGGTGTTAGCCGCGTTCGCCACGCTGCGCCGGAGGCGGCGGAGGCGGAGGCGGAGGCGGCGGAGCCGGGCAGGCGTCGGTCGCCGGGATCACGCTGCCATCCGGGCACGTCTGCGTCGCCGGAGGCGGCGGCGGAGGTGGCGGAGGTGGCGGCGGAGGAGGCGGAGCCGCTTCGGCCGTCGGGCCGAAGAGAACGCCGAGACCCAGCAGGCCGGTGATCGCATGCGAATTACGCTTGTAGTTCGAATAGCGGCCTTCGGCCTTCACGTAGACATTGCTGAGGACGAGCTGCTCGATGCCGCCGCCCCACTGAATGCCGGTCGCATGGAAGTGGTCGTAATAATAACCAGGCGTGCTGGCGCCGCCGACGTTGGTGCTGGTGCCCGGGTTGAACGGCACAAATTCCTTGCGCTGTTCGTCGCGGACATAGCCGACCTTGCCGTAGACGAGGGTCGACGGGGTGACCATGACACCGGCGCGGAGCGCGATGCCCCACTCCTGGAACATCTTGTGGTTGGCGAGGCCGAGACCGTCGATCGTGTGGTTCTCGGGACGCGAGTCCCAATAGGTGCCTTCAACACCGAGCACGAAGTTGTTCGCGACATAAGCGTCCACGCCAACTGCCGCGCCCCAGCCGATCTTGGACTTGTGGTTGCCTTCCGAATGGAAGCTGGTGACGCCGACCTGACCTTCGGCCCGGAAGCCGCGGAGAGATTGAGCGTCAGCCTGAGCAGCGCTGACTCCCAGCACCAATGCAAGCGCCGAAATAACGCCGGTATGCAATCGCCTCATGATTGTAACCCCTTTCTACTGAACTATGCTTTGTTGTTTATAAGTAAACGATAACTTAATTTGTCTTCGATGCGAGCCTTCATTGATTATGATGCGAACTCCCAGTTCATTAGCAGCATCGCTTTTGTTGCAAAAGCGAAACTGACAGGATCGGCCATTTTCCCAATCGAACGGTGCAAGTCCCCTTAAATTCATCCGGTTAGCCGGTGCTGAATACACCCCCCGAGACGCAGAGAGGAGCGTTCCGGTTCCATCGCTTGAGACAAGATCGAAGGGAGTGTTGCGACGGTGCAACATGTTTGCGAAGCGAGTTCTGCCCCCGGCTACCCCAGCCGGGTTGACTGTGGTGGCTTATGAGGCAAAGGGATTTAGCCTAAGCTTCTGTCTCGCTGGACAAATTCTGCATGGGGATCGGAAGCGCGGTCGCTCGCTCACTAAATTTCTGGGGGAGGCGGCGGCTGGTAGTGCTTTAAGCGGAATGCCGAGGCGCCAAGAACGGGGCTTCGTTACAGGCGCACTCTTTTAAGTGAGAATGAGTGCGTGGCGGGATCGGATGAAATTCAGTATTGATGCAATCGATAGGGATAACCCGATTTAGCGTGATGCTAAGTAGCGAGTGAGGTTTTCGATCACCCCATGAATATTAGTACTATCGATCATGACACGCTGCGGGAGGTCGTTCGCAAATCGCAGCGCCAGGGATGGGTCACCAAGCATCGCTGGATGGTCCTGTTCGTCGGTCTTCCGACGTTGCTCGCGGGCATATACTACGGCCTGATCGCCTCGCCGATCTACGATTCTTCAGTCTGCTTTCATAATCAAGAAGTCCGGGCCAGAAGACGATACCCACTCTCTCACTTGCAAATCTTATCCAGACGAGCGGCTTTTCTGCGGGGCAGGAGCAGACGAAAGAGATCTTGCAGTACATCCGGTCACGCAGCGCGGTTCGCGATTTGGAGGCGCAGACCAACGTCCGGGCGAGATTTTCAAGCCGCGGCGCCGACTTCCTGAGCCGCTTTCCGCGGCCATTCAGTGATTCGTCGTTCGAGGGATCTATCGATATTACGGATCAATGATTGGCGCCAAGCTGGACGAGGAAAGCGGGCTGGCAGTGCTCGATGTTCGGGCCTTCACACCCGGTGATGCGTTTGAGTTAAACACGCGACTTCTCGATCTCAGCGAGCAACTCGTGAACCGCCTGAACGAAAGGGCGCAGGGTCGGGGTATCGCGGAGGCAGAGCGACGGGTTGTTCAGGCCGAAAGGCGTCTCCGCAATGCCAGGCTCGCGCTAGGCGCATACCGGAACGAGAATCAATTGCTCGATCCTGCGAAGCAGGGAACCGGCGTTCTGGAAATTTCCAATAAACTTATTTCGGAGCAATCCTCGCTGCAGGCGCAGCTGGACCTGATGAAGCGTGTGACCCCGCGGAATCCTGCAATCCCGGCACTGACCAGTCGAATTGCGGCCGTCGGGCGAGCGATCGCAGCCCAGAACGGTCGTGCAGTGGGCACGCCCACAGGCATCGCTTCGAAGCTCGGTGCGTACGAAAATCTCAATGTTGAGCAAGAGTTCGCGACGCAGATGCTAACCGCGGCCAATGCATCTTTGGAAGGTGCGCGAACGGATGCACAGAAGCAGCAGTTCTATCTTGAGCGGGTTGTCGACCCGAACAAACCTGATGATTTCCACGCTGCCGCATCGCTTGTTGCAGGTCTTGACCATTTTTGCTGCCTCCCTGTGCCTCTATTTCATTGGCTGGATGCTGGTGGTCGGCATTCTCGAGCACTCACCAGAGGAATGACAGTGTCCAGACTGGCGTCGGGCTGGCGCATCCAGCGCCGGGTGATCAGCGCCTTGATGATCCGCGAACTCGTGACGCGGTTCGGCCGAGAGAATATCGGCTTCCTCTGGATGATGGCCGAACCGCTGCTGTTTGCCAGCCTTGTCGGTATTATGTGGCGATACATGCACGGACCCGAGGAGCACGGAGTCAGCATCACCGCGTTCATAGCCACTGGATACATTCCTCTGACTCTCTTCCGGCAATCGGTCACGCGCGCTACCAAGATATTTTCGGTCAATGGAAGCCTGCTCTATCACAGACAAGTAAAGATACTTGATTTCATATTCGTTCGATTCTTCATCGAAGTCATCGGCGCGATGATGGCGTTTGTATTCATCGCAATGATATTAGGCGTTTTGAATGAGTTCCCGGTACCCGCGAATATTGGAGCCTTGATCGGCGGATGGTTTCTTTACTGCATGTTTGTTTTTTCTTTGTGCCTCGTGTTGGCGCCTCTTTCAGAATTGTCTGATGTGCTGGAAAAGCTGATGCCCGTCACTGTATATATCAGCATTCCCTTCTGCGGAACCTTCACCATGGTATCATGGCTTGCGCCTCAGTTTCAGCAATTCATGCTTTATTCGCCCTTCATCAGCCCAATGGAGCTTATCCGTTACGGAGTCTTTGGAGATCGCGTTCACGCTATCTGGGACATTACTGTTCCCATCAGCGTCACAATGGTTCTGATGGTCATTGGGCTTACTCTATGTCGGCGGATACGCCGGCGATTGGTCGTTGAATGATTAGCTGTGAACAGCTGAGCAAATCCTATCCGATGGGCCACGGCCAGAAACGGGTTTTCACTAATCTGAATCTCCAGGTCGCCCCCGGACAGCGCGTTGGCCTTCTCGGCCGAAATGGCGCCGGAAAGACGACCTTGATCAAGCTCATCGGAGGCGTAGAGATGCCGACGTCGGGGAGGGTGCGCCGGGAGATGAGCGTGTCCTGGCCGCTAGGCTTTGGGGGAGGATTCCAAGGCAGTCTGACGGGCTACGACAACGCACGCTTCATCGCTCGCATCTACGGGAACGAGTACGATCAGATCCGTGAGTTTGTCGAAGAATTTTCGGAGCTCGGAAATCAATTGAAGATGCCGGTGAAAACCTACTCATCCGGCATGCGCGCGCGGCTCGCCTTTGCGCTGTCGCTGACGATCGAGTTTGCCTGCTACTTGATCGACGAGGTTATCATGGTGGGCGACGCCGACTTCCACCGGAAGTGCCATTATGAGCTCTTCGAGAAGCGTGGTGACCGCGCGTTGATCCTGGCCTCGCACAGTCCCGACCTCATCCGCGCATTCTGCGATAGTGCGCTGGTCCTGCATCAAGGCCAAGGCATGATGTATTCGGATGTGAACGAGGCGCTCCAAGTATATTCCGCTTTGTGACTGGCCCACAAACATCGCGAACGCCTGTACGGGATCTATTTGGAAAGGTGCGTCAATAGAGTGATGGAAAATCAAGCCTTCTTGGCAAGAACAATCGCATATTGAGTTTCGACTTCATCTGGCGCTTCTGCATCTGACTTCAAAATGTTTTCGAGCAGCTGCACCTCGCTTTCCGATACGTAGTTGTGAAACGTGTGCATCAAGGCGACAAAATAAGCCGCGCCCCCCGTCTTAATGACCTGTGGGTCAGGAAAAAACTCGTAAATAGCAGGTAGGATCGATGCGCTGTCTGCGCACTCCGACGGATCGATCTTCTCCAACTCCTGCGGATCAACGCGACCGACAAATGGCGGCATTATGTCCTTGCCGTTCCAATGCTTGCGCAAGTGATCGGGAAGCGAAGCCATGAGTTTGCTACCCCAGTCGACCAGAGCTTGCGAGTGTTGATTTCGGGTCGCGCCAACGTAGTCATCGATCGCAAACAGACCACCCGGCTTGAGGCGATCGCGGCTCCAGCGGACCGCCTCTCTGGTGTCCATCATGTGATGGAGCGAATTGTTCCAGTAGACGAGATCGAAGTCGTCCGGCAGATCCGCTGCGAAGGCATCCGCGTGGTGAATGACGAAACTGGATCCGAGACCACGTTCACGTGCGATGGAATTGCCGGATGCTGCCGCGTCCCCGCTGACCTCATAGCATTCGAACATGTCGACGGACCCAAGTGCCAGCAGGTCCATTTCTTTCGTGCCGACGCCGCAGCCCACCGACAGAGCCTTGCGGGTCGCGGCGCGCCGGCCAACATTTCATCGATGCGCTTGTGAAAGCCTGCATGGACGCGATCCAGGGGCTCTCCGCACGCGATCTTGTTGATGTGACGAATAACGACTGGTGAGTTCCACCACGCGCTGTTCGGGGGCATTTCCTTTGCCGCCTCGACCTGCTCGTCCCAGTAGTCTTCAACGACTCTGTCCTCTTGCTTTTCACTCTTCTCGAGGATCGCGCAAAACTCGAGCCGGTTTCTGGGAGTGTTGAACACTCGCACGGGTTCGAGGTCCGTGAGACCCAATTTGAACAAGGTCGAGGCAATCGAGCGGAATGAGCTTGGCGTGAAGTACCAAGCGTGGACATCCAGGTAGTCGCCCTCCGCGGCGTCGAACTCTTTGAGTGCGGCTTCGACGCGACGAGGCAATTCCTCATCATCCAACGGCTCAGGCGGCGCCTGCCAATGTACGGCGGCATCGTTGTGCGTTGAGAAAACCGCGCCTTCGATCACACTTTGCAGGGAGTGGTGAGACCGCCTCTCCCGATGTGCCTGTATTACGCCCGCAATGGTACTTTCCGGTTTAAGCGCATCGAAACAGAACCGCTTGTCGGGAATGATCAGAAAATATCGCCCGCCTGGCTCCAACAGGTTGGCGACGGATGCAAGGTGATGAACCAGATCGGGCTGGTGCTCTATCGCGTGACTGCTGACGACATAGTCAAACTGCCGATCTACGTTCGCTATATCGCCGACATAATCGATGACTTCAGGACAAGAATCGGATCCCGCGCCGTTCTTTGTGGCACGCGAACGAAGTTCGCCTGCATCGAAATCTTCGAGATAAGATGCGTGAGACCCGCGAAATCCGGCGCCAGGACGGCCCAATTTCGAGAGCCTCTCCTTCCGCACGCCCGACTACCTGCTTCAGGAATTCTTCTCGGAGGGCGAGCGGCGAGCCTTCGAGGCCCGCAGCTGCGCCATGGTCACGAAAGTGTGCCTCGGCTTCGAGGTCGCTTGTTAGGGCGAGTTCAGGGTAACGAGTTCTGTAATACCCGGGATCGAATTCGGGCTGAAAGCTGCTTTTCACAACACACCTGTCATTAATTGGAGAGGATCTAGGCCTCGTGATCAACACGTTCTGACTTTCAGAGCTTCGGGAGGTCAGGCGGTCGTTTTCCAAACAGTTCGAAGCCGGCAGCGGTGATTTCCTGCTTTTCCTGAGAAAGCCGCTCGAAATCGGTCCAGAGGGGCGTCTCGCGTGGCTCGGATCGCGCCAGATCTCCACGAGCTGCCCAATGGGGGCTGACAAGAAATCGTCGGCCGCCTTGTCCGACACATCCGTGCGCAGCGCGCCCTCGGCTTCGGACGCTACCCACGCAAGGGTGTGGTTGGGACAGAAATTGGTCGAGACGTGCATCACTTCGGTTTCGAAAGCTTCGAACCACCGCTCCATCCCGTAGCGAGTGCAGTTGTAGAAGTGATAGGGCTTCTCATGAAGAGGCTGCAGGAATGCCGTGCGGATATGGATGCGTCCGCCCGGCTTGAGCACGCGGAATAGCTCATCTGCGACCCGCCTTGGGTCGTGATAATGTTCAAACGCGTTCATCACCACGACCGCATCGAAGCAATTGTCGTCGAACGGCAGGTGATGGGCGTCGCCGACGATATCGGTGTGGCGAAACCCCGCATATTCCATTTCAACGACATGATCGAATTTATGCCGTGAACCGCCGGCGCTGAGGTTAAGCACCCAGCCCCGGTTTCGCGGATCACTTCCAATGCCTCTTCCGGGAGTTCGTTGCTGATATGGCCTTCCGGCATGACCTGCGGATCGACAGATCCTGTGAGAGGCAAGGACGCCCCTCCTTCAGGGGCCAGCGCGCCAACCGTCCTGGCTGACCAATCCGGTTCGCGCTTCGTCGTACGCCATCTTCTGCCCGGTGACCGGGCAGCGTAGGATCGGAAGCAGATGTCGAGCCGCGTCCGATCGCCTGGGGTGGTGAGACGCGGGTCGCCGTTGATCGGATAACGTCGCGTTTCCGACGTCAACCAGCGCAACCCACGGGTGTCGCGAGGAGAAGTCGCGGTGCAGTTCGCGATAGTTCGTATCGACTAAAGTCTGACTCTTCATCATCGACGTCGCGTGTACGCGATATTCCGCCAATACTTCGGGCAGCCATTCACCAGCGAGTCCAATTTCCGCCAGCCTGGCCCAAAGGTCATAGTCTTCCCAGCCGTGACGCACATGGTGGTAGCCGCCAACCATCGCCCACGCTTCCTTGGAGACCATTGCCATAGCGTCCACATAGTTCCCGGCAGTGAAACGTTGCGGCCGGTATGGCCTGTTCGAGATTTGCCTTGTTGACGCACCGAACTGCTGGATTGTCGGATAGACGAAGGCCGCGCCGCTTTCCTTGATTGCAGCAAGTAGCTTCTTGCAACACTCGGGAAGAAGGTGATTATCGGCATCGAGCTGCATTGATGTAGGCAGCATCTGCCGCATCGAACCCCGAATTGCGGCAAAGTCCAGCTTGTAGTTGGCACGATTCTTCAAGACGGCGATGCGGTTGAAGCGATCTGCGTTACGCTTTGCCCAACTTAGCGCTACGTCGAACATTGTTCGGCGAACAGTCATCGACGATGATTAGATCGAGAGCGAACCAAGTTCATCGCGGTCAATCGAGAGCTTCCACGACGACCGAGTTAGCCGTAAGGGATTACGACGGCCACTTCCGCCTGTCCCGCCCTTGTCAGCCTCAAACACCTGTTCGTCGGACGGGTAAACCGGAAACGCAGGGCGGGTGCGCGGCAGGTTGGTGCTCAGTGCGGACCCGCGAGCAGCCGCTGATCCCCCCGAAGCTGGTCGAGTACGCAACCGAACTGGAGGCGCGCCGCCTTGAAGCACGTAACTGAACGAGTAGGTCACCAACA
>CAVVKB010000036.1:0-40645 GCA_963748685.1 uncultured Pseudomonadota bacterium | reverse complement strand
CAAACGCTGACGAACTTCCGTGAGTCTCCCGCCTCCCATCGCTTCGCCGTCCGCCAACACCCTCGGCTGGCGATCGACACCGCCGGGCTTCCATGCCGCGGGCAGCAGCGATCGGCCGAGCGTCCGGGTCGAGATCTGGTCCATGCCCGCCACCCCGTTCGTGCCGTGGACCGGGTTCGATCTATTTCGTTCCCGCCCGTCGCCATTCGCCGCGCGCAATCGCTACCGCATATCGTCGACAACTCGACGCCTGGGCGTTAGGAAGCAGCACTGGGCAGCGTTCCGGCCGCGAGCGCCTGATCGATCCCTAAGCCCAGGCTGCCGCGATTACCGAAACGCCAATCCGACGCCGCCGATTTCCCCGCCATGCCGGCTCGCTTCACTTGGGGATAGATTGCTGAGAACATTGAGGAATATCACTTTATCGTCACTAAAGTCATGGGCGAGCGGCGCTTTTGCCGTGACCCTTCGGCAAGCTCAGGGCAGGCCCTAGAGGCTTCGAATGCGCGGGCCGCGCATACTTGGCTTTGTCGAGCATGCCTTGGAGTTCCTCTCATAGGCGCCTGGGCCTCGGCCTGGCTACGCTTCTCCTCGGCCCGCTCGGCGTCCATCGCCTTCAACTCCATCTTGTACACGTGCCGCCGAAGCGCGCCCTGGCGATCCAGTCGATATTCCGGTTGCGATTGCCGAGCAGGGCGATCGCGAGCCGGTCGTTGCGGCGATGCTCGACCCGGACCAGCCGCCCCTTGCGATAGACCGGCACCAGCGCGCCATTGAGCGCGCGGTCGAGCGAATCCTCGCGCAGCCGGCCGAGCCCTTCCTCGAACGCCTTGTCCCAGGCGAGCGCGAAGCTGTCCGCGCCCTCGGCGTCGAGCAGGCGGTAGGCGGTGCTGGCGCTCCTGCCGACCGCCCGCGCCGACGCCGCGACCGAGCCGGTGCGCTGCAGGCAGGCGATGAAGTCGCGCTGCGTCTGCTCCGACCACCCGCCGCGCCGGTTGCGAAGGCGCGGCACGGGCGTGAAGTCGATGGGGTCGGACGGGTCCAATCCTCGGCTGCGGGCGCGGCAAGCAGATCGGCGGCGGTGAGGGTGACGGGATAGCGGGCGAGGAGCGCGTTCGAGAGCGTGCTGCGCTTTGGGGTGCGGGGCATCGGTGAGGATATGCTGGAGTAAAGGGGGTGTAGGAAAGTGTTTCAGGCGCTTGAGTAACGATGGTTGGTCGTTTTGCGTCGCAGCGTATCGGATCGCACGTCAGGGGATTTACTCTCGTGACAGCCTTGCCTTTCTACTTACTTGGAGCACATTTTGATCGTGCCGAGTTTGCGGGGGAGCTTCGAAAGTGGCACTCATTCAATGTGAAGACTGCGGACGCGACGTATCTGATCGTGCTCCGGCATGCCCAAACTTGCCGGTGCTCCGAATCGCAGCGGCGGCTGGATAAGAATGCTCCGGAGGGCGTGACCTTTGATGACGACTGCTTTGTCGGCACCAGGGCGGCGATCGTTAGACTAGCAGTCAAAGCCATTCAGAACTGCAACTACAAAGTAGATGCGGCGGATGAGGCTTCGGGCCTCGTGTCGTTCACGACGGGTATGACGATGGGTTCGTGGAGCGGCGTGTCCGGATCAATCTACTTCGAGGAAACCGGCCCGTACCGCTATCGACCTTCCGGGAACCGCGAAACAGAACGTCAAAGGCGGTCAAATGATCGCGCTCGACCTATTTGGCGAAGCGAAAAATAACAGAACGCAAAATTGTGGAGCAGATGCAGGACCCGTCAGGCTACCGAGCTAGGAGCTATTAATCCAAGAGATCGGGACTGACGCCGGCTATTCGTCGGTCGGTTGCTCCTGAGAGAGTACGTATCCTGCGCCTGCTCACGGAAAGGCTGCAGGAAGCTATCCGCTCTTGCGTCACGCGAGTGTCACAATTCAGTCGAGCAACTTCCATATCGGTCGGATCAGTCGATGTAGTGGCTGCCTCAACACGGCAGTCGGCATCCTTCTTGCGCGCCCAGGCGCGTTGCTGCGGTAGAAGCTGCGCTCGGGTCGTGGCGGTTATTGATCGCCATACAGCCAGGATCGATTGCGTGGCCAGCTGATTATCAGTCTTCGCAGAATTGAGATTTGCCGCCTTCTGCTCGGCAAGCGCCGCGTTTTGTTGGGCCTGCTGCGTTTGCTGCGCTTCCTGCTGGGTGGCCGCCGCTTGCTGCAGCACATTGTGCAACAGGGAAGATGCAAGCACCTCCGATGCCACATTCATAATAGGCGATTTGGTTTCGGTCTCCGCAAAAAGCTTGTCTCCGGTGTCGGTCGGCTGGACATCAAAATCGGCTTTTGCCGAAAATGTATCCGCTTCCCGATCTACGTCATTGGCGTCTGCGAGCTGGGTGACCGTTCCGAGCCCGGCCGCAGAACGAGCTTCGTCTGCGTTGACCAAATCCTCAGCCGGAAGCGAATTGTTGAGCATCCCTTCGCAGAATCGCTTCGTGCTATTCGGGTCTTTTCGCGTCGTCCTGTACATCCTCGAATGAGAATATGATTTGCGCAATTGCGGCACGAATGTTCGATTTGGACACCGTTTGCGCGTTCTCGGCGCCGCGCGTTTTGTCGAATGTCTCCTTCTCGAGGGCCTTCTTGAGCACATCGATAGTCGTCGACATCGCTTCAGGGGACGAGCATTGGCATCCGGTTTTCTTGTTGTAGCCTGAGGGACAGCCATGCGCCGGCCAAAAGAAGGAGAACTGCGCCGATCGCGGCCCACTTCCGCCAAGATGAAAACCAACTCACAACCCAGCCCGCCTAACGGCGGCTGCGTGGAACACGCCCAGCGAGGACATTAAGCCCCCCTTATTCGGCAGGAGCTACACAACATCAGTTGCGGCTCTTGTCTAGACTGTTTGAGATCTGGGCAGTCCTTTGTTGGACTGCGGATCTAGCGGGAATGACGAGAAGCGGATCAAGCACGACATCAAAGAGGCCGACAAGAACGTGTTCAAAAAAGGCGTTCGAAGTCGCCGTCAGCGTCGAGATGGTGAATGGGAAGCCAGCAGCGTATCGGGTGTTAGAGGTCTATCAGGTCATCGACCTCCCGGACGATCTATTCGATGTCGCCTGAGCCCAAATGGTTTGACCGTCGAGTAGAGCTCAACAAGGACGTCGTCAGTCTTCGAGAACCCGCCCCACGCGATGATTTTCGCAACGCTTCATGTCGGTATACGAGGCCGCAAAGCCCCGGAGAGAGATTGGGAATTTGCTTCCGGCAAAGCTTACCGTTGCCGCTTTGTCATGCTTCATCACTGCGATGAGCTTTTGCACCATCCCGCTGCTCATAGTGTTCCCGTACCAATAGGTAAGCTGGTGCTCTTGCGGTTTCTCGATTGTGTGCGCGACAACATCGTGCCAATCGAACCCGCCGCTCTGATCGAAATCTATCGCACCTTCTTTGCCGGCTTGAATGGGCGCGCTAGTTACGATCGCAAACTCGTTGAGTGACCCGAATGTCACCGCGACTTGATAGCTGCCCATCGGCGTTTGATAGGGCGCCGAGTAAATAGTGCAGAACCCTTCGCCCTTTGCTCGATACTCGTAAACTTCCCATCCAGGCGTATCGGACCAGAACCCGACGTATTCCCCTTGGCTCATCACATCCGTCGGGTAAATCGGTGGGGCTGAAGCTCCGGGGTCGGCCACGCCGAGCGCCATAACTGCAGCGATCAAGAATACTCGCATCTGGATTCCTCTGCGCCGAGCCGCCGCATTTTGCCGCGCAGCACGGCAAAAGAAAAGGCCGCCGGAGCGGCCCTTTGCGTTGTCTAATGGACTGTGCGCCTGCCTCCGCAGCGATGCAGGTCAGGCCAGGTCACGAGAGTAAATCTCGTGACCACGTCGGACGGGCTCGGCTCACTTGAGGCTCGCCGCCCCGCCGGCCGGGCGAGTGACCGCTCTACGCGCTGCTTCGGCGACGCTTCGCGTCGGCGGCGCTGCGCTCGGCGTCACTACGCCGGCGTCACATCCCCCGCGCCGGTCCCGCTGTCATCGCCCGCCTCCGGCCGCTTGTCGAAGACCTCGTCGATGATGCCGAACGCCTTGGCCTCGTCGGCCTCGAGGAACTTGTCGCGGTCCATCGCTTTCTCGATCTCCTCGATCTTCTGGCCGGTATATTTGGCGTAGAGCTCGTTGAGGCGCTGGCGCATGCGGAGGATCTCGCGCGCCTGGATCTCGATGTCGGCGGCCATGCCCTGGGCGCCGCCGGAGGGCTGGTGGACCATGATCCGGCTGTTGGTCAGCGCGACGCGCATGCCGGGCTCGCCGGCGGCGAGCAGGAAGCTGCCCATCGACGCCGCCTGGCCGATGCACACGGTGCTGACCTTGGGGCGGATGTATTGCATGGTGTCGTGGATCGCGAGGCCGGCCGTCACCACGCCGCCCGGCGAATTGATGTACATGAAGATGTCCTTCTTCGGGTTCTCGGACTCGAGGAAGAGCAATTGGGCGGTGATCAGCGAGGCCATGTGATCCTCGATCGCGCCGGTGATGAAGACGATCCGCTCGCGCAGCAGCCGCGAATAAATGTCGAAGCTGCGCTCGCCCCGGTTGGATTGTTCGATGACGATTGGAACGAGCTGCGAAACGATGTCCTGATGGTCAATCACGGGGTGGCGGTCCTGTTTTGTGGTCCGCCTACATTGGCGCGGAATTGCGAAAGGTTCAAGCGCGGCGCGGCAACGAAGAAGGGCGGCCCGGATTCCTGGACCGCCCTCCCTTCTGTTCCCGATGGTCGCGCCGATTAGTTGCCCCGCTCCGGCGCTGGCGCTGGGGGTGGCGGCGGTGGCGGAGCCGGTTCCGCTGCCGGCGGAGCAGGTTCCATTGCCGGCGGAGGCGGCGGCGCCGGGGGCGACATAGGCCGGCGGAGCCGCACGGCCCCGCCCATCTTGATTGCGATCCGGCCGTAGAAGAACTGGCCCGGGATATCGTAGGTGGTCGGGTCGTAATTGTTGATGCTGCAGGTGAAGCAGCCCGGCGGATCCCGGTCGGTGAGGTTGTTGCCGCCAACCGTGAGCGTCACGCCATGGTTGAGCATCGGCAGCGTATAGTTGATCTGCGCATCGACGTAGAGGCGGCTGCTCAATTCATTGGCTGGCGCACCGGTGAACGGGTCAACCTCATGCACCTTGGCGATGTAACGACCGGTGACCGACGCTGCGAGATTGGCCAGCGACCAGTCGATTGTCGCATTGCCCTTGAACTTGGATAGGCCTGATCCGGACTCCCGCGTTCCGTCCCGCGACGGTCGATGACCAGATTGGACCCGGCATTTGCCTGGGTAACCTGATATTTGAGCAGCCACGAACCGTTCGCGGTCAGCCCAAATCGGCCGATCCGGTTTGCGGCGATCTATAGGCGCCGCTCACATCGAACGTCCGCACGTGGATACCGCTGAGGTTCTGCAAGGTCCCGTCGATTTCATTGACGAAGCCGTTGGCAGTCCGGATGATCAGATTGCAGCCTTGGCCAAGCAGCGCGCAATTGCTGAGCGTAAGGTTCGGATCGAGCGCGCCGATCGCATTCTTGACCTTGATGTCGTGATAATCGCCCTCGATGCTGAAGACGTTGTTGCCAAAGGAATGCGAGTAAACGGCGCCGACATTGAAGCTCTTCGAGGTCTCGGGCTTGAGGTTGCGATTGCCCTGCGTGATGACCGGCAGCTGGCCCGGCTCCTCGGCATAGGGGCCGGCAGTCGGGACAGGCGGCAGCCCCAGCGGAGGCGGAACACGATTGGCAATACAATTTGCCCGCACGGTTGCATTGGTCGTGAACAAGGCCGCTCGCATCGCTGGTGCAAGGGTCGGTAACCGGAAGGTCGAAGCGCGAGCGGCCACCGAACAACTCGCCGATCGTCGGTGCGCGGAACCCGGTCGAGTAAGAAGCGCGCAAGAGCAAGTCGTGAAACGGCTTGTACAGGCCATTGAGCGTGTAGGTCGTGCTCCCGCCGCTGGTCGAATAATTCGAATGACGAGCGGAGCCATTGAATTCGAGCGAATAGGCGCCGGGAACTTCCTTGAGGATCGGCACCCGAAGCTCGCCGTAGAATTCGTCGACATTGTAGTGGCCCGCGGCGGGCTGCGCCGGGATATCCGCGCCGAGGCCGGCCGACAACGATTGGATCGGGCGTGAACGCGGCGCTTTGATAGCGGTGTTCGTAACCGATCGCGACCTCGACCGGCCCGGCGGGAAGGTCGACGATCGGACCGGTGAGGTTCGCCGTATAATCCCACAAATGCTGGTAGCTGCTGTCACGCTCGGTGAAGGCAATGAAATCGAGCATGGCGGGCGTGATCGACCCGGCGCCGCCGAACAGGTTCAAGGGCACGCAGGGCGCGGTGCAATTCGCAACCGGCCCGATCGCCTGCGCGACGCGGTCGGCACGGACGTTGCCGGTGAAGCTCTGCTTCGCCTGGTTGATGCCGAACAGCGCGTTGGCGTCCCAGAACCATTCCCGTGCGAGCCGATATTGAACCGGCCGTCCAGCGTTGCCGCACCGGAATAGGTGTTGACCTGCTGATGGAAGTCGCGCTGCCCGGCCTCGATCAGCCGGCGGGCGACGACACTATAATTCGCGGTCCGACCATTGGGCGTCCCGTCCGGATTGACGCCGGATTCAAGCGTCACGCCGAACGGATTGAACGGGTTCGTCCGGTCGAACGACAAGGTGTCGAACAAGCTGCCGGCGCCATTGCCCGCATCGGGACCGATGAAGAGCGGCTCAAAGGCTGCCTTGTTCTCGGAATTGCGGCGGTTGTAGGAACCACGAAGCCTCAGGTTAATCGTGTCGGTCAGCTCGGTCTTCATGGTGGCCCAGCCGCCGTAACGCTCGTTCGGCGTCAGCAAATATTGGAATTGGCGCGAAGTTGAATCGGTCTGCGGTCGTGAAGTCCTCTGAGTTCGGCCAGGGTCGGCGTGCTGTCCGGCGGATTTGAGATCGTCTGGTCGCCGTTGAAGGTCCGGAACCGTCCGTTGGCGCCCGCGCTGCTGCACCCTCCGCCGCCGTTTGAGCAATCCGTCTGACCCGGGTTCGGGAATTGCGAGATGCTGCGGTCGCGCGAAAAGACCGGGTCTTGCTTGGAATAGAAACCGCCAACGACGATGCTCGTCGACGGGAACTGGAAGCCGTAGCTGGCCTGATAATCCTGAGTCTCGCCGTCGCCCTGCCGGAAGGTGCCGTACTGCGCCGAAGCGCGCAGGCCCTCCTGTTGCTGGACGGTGATGATGTTCACCACGCCCGCGATCGCATCCGAGCCGTACAGCGAAGACGCGCCTGCCTGCAGCACTTCGATGCGGTCGATCATGTTCGTCGGGATGGTGTTCAGGTCGACCGAGCCCGGAATGCCGCTCGCGCTCGTGCCGTTAACGAAACGCAGCCCGTCGACCAGTACCAAGGTGCGGTTGGTGCCAAGGTAGCGAAGGTCGATAGTCGCCGATCCGGCGCCCACGCCGCCGCCGTCGGGCGGATTGCCAAGGTTGCCGCTGGCGTTGACCTTGGTGTTGAGGCCGCCACTGGAGCTCGGAATTCGCTGCAACACGTCGGCAATCGCCGACAGGCCGGTTTTGTCGATCGCTGCCTTGTCGACGAATACGACCGGCGCGTTCTGGTTGAGCGGGTCGCGGCGGATGCGCGAGCCGGTAATGACGATCTCGGAAGCGGGGGCAGTTGCTACCGCTGCCGGTGTCGCCGTTTGCGCCCATGCAACGCCGCTTCCGGCGCTCAAAGCAATCAACGCGACGCCGGTACGAAGGATCGGCTCAATCCGCTTCATAATTCCCCCTGTGATTGCCCGGTCGAAAAATGGGCTCCCGCGAAAAATACACACAGGTCAGGAATCTGGGGAAGCTAAACCGTCACGCCGCCGTCACAATTACGACAGCTGCGGCTTTTGGATGACAGTTACTGGGGCGCTGCTAACGAAAGATAGTATAGCCGCCGGACTTCGCGGCGGCCCCTGGTCACGGTGTCGAGGATGAGCCCGGCAAAGAAGCAGAGCACGGCGATGATGATCATGCCCGTGACCAGGATCGCGGTCGGGAACCGCGGCACGAGACCGGTCTGCACGTAGGTGACAATCAGCGGCTCGGCGAGCACCAGCGCAAGGACCAGCAGCAGTGCGCCGATCGCTCCATAGAAGAGCACCGGCCGCTCGACCCGATAGAGGGTGACAATCGTCTTCAGGATCCGCCAACCGTCGGAATAGGTCGAGAGCTTGGACTGCGACCCTTCGAGCCGGGCGCCGTAAGCCGTTTCGACTTCGCCCACCGGCATCCTGAGCTCGAGCGCGTGCACGCTCATCTCCGTCTCGATCTCGAAACCGGCGCTCAACACTGGAAAGCTCTTCACGAACCGCCGCGAGAAGACCCGATAGCCGGAGAAAATGTCGCTGAAGCTACGCCCGAACAGTCCGGAGAGTAGACCTGTGAACAGCCTGTTCCCAAGGACATGGCCCCCGCGATAGGCGTCTTGCTCTTCATGGCGGCGGGTCCCGACCACCATGTCGAGCTGGTCGGCGAGCAGCAGGTCGACCATCGCCGGCGCCGCCTTGGGATCATAGGTCAGGTCGCCGTCGGCCATGATGTAGATGTCAGCATCGATGTCCGCGAACATGCGACGGACGACGTGGCCCTTGCCCTGCTGGCGCTCGGTGCGGACGATGGCGCCCGCCTCCACCGCAACCTCGCGCGTGCGGTCGCGGCTGTTGTTATCATAAACGTAAACGGTCGCGCCGGGCAGCGCCGCTCGGAACCCCGCGACGGTCTGCCCGATGGCGGCTTCCTCGTTGTAACAGGGCAGGAGCACAGCAATTCGTGTTGACGCGACAATGCTCAAGCTGACCCCCAGGCTGATTGAACCGCTATACTGGGCATCAGGTGGCGGCGTCGAGCCGCGCGGTGGTCACATGCAACAGGCGAAAGTCTTCGCTGGTGTCGGCCAGGGTCCAGGCCTCGCCCGGTGGAATGACGAAAGCGTGAGATGGACCGAGCTGAGCCGAGCACAGTTGCGCCGAACCGTCTAGTACGAAGCCAAAGACCAGCTCGCCGTGATGAGGCTCAAAACGGATGGTTGGATCGTTGCCGGGCCGAACGGTCCGGACCTGGGCCAGGCCGCCGGTCGCGCGCGTGATCCCAGTCTCCTGCGCTTCCGCGCCTCTGAACGGCGTCCAGGGAGTTTCGGCCGCGACGTGCCGCAGGAAGCGCTGGCCTTCGAACATGCGATCGGGTTGAGCGCTGTCCGTAGGCAGAGACATCTCGTGATCCGCGAAGGTCTCGTGAAGCGCGGGCGAGCCAATCTCGATCACCTCGAGCCCCGCGGAGCTTTCCAGCACCCGGTGGCGGATCTCCGGCGGCTGCAGCACCAGGTCGCCGGCATTCATCACGAACGGCTCGCCCTGCCCCTCATAGACGACCCGCACCCAGCCGCGGCGGACGACGATCATTTGGAGCGCGACGCGGTGGAAATGAACCCAATCCTCGACAGGGCCGCCGCCGGGAATCGTGATTTGCGAGGCAATGTAGCGGCCGCCGAGCCGGTTCGGGATGAGGTCGCGGTAGAACATGCCCGCGCGGCCCAAGCCGGGGTTGGCTCCCGCACGATTGAGAACGAATGCCGGTTCGAAGGGTGGCAAACCCCGCGGAAGCGCGGGCGCGCCGCGGGTGGCCAGGCGCAGCTGCTCCCCGTCCCGGCTCAGCAGCGCGGCCTGCGGATCGTCCGCCGGGTAAATGACGTCGAGCCGGAAACCGGCGGCCTTCAACTTGACGAGCGCGCCGCCGAAATCCTCGGTGATCAGGTCGGCGGCGATCGAGCCTAACCCTTCTTGACGGGCTTCTTCGCGGGCGCCTTCTTGGCCTCCGGAGCCTTGGCCGGCGCCGCGTCCTTCACGGGCTTGGCCGGCTTGGGCTTGGCGGCCTCTTTCTCGACCGCGCCCTTGGCCGGCTTAGCGGCGACCGCCTTGGTGCCGCCAGCCTTCGACTTGCCTTCGGCCTTCTTCACCTTGGGCGCCGCGTGCGCATGGTCATGTCCGCAGCCCGGACCATGGACATGGCCTTCTTCGGCCTCAAGGTCCGCTTCGAGCTCGGCGCGGGTCGCCGAGCGGTCGCTGACCTCGGCCTTCTCGAACAGGAAGTCGACGACCTTGTCCTCATAGAGCGGGGCGCGCAGCTGGGCGGCGGCCATCGGCTCCTGCTGGATGTAGCGGATGAAGTTCTCGCGATCCTTGGGCTGATATTGCGAGGCAGCCTGCATGACGAGGCGGTTCATCTCCTGCTCGCTGATGTCGACCCCGTTGGAAGAACCGATCTCGGACAGCAGCAGACCAAGGCGCACCCGGCGCTCGGCGATGTGGCGATATTCCTTCGCGTCCGCCTCGATCTCCGCCAGCGCGGCTTCCGGATTTTCCTCGTGGCTCGCCTCGTGGCGAAGCTGGGCGAGGATGTTGTCATATTCCGCATCGACCATCGACTGCGGCACCGCGAAGTCGTGGCGCTCGGCGAGTTGGTCGAGCAGCTGGCGCTTCATGTGCGTGCGGGTCAGGCCGTTGAGCTCCTGCTCCTGCTGGCCGCGGATCAGGCCCTTGAGCTGATCGAGATCGTTGAGGCCCAGCGACTTGGCGAACTCGTCATCGACACCGGCTTCGCTGCCGGTCTTCACCGCCTTCACGGTCACCGAGAAGATCGCCGCCTTGCCCCTCAAATTCTCCGCCGGATAATCATCCGGGAACGTCACGTTGAGATCGCGGCTGTCGCCGGCCTTCACGCCGACCAGCTGCTCTTCGAAGCCGGGAATCAAGCGACCCGAGCCAAGCTCGACCGACATATCCTCGCCCTTGCCGCCTTCGAAGGGCGTGCCGCCGACCTTGCCCTCGAAGTCGATGACGACGAGGTCGCCGGTGGCCGCGGCGTGCTTCTTCGGCGCGTCTTCCCACTTCTTGTTCTGGCTGGCGAGCTGCTTGATCTGCTCGTCGACCATCGCTTCGTCGGGCGTCGACGGTCAGGCGGTCGAGCTTCAATTTGTCGATCGACGGCGCCGGGACGTCCGGCAGCGCTTCGAGGCTGACGCGTGACCTCGGCGTCCTTGCCGGGCGCGTAACCCTCGTCGAGCTTGACCTGGGCTGCAGCGCCGGCCGGATCTTCTGCTCGGTCAGAAGCTGCTGCACGCCGTCCTGCACCGCGCCCTGGAGCGCGTCGCCGCGCAGGCTATCGCCGTGCATCTTGCGGATGAGGTTGGGCGGCACCTTGCCGGGCCGGAAGCCGGGCATGCGGATCTGCGGCGCGAGGCGCTTCACTTCCTGCTCGACCCGCGCCTCGATGTCCTCGGCGGGGATGGTCAGCATGAAGGCGCGCTTGAGGCCCTTGTTCTCAGTCTCGACAGTCTTGATGGTCACGTTGCTTCGGTCCCGATGAAATCTTGTGCATCCCGACGCGGCGGTTGGTGCGGGCGAAGGGACTCGAACCCCCACATCTTTCGATACTGGAACCTAAATCCAGCGCGTCTACCAATTCCGCCACGCCCGCGCGGACGCTTGAAGGTGCGGCGCCTATAACAGGCGCGGCCCATTGGGCAACCCGCGGCCGCGACGGTCGCGCGTTCTTCTCCCGAGGAGAACGAGAAAAGTGCAGCAGCTTCCACCGATCCCGGAGCAACCGGTGACGCCCGAGCCCCAACCATCGCCGCCAGCCCAGCCCAGCCCCGCGCCAGCCGAGGAACCCGGCACCACGCCCAGATATCGACGTCCCTCGCCCGCCTCGCCGGGAACGCAACCGCCGACGACGCCGGTTTCACCGGTCAGCTAGGGCGTCGGCGGGCAGTTGATCCCGGCAATGCCGGACAGACAGTGGCCGTCGACCGAGCCCTGCTCGACCGGAACGCCGATCAACGCCGCCAGCGTCGGCATGATGTCGGTCGTTTCAACCGTCTGCTCCATGGTGGTTCCGCCCAAACCGGGGCGCCAGAACAGGATCGGCACGCGGCGGTCGTAATCCCACGGACCGAGCCATGCGTCGCGACGTAATGCGGCTGGTGTCGGCGATTGGCGTGACGTCGCGCTTCAGGACGACGAACGAAGTCGCCCGACCGGCCCGGATAGTAGCTGGCGCGAACCCGCTGGATCACGCTCCAGTCCACGGGGTCGCCGGTCGGAATCGGCGTCGCCGCGATCTGCTGCGAGGTGAACACCGCCTCGACCTGCGGGTCGCGCGCGATAGGCATCGACAGCGGCAGACAGCAGCCGCTGGCGATCGCGGGGCGGCAGGTTCCGGTCGATCCACATATCGCCCGAGGGGCTGTCGCCAAGCAGGCCGGGCCCGGGCAGCCCGAGCCTGGCCGTCAGCGCCTTCGCCCATCGTCGCGGGCCGGAGCGCCGGATCGACCCGGGCCGCGTCCGGCGACGCCGGCGAGCCGCTCGCGCTCGGGGATGTCCTTGCCGCCATGATCGGCGGTCAGCGCCACCGCATAATCGATCCCGCGGCTGTCGAGCAGCTTCAGGAAATCGCCCAGCTCCCGATCGAGCTCGAGCAACTGGAGGCACATCTCCTCGCCCTCGGTGCCGTAGGTGTGGCCGACATAGTCGGTCGCCGACAGGCTGATCGCCAGCAAGTCGGGGTCGGCACCTCGACCGAGCTGCATCTCGATCGAGCAGACCTGCCGCCAGCGCCAGCGTGTCGCCGTCGATTTCGGGCGAGGCGCGGAAAGCGTCTGAGTCACCGGCCGCGCGCGCCAGCTGTCCCGATCCGACCGGCTTGCCGCCTCCTTCAAGAGCGATCGGCTTTCGACTTGCCCTGGCAATAGGCGGCGGCTCGAGCGGAGGTCGGGGTAGCGCGATCGCCGCTGCCAGAGCCGCCTGGACCTTGGGCACAATCGTCGGGACGGGCGCCCGGTCAAGATCGGTCGTCGAATGTCTTGCCGTTCCAGTACCAGCGCTGGTCGACGACATGGCCGGTCATCATCACCGCCGCGCGGTCCTTGCCCGCCACCGCCACGCTGCGGCTGTGCGGCCAGCGGCGCTTCATCAACTCGCCGAGCGTCGGCACCAGCAGATGTTTGGGCGACACCTTGTAGGCGATCGAGCTGGTGCCCGGCACGGTCTCGTCCTCGGCGCAATAGACGCTCTTGTCCGACCGCGCGATCGACTGGTCGAACCAATAGTTGTTCACGATCCCGGTGCGCGCGGGATGATCGCCAGTGAGGATCGTCGAATGGCCAGGGCAAGTCTCGGTCATCGCATGGCTTTGATAGCCGTTGCGGAACACCGTCCCGCCGGCGAGCCGAGCGAGGCCCGCCGTGAATTGCGGGCGATATTCGTCGAACAGATTGGCGGAGAATTGGTCGACCGAAATGACGACGAGCAGCTTGGGCGGGACTGCGACGTCTGAGCCGGCGCCTGCGAGCCGAACAAAGCCGCTGCCGCGACAAGGATGAGCTTGCGCATCGATACTCCACACTCGTCATCCCGGCCGAAGCCGGGACCTGCCTTTGCTCAATGACGAAAGAAGAAGGCGGGTCGCCGGGTCACAGCCCGGCATGACGGCTAACTCCAATTTCGCCCGCAGCCGTTCGTTGACGAGTTGCGGATTGGCCTTGCCCTGCATTGCCTTCATCGTCTGGCCCACGAAGAAGCCGAACAGCGCCTGCTTGCCAGCCTTGTACTCGGCGACCTTGTCGGCGTTGGCGGCGAGCACCTGGTCGATCTCGGCATCGATCGCGCCGGTGTCGCTGGTCTGCTTGAGGCCGCGCTCCTCGACGATCTTGGACGGCCGATCGCCGCTTTCGAGCATGATTTCGAACACCTGCTTGGCAATGGTGCCGGAAATCGTCCCGTCGGCGACCAGCCCGAGCAGCTCCGCCGCGCCCGCCGGGGTGACCGGGCTTGCCTCGATGCTCTCGCTCGCGCCGGTTGAGCGCGCCGAACAGCTCGGCGACCACCCAGTTCGCCGCCTGCTTTGGCTCGGCGCTCGGCCTCCAGCAGCGCGTCGAACCAGCGCGCGGTCTCGACCTCGGCGGTCAGGACGCTTGCGTTATAGGGCGTGATCCCCTGCGCCTCGTACCGCTTGCGCTTGGCGTCGGGCAGCTCGGGCAACGACGCCTTGCACTCCTCCAGAAACGCCTCGTCGAGCTCCAGCGGCAACAGGTCCGGGTCGGGGAAGTAGCGGTAATCGTGCGCGTCTTCCTTGGACCTGAGCGACCGCGTCACATTCTTGTCGGGGTCGTAGAGCCGCGTCTCCTGGGCGATCGATCCGCCACCCTCGATCAACTCGACCTGGCGCTTCGCCTCATGCTCAATCACCGCCATCACGAAGCGCACTGAATTGACGTTCTTGGTCTCCGTCCGGGTGCCGAGCTCGCCGCCCGGCTTGCGCACGCTGACGTTCACGTCGGCGCGCATCGAGCCTTCTTCCATATTGCCGTCGCATGAGCCGACATAGCGCAGGATCGACCGCAGCTTCCGCAGGTAAGCCCCTGCTTCCGCGGGCGAACGCATGTCCGGGCCGCGACACGATCTCCATCAGCGCGACGCCGCAGCGGTTGAGGTCGACGTAGCTCATCGTCGGATGCTGGTCGTGCATCAGCTTGCCCGCGTCCTGCTCGACGTGGATGCGCTCGATGCCGATATTCTTGCCGCTGCTCTCGTCCTTCTCGTCGAGCAGGATCTCGATCTCGCCCTCGCCGACCAGCGGATGATAGAGCTGGCTGATCTGATAGCCCTGCGGCAGGTCCGCGTAGAAGTAATTCTTGCGGTCGAAGCGGCTCCAGCGGTTGATCTTCGCGTCGATCGCCATGCCGGTGCGCACCGCCTGGCGGATGCACTCGCGGTTCGGCACCGGGAGCATGCCGGGCATCGCCGCGTCGACCAGGCTGACCTGCGTGTTGGGCTCGGCGCCGAACGTGGTCGAAGCGCCGGAGAACAGCTTGGACGCGGTGGCGGTGATCTGCGCGTGGACCTCGAGGCCGACGACGACCTCCCACTCGCCCGTTTCCCCGTGAATGCGGAAGTCGCTCACTCGATTTCTTTCCCGGTCTTGCTGTCGAATCGCGCTTCCTGAATGCCCTTTCGTTGGCCGAAGCGCGAAATCCAGCCGAGGCCGAAGCCCAGCGCGAGCATTAACAGGTTCTGCAGCCAGCCGCTCACCACCACTTCTCCGGCCGCGCCGTGAACCCGGCCCGCTCCTCGATCGCGAGGCCGGCGTTGAGCACCATCTGCTCGTCGAGCTCATTGCCGATCAGGTGCAGGCCGAGCGGCAGCCCCTGCCCGTCGAGCCCGCCGGGAACGCTCATCGCCGGCAGCCCGGCAAGGCTCGCCGGGACCGCGAATACGTC
The DNA here is from genome assembly GCA_963748685.1 of uncultured Pseudomonadota bacterium. GTDB lineage: Bacteria > Pseudomonadota > Alphaproteobacteria > Sphingomonadales > Sphingomonadaceae > Sphingomicrobium. The sequence goes on along the minus strand of CAVVKB010000036.1, from coordinate 25,290 downwards.
GTTCAGATACATCGCCAGCGGATCGGTCGTCTCGCCGATCCCGAACGCCGCCGAGGGCGCGGTCGGGGTCAGGATCACGTCGCACTGCTCGAACGCTTTGGCAAAATCCTGCTTGATCAGCGCGCGGACCTTCTGCGCCTTGGTGAAATAAGCGTCGTAGAAGCCGGCGCGACAGCACATAGGTGCCGATCATGATGCGGCGCTTGACCTCGGCGCCGAAGCCCGTCGGCGCGGGTCGCGGAATACATGTCGTCGAGGGTCTTCACGCCCTCCGATCGCGCAGCCCGTAGCGGACGCCGTCATAGCGGGCGAGGTTGGACGAGGCCTCGGCGGGGGCGATGATGTAATAGGTCGGCAGCGCATATTTGGTGTGCGGCAGGCTGATCTCGACCGGGGTCGCGCCCGCGTCCTTCAGCCACTCGATGCCCTGGTCCCACAAGGCGTTGATCTCGGCCGGGACGCCGTCGATCCGATATTCCTTGGGAATGCCGACGCGCTTACCCTTGAGATCGCTCGACAACCCGGCTTCCCACTGCGGCACCGGCAAATCGAGCGAGGTCGAATCCCTCGGGTCGAAGCCGGCCATCGCCTCGAGCAGGATCGCGCAGTCGCGGACCGTCTTCGCCATCGGTCCGGCCTGATCGAGCGAGCTGGCGAAGGACACCACGCCCCAGCGCGAGCATCGCCCATAGGTGGGCTTGATCCCGCAGATGCCGACGAACGCCGCCGGCTGACGGATCGAGCCGCCGGTGTCCGTGCCCGTCACGCCCGGCGCGATCCCCGCGGCTACCGCCGCCGCCGAGCCCCCCGATGATCCGCCGGGGGTCAGGCCGACATTGCTGCCCTGCCGCCGCCATGGAGAAATTACCGGCCCGTAGGCGCTGGTCTCGTTCGACGAGCCCATCGCGAACTCATCCATGTTGAGCTTGCCGAGCATCCCCGCCCCGGCTTTGCGCAGGTTGGCGGTGACGCTGCTCTCATAGGGCGGCTTGAACCCTTTGAGGATGTTGCTGCCCGCGGTCGTGTCGACGCCCTTGGTGGCGAACAGATCCTTGATGCCAAGCGGAATGCCGGCGAGCGAGGGCAGATCGCCTTGCCCGCGCGCCTTGTCGGCCGCGTCGGCCGCAGCGAGCGCATCGTCGGGCGTCTCGACCGTATAGGCGTTGAGCGACTTTGCCGCCGCCACCGCCGCGTTGTAAGCTCTCGGCGACCTCGCGCGCGGTGAACTCGCCGCCGCGGAACCCGTCGCGCAGCTCGGCAATCGATTTGGAAGTGAGCTCAGCCACGATCGTCACCCCCGCGAAAGCGGGGGTCCCGCTTTTGCTGTTCGGCGTGGGACCAAGGCAGCGGGATTCCCGCTTTCGCGGGAATGACGACTGAAGTGACCCCATCACTCGATCACCTTGGGCACGGCGAAGAAGCCGTGCTGCGCGTCGGGCGCATTGGCGAGCACCTCGTCGCGGATGTTGCCGTCGGTGACGACGTCATCGCGCAGCCGGAGCTTCTGGTCGATCACCGCCGTCAGCGGCTCGACGCCGTCGGTGTCGACCTCCGAAAGCTGCTCGACCCAGCCGAGGATGTTGTTGAGCTCGGGCACCAGCGCCTCGATCTCGTCATCATCCATGCCGATGCGCGCGAGCTTGGCGATATGCCTGACCTGCTGTGAAGTTACGGACATGGACGGGCGGATAGCGGTCGGCCCGTAGGAGCGGCAAGCGCATGCTCGTCGCCACGCAGCCGCCCACAACCAGCACTAGACCCATAAGCTGGATACGAATCGCGTCGACTAGCAGCGCAGCGGGTTGGTGCAGGTCGGAATGGGGCCGAGCTTGTTGCGAACTGTCCGTTGTTCCGTTGTCGGTCACGACCTGACCGTTGTGCGTGAGGTCGCGCTGCAGCTGCGCGCGATCGATACCGAGCGCGCGCCATTCCGCGACGGTCCGGCAGACGCTGCCGACCGAGAGCCTTGACCCGGCCTTCGGGTGCCCCTCCTGGCAGATAATTCGATTTTCGTCCTTGATCGTCCCCGCGAGCGCTTCGCCGCCATGGGCGAACGCGAGCTCGCTGACATACCAGCGGTCACCGCCAAATGGATTGCGGCGGAAGTCGCCGGCCTTCACCAGCGCGTTGGCTACTTCCCCAACCAGCGTCTCGATCGGAGGGCAGCTGATATCCTTGACGACGATCCTCGAGGCGGCGCCCCCCTCCCCCATCAGCACGGCGTACGGCACCACGATGTCGTAGCTCTCCCTGGTCTGACCGGGCAACATGCAGCCCTTGCCCGCCATGATGGTATCGACCCGCCGCACCAGCTCGGCTTCCGGCATTCGCCGTTCGACCATCTTGGCGTGCGGAAAACTGGCGGGATCGAAGCGTCCGACTTCAACGGGAACCGGAGCTTGGGCAGCTAGCAGGATCAGGGCAGCGATCATCGGGCGTCTCCATCTCTGGAGCGGGATGGGGCCGCTCCGCCGCACGGACATTGCAAGTGCCAAGATGCGGCGCTCACCGTTCGAGAATACGCCTTTCCAGACCCGGAATCGATAGTTCAGTCGACGGGCTTGTTGAAGCCCTTCCACAAGGTGATCGGCCCACCGGCGATGGTCGGAATGTCGAAGCGATCCTGGTGAAGCAGTGCCGCACCGACGATACCGCAGACGAACCAGATGATGATCGCACCCAGAATGTACGGCTTCATGACTGCTCTCCCCGCCAAGAAGGAATCACGGATCGATCCCCGTGTCAAAAGTCGCCGCGCCGGACAGTACTTGCCCAGCCGCTTGCCCGCCGCCCGCGCGCCCAATAGGGCCGCAGGCCATGTGCGCGCGCCGCTTCCTGACGATCGTGTTCCTGTTCACTTTGCTCGCGGTGGCCGGCGCGTTCGCCATCTATCAATGGGGTGGCCGGGTGCTCGTCCAGCAAGCGGTACCCAAAGGTCATTTCGAGCCCTCCAGAGCGGGCGGCGCGCCCGATTATGCGCAGGCGTCGAGCTGGATTTCACGGCCGGGCAAGGTCGACAACCCTTCGCAATGGCTGCCCGACGGCGTCACGCCGCAGACCGGCCCGGCCGCGATCTTCTACATCCACCCGACGACCTATCTGTCGACCGATCGCTGGAACGCGCCGCTGGATGCCGATCGGGATGGGCGCACGCGGGTGTTCGTGCAGAGCCAGGCGAGCGCCTTCAATGGCGTCGGGCAAGTGTGGGCGCCGCGCTATCGCCAGGCGGCCTATGGCGCGTTCCTGCTCGACAGCAAGGACGCCAATGCGGCGCTCGATTTCGCCTATCGCGATGTCGTGGCGGCATTCGACGCCTTTGTGAGAGAGGCACCGGCCAAGGCGCCGATCATCCTCGCCGGCCATAGCCAGGGGGCGCTTCACCTCGAACGGCTGCTGCGGGAGAAGATCGCCGGGCGGCCAATCGCGAAACGGGTCGTCGCGGCTTATGTGGTCGGTTGGCCGATCAGCACGACCGCCGATCTCGGCGCGCTCGGGTTGCCGGCCTGCACCACACCGAACCAGGCCGGCTGCATCCTGTCGTGGATGACCTTCCGCGACCCCGCCAATCCCGATTTCATCTTCCACGAATGGGCGAAAACCAAGGGGTTCAACGGCGTCGAGCGCCGGCGCGAGGATACGCTGTGCGTCAATCCCATCAGCGGCGTCCAGAATGGCGCCGCCCCAGCGGCGGACAATCCAGGAACGCTGATCCCGACCGCCGACCTGACCAACGCGACGCTCGCGGCGGGAGCAGTCGGCGCCCGTTGCGACAAGGGGCTGTTGATGCTCGACGACATTCCGCCTGCGCTCGGCACCTTCGTCCTCCCGGGCAACAATTTTCACGTCTATGACTATGCGCTCTTCTGGGGGGCGGTCCGGCGCGACGCGGAGCGGCGGCTCGCTTCGTGGCAGAAGGGGTGATCACCGCCGACGTCTCTGAGTTCGACGCCGCGCTGGCGAGCGGCGGCAAGCTCGCCGGACTCGATGTCGGCACGAAGACCATCGGCCTCGCCATCTGCGATGCCGGCTGGCACTTCGCCGGCCCCGCCGACACGATCCGCCGCACCAAGTTCACCGAGGATCTCGAGCAACTCCGCGCTTTTGTCGACCGCGAGCACATCGTCGGCCTCGTCGTCGGCCTGCCGCTCAACATGGACGGGAGCGACAGCCCGCGCACCCAGTCGGTCCGTGCCTTCGCCCGCAATCTCGCCCCCCTCACCCTCCCCATATTATTGTGGGACGAGCGCTGGTCGACCCAGGCGGTCGAGCGGGCGATGATCGACGCGGACGTCAGCCGGGCGAAGCGAGCGGAGAAGGTGGACGCCCTCGCCGCCGCCCACATCCTGCAGGGCGCCATCGACGCGCTGGCCAACCTGCCGGGTCCGCAATAAGCGCCACGCTCGTGGACATCCTTTCCATCAATTCGCTGAGCGACGGCCAGGTTGCGAATATCCTCGACACCGCCGATCTCTATTTCGGCGGCAATCGCGGGCGCCGGGCCAACGAGCGCTTGCAGGGTCGCGTCGTCTTCAACGTCTTCTATGAAAACTCGACCCGCACCGCGATGTCATTCGCCACCGCCACCCATCGCCTCGGCGCTTCGGCGATCTCGCTGTCGGTCGAACGCAGCTCGGTGGCGAAGGGCGAGACGCTGGAAGATACCGCGCGCACGCTGAACGCCATGCGGCCCGACGCGCTGGTCATCCGGCACCGGGAAAATGGAGCGCCGGCGGCGGTGGCGTTGATCATGGACGCGCCCGTGTTGAACGCCGGGGACGGAACGAACGAGCACCCGACCCAGGCCCTGCTCGACGCGGCCACCCTTCGGAAGCGGTTCGGGCGCGTCGAAGGCCTCAAGGTCGCGATCTGCGGCGACATCCGCCACAGCCGGGTCGCGCGATCCAATGCAAAGCTGCTTCCCCGGCTCGGCGCCGAAGTTCGGCTGGCGGGACCGCCGGCACTGATGCCGGACGGAGTTCCGCCGCTGACGATCGATGAGGCCATTGCTGGCGCCGACGTGGTGATGATGCTTCGCGTCCAGCGTGAACGGCTGGAGGACGAGCTGGGCGATGGCCCTGGCGAATATCTATCGCGCTTCGGCCTCACTGCGGAACGTCTGGCTAGCGCGTCACCGGGGGCGGCCGTCATGCATCCCGGACCGATGAATCGCGGCGTCGAGATCGAGGGAGCGATTGCCGACGATCCCGATCGATCGTTGATCGCGCTTCAGGTCGAAATGGGCGTGGCTGTGCGAATGGCCTGCCTCGAACTGGTGATGCTTCGAGACGACGCTTCGGCTGCGCTCAGCGCCTCCTCAGCACGAGCGGATTAACTGAGTGCGCTCATCCTGAGGAGCGGCTGAGCTTGTCGAAGCCGCGTCTCGAAGGACCTAGCGCGAGGCGATCTGCATCGGGGCGTCGCCAGCGAAATTGCGGACGAAGCAGGTCGCGCCCTGGCCGCGCAGCGATTTGCACAGCGAGGCGGCCTGGCCGACGCTGTCGAAGCCGCGCACCGACAGGCGGTAGAAGGTGCCCTTGGGGCTCGCGAAGCGGGCGCTCATCGGCGCATAGGCCTTGAGCGCGCCATATTTCCTGGCGGCGACGTCCCATGCGGTAAGGACGCGGGCGGGCGAACCGTAGGCGCCGAGTTGAAGGACGGCGGGCGAGTTGCCGCGGTGAACCGCGACGGCTGCCGAAGCATTCCGAGCTTTTGCGGCGGGCTTGGCCGCCGGCGCTGAGTGATGCGGCATCACCGCAGCGAGCACGGCCTTGGCCTCGGTGACTGCGGTCGCGGCAAGCGTCGCCATGGTCGACCGTGGCGGTGGCGGTGCGGGAGCAACCGCAACGAGCACCGGGGCCGGCGTCGAAATCGCTGGGGCGGCAAGCTGAGCGGCGATTACCGGCGCGGGCGGCGCGATCGGCGCCGGGGCGGTCTGAACCGGCTCTGCAGCGGCCATCTGGGCGGTGCCCTTGTTGAGTGCGAGCCGGATCGGCTGGCCGGCATCGGTCGCTGCCGGAGTGACGCCGATCAGCGCGGCGACCTGGTCCGATGGGCGCTTGGGCGAGGCAAGCTGCATCCAGTCGTGGATGCGAGCATCGACCTGCCCGGCCGGAACGTCCTGCGCGGCGATGGTGCGAGCTTCGTTCCAGTCACCCGCCAAAGCATGCGCCAAAGCGAGGTTCTGGCGGACCGTCGCGTCGGCACCCTGGGCGCGAGCGGCGGGGTCGAGGACGGCGATGGCCTCCGCCGACTTGCCAGCGAGCGCCAGGGCGAGGCCATAGTCGGAAAGATCGAGAATTTCGCGATTGTCGTTGAGCAGCGCGATCGCCTGGCTGTTCTTGCCCTGGGCAATCTCGACAAGGGCAAGCTTTAGGACGACCTGCGGCTGGCCGCCATAAATGGTCAGCGAGTTGGAAAAGGCCGATTCAGCCGAGTGGAAACGGCCCGCGGTGAAATAAGCGTTGCCGAGAAGCGCTCGGAAACCCGCATCGTTCGGAGTCTTGGCGACGGCTCGCTCGGCAAGGTCAATGGCCATCGGCACGTTATTCGAATTCAGCGCCGCCATCGCCTTGGTGGCGAGGCCGACGTCCACATCCGCCTTTCCGCCAAAATGAGAGGCCGCGGCGACATGGGCCTGCGGCGAGGCGCAGCCCGCAATCATCGAAGCAAGCGCAGCGAGCGAAACGGCTGAAGTCGTGCGGACCGGACGGTTCATCGAAATTACCCCCTACTTTTTGCCTTCGCGGCCAGCCCATGCACTTCGGGCATGCGCTCGAGCAGATGATCGAGCGCGGTGGTCACGAGCTGCTGCGCCGACCTTCCATCGACGGCGCAAGCAAGCCGAAGCTTCAAATGGCGCTCCGGGTCTAAACGAAGCGTAAACGCGGCCTTGCCTTTCGAGCCCGCGGCAGCGCGCGGACGCGGTGCCCGGCGCGGTGCCGGAGCGATCGGCGCCGGGACGACGGCGATGATCTGAGTGACCGGCTCGGGCTCAAACGGCTCGGCCGTGAAGACCTCTTCCGGAACGAAGGCCTCGGCAGTTTCGTCGCGTAGTTCCTCGACCTCGTCGACGGTGTCGGCACCGTTGAAGCGGTCCTCGATCTCGGCCTGCTGGTCGTGAACCGGCGAGCCGACCGGGGTCAGCCCGCTGGGATGCGCGGCGCGCGGATGTTCGACGATATCGTCGCCGAACGCATCGTGAGTCTCGTCGCGCGGCAGGTCGGCCGCCTTGGGCGGCTCAAAGCCCATGTCGTTCCAACCGAGATCCTCGAGGCCGTTGCCGACCTGGCCGAAGCCTTGCGGCCGCATGGCGGGCTTGGCCGCGCCTTTGCGAGCGAGCAGTCCGGAGGAGAGAGAGGCGAAAGGCTTGGCTTCAGTGGCCACCACGGTCCCCCTCACTGACCGACGACGCGGCGGCCGAAGCCCCCGACTGGACGCGGACTGGCCGGGGCGACGCCTGGCGCGGCACCCGGCGCCGCGAACACCGTGCGGCGGAAATTCTTTTCTAGGCGGTCGGAAATATATTCCCACAGCTCGACCACCTCCTTGGCCGAGCGGCCGCCGGGGTCGATTTCCATAACCGTGCGGCCATCGATCATCGAGGCCGCGAAATCGGTGCGGTGGTGAAGCGTGACGGGAGCCACCGTGCCATGCTGCGAAAGCGCGACAGCGGCTTCATAGGTGATTTTGGCCTTGGGCGTCGCTGCATTGACGACGAAGATGAGCGGCTTGCCGGCGCGGTCGCACAGGTCGACCGTCGCACCGACTGCGCGAAGGTCATGCGGGCTCGGGCGAGTCGGGATGACGATGAGTTCGGCGACCGCGATGACGCTCTGGATCGCCATCGTAATCGCCGGCGGCGTGTCGATCACCGCGAGGCGAAAGCCCTGCTGGCGAAGCACTTCAAGATCGGAAGCAAGACGGGCAACGGTCGTTTGGGCAAAGGCCGGCATTTCGGCTTCGCGTTCGTTCCACCAATCGGCAAGACTGCCCTGCGGATCGATGTCGATCAGGCAGACCGGGCCAGCGCCGGAGAGCTGAGCCTGCACCGCAAGATGGCCGGACAGGGTCGTTTTCCCGGACCCGCCCTTTTGCGATGCCATTGCCAGGACGCGCATGCTTTTCCCCTCGCCGTAAATTTGACGTCGTTCGGGAAGCGGAGTGGCACCAGAGCCTCTAAAATCTGGTTAACATCGACACGACCCTGTTTGCTGTTACGAAGCGCTAGGCTAAGCTTGGCCGGGGAAAAGTTAACGCATGAAACCCAAATACTTACTTGCCCTGTCCTTCGCGCTCGCCGCCAGCGCGCCGCTCTCGGCGCAGTCGGTGAAAGCGGGAATCGAGGCGTGGCAGCGTTCCGATTATGCCGCGGCGGTGGCGATCTGGCGGCCGCTTGCTGAAAGCGGCGATGCCGATGCGCAGTTCAACCTCGGCCAGGCATATCGACTGGGCCGCGGCGTCACGATCAATCTCGCAGCCGCGAAGACCTGGTTCGAACGGGCAGCGGCAAGCGGTCACCTCGATGCCGAAACGACGCTTGGCTTGCTGCTGTTTCAGAACGGTGACCAGGCGCAGGGCCTCAAATGGCTAAAGCAGGCGGCCGAGAAAGGCGAACCGAGAGCGCTGCTCGTCTATGGCACCGCGCTTTATAATGGCGATGCAGTGACCCAGGACCGGATGCTCGGCTACGCTTATGTCAGCCGCGCGGCGAGCCTTGGCCTCGAACCCGCGAAGGACACGCTGGAGCAACTCGACGGACTGATGACCCCCAGCGAGCGTCAGAAGGCCGTGGCGCTGTCGAAATCAATTCCGAGGCCCAGTGCCGCCGCAATCAAACCAGCAAAGCCGCCGCGCGTCATCCAATCCGTTTCACCCAAGGTGGCGAAAGCGAAGACCCCTGCGCCGGCCATACGCAGATCCCTGCCGGTCGCGGCCGGCGCCTGGCGCATCCAGCTCGGGGCGTTTGCGCAGCGAGGCGCTGCCGAAGCGCTATACCGGCGCATCGCCAGCAAGCCCGCGCTGTCCGGCCGAGGGCCCTTCTATATGGCGGCGGGCAATGTAACCCGGCTTCAGGTTGGTCCGTTCGCGAGCCGGGCGGCGGCCGCGTCGGCCTGCGCGACGCTCGGCATCGCCTGCTTCCCCGTCCCCGGCAAATAGCTATTTTTTGAACCAGTCGCGACGGCGGACGCCCTGCACCCACAGCAAGGCGTCGAGGCCATGATAGCGAAGCTCGGCGTCGGCAACCTCCACCAGCGCGGGCTTGGCACGGAAGGCAACACCGAGCCCCGCCTCCTCGATCATCAATCTGTCATTGGCCCCGTCGCCGATCGCCAATACCTCGTCGGCGCGAAGGCCCAGTAGCTCACGAGTCTCCATCAAGGCCTCGCGCTTGGCCATTCCGTCGATGATCGGATGGCCAATTTCGCCGCTTAGCTTGGCGTCGGCGAACACCAGCCGGTTGGCGCGAACCCGATCGAAACCAGCGGCGGCGGCGACCGGCTCGGCGAAGGACAGGAAGCCGCCCGGACACGAGAAGGCAGCTCGATCCCCCGGCCCGCATCGTCTGCACCAGGGTTTCGGCGCCGTCGGTTAAACGCACGCGTTCGTCGAGGCATCTTTTGAGCTCGCGCTCGTCGAGCCCGGCGAGCAGGCGCACGCGTTCCCTCAGCGCGCCGCGAAAATCGAGCTCGCCCTGCATCGCCCGCTCGGTGATTCCGGCGACCTTGTCCCTGAGACCGGCATAATCGGCGAGCTCGTCGATGCATTCCTGGCCGATGATCGTCGAATCCATGTCCGCGACGAACAGGCGCTTCCAGCGCGGCTCCTCGGGCTGGACGACGATATCGACACCGTTCAGGCCATCCAGTGCCCAGCGCGCTTCGCGCCCTTTGCCGGCGAAGCGCAGGTCCGCAGCATCGCCTTCGTCGATCCAGTTCAGGAAAGCTGAACCGGGGTCGAGCTCACGAAGCAAGCCGAGGGCGCGATCGACCAGCCTGTCATCCAGCCGTCCCGCTGCTATCAGCGTCGCGATTCCCATGCCGTCTTCCAAACCTCCGCTTGTCGTCATTGCCGGGCCGACCGCCAGCGGCAAGTCCGCGCTGGCACTCCCGCTTGCACAGCAAATCGACGGCGTCATCGTCAATGCCGACAGCGCCCAGGTCTACCGAGACCTGCGGGTGCTGAGCGCGGCGCCGACCAGCGAGGAGCTTTTGCAGGCGGATCATCGGCTCTACGGCATCCAGGACGGCGCCCTGCCCTGCTCCGCCGCCGACTGGGCCGCAATGGCCCGTCAGGAAATCACCGAGTGTCACTCGAACGGGAAAACGCCGATCCTGGTCGGCGGGACTGGTCTGTATCTTCGCACCCTGCTCGAGGGGATTGCGCCGGTTCCGGCGATTGACGGGGACGTACGTCAGCGGGTTCGTTCGACGCCCGTGGAGGAGAATTGCCGTAAACTGGCGACGCTCGATCCTGGGGCTGCCGCGCGGCTCAACGCCGCAGACACGATCCGGATCAGCCGTGCGCTGGAAGTGATCCTCTCAACCGGCCGCACCTTGTCGGAGTGGCAGCTACAGCGCGAGAGCGGGATCGGTGTCCAGGTCGAAACGAGGGCGCTGGTCCTGCTGCCACCGCGCAAATGGTTGTACGCGCGCTGCGACGAGCGCTTCGCGCACATGATCGATCGAGGCGCGGTCAGCGAAGTGGAAGCGCTGCTCACCCGCAACCTCAATCCGCAACTGCCGGTCATGCGGGCGATCGGCGTGCGGGAGATTTCTGCCTATCTGCTCGGGCAGTCGACCCTGGATCAGGCCATCTCCGCCGGACGGCAGGCGACGCGGCGCTACGCCAAGCGGCAATATACCTGGTTCGCCCATCAACCGCCCGCGGACTGGCCGCGCTTCCAGGAGCCACTCGACGTGGATCGCCTCGGCGAAGCGCTGGCCCCGCTGACCAGTAGCAGCTAACCGCGCCGGATGGACTTGCTGCGCGACGCCGATATCGACCCCGCCCCGCTGCAAGCGAAGCGGGTAGCTATCATTGGCTATGGCAACCAGGGCCGCGCCCAGGCGCTGAACCTGCACGACAGCGGCGTTGACGTCATCATCGGCCTTCGCGGTGGCTCGGGCAGCGCGATGGAAGCAGAGGCCTCCGGGCTGACCGTCGCTTCAGTGGATGAGGCCGTCGCCAACGCCGATCTGCTCATGATGCTAGCGCCGGACGAGACCCACGCTGCCATTTACAAGGAAATCGAGCCGCATCTACGGCATGGCGCGACGCTCGGCTTCAGCCATGGCCTCTCGATCCGCTTCAACCTCATCGAGCCGCGCTCGGATCTCGATGTCATCCTGGTGGCGCCGAAAGGCCCTGGCACCGCGCTCCGCTCCCTCTACACCGAGGGCAAGGGAATGATCGCGGTGTGGGCAGTTGCGCAGGATGCGACCGGCGAGGCCCGCAGTCTCGCCTTGGCTTATGGTCGCGCAATCGGCTGCGGCCGCGCCGGTCTCATCGCATCGAGCTTCGCCGAAGAAGCCGAGGCCGACCTGTTCAACGAACAGGCCGTGGTGTGGGGCGCGGTTCCTGAATTGCTCATCGCGGGCTTCGACACGCTGGTTGAAGGCGGCGTCTCGGCCGAGCTCGCTTATCTCGAATGCGTTGGCGAGCTGAAGCTCCTCGCCGATCTCATCGAAGCGCGCGGCATCGCCGGAATGCGCGAAGCGATTTCCAATACGGCCGAGCTCGGCGCACTTCTGGGCGGCCGCCGCATCGTCGATGGGGGGGTTCGGCGACGCATGGCCGAGATCCTTGCCGAAGTGCGCGCCGGCCGCTTCGCCAGTGAGCTCAGAACCGAAGAAGCCGAAGGCTACCCGCGCCTCCAAAATGCGCGGACAGACAACCGCTCGGCGCCAATCGAGGACATCTTCCGCCGCCTTCGCGGCCGGGAGAGCTGATCAGCCGATCGTTTCGGTCATCCCGACCGGACGGTCACCCATGCTGGCACGCTCGAGATAGGCGCGTTGCAGCCTGCGATGCCGGTCGGCGACACCGGGATCGCTCGCGGCATCAGCGCGCTCCTGTTCCTCCGCGGCACGGCGGGCGAAATAGATGCGATCGTCGTTCGACATGACGCGCCTCCCTGCTCGGCCGTTACCATCTAACAGGTTCGCGCGGAAAAGTCCCCTTCAGCCGGGAACCTTGTCGCGGGCGCGCTCGATCGCCTCCTCGAGGATTCGCCGCGCTTCGGCGGCATCGCCCCACTTGCCGACCCGGACCCACTTGTCGGGCTCCAGATCCTTGTAGTGCGTGAAGAAATGCTCGACCTGCTGGAGGACGATCGACGGCAGGTCGTGCCGCTCGCCGACATCCGCATAATAAGGGAAGGTCGTGTCGATCGGGACGCAGATCAGCTTCTCATCGCCGCCGTGTTCATCCTCGAGATTAAGCACGCCGATCGGCCGCGCGCGGACCACGCATCCCGGCACGAACGGCGAGCGGGCGATCACCAGCGCATCGAGCGGGTCGCCGTCCGGCGACAGCGTGTGCGGAACGAAGCCGTAATTCGCGGGGTAGCGCATCGGCGTATGCAGGATCCGGTCGACGAACAAAGCGCCCGAGGCCTTGTCGAATTCATACTTGACCGGCTCCCCGCCAACCGGGACCTCGATGATGACGTTGATGTTGTTGGGCGGGTCGTTGCCCACCGGAATAAGGTCAATGTTCATGGCTGTTGCCTTTAGGGCAGATGGCCGCCGCCCCTAAACATCGCGAGCCCGAAGAACAATGCCGAGACGCTGGCGGCCACCGAGCCTACCGCATAGCCCGCCGCCATGCCGTAGGCGTGCCGTTCGACCAGCAGCGCCGTGTCCAGGGAGAAGGCGGAAAAAGTCGTGAACCCGCCAAGCATCCCAGTCGTGAGGAACAGCCGGAAGTGCTGAGTAATGCCCGGCCGAAAGGCGAAATAGCCGGCCAGGAGCCCCATCAGGAACGAGCCGGCGACGTTGACGATCAAGGTTCCGAACGGGAAGCCATAACCGAACAGCCGCGCCGCGCCGACGTTGACGCCGTGGCGGAGCGCGCCACCGATTCCAGCGCCTAGGAACACGATCAGATAGAGCATCGTCTCCCATTAAACCGGAATCAGCCGAACGCCACAGCGACTGGGCCAGCGTGCCTTGCATTCCGGCGCGCGATGACGAGAAGCGGCGGCCATGACCGCAACAACCCGCCGACCGCGCCGCCTGGCCGACTACAGCGCCGACTACCGAATGCTTATGCTCGCCGCGATGGCGATCGTCGCCGGCACCGGCGGCGCTTTCGGTGCCTGGCTTCTGCTCAAGCTCATCGCTTTTGCGACCAATGCCTTCTGGTTTGGCCGGCCGTCGTTCGCCGCCGCCGTCATTAGCGATCGCGGTCCGTTGCTGGTGCTTCTGATCCCCGTCGTCGGCGGACTCATCGTGGGGCTGATGGCGCGCTACGGGTCGGACAAGATCCGGGGCCACGGCATCCCGGAAGCGATCGAAACCATCCTGTTCGGCGACAGCAAGCTGTCGCTCAAGGTCGCGCTGCTGAAGCCTCTGTCCTCCGCGGTGTCGATCGGGAGCGGTGGGCCATTCGGCGCCGAGGGGCCGATCATCATGACCGGCGGGGCGATCGGGTCGCTCTTCGCCCAGTTGTTCAATCTGAGCGCCGCCGAGCGCAAGACTTTGCTCGTCGCCGGCGCGACAGCCGGGATGACCGGGATTTTCGGAACCCCATTCGCGTCGATCATGCTAGCAGTCGAGCTGTTGCTGTTCGAATGGAAGCCACGCAGCTTCGTGCCGGTCGTGACGGCGGTTCTCGTGGCCTTCGCCTGGCGGCCACTCCTGGTCGGCGCTGGTCCCTTGTTCCCCTTCGCCGCGCCTACACCAGCCGGAATCGAGCCGGTCGCCCTCGCTGCCGGCATCGGCCTGGTCACGGGCCTGCTCGCGGCTTTCATGTCGTTCCTGCTCTACCGGATCGAGGACGGGTTTCACGCGCTGCCCATCCACTGGATGTGGTGGCCCGCGATCGGCGCGGTCGTGGTGGGGGTCGGAGCGCTGTTCGACATCCGCGTGCTGGGCGCAGGCTACGGCAGCATCCAGGATCTGCTCGACGGAAATCTGGTCGTGAAAGCGGTCCTTCTCTTGCTGGTCGCCAAGGCCGTGGTGTGGCTGGTCGCGCTCGGGTCGGGGACTTCCGGCGGCATTCTCGCGCCATTGTTGATCCTTGGCGGCTGCGCCGGATTTTTGATCGGTCAATATCTCCCTGGCAATCCGGGCTTCTGGGCAATGGTCGGCATGGCGGGCGTAATGAGCGGAACGATGCGGGCGCCGATGACCGGCGCCCTGTTCGCGGCCGAGCTTACCAACCATCTTTCCGGCCCTGCCGGAGACGATCGCGGCGGCGACCGCGGCCCACGCCATCAGCGTGCTGGTCATGAAGCGATCGATCCTGACCGAGAAGATCGCGCGTCGCGGACGGCACATCCTGCGCGAATATTCGGTCGATGCGCTCGAGTTCCTGCAGGCAGGGCAGCTGATGACGCGCGATCCGACGACGCTGCCTGGCGACATGCAGATCGGTGATGCAGTTCGTTTCTTCGCGGAGGAGGCGACCCATCGTTCCTATCCGGTAGTCGACAAGCAGGGGCATCTGCTCGGCCTGGTATCGCGCACCGATGCGCTCGAATGGGCGGTGAATCACAAGGCCGAGGGCAAGCTCGCGGAGGTCTTGTCCGATGCCTCGACCGAGTTTGCGTTCGCGGAAACACCGTGCGGAGAGGTCGCCGACATCATGGTGGAAACCGGCATCGGCCGAGTGCCCATCGTCAACCACGAGGACCGGCGCGTCATCGGCATCATTTCGCGCCAGGATCTGCTCAAGGTCCGATCACGGCAGAAAGCTGGGGAGAAGCGACGAACGACCGATTAGCGGTTGCTCCAGCGGATCATCTTCTCCCGAATAGTTTCTCGACTTCGGAAAGGGAGAGCTTCACCCAGGTCGGACGGCCATGGTTGCATTGTCCGGAGCGCGGGGTGACTTCCATTTCGCGCAGCAGCGCATTCATCTCGGCCACCGACAGGATCCGGCCGGCGCGAACGGAGCCGTGGCAGGCAATCGTCGCGGCAACCAGGTCGAGCTTGTCGCGCAGGCTGAGCGGCCCGCCCAGCTCCGCAATCTCGGCGGCGAGGTCGGCGAGCAGTCCCGCAACGTTCGTCTTGCCGAGCGCGGCGGGTACCGATCGGACCAGCATGGCGGTGGGGCCAAAGCGTTCCAGGTCGAGGCCCATCGCTTCAAGATCGCTCGCGGCCGCTTCGAGCCGGTCACACTCCGGCTCGTCGAGCTCGACCACTTCCGGGATCAGCAAGGCCTGCTGCGCGACCGCCCCGCCTTCGCGCGCCGCCCGCATGCGTTCGAGCACAAGCCGTTCATGCGCGGCATGCTGATCGACGATGACGAGGCCATCCTCTGCCTCCGCGACGATATAGGTCGCGGCCACCTGCCCACGCGCGACGCCTAGAGGGAAGGTCGGAACCGGCTCAATCGCCGGTTCGGCCCGCCCGGCGGGTGCGCGGTCGAATAGTTTTTGCTCTTCTCTCAGTACCGTCACCCCCGCGAAGGCGGGGGTCCCCGCTCCTTCAATTCCAGCGGGATTCCCGCTTTCGCGGGAATGACGAGCAAGGGCAGAGTCGTACGTTGATGCGCTCGTCCACATCACCGGCGCGGCGGCCTGCTCGCGAGCAGCGCTCCGCTGGCTTTCCGAGTCCAGTGCCGCCCGCAGGCCACCGACGATCAGGCCGCGCACCGCCGAGGGATCGCGGAAGCGCACCTCGGTCTTGGCCGGGTGGACATTGATGTCGACTTCATCGAGCGGGACGTGGAGGAACAGGGCGGCAATCGGATGGCGGTCGCGCGCGATGAGATCGCGGTAGGCGCCGCGAAGTGCGCCAACCAAAAGACGATCCTTGACCGGCCTGGAATTGACGAAGAGGAACTGCTGATCGGCCATGCCGCGATTGAAGGTCGGCAGGCTGATCACCCCCGTCAGGCTCAAGCCATTCCGGGCACAGTCGATGCCGATGCCGTGTCGGTCGAGTTCGTGACTGAGGAGTTCGGCCACGCGAGCCGGGGCTTCGGCGGGCTGAAGCGTCAGGATCCGACGGCCGTCATGGTCGAGGGTGAAGGCCACGTCGCTTCGCGCCATCGCCAGGCGCTTCACCGCGTCGAGGCAAGCCGCATATTCGGCCCGCGGGCTGCGCAGGAATTTGCGCCGCGCCGGGATCTTGTCGAACAGTCCTTCGATCCTGATCCGGGTGCCGGGAGGAAGCGCTGCAGGTGCTTCTCCGATCGGCACGCCATGGTCGATTTCGATCCGCCATCCGTCGGCCGGCCCCTGTCCTGAGCCTGCCGAAGGGCGAACCCGGCTTTCCAGGATGAGTCGGGAGACGCTGGCGATGGAGGGCAATGCTTCGCCCCGAAAGCCGAAGCTGGTGACTTCGTCGATCGCATCGCTCGGCAGCTTGGAGGTCGCATGCCGTTCGAGCGCGAGGCGCATCTCGTCCGGGCCCATGCCGCAGCCGTCATCGGCCACTTCGATCAGTTCGAGCCCGCCGGCGTGGAGCCTTACCGAAACCTGGCTCGCGCCGGCGTCGAGTGAATTTTCAACCAGCTCCTTGAGGGCGCTCGCGGGGCGCTCCACCACCTCGCCGGCGGCGATGCGATTGATGAGCTCGGGAGGCAGCCTTCTTATTGACATGTTAACCGTTCCTAGCCCATTCGGATGGTGCCGGCGAAGCACTGTTTTTTCCCGAAAATTCAGATTGCATTCAATGGCCTGAGGTCAATCTGAAATTAAGCTCGCGCGGGCTGGCTACGGCTGGCACAACAATCGAGAGGGCGGGGATCGAATGTTCTGGAATTGTTGGTTTAAATGGATGTCGCACGACATGGCGATCGACCTTGGGACCGCCAACACGCTCGTGTACGTCCGCGGCCGCGGGATCGTCTTGAACGAACCGTCGGTCGTCGCCATCGAGACCATCAACGGCGTCAAGAAGGTCAAGGCGGTCGGCGACGACGCCAAGCTCATGATGGGCAAGACCCCCGACCAGATCGAAGCCATTCGTCCGCTGCGCGACGGCGTGATCGCCGACATCGACGTGGCCGAGCAGATGATCAAGCATTTCATCCACAAGGTGCACGGTGGCAAGATGCGCGCCTGGCGTTTCCCTGAGATCGTGATCTGCGTGCCGTCGGGGTCGACCAGCGTCGAGCGCCGCGCGATCCGCGACGCCGCCTCGAACGCCGGGGCCAGCCAGGTCTATCTGATCGAGGAGCCGATGGCGGCGGCGATCGGCGCCGACATGCCGGTCACCCAGCCGATCGGATCGATGGTCGTCGACATCGGCGGCGGCACGACCGAAGTCGCGGTACTGTCGCTGCGCGGCCTCGCCTACACCACCTCGGTCCGCGTCGGCGGCGACAAGATGGACGAAGCGATCAGCTCCTACGTCCGCCGCAACCACAATCTCCTGATCGGCGAAGCGACCGCCGAGCGGATCAAGAAGGAAGTCGGAATCGCCAAGCCGCCGGTCGACGGCATCGGCAAGACGGTCCACATCAAGGGCCGCGATCTCGTCAATGGCGTGCCCAAGGAAATCTCGATCAACCAGGGCCAGATCGCCGAAGCGCTGTCGGAGCCGGTCGGGACGATCGTCGAAGGCGTCCGCATCGCGCTCGAGAACACGGCGCCCGAACTCGCCGCCGACATCTGCGACCAGGGCATCGTCCTGACCGGCGGCGGCGCGCTGCTGCAGGGTCTCGACGAGGTGCTGCGCGATGAGACCGGCCTTCCCGTGACCGTCGCCGACGATCCGCTCACCTGCGTCGCGCTCGGCACTGGCCGCGCGCTCGAGGAAGAGCAGTTCCGCGGCGTCCTCCAGACCGCCTAGCGCGGAGCTGAGCGGTGGCGACCGCGCGTCCCGGCTGGTCGCGTCGAGCCCAATACGGGCTGTTCTTCAGCTTTCTGGCGGTGATTGCCGGAATTATCGTTGGCCTCATCCTGCTCGCTTTGTCGCTTGTCGCGCCTCAACAATTCGATCGTGTCCGCGGGTTCGCACTGGACGTCACCGGCCCGGTCGCCGGCGCCTTGCATGAAGTGACAGCGACCACCGAAGGCCTGTTCACCGGCGCCGGGAACTACTGGGACGCAGCCAGCCAGAACGCGGAGCTGAAGCGTCGAGCGGCGCGGCATGATGCAGCGGATGGTCGAAGCCAAGGCGATCCTGCAGGAGAACCAGCAGCTCAAGGCGACGCTCCAGCTCCGCGAACGCGAACGAACCACGATCGCCGCCGGAAGGATCGTCGGTTCGTCGTTCAACAGTCCGCGGCGTTTCGCGATCCTGTCTGCCGGCACCAGCGACGGCATCCGCATCGGCATGCCGGTGCGGTCTGCCGATGGGCTGGTTGGGCGTATCATCGATGCGGGCGCCTTCGCCTCCCGCGTTCTTCTGGTTTCCGACCGGGCGAACATCGTCCCGGCACGCTTGTTGCGCGGGGGCATTCCCGTCATCGCCCAAGGCCGCGGCGACGGCACCATCGATGTTAGGCCGCTCGAGGTCGGCCGCAATCCCTTCAAGCGCGGCGACATCATCATCACATCGGGGACCGGCGGCCTTTACCCGCCGCTCGTTCCGATCGCCCGGGTGGTGAAACTTGACGACGACGGCGCGGTCGCCGTGCCGCTGGCCGATCCCGCAACGACCAGTTTCGCCATCGTCGAGCGGCCGTTCGAACCCAGTGCCGTCGCAGCGGAAAACGCGCCGGCCATCGCGGACGAACCCTGATGGTCCGCGCGGCACTCGGTCCTTCACGCGGGCAGATCGGGCGGGGCCCCTCGCCGCTCGCCGCCTATTTGCCTGCGGTAACCGTAGTACTGGCCTCGCTCCTCGCGGCCCTGCCGATCGTTTCGACCACGGGTTGGTATCCCGATTTCGGCTACCTCGTCTTCATCAGCTGGCGGCTCCTTCGAGCCGATCCATGGCCGGCCTGGTGGGCCGCACCGCTGGGGTTCGTCAACGACCTGTTCACCGGATATCCGATAGGGTTTTCAATCGCTTTGTGGAGCGCGACGATGCTCGCGCTCGACCTGATTGATCGCCGCACCATGTGGCGCGACTATTGGATCGAATGGGTGCTGGCCACGGTTCTGATTGCAACTGACGAATGGCTTCAGTGGCGGGTCGCGCGTGTCGTGGACGCCGCGCCCTCGTTCACGCGGGTGGTCCCTGCCCTGATCATCTCCATCTGTGTCTTTCCCGCTTTCGCCTGGCTCGTGTCGCGGATCGATGCGTGGAGGCTCGGCCGATGAAGCACATGCGGATCACGACCGCCCATCAGTCGATCACCTTTTCGCGGCGCATGATGCTGCTTGGCGGCGCCCAGGCCGCGGTCGGCGGGCTGCTGGTTGGCCGCATGGGCTGGCTCGCGATTGCCCAGAACGAGAAATATCAGCTGCTGAGCGAGAGCAACCGCGTCCAGCTGATCCCCGTCCCGCCGCGCCGGGGCTGGATCATCGACCGCAACGGCAAGCCCATTGCGATCAACAAGGCCAGCTTCCGGGTCGACCTGATCCCGCAGCAGATCGCCAACGCGCCAATGGTCGTCGCCGAGCTTCAGCGGCTGATGAATTTACCACCCGACGAGGTCGAGCGAATCTCCCGCGAACTGGCCCAATCGCGCGGCTTTCAGCCGGTCTCGGTGGCGGACAATGTCCCCTATGAGCAATATGCGGCGATCACCGTTCGCTTGCCCGATCTTCCCGGAGTGGCCGCCTCGCGCGGATTCACGCGCTTTTATCCGGGCGGCTCAACAGTCGGACAGCTGGTCGGCTATGTCGGGGCGGCGTCCGCGTCCGAATATGAGAAAGAGAACAAGAATCCGCTGCTGCTGATTCCCGGCGTGAAGATCGGCAAGGAGGGTCTCGAGCAAACGCTTGAATCGACCCTTCGCGGGGAACCGGGCGGCCAGCGTGTGGAAGTCACGGCGCGCGGCAAGCTGGTCAAGGAACTGGAACCAAAGCCGGATCGGAGCGGCGGCACCGTCCAGCTGACGATCGATTCCGACCTTCACGAATTTGCCGCACGGCGGATCGGCGACCAGTCCTGCTCGGTCGTCGTGCTGGACGTCACCAATGGCGACATTCTCGCGATGCCGTCCATGCCGTCCTTCAACCCCAACAACTTCTCGGATGGGATCAGCAACAACGAGTGGAAGATGCTGTCCGGAGACGACCATTTGCCGCTGGTCGATAAGGCCCTGGAAAGCCTCTATCCGTCAGGATCAACGATCAAGCCATCGATGGCGATGGCGCTGCTCAATGCCGGCGTCGACCGCAAGCAGCGCGTCAATTGCACGGGCGCCTTTCAACTCGGCAATCACACTTTCCACTGCGACAAGCGGCACGGTCCGGTCGATATGGACGCGGCCGTCGTCCATAGCTGCGACGTTTATTTCTACAGCATGTGCCTCCGAGTCGGAGCGGATAAGCTCTCGCCGATGGTCCGCTCGATGGGCTTCGGCGAGAAGTTCGACCTGCCGTTCGACAACCAGCGCTACGGCACCATCCCCGACCCTGAGTGGATGATGCGCAAATATCATCGGAAGTGGCAGGGATACGACACGGTCAACATGTCGATCGGGCAAGGACAGGTGCTCATCAATCCGATGCAGCTTGCGGTGATGGCAAGCCGGCTGGCGACCGGCAAGCGCGTGGTTCCGCGATTGCTCAAGAGCAAGCCCGTGGTGCCGCAAACCCCGCTGGCGGTCGATGCCGACCATCTGACGTTCATCCGCAGCGCGATGGCGGGCGTGGTCGACCACGGTACCGCGACCGTTGCGAAGCTGCCGTTGGCTGGCATTCAAATGGCTGGAAAGACCGGCACCGCGCAGACCCACAATTTGAGCGCCAGCGAACGCGGCGATTATACGAGCGCGACCTGGAAGTTGCGCGACCACTCGCTGTTCATGGGCTTCGCGCCGTACGACAATCCGCGCTACGCCGCTGCGGCGATTGTCGAGCACGGTGGCTTCGGCGCCGCGGTCGCCGCACCGCTGGTTCGCGACACCATGACGTTTCTCTACGATAAGCCAAAGGCCCTCGCGAGCCTCGAGGCGTTCGAGCAAAGCATCGGCGGAAATCCGGACGAACGCCTCGCTCGCAAGACGTCGGCCTGGCGTTCCGCAAACGGACTGCCGCCACTGCCGCCCGAAAAGGCATGATCAGTTCGGCAATTATCCCGCGCCCGCTCGCGCGGCTGCCGTGGCGGTTGATCTTCCTGATCACCGGCATCGCGAGCTTCGGGTTGATCGTGCTTTACTCGGCAGCGGGCGGCTCGGTCCGGCCATGGGCGCTCAAGCAGGCGATCGTGTTCTGCGGCTTCATGATCATCGCGATCAGCATGTCGTGGATGAAGGAATTGACGATCAAGGCAATTGCCTTCCCGCTCTACGGCGTGACCCTGATCATGCTGATCGGCGTGGAAGCACTGGGGTTCGTCAGCAAGGGCGCGCAGCGGTGGCTCGACATCGGCCCCATCCGGCTCCAGCCGTCCGAATTCATGAAGCCGGCCATCGTGCTGACACTCGCGCGCTTTTACGAGCTCGTGCCGGCGGCGGAAATCCGCAAGTCGCGGGCGATCTGGCCGGCGATGGCGTTGCTTGGCGTGCCGGCCTTCCTGATCCTCGTTCAGCCCGACCTCGGCACCTGCATCATGGTCGTTCTGTGCGGCGTTACGGTGATGTTCCTCGCCGGTCTGCCGTGGTGGCTGTTCGCAGGACCGGCCGCGGCGGTCGCCGTCGCCGCTCCCATCGTCTACGGCATGATGCACGGTTATCAGCGCAAACGCATCGACGTCTTCCTCGATCCGGAGAGCGACCCGCTCGGCGCCGGCTATCACATTGCGCAGTCGAAGATCGCGATCGGCTCGGGCGGCATCTGGGGCAAGGGCTTCCTGCACGGCAGCCAGAGCCATCTCGACTATTTGCCCGAGGGCCATACCGACTTCGTCTTCGCGACGATGGCCGAGGAATGGGGACTGGTCGGCGGCGTGTTCCTGATTGTCGCGTTCGCGTTGGTGATCCGATGGGGCATGAAGGTCAGCGCCAACGCCCGTACGCGCTTCGCCCAACTCGCCGCCGCCGGACTGTCCGCGACCATCTTCTTCTACGTGGCGATCAACCTCATGATGGTGATGGGCCTGGCGCCGGTCGTCGGCGTCCCCCTGCCCCTGGTCAGCTTCGGCGGATCGGCGGTCATGACCGTCATGCTCTGCCTCGGCCTGCTGATGGCGCTCGAACGCCAGCAGCGGACGGTGTCGCGCCTGATCTAGGTCGCGACGGAGGCCTGGAACGCCCGCCAGCGCGGCTCGATCTGCTCGCAGCGCGGCCGAAACCTGTGCGAACCCTTGGAGATTGTCGGCTGTCGGTGCCCCGTCCGCTCCATCCACCGCCTGCGCCAGGCTGTCGAGCCACTCGGAAATGCTGGTCAGGGTGGTCGGCGGCGTCTTGCCGCCAATCGGCGCGTCTTCACCGATCAATGCGTCCAGCTGCGTCGTCAGGAGCGCTTGCTGCGGGTTCACCTTGAGCCTCGCCTTGAGCTTGCTTGCCTGGGCAAGCATCGAGCGCACCCGGACCTGCGCTTGCTCGATCTGCTTCGCGAGGCGGAACTCGGCGTCGAAATCCGCCTGGGTGACCGTCACGCGCGGGTCGGCAATAACCGTCAGCGGCTGGCGCAGTGCCTGCCCCGCCGCACGCAGTTCCACCACATAGCGGCCCGGCGGCGCCCACACGCCTTCCGGCGTCGCTTCGGCTTTCAGCCCCGCTGGCTTGGCGTAATGCAGGTTCCAGACGAAACGGCGTGTCCCGGCGCTGCCGACGGCGGCTTGGGACTGACCACCCATTCGGGCGCCACGGCCAATGTCGAAAGGTCGATCGGCTTCACGGGGTCGGCGCTGCTGAATTGGTTCACCAGCTCCCGCCTTGGTCGTAAATCGCGATCTCGACCGCATCCGCGATCCCGGGCGGCAGCGCATAATCGATCATCGCGCCCGCTGGAGGGTTGAGCGCCAGTGGCTCGTCCTTCGGCATCGGCGTGCCGGTGAAGCCGGGCTCGTTCAGCCGGACCACAGTCGCCTGCGGAAACAAATGCAGACCCATCGCTGCATTGCCGGCGAGCGCGCGCAGCGGCACGATGTCGTCCATGACGTAGAAGCCGCGCCCGTGGGTCGCGATCACCAGATCGTCGCCGTGGACCGTGATGTCCCTCACGGAAGTCGTCGGGAGGCCGTGGTTCAGCGGCTGCCAATGGTCACCATCATCGAAGGAGACGAACAGCCCGCGCTCCGTCCCGGCAAACAGCAGGCCGCGCCGGACCGGATCCTCGCGGACGACATTGACGGAATTGGGACCTTCACCGCGCGGCAGGCCGTTGGTGATTTCATTCCAGCTTCGGCCGCCATCTCGGGTGCGCAGGATGATCGGCCGCTGGTCATCGATCCGATGGCGATCGATCGCGGCGTAAGCGACGTTCCCATCGAAATGAGATGGCTCGACGATCCCAACCTTGGACCAGGGCTGCAGGCCGGCCGGCGTGACGTTCGCCCAGTGGCCGCCGTCGTCGTCGGTCCGCCAGATTAATCCATCGTCCGTCCCGACCCAGATGAGGCCAGCCTGAAGCGGAGACGTTCCGATGTCATAGATCACGCCGCGCCGCGGGCCATTGGTCGCGGTGTCCTTGATCGTCGGCGGATCGAGCGTTGCGGGAATTGCGGGGTCCGGCCGCGTCAGGTCCGGGCTGATCGGAGCCCAGCTCTTGCCCCCGTCGCGGGTCCGGAACAGGCGCTGGTTCCCGAAGTAGAGCGAATGGTCGTGCTTCGCCCACGCCAGTGGCAGCGTCCACTCGCCCCGATATTCACCCGGAAAGGCAAGCGTCGGGTCGACATTGCGATTCTGGCCCGACTTGAGGTCGAGCTTTTCGACGCGGCCCCCGTAGATCGTATCCGGATCGGCCGGGTCAGGCGCGATCTCGTCGCTTTCCCCGCCCGCCGCAATCTCGCGGAAGTGGGTCATGTTGATCCCGTCGTCCTTCGAATTGCTGCGGCTGGGCACCGCCGCCGCGCCTGAATCCTGCTGGGCGCCAGTATATCCGATAGGGAAACCGATTGTCGGTCGAGACGTGATAGAATTGAGCCGGTCGGCTGGTTGAACCAGCTGCTCCAGGTCCGCCCGCCGTTCACCGTCACCAGGGTTCCCTGGTCGACGCCGAGAATGCGCCGGTCGGCATTCTTCGGGTCGATCCACAACGTGTGAAAATCGTCGCCGGTGGGATCGCCCTTCACGGGAGGAAATGCGCGCCGCCATCGTCCGAACGGAGCATGATGGTGTTCGCCACCCAGAGCTGATCGGCATTTTTCGGGTTCGCGGTGATCCCGCCGAAATACCAGCCACGGTTCCAGATGCGCTTGTCGCCGGTGACCCTGGTCCAGCCGAGCCCGCGATTGTCGGAGCGATAAAGTCCGCCCTGCCCTTCGGCCGCTGTCGACCAATGCATAAACGCGGCCCGGCTTGGCCGGACTGGTGGCGAGCCCGATCCGGGCCGGCGAACCGGGCAAGCCGTGGCCTTGCAGCTGGCGCCAGCTGCGCCCGCCATCGGTCGATTCGTAGAGTCCGCTGCCGGGCCCGCTGGACGGCGGGTAGGTGTTCCACGGCGGGCGCCGCGTTTGCCATAAAGCGGCGTAGACGATGCTCGGATGGCGGGGTTCGAACGCGAGGTCGATGGCGCCCGTGTCGGAATCCTTGAACAGGGTCTTGGTCCAGCTTTTGCCGCCATCGGCCGAGCGGAACACGCCGCGTTCGGCATTCGGTCCGTACGGATGGCCCAGCGCCGCGACGAGCAGCACATCGGGATTGCGCGGATCGACCAGGATCTTGGCGATCTGCTGGGTATCGGCGAGACCGATCGCCTTCCAGCTTTGACCGCCATCGGCCGACCGAAACATGCCGATGCCCTGCGCGATGTCGGAGCGCATGTCGGCTTCGCCGGTCCCGACATAGATGACCTTGGGCGCGGATGGCGCGACGGCGATCGCGCCGATCGAGCCCACGTTGACCTGGTCGAAGATCGGCGCCCAGGTGCGGCCGGCGTCGTCGGTGCGCCACACCCCGCCATTGACCGCGCCAAAGTAAAAGCGGCGCGGATCATCCGGTGTACCGGTAACC
>CAVVKB010000035.1:0-20134 GCA_963748685.1 uncultured Pseudomonadota bacterium | reverse complement strand
AATAAATTTTGCGACAACTCCTGAAGAAGTAGCCAGAAGACGAGCTTGCGGAAGCAGACGCCGCTGCTCGAAAGGCTGTTGCGCTCGCGCCGAGGCTAGGCGCGGCACAGCTCGCCGCGGTGGCGAGTGTCGCGCTAAGTCGCATCGATTTTCCGGGCCTTCTGAGTGAAACCAAGAAGTCCCCTCGCGCTGGCTCCGCAAACCCCCGGATGTAATTGCACTCGGGTCGCGCAATCTAGGTTGGCTTAGCAGTGCCGAAGAAGGAGTGCGGCTTGCGGATGGCGGCATCACACTCGATCCACTCAATGCTCGCTTTTATCGGTACAAGTGCGAAGCGCTCAACTATCTGCGTCGCTATCCGCAGGCGCTAGAAGCAGGTCGCAAGGCGCTCGCGCTCGCTCCTGAACTTCGAAGCGTCCACGGTTTCATGGGCGATGCGCTTCTCCTCTGGCCACGCCGCAGAAGCCAAGGCGGAATATCGGGCAATCGGGGTCGACAGCCCCTTCTACGGACTGAGGTTAGCGCTCCTCACCGCTCGTATCGGCGATCGTGGGGGAGCTGAACGGAGGATCGTGCAGCTAAGGCAGCAATTCGGTGAAACAGTCAGCTATCAATTGGGCGAAATCTATGCGCAGCTCGGCGACAGCAACCAGGCATTCGCCGAGCTCAACAACGCTGTAGGAGCCAGAGACTCCGGGCTTGCACTTCTGAAGGTGGACCCGTTCCTCGATCCGATCCGCAGCGACCCGCGTTACGCGGCCCTGCTCCAGGAGCTTGCACTTCCCCTGATGCGCTAATGTCCGCTTTCCACCCAAAGCGGGCCGCGACAGCCTTCGACCCCTTGAGGACATTACAGGCGACGGCGTAACAGGGTGTCATGCAACAAGGGTGGCGACCATGTGCATCCACCAGGGCATGGTCCTGACCCACAGCACGAACGGGAACATCAGCACAAACGCTGGCACGCCGATCAGGGTCGCCGGGTGCAACCGCCGGAGCCTCGCGAGATCCCAGGCCACTAGCGGCACCGCAAACAGATCGCCCACTCCCACCAGTTGGGCAGCCAGTCGGGATACGGCAGCCACCCGATGCGGCCAACCGCCGGCGAGATGATCGCGATGACGCCAGCAGCATCAGCCTTTTGTGCGCCTTCGGCTTCTTGCGCAGCAACAGCCCCGGCGATCACGAAACCGCTGAACCAGTGACGAGCGATAGCGGGAAGGCGGCGCTCTGCACGGTCGGCCTCGTTTCGCCGTGGAACACGTGCCGCGTGGTGTAGAAGACGACGAGGACGCTGACGATGACGATCAGCGGCGCGAGGACCATCGCGGTCTCGCCCAGGAGCTTGTGCACCGCCAGTTTTTTGCCGGCGAGGAGCAGCGACTGGACCAGCTGCAGCAGGAACCAGGCCGTAAACACCGCGCCGTGCAGCAGGAAAAGCCCGCGGATCGGCTGCAGCGGCGGGTCGAGATAGGTGCCGACCCTGGAGCGGAGGCGTCGCCGTGGAGGTAATAAGACGGGGCAAAGCCGACGAACATGGTCACGACCAACAGCGCCGCCATGCCGCTGAAGAACCAGCGCTTGCCGAGATGCGCTTGGCGCGTCGCTGGCCCGGCGTTCCACAGCGTCGCCATTCACGATGTCCCCCTCAGCGCGCGACACATAGGCCTTCCGGCGTTGACCACCGAAACATGGTGGGAAGCCGCGGCAACGACTTAGCAGAGCCTGCGAGGCAGGTTAGCATCTTCACCTTGAGGGTTCGCGCGGGTGTCAGCTTTCCACCCATTTCCTGCCGCTTAAGCTCCTAGTGGTCAGCTTTCGACGGCATTGCAGACATTCGTTTCAGCTTGGCCGCGCTGGTCACCGATGGCCGCCAATGATGCCATCCGACGCGCCGACGGCGGGGGTACAGCGATTGCGAGGCGGCTGTTCACTGGCGAAGTGTCTGTGTGGGTCGCGCTGACGATCGGCTCACAGTCCTTGCGCGATCAGGTTCGAGCAGCCCCGCCGTCGGACGATCAGCAGCATTTGCCGAGCCGGCTCCACGCCCCGATCTTGATCACGGGCTCGCGATCCCGCGTACCGATCTGACCGCCGTCAGTCCCGTGACGATTGTCAAGGGCGACGAATTCAAGCTGGTCGGCGCGACGAACGCCGAAGAACTTCTCAACCAGCTTCCGGCAGGTCAATCCGTCGCAGGGCGAGTTCGTTTCGCGCCGGCGCGTCAGGCATCGCAACGGTCGACCTTCGCGGCCTTGGCGCCGTCGAGGACGCTCGTGCTGGTGAATGGCCATCGCCTCATCCCAGGCGATCCGCGCTTTCCCGTTCCCGACCTCAATAGTATCCCGACGTCGCTCATCCAGCGCGTCGAAGTCCTGACCGGCGGCGCGGCCGCAGTCTACGGCTCTGACGCGGTCGCCGGCGTCGTCAACTTCATCCTCGACACGAAGCTCGATGGCCTCAGGATCGAGGGTGAGATCGGCGGCTACCAGCACGATAACCGGGACGAATTTGCTCAGCGTCTGCTCGACCAGCGGCAGCTCCCATACCCTCGGGAGCGTCTTCGACGGTCGGCGCGAGAATCTGTCCGTGGCATTCGGCCATAGCTTTCTCGACGGTCGCGCGCACGTCACGCTTTATGGCGGGTATCGCCGGATCGACGGGGTCACGCAGGACCGGCGCGACTATAGCGCCTGCCCGATCACCGCCCAGCTCGCCAATCGGCGGCCGACGGCCGCCCTGGAATGCGGCGGCCCGATCGCCTCGTATCCCGGGAACTTCTTCGACAATCTCGGCAACGCGTACCAGGTCACGCCCGACCGGACGTTCGTCCGGGCCTGAGCCGATTCAATTACGGCCCGTGGAATTTCTATCCAGCGGCCGGACGAGAGCTACACCGCCGGCGGATTTGCCAATTTCGAGTTCTCGAGCGCGGTCCAGGCCTACGCGGAAGTCATGGCGATGAAGGACCGATCGGTTTGGCAGACTCGGTCCATCGGGTGACTTCACCAACACCGAGACCATCAATTGCGACAATCCGCTGCTGTCGGAACAGCAGCGGTCGCTGATTTGCCGAGCAGGCAATTTCGTCGGCGAAACTCCGATCCGCGACGGCAACGGCAATCTCGGTGAGATTCACCGGCACGCCGACTCCATTCGTCGATCCGGTGACGGGCGCGACATATTTTCGCGCGTCGCTCCTGATCGCACTGCGCAATATCGGGGCGGCCCGATCCAGGACGATCTGAAACACAAGAGCGTTCGGTTGCTCGGAGGCTTCAAGGGCGAGCTGGGGCGCGGCGTCAGCTATGACGCGAGCTTTCTCTTCGGCCGCGTCAGCCTCGACCGGCAATATCGCAACAATTGTCGATTACGCGGCTTGGCAGAGCGCTCGACGTCGTCTCCGATCCCTCGACAGGCCGACCCATTTGCCGCTCCGCGCTGATCGCGCGAGAGCTCGGTCCTTCGGCGCCAGGCGCCGATCCGGCCTGCGTGCCCTGGGACGTTTTCGCGACCGGACAGGTGACCCCGCAATCCACCGCTTATCTTTCCATTCCTCCGTCCATGCGCGGGTCGTTCAGGGAGCAGGTCGGCAACGTCAATGCGACGATCGAGCTCGACCGCTGGGGAATTGGCAGCCCCTGGTCCGACGAGGGCTCGGCAATCAACCTCGGCGCAGAATTACGGAAGGATTGTCGTCGACTTCGATCCTGACGAATTCTCTCAGACCGGCGACGTCGCAGGTTTCGGCGAGCAGGTGTTTCCCATTCACGGCTCGATCGACCGCGAAAGAAATTTTCGGCGAAGGCCGGCTCCCGTTGGCCACCGACAAGCTGGTACGGCGGTTGGCGTTGGAAGGCGGGTTTCGGAAGTCGTGGTACGAGAACGCTGGAAGCAAATTCTCGAGCGATGTCTACAAGCTGGCGCTCGATCTGACTGCGGTCACCGGAGCGCGGTTCCGCGCGAGCCAGCAGGGCGCGATCCGTGCGCCCAATATCCTGGAGCTTTTCGCTCCCGTTCAGCCCGACTCCTCCGATCGCGATCCGTGCACCGGCATTCAGCCCTAAAGCTACACCGGCGCAGTGCGCTCTGACCGGGGTCACGTCGGCGCAATATGGACATGTCGTCACAGTCAATGCTTGCCTGTTCGGCTACACCGCGGTCCATCGGCGGCAACGCGGAGCTGCAACCGGAAACCGCGACCACGCGAACAGTCGGGGTGGTCCTCGAGCCTCGGTTCCTGCGCGGCTTTAACGCCACGATCGACTGGTGGGACATCAGCTGAAGGGCGCCATCTCGAAGATCGGCGCGCAGACCATCGTCGACAGCTGCATCACCAGCGGGGATCCCATTTTCTGCGGCCGCATCCATCGCGATCCGAATGGCTCGCTCTGGCTCGGCACTGGCTATGTCGATGACCGACAGGCGAACCTCGGAGGGCTGAAGGTCCGCGGAATCGACGGAAGCGCAGATTATTCCGCGCAGCTGGGCCGCCTGGGCTCGGCAAGCTTCGGCTTTCGGGGCAGCTACGTCCTGCGCTGGATCGTCGACAACGGCGGGCTCTCGACCCCGTACGATTGTGCCGGTCTATTCGGCGAACCATGCGGCATGCAGCCGCGCTGGAAGCACATGGCGCGAGCGACGTGGGACTCACCGCAGCGGAATTTCCGTGTCGCTTCAATGGCGGCACCTGGGCGGCGTGAAGCTCGCCGCGCTCGATCCAAACTTCGATCTGAGGGACGAGGTTAGCCCGGCGAACACGAAACTACGAGCACAGGATTATCTCGACGCCGCCACGGTCTTCAGGGTCGGCAAGAGGTTCGAATTTCGAATCGGAGTCAACAATGTGTTGGACCGACAGCCGCCGCTCGTCGTCAGTAACACCGCAGGCGGGGGTGGACCGTTCAACGGCGATACCTATCCCGAATGGTATGACCCGCTCGGCCGGTACATTTTTGCAAGCGCGTCCGTGGACCTGAATCCTTAGCTCGATTTGAGCGCGGCAAGCAGTTGCGGACTGCATTCCCCTGACGCTGCCCGATCGGTGCAGAAATCGGGCCGTTGCCCGGTCTCCCGCCAGTATCTAAGAAGACCCATGCGCGAGGCTAGACCAACGAAACCCGCATCCCGCCGGACGTTGTGCATGACCGGCGTGAAAAGGAACTTCGGCTCCAACTGTTGATGGTCGAGCGCGAGGTTTGTGGCCTCGATGGCCTGCTTTGT
Source organism: uncultured Pseudomonadota bacterium (assembly GCA_963748685.1). Taxonomy (GTDB): domain Bacteria; phylum Pseudomonadota; class Alphaproteobacteria; order Sphingomonadales; family Sphingomonadaceae; genus Sphingomicrobium. Next base: position 14,911 of record CAVVKB010000035.1, on the reverse strand, counting down.
CTGTCCAAGAGCCGCCAACATCATGATCGCGATCTCGCGCGCGATTTCGCCCTGATCGGCAGCCTCACGAATCTTCGGGATGGTCGCGCCAGTCAGCTGCGTGGAATGCGCCGCCCTGGCTTTGACAAAGGTCCGCCAAATCGCGGTTCGGTCGTCGTCCGTCGGCGTCTGCGTATGCACTGCTTCGATGGTCGCAAGTGCATCGGCGGGCTGTTCGTAAAAGCCAGCAATGTAAAGTCGGTCCATTCGGACTGCGGAATGGTTCGGCCAGCGCTCGAACGCATTCTGAATCCAGGCGCGGGCTGCGGGCAAGTTCCCCATGTTGGCATAAATGAGCGCGACCTTGACCGCTTTCGGTGCACCCCATTTGTCGGTGGCTTGTGCAATCAATTGAAAGGAAAGGGATTCGCGCAGGCGCCCGACATTGTTGAGCAACGTCCCCTCATATGAATATAGGGCGCCGAGCGGTTCCTTGGGGTGCTTTGCGAATTTTATACCGCGTAGCAAAATCGCTTCTTGTGCGCGGTAATCCAGAGCGCGGCACGAGTGCCGACAGGACGGCATAGGCCCCTGCTTCTTCCGGATCGAGCTTGAGGGTCAGTTTTGCCTCGCGTCTGGCCGCGTCTCTCATCGCCTGCGCCCGCTCGGGAACATCGATGCTATCGGCGGCCTCGGCGTACGCGCTGGCCAATATTGAATGACCGAATGCAAATTCAGGGTGACTTGCGACCACGCCTTTTGCGTTTTCAACCATCGGCGCCCAGGCACCATCATGAGCGTCACGGATCATGTCGGTTGTCTGAAGTAACGGGGTCAGAGCGGAATCGTCGGTCAGCGGCGGGTTCGCGCTACGCGCAAAGTTGGTCATGTTGACGACGTCGGCAACGCGCGCGGCAACTTCGAGCGGCAGGTCCGAGGCTTGCCGGCTCTCCCGTTGGAATTCCGTCGACCATATCGCCGCACGGGTGGCGCCATTCTCTATTCGAACATCGACGACCGTCTTGCGGCCATCGTCGCGCAAAAGCCCTGTCACGCGCAGCCCAGGCAGCGCGTTTCGTGAACCGGTCTGTTCTCCGGCAAGGACGGTTTCGATCTGGCTGTCACCGAGCGCGTCGACGATTTCGTTGGGAATTCTTCGCGCGAGCGAACGCGCCCCTGCGGAATCCGTCAATGCGTCGAACGGCTGAACGGCGACGCGAAGAGGTGCATGCTCCGGGGCACGGCCCTGGAACATCCAGAGCGCCGCACCCACCGTGAGCAACAGGATAAGTGCAGCTGCGACCATCAAGGCGCGAAAGCGAAAACGGGTTTTCCCAGCCGCCGGCGTTTCGGCAGCAGGACCATCTTCCTCAAGGCCCGCCGATGTGAGGCAGTACCCGACGCCTGGAATAGCCTCGATCGAATAGGGTGGGTCGGGATAGTCCGTGGCAAGTTTGCGGAGCTTGCTGATGCAGCGGTAGATCGCGTCGTCGCTGACGGACAATCCACGCCAGCAGCGGGCCACCAAATCGCTTTGCGAGACGACCGAGCCGCCCGCTCGAGCGAGCGCCACAAGGACCTGCATCACGCGCCGCTGCAGGGTCTGGGAGATGCCGTTCCATTCGACTTCGCATCTTGCGGGCCGAACGCGGAGCAAGCCCAGGTCGAAATCCGCCTCCTGGGCCAGATCGATGCCGTGCATCCACATGGGGTCTTGAGTCGACTCGTACATGCGGCCCCCAGCCGGCTTTCCCGGCAGCCACGTCATAACATGCCGCGGAGCACCGACGAAGTCGGACGAAGATCAGGTTGGATCGGGCAGAGATCGGGCCGTGAATTTCAGCAACTTGGCTAGTCTTAAGCGAAGCCCCGAGCGGGGACTTGCTGAAAGGAAACGGCCATGTGCAGCAGAACCATCAAAGTCAGTGAAAAGGGCTTTGGGCGTGCTGGCATTGGCCTGCTCGGCGCCGCTGCCCTTATGCTGCCCGCGGCGACATCGGTCGACGCGAAGCCCGGCTTTCGCCCCGTCATCATCCGCGGCGCCGGGACGCCGGCCCCAGCCGAGCTAAACCTCGCCTATCTGGCAAGCTTTCCGAACGGCTCGCTCGCACCCGCTCTCGATAAGCTGAACGCGGGCCCGATGAAGGCCGGCGATACGGGAATCCCAAACTCGAACCCGACGCTAGATAAACGGCCAGGTGCGATCATCCTCGGCATTACGCGGCCAGTCGACTTGTCGCCTGATCTTGTCGTCGCCCAGACTGCATGGGCGACACAGCTTAATTTCGGTCCTGGATCGGTTTCGCGCATCAGGGCCACGTTCATTGCTCCTGTTGGGCCGATACCCGGTGGTGGCTTTGCGATCGGCGTGGGCGCCAAGACCGGCGGCAGTGAAGACCTCCCCGACGAACCCAGGATCTTCTCCACCATCAATGTGCGGCCGGGCTTCGTGGTCAGGCTACAAGTTCCGTTTGGGGCCCTTGAGACGACCAACACGACCCTTTCTCAGGAAATAAAGGATCTGATCTTTTCGACCACAAACCCGCAACCGTTCACGATTGAGCTCACGATCGATCGGAAGGACGGCACCGGGCAAACAAAGCTCACCGTTGGAGACAAGGTCGTCGGACCACTCTCCTTCCACCTGGATGGATTCACCGTGGATAGCGGCCCGACAATTTCGGCGATGGGAGCTGGTCCGGCAGTGAACGCAAACGGCCCGGGCCAGACCGCGTCCGTCCAAGTGCGCGACTTCCGAATCTACACCAAGAACGGCGGATGAGCGTCTCGTTCTTACAACCGGCGCTTTCTCCGCACGGAAACAACACCGCCCACATGTTCATCCTTTGTGAAAGGAAGACGCCATGTTCTGCAATGCACGCCTGCTTGATCACCGGCTCCGTCGCGTAAGCCGACGCAAGAGCTGGCTCGCCAGTTGCGGCATGCTCTGCCTTGCGCTTGCCTCCTGCGGTGGAGGAGGAGGAGGAGGGTCATCCTTCATCCCGCAGCCGCCAGTGCCGCCGCCGCCACAGCAAGATCAGTCAGTGACGATCTTCCCGAACCCTGCGGTCGGCAAGTTCGCCTCGGTCGGAGCGACGGTGGACGGCTCTGCTGCCAACGGGCCGCTGGGCGCCATTTCCACCAACGACGCCGACCAGCCGCACATCCGCTTCATGAGCGATGGGACGTACCAAGTTCTGTTGCCAGGCAAGGAGTGGAGCGAGTTGCTATCGTTCGCTCCTGGCACCCTGCTCAAGGACACGGACAGCAACTTCGAGGCCGTGATCTCCGGTTCCAAGAACCTTGGTTATCAATATTCGGAGCTTGCCTCCTATCATTCCTCAGATCCGCAGCAGTTTGGCGCATTCGCATTCGGTACGCTCACACCCGACGGAGCCGTCCCGGTTGTCGGATCGGCCACCTACACCGGCGCCATCGCGGGTATGTCCGACGTCAACGGTTCGAATGCAGGGCAATCCTTCCGCGAGCTGGCCACCGGATCGGTAACGCTCAATTTCAACTTCGCCGCTGGAACGCTCGGCGGGACGATCAGCCTCGGGCTTTCCGATGAGGTCAGTGACACACCTCTTCAGATCGGCACCTTCGCATTCACGGACACAGTCTTCGGTGTGGGAAGCACGAGCTATGCGGGTAGGTTCGACACCGACGCGGTAGGTGACAATTTCTTCCTCGGTAAGTTCACGGGTCCGCACGCGGAGGAAACGATCGGCTCCTGGGCTCTGCCGTTCATCCTTGAGGTGGGTCGCGCAGACGCGAGCAACTCAACGATCACCGCAGATCACAACGCCCACCAAGCATTCGGCGCGTGGATCGCGAAGTCGCACTGATCGACTTGAATGGAGAGGCGGAATGCTCCTCGCTGGACTTCTAGCGGCAGCTACCGCGTCCGTTCCGATGGACGCCGCGGCTGCTGGCGCGGCCGTGCGCGTCGCGCAATCCAAGAGGCTCGTTCTTACGCCCTCGCAGATGCTCAAGCTCGCCGAGTTGGCGGAATCGCGCGGAGCCTCGTCGGTCGCATCAGGCATTTATGCGGCGCTCGAGGGCAATCCCGATCCCGACATCCGTTCGGAGGCGCGGTTCAGGCATGCCAAGCAGCTGCTGAGCCGCAAGCGCAACGAGGAAGCGGCGGTTCTACTGCGCCGGCTGGTCGACGAGCGGCCGGAGGCGAGTGTCGCGAGGGTCGAGCTTGCCCATGCGCTGGAGTTGCTCGGCGAGACCGAGGGAGCACTGCGCCAGCTGCGCGCGGCGCAGGCGGCGGGGCTCCCGCCCGCCGTCGCGCGTCTGGTCGATCGCTATTCGGAAGCGCTTCGCGCGCAGCGGCCGTTTGGGGCGAGCCTTGAAATTGCCCTCGCGCCAGACAGCAACATCAATCGCGCGACGCGATCGAATACCCTGGGCACGATCTTCGGGGACTTCGACATCGACAAGGACAGCAACGCCAAGTCGGGAACGGGCGCCTCCGTGCAAGGGCAGGCGTTCAGGCGCGTCGCGCTTGGCGACCAAAGCTTGCTTGTGCGGCTGACCGGGACGGCGGACCTGTACCGGCAGACCGAGTTCAACGACATTGCGGTCGACCTTGCCGCCGGGCCCGAGCTTCGGCTGGGGCGCAATCGGCTCAATCTCGAGCTCGGAGCGACGCAGCGCTGGTTCGGGCAGAAGCCATTCGTGCGCTCGGCGCGGCTCGGCGCGACATGGACCCGCCCACTGGGCAGCCGGATGCAGTTGCGGCTGACCGGCAGCGCGGCCCTGGTCGACAACGAGTTCAACGACCTTCAGGACGGCAAAAGTTATTCGGGAGAAGCGGAAATCGAACGGGCGCTCTCGACGACGACGGGCGTGGGGCTGAGCCTGTCGGCGAACCGGCAGGCGTCGAAGGATCCCGGCTATTCGACCACCGGCTGGCGGGCAGGTTTGCTCGGCTGGCACGACGTCGGGCGAATGACCTTCACCGCGGCGCTCGAGTACGGGAAGCTCCACGCCGATGAGCGGCTTCAGCTGTTTCCCGATGCAAGGTCCGACCGCTACTCGCGTGTGTCGCTGGGAGCGACGTTCCGCCAGCTCCAGTTCCGCGGCTTCGCGCCGCTGGTGCGGTTCAGCATCGAGCGCAACCGGAGCACGATCGGATTCTACGATTATCGCCGAACGCGGAGTGAAATCGGGGTGGTGCGGGCCTTCTGACTGGAAGGCGGCGAGAGTCTTCAGGAAGCTTCGTCGTAAAACGTCAAGGGCAGCTTTCCACCCAAAGCGGACATTAGCAGCCGATCGCGACGCACGTTCGAACCACCCACAGATTTTTAGTCGGCCACCCGACAAACGATCTGGCGGCCCACTTGACGGGCTGCTGAACAGCCCGTCGCCCGCGAGAAATGCCGCCGCGCGACTGGGAACTGTTAGGTGCCAGAGCCTATTGTTTTGCTGGTCGAAGACGAGCCACTCGTCCTGCTCACCGCTCAAGATGCGTTGGAGGCAGGGGGCTATACCGTTCTACCTGCGCAGCTCGCCTCCGAGGCCGTCAGCATCCTTGATGAACGAGCCGCCGAATTATCGGGATTGGTCACAGACGTGCGGCTTCCCGGAGGGCCTGACGGCTGGGAAATAGGTCGAAGGGCACGCGAGCTGCGGCCGGACCTGCCAATCGTTTATACGACTGGGGACAGCGCTGCAGATTGGTCCGCGCAAGGCGTGCCGAAGAGTGTCGTGGTTCAAAAGCCCTACGCCGGGGCGCAGCTGCTCACGGCTCTCTCTACACTCGTGACAGCGGCAGACACCAACAGGACAAGCTAACGTCAGCTTTCCACCCATTCCCGCCAGTAGCAATGCCATGCATTGCACAGACGCGCGACCCGGATAAGCTGCGCCAGCCGGAGTGGGAGGGCGTGTGCCGAGGTTTCAATCCGATCCAGCGCGAAAGGCCGTCCTAGACGAAATCATGGCGGAGACAGCCCGCGCGAAAGAGGCTCAGCGCGACGGGCAATGGGTAACATATCTGATCAGAGACCCTCGCCATCCGGACAAGCGTGACAATCCGGGAACGCCCATTTACGTCGGCCAGACAAACGATTTCCCTGGGCGAGTCCTGAGCAGGTTCATGAAATGCGAGAAAGAGGCAGCCGCGAAGGGAACCGACTGCATCGAACGTCGCGTTTCTGACCTACTCCACCTGAATATAGTCGCTACTTATCAGGTGCTTGAATACCAGCCGACGCACCTGAGCTCGCTGATCTCTGAGACGAATTGGGCAAGGAAATGCTGGAACGCCGGATACGACCTCGCAAATCGCGCGGAGCTGCAAAACGCTGGCGGGCCGCCCATTGATCGCGGTGACGCACTCCGGAGCTGGCTGCTCAAATTCAGTCTGCCAGAAGCTATCGCCGACGAGGTTCGCGTTTCCATCTCTTGTCGAGCGTGCAGGGAAGTGTTGCCAATACCGCTTGCGGAGGTCCCGGAGTTGGAGAAATCCGCCACGACCATCGGCCAGTTAGCTAAGCTGTGGCGCTCGCAGGAATGCACCTTTTGCGGCGCGGCGGGCAAGCGTTCGGTCCGCGTCTGGGTCGATTGAAGTGCTGCGGAGTTCTTTGACAGCGGGCGTCAAATTTCCAGAGCTTCTGAGAGCGCCAGTGCGTCATCCAGCTCCACTCCAAGGTAGCGCACGGTACTCTCCAGCCTGGTGTGGCCCAGCAGCAGCTGGCACGCTCTGAGATTTCCGGTCTTGCGGTAGAGCATGGAGACCTTCGTGCGCCTCAGGCTGTGGCTTCCGTAGTCGCCTGGCTCCAAGCCAATGAGCGCAATCCAGCGTTTGACCAGCCGGATATACTGCCGGGTAGAGAGGTGCCTCTTCGGAACCATGCGGCTGGGGAAGAGCCAGCCGTCCGGATCTCCTCGCCTAACGCGGAGCCACTCAGCCAGCGAGCGGCGAGCCTGCTCCGTAATCTCGAATTGCACGGGTCGGCGGGTCTTCTGCTGGATTACGATGGCGCGCCGCCGCACTGCTCCAGCCGCCAGGATGTCAGGGAGCCGCAGCGAGACCACATCGCAGCCTCGGAGCTTGCTGTCCAAGGCGATGTCGAACAGCGCCAGGTCGCGTACGCGGCGCTCAATCTGGAGGCGCACGCGGATCGCCCAAACGTGCATCGGCCGGAGCGGGAGCTTGGCCCCCACGATTACCTGAGGCGGACGGTTCATGGATCGCGCTCCTAGCTAGAAGCGAGCAATCAACCGTCTAGTGGCAGGAATGGGTGGAAAGCAGACATTAGCAAAGTTGGCGGCATACTAGATCGTGGATGCGCAGCGATCATTCTCGGTTCACGACAAGAACTAACGGACCTGCTAGCCACTCGGGGATGAGCATCAAAGAGAGCGGACGAAAGCGCCGCGAGGGGAGAGAGCGCCGAGAGACGGTCAAAGCGACTGGAGCAAGGGGCTGAGGACCGTGGCGCGGACATGAAGGCGGACGATGCCAACGTGCAACGCATGATTGAGCGCAGCATCAAGGATCACGGCGCCTGACGATTATGTGGCGCCAGGGTCCGCTTTGGGTGGGTGGGTAGCGGATGTTGCCAAATCAACGCTTGTCCCGCTTCTGCAATCATCGCCGGGCTGAGGCAGGCTCTTCACTTTGGTGGCCCCATCAGCCCTCCCTATGCGTTCCTCTCATGAACTCCCGGCATTTCCGGTTGAGAGCCGAGGCGAACCCCCTATGACAACCTTGTCCCTGATCGCCGCGGCGACCGGCCTTGCCGGGCTGTCCGCTTCCACTTCCGCCCAGCCCATCGGCCAGAACCTTGCGGCGCCCGCGCCGCAACACACGACTGTTCCGCCACCCTTCGTCGCGCCGGCGCCGATCCGCGAGATCGTCGATCGGCAGCTCGGCGCCCGCTACGACGCCAGCGATCGCGAGGCCATCGCCCGCTGCGTCACGGCGGCGCTTGCCCAGGGGGCGATCCTATACGGCGTCAACGGCTATGCGGGGACCGAAGGCTATGCGGCCTATGTCGGTGCCTACCGGCCCGGGGCGGTGGGTGTGCCGGGCTTTCCCGGTGTCGCCGCCACCATGCGGGTCAGCGCGATCACCGACGTGCAGCGCCGCTCGGACGGGATGCGCGTCAAGGGGCTGATCGACAGCGGTATTGATTATCGCGGCGGCTACGGCGGCGAGGCGTACCAGGGCGCCGGGGCCGGCGGCCAGCCCTATGCCAAGCTCCATCCCAGCAACAATGACTCGCGTTCCGCTGCAACCTCGACACGGCCGGCCTCGTCACCAGCATGCACGTCGAACGCCATACCACCACTTATCGGCGCTATGACTGGGCGCGCCGCCGCGCCCTCATTGATTGGCTCGCTGGAGCCACAAGGGCAGCCTTAGATGTACCGACTGACGTTTTACCGACCGACCTCTCGCAACCAGAAGGCATCTGGGTCGGGTTGAGCGGCGGCGTAGTAGTCAGCAGCGTTCGGCTGCAACAACAACGGTCCATTCAAGATGAGTGGTTGCGAGCATGGGGGTAGGCGCAAAACGTCTGCAATGGCTCGAAAGCAAACCTGAGCCGCTAATGTCCGGATTGGGTGGAAAGCGGACACTGGCCCGGATGCGCTCTCAACGAGGTTAGCTAGCCCCCCATGACCTTTGCCCCTATTGAGAGCAGATATGGACGACGAGATCGCCAATCGAATCATCGATCTGCAAGCGGAGATCACTGCAATTCGTGGGGCAGTTCGCATGCTTCTTCATAACACTTACAATGCGAATGACAGCGCACTCGCGGTTCTGCGCGAGAAGGCCCTTCAAGTCGGCAGATTCCTTGAGGGGACTGATGAAGGGCCAATCGGACGGTCCACGCGTTATCGTGCGCGCGTCAAGGAGGCGGTTGCCAGTCTTCTGGACCCGTTTCAGCCAGACGATGACGAGGCGAGCCGCTTGGCCAATCCGGCGCCGGCGCCGTCGAGATCACCCGATTGAACCACCTGTACGACTGAAACGTTAGGGACCTACCTCACCACGAAGTATGGCGCGGGCGATGTCGTTCGCGGACGACCTCGCCGACGACTAATGTCCGCAATGGGTGGAAAGCGGACACTCTTGATCGTCGACGCGTCGAAGTGGGTGAGGAAGGGCCAGCGCGCCGCGCGTCGGCCATATATCGCCGCTTGCGCACGACGGTCTCTGCGCTCTGTCAGCACCAATGAATCCGAACATCGCTCTCTCACCCAGTAAATATTACAATGAATGGATGTAAGGATAATTAAGCCGATTACCAAATGATCTCGGACAGGTCATTATAGTTTATCATCAGAATGGTCGATTTATATTTTGCAGGCAGGATTGCTTAACTAACCACCAACGCCTATCTACTCGTTGCTACCAGTCGAAATCGACGGTTTTGGGCGCTAAGCCGCACCTGCCTCCATCTTTAACGTCTCCTAGCGGCACCGCGCCAATTTCGGCGTGTGCCAATAAAGGAACTCACCATGAAATATTTTGGAACCGTCAAGACGTTCGACAGCGTTCAGGGCTTCGGCGAGATCAAGCAGGAAGCCGGCGGCGATGACCTCCGCTTCGAAAAGAGCGCGATTTCGTGGGACAAGAATGTTGCCCCTACAGCGGGCCAGCGTCTCAGCTACGAGCGGGGCACTTCTGCTGATCACAAGCCCTGCGCCCTGAATTCATGACGATCTAAACCGGTCGGCGGACGCTTCGCTTCCGCCCGACCTTGTACGCGTTGGGGCCGATCCCGGACGTTCGAGCGACTTCGGTTGTCCGCGTCCGGGTGAGCCCTCCTTCGACCGAAGGTATTCGCCATGCTCACGTCACTCGCATTCGCGATCGCCAGAGTGATCGTCGTCTCGGGCAGCCAGTCCATACTGGAGCTGGTTCAGAGGCCGGTCAGATATTGCTGAGTGAGTGGGCAGCGCGCTCCACAGACCAATTTCGTTCCCCGAGAGGTGAACCAGGAGATTTCCCATCCGGCCGATTTGCATCACTATGACTGCCATTGCCGGCCTTTCGCTCGCCGCGCCTGCCTCTGCCCAGTGGCACAATGAGGGCAACTACAAACAGTTGCCTGCGCCTCCCAGTGGGGTCATGATCGCACCTACAGCGGTCGGCTTGAGGCGCAGATCGACGCTGGCGAAAGCCAAGGCACGATCTCACGGCATGAAAGCATCGCCCTAAGACCTGAGCCGCCTGGTGCGGCTTGAGCGCACGTTCAGCCCGGATGGAAATCAGCGGTCGCGAACATGCTGTTCTGTTCAACGCAGCAATGCGCTGTCGATGGAAATCCGCGGCGCAAGTCGCGTCGATGTCCGCGGCAACAATCATGCCGTACTTGGCAAAGTGGAAACGTCAACGGACACTGGGTACCTGACGCGACGTTTGCGGGATTGCACCCTGGGATCGTTCAATGGCGACGTGAGGATTGGCCAACGCGCCACCCCGCGTGTGGTCAACCTCCCAGCCGAGTATCGCGGCGAGTATGTCGATGATGCTCGCGTCTAGTACGGCTATGACAATGGCCGCGTCTACCAGATCGACCGTCAATCACAGATGATCCTGGCAATGCCCGACATCGCACGGCGCTAAGTTCTTCGTCACGCGGGAAGGCGTCCGGCTTCGGCCGGGCGTCTTTTTTTTCGCCAGTTGAGATGGCGCGGTGCGGCTCCGCTCGGGTGGAGTGCTCAGTTGCAGTGACGATGGCCGGCACTGACTATTATGCCATTCGGCGGTAGCCGAGATTTTGCGGCAGCCGAGATTCTGAGCTCCTTGGTCACGGCGACCGCCATGCCCTTGTTCGATGAAGTATCCGGGACGAGCCGACGCTGCACGATCACGCGGATGCCTCAAGGCCGCTTTCTGAGCAAACCGTTCGCGTGAGCAAAGTCGAGGAGACCGTGCGAGACGTGATGAGCCATTAAGGTAGCCTTGTCGGCGCCGGGTCTACGGAGAGATCCAGCCGGCGATCGCCAGCACCGCTGCCAGCGCGCTGACGCCCCACGCCGCCACGAGCAATTTTATGGCAAGCGTCGCGGGCTCCGCGTTGGATGCTCGCCACCCATCGAGCCGTTGCAGCAGCGGACCTCGAAGCCACTTCGCCCGAATGACGAACGAGGTCGCCATCAGTACCGCACAGGATGGCGAGAGCCCGTGCAACCTCAGGCATCGGAGCACTCACTTGCCAAGGGCTTTTGCGCGCGAGCATAGATAGGCGGAGGCAGCGCATCAGCCAGATCGATCGCCTGGGTCTCAGCAGAGAGGGCGTTCAAACTGTAACGGCCGGCAAGATCATAATGAATGAGCCGAGCCTCGGCGCTGACCGCATTTTGGGCTGCCTTGAGGGATGCCCTCTTCCGGCCGAGCCAATACCCTTTTTCCATGACCATCTCCTGCGAGCGAGAGCACGAAGGGTCTCTCTGTCACAGGGCGCTCGGTTGCGATCTCAGGTGATGAGCTGTTGTAGTACCAATTCATTGTGAACGATGCATGAGGCATTCCCGAATGTCTGCTTTCGGTCGAAAGCTGTCGCGGCAATCTTGGGTGGAAAGCGGACACGCGCGGAGACTGGTCCATTGCTGTAGGTTCTGGGAAACGAGGCGGTTTTCGGCGAAAACCTCGCCAATGCCCCTCTACTATTTCAACCTCTTCAATGACGACGTGACCATGGACGACGAAGGGGTGGAGCTTGCCGACGATGAAGCGGCTCGAGCGCACGCGGTCAAGGAGGCTCGGGTGATGGCAGCCGATACCGTGTTGCACGGTCATCTGACCGGCAGTCACCGAATTGGTTCATAGACGAGGCCTGAAAGCCCGTCGGGACGGTTCGCTTTGACGAGGCGGTAGACATTAGACCGTAAATGTCGGCTAGGAATTGAGACGCGCCTGCTATTCGGTCGGCGGTTCGCTCGACCTAGCGGCTTCTTCCAGATCGATCTTGCTGGCCTCGCTGTCGAGGTCTGTGGCGAGGTCACGAAGCTCCCGCTGGGCCTCTAGGTCTTTGGTGCCGTTGGCAACGTCGCGACATTGGTGTGGCGCGCTTGCGGAATGCGTCCGCGTCTGACTTCACATGGATAGAGCGAACTCAACTCTGTTACGTTCCTCGGCGGGCGCACGCACAGTCCGAATGTCTGCTTTGGGTCGAAAGCTGCCATTAGTTCGGACTGATTGGCCGAAGTAGGCGCTATTCGGACATTCGCGCGACATTCCATTCGACTTCGTCGGGACGTCGAGCATTGGTGGTGACATCGAGTTGCGGCGCTCCTGGCGCGCCGCTGCCCGACCGGCACGCCGGCGGGGCTTCAGGTGGTGGGACGGCAATCGTGCCGCTCGCTACTGAAGGAATGACCGATGACCAAATCCGCCACTGCAAAAAGGACCACCAAGAGCAATGCGAACAAGGCCGCAGCGACCCCGAACCGCAACCGATCGGCCAAGCGATCCACCGCGGCAGAGAAGTCGAAGCCCGCGCCCGCCATCGCGGTCGCGCCCGCCGCGTCCAAGACCCATCTGACGAAGCCGCCCAGCAAGCAGGATCAGCTGGCCGCGCTGCTGGTGCGAGATGAAGGAGCGAGCCTTGACCAGATGGTCGCAGCAACCGGGTGGCTTCCGCACACGGCGCGCGCGGCGCTGACCGGCCTCAAGAAGAAGGGCTATATCATCTCCAGCGACAAGATCGATGGCCTGCGCACCTATCGGGCCGTCGCGCCGCAATGAGCGACGAGCTCGAACAGGAGATCGAGAGCTTGCGGCGGATGAGCCGTCAGCGACTGCGGGAACGGTGGCGCGCCCTATCAAGGCCGCGCCACCGGCGGCGTTCACGCCCGACCTCCTCGCCCGCGGCATCGCATGGAGGCTGCAGGAGACGGCGCTGGGAGGGCTATCAGCGGACGCTAGGCGTTTGCTGGGGGCTTGTGGTGAACGCAAGCCCCCGAAGGCTCGGCCGGCGCTTCGCCCGGGCAATCGGCTAGTCCGCCGCTGGCGCGGCCGCACTTACGTGGTCGAGGCGGTCGAAGGCGGCTTCACGTTCGACGGGAGTCCGGTTCGGCTCGCTTAGCGAAGTCGCCAACAAGATTACCGGCACGCGCTGGTCGGGTCCGCGCTTCTTCGGGCTTGTCCAGTGAGCCGCGTCCGCTGCGCGATCTACACCCGCAAGTCGAGCGAGGAAGGGCTGGAACAGGAGTTCAACAGCCTCGATGCGCAACATGATGCCTGCACGGCCTATATCGCCAGCCAGCGCCACGAAGGCTGGACCCTCAATCGAGAGCGCTACGACGACGGCGGGTTCTCGGGCGGCAACGATGGAGCGTCCGGGTCTCAAGCAGCTGCTGGCCGACGTCGCTGCGGGCAAGGTCGACGTGGTCGTCATCTACAAGATCGACCGGCTGACCCGCAGCCTTGCCGACTTCGCCCGCATCGTCGAGGTGCTGGAGAATCACGGGGCAAGCTTCGTCAGCGTCACCCAGTCGTTCAACACCACGACCAGCATGGGCCGGCTGACGCTCAACGTCCTGCTGTCGCTTCGCCCAGTTCGAGCGCGAGGTCGGCGCCGAGCGGATGCGCGACAAGATCGCCGCTTCGAAGGCCAAGGGCATGTGGATGGGTGGGACCGTGCCGCTTGGCTACGATGCCGTCGACCGCAAGCTCGTGATCAACGGCAAGAGGCATCGACCGTGCGAGCCATCTTCAGCAGGTTCGTGGAGCTGAAGTCGGTTCAAGGCGCCTTGCGCTGGGCTCAGCGTGAGGGCCTGCGGACCAAGCAGCGGCAGAGGACGGCATTGGATTGGCGGCAAGAGCTTCGAGTATGGCTCGTTACGATGCATCCTCTCCAACCGGCCCTATGCTGGCGAGGTCGAGCATAAGGGGAAGGTATTCGCAGGTCAGCACGAAGCCATTATCGGCCGACAATTGTTCGAGCAGGCCCAGGCCATTCTCGCATCGCTTAGCACCAACGCAGTTCGGGGTCCGAAGCTCGTGTCAGGCAGCCTGCTCCAAGGCCTCATCGTAGATCGTCATGGGCGGACCATGGGTCCGGTCCACACCACCCGGAACGGTCAACGGTTCCGCTACTACGCGACCCATCCGAAGAGGATCTTGCAAGGTGACCCGGCACCATATCGCCTAGCGGCCGATCCAATCGATAGGATCGTTTGCGACCTGGCGCAGCCCATCTGGCTGGCCAGGTCACTAGCATCGACAAGCGGGACGAAGCCGATCGCCTTGCCGCCTTACTCACTTCGGGGCTTACCCTCGGCGTCGCGAGTTGATCATCGAGCGGGTTCGCAAGGTGACCATTGGCGACGCGTTGCTGACATTGCTGCTCAACGATGGAACGACCCTTGAGCGCAGCATCGAGAGGGTCCGGCACGGCAACGATGCTAAGCTCATCGTCGGTGATCTCGCCACATCCGATCACAGGACCGTCGACCCCCAGCTGATCGTGCTGCTGAAAGATGCACGCCGGGCTCAGACCCTTGCATTGGCCAAGCCCAATCTCAGCCTTGAACAACTCGCCACGACGTTCGGTCGCTCGCCGGAGCGCTGCAAGCGACTGCTTCGCCTGAGCTATCTATCCCCTAACTTCATCGAGACCGTCATCGAAGGTCGGCAGCCGGGGCGCGTTTCAAACCGGTTTCTGCAGAACCTGGATGGGATCCCACTGAGCTGGATCGCGCAGGAAGACCTGCTGCTTCGCTAAGCCGGCATCAATCGCGTGCGCTTGCACCAGCCAAACTCAAGACACGGCTTTGGCGGCCAAGAGAAAACCGCCCCACCAACACGGTGTCTGTTGGCTGAGACTTGTCTCTGTGTAGATTTAGCTGATGACCGGCCCTCGGAAAGGCCTGAAAACGCGCCAAAATCGCCATGACAGCATTGGAGAATAGCTGAATCATATAAGTGACTTAGAGGCTGGTGACCCCTACGGGA
>CAVVKB010000034.1:0-10885 GCA_963748685.1 uncultured Pseudomonadota bacterium | reverse complement strand
CTTCTCCTCCTCCCCCTTGATGGGGGAGGCTGGGTGGGTGAGGTCAATGAAGTACACCGCCTTTTTCGCATGCATCACCCTTCCCCATCCCCTCCCCATCAAGGGGAGGGGCCAACCTTATGCGTCGCGTCGAAACTCCCGAAGGACGCTCGGTGCGCCTTCTCCGTGTCGGCGAACAGGTACGGCACGTGCTGAGCGAATTGCTCCAGCGCGGCGACGTGCATGACGAGACGCTGCAATCGCATCTTCTCAGCATCACGGAGGTGCGCATGTCGCCCGACCTTCGCCACGCAACCGTGTTCGTGAAGCCGCTGCTCGGTCAGGACGAGGAGGCGGTGCTGAAGGCACTCCGTCGAAACACCGCCTTCTTCCAGCGTGAAGTCGCCCAACGCGTCCGCACCAAATATGCGGCCAAGCTCAAGTTCCTCGCCGACGAAAGCTTCGATGAAGGGGGGCACATCGACCGTATCCTGCGCTCGGAAAAAGTAGCGCAGGATCTCGAAGGCGGATGATCGACCTCGACCAGCTGGCTGGGGTCATGAACGGCGACCATTGCCGCGCCGAGCTCTTCTCCGAGCAATTTCGCGAACCGCTCAAGGCCGCGTGCGCCGAAGACAGCGAAATCTGGCAGATCTACGCGAACAACTTCGGCCCGGACGGCTTCGACCAGAGCATCGATCGCTACATCGCCAACCCCGGCAACCGCACCTTCGTCCTGTTCGACGGCGACGAGCTCGCCGGCATGTCGAGTTTTCTCGGCATCGACGCCAGCCGCCAGGTGCTGGAGATCGGCGGCACTTATTACCGTCCGAATTTGCGCGGCACGGGCTTCAACCGCCGCGTCAAGGACATGATGCTGGAGCGAGCCTTCGACTGCGGCATCCGCCGCGTCGAGTTCCGCGTCGACACGCCGCAACGCGCGCAGCCAGGCCGCCATGAAAAAGCTCGGCGCCGTCCGCGAAGGCGTGCTCCGCGCCGACCGCATCACCTGGACCGGCCACGTCCGCGACACCGTGCTGTTCGCGATTTTGCGGGACGAATGGCCGGTCTGACCGACCGCGCTAAGCAGACCGCAATGGCCAAGCTCTATTTCTACTACGCCGCGATGAATGCGGGGAAGTCGACGACCCTGCTGCAGGCCGACTTCAACTATCGCGAGCGCGGGATGGAGACGATGCTGTGGACGGCGGCGTTCGACGAGCGGTCGGGCGCCGGGACGATCAGTTCGCGCATTGCCATCTCCGCGCCGGCGCGGACGTACTCGCCCGATGTGGACCTGTTCGATTCGGTCGGCGAGGAGCTGAAGAAGCGCCGGCTCGATTGCGTCGCTGGTCGACGAGGCGCAATTCCTCACCCCGCCCATGTGCTGCAGCTCTGCCGCGTGGCCGATGATCTCGAAATCCCGGTGCTTTGTTACGGACTTCGTACCGACTTCCAGGGCCATTTGTTCGAAGGCTGTGCCGCGCTGCTCGCGCTCGCCGACGTGCTCGTCGAATTGAAGGCGGTGTGCGAATGCGGACGCAAGGCGACCATGAACCTGCGCGTCGATGCCGAAGGCCACGCCGTCGCCGCCGGCGCGCAGACCGAGATCGGCGGCAACGACCGCTACGTGGCGCTTTGCCGCCGCCATTTCTTCGAGCGCCTCCGCGAAGGTGAGGCGCGTCAGCTCTCGCTCGATATCCCGCGCTGGCCGTGCTCCACGGCTGGATCATCCTCGACAAGCCGGTTGGCCTCGGATCGACCACGGCGGTGGGCGCGGTGAAGCGGATCCTCCGTCAGGCCGACGAGCCGAAGACCAAGGTCGGCCACGGCGGCACGCTCGACCCGCTGGCGAGCGGCGTACTGCCGATCGCGCTCGGCGAAGCGACCAAGCTCGCCGGGCGCATGCTCGACGCGACCAAAGAATATGAGTTCACGATTCAGTTCGGGACGGTGACCGACACGCTCGATGCCGAAGGGGAGGTTGTCGCGAAGAGCGAGGTGCGACCAACGCTGGAGCAAGTCCGGGCCGTGCTGTCCAGCTTCACAGGGCAGATCGAGCAGGTCCCGCCCGCCTATTCGGCTCTGAAAGTGGACGGAAAAGCGGCCTATGCGAGGGCGCGGGCGGGTGAAGATTTCGAACTGAAATCTCGACACGTCACGATCCAGTCACTCCAACTTCGTCATCCCCGCGAAAGCGGGAATGACGGGAAGTTTAATGCAATCACCTTCTCCGCCATCGTCTCCAAAGGGACCTACATCCGCTCCCTCGCCCGCGACATCGCGCTTGCGCTTGGAACCGTCGGCCACATCTCCTATCTCAGGCGCACGCGCGCTGGACCCTTCTCCATCGATACCGCCATTTCACTGGACTTTCTGGAGGAAGCCGCTAAGGCGCGCGCACTGACGAGGACGGTTCTGCCGTTAACCGCGGCGCTGGACGACATCCCGGCCCTCCCCGTCACCCCCGGCCAGGCCCAGTTGCTCCGTCATGGGCAAAGGCTTGCCGGTTTCCCCGCACAGCCGGGGCTTCAGCTGGCGACTTCGGAGGAGACTCCCGTCGCACTGGTCGAAGCAACGGCCGACGGCCTCCGGGTCGTCAGGGGTTTCAACCTTTGAAACGAACAGGAGTAAACCGATGTCGATTACCGCGGAGCGCAAGCAGGCGCTGATCAAGGAACATGCCCAGGGCTCGAACGACACCGGGTCGCCCGAAGTCCAGGTCGCGATCCTGACCAGCCGTATCCAAACGCTGACCGAGCATTTCAAGACCCACGCGAAGGACAATCACTCGCGCCGCGGCCTGCTAATGATGGTCAACAAACGGCGGTCGCTGCTCGATTATCTCCGCAAGGAGGATGCGCAGCGTTACACCGACCTGATCGCCAAGCTCGGCCTTCGCAAATAATCTTTTGAGGCGGCCCGTCACGGGCCGCTTCGCATATGTTCAGTCCCGCAATTCGGCGGGGCGTTCATGGGGCTTAAGAACGCCCCGAACCGCAGCAGGCCGGCTAGCCTGCAATTGCTGAACCGGCTGGCATCTGGCCGCCGGGACTGAAGGAACAATGATGTTCAATATCAAAACTGTCGAAATCGAGCTCGGTGGAAAGACCCTCAAGCTCGAAACGGGCCGTGTTGCCCGCCAGGCCGACGGCGCGGTGCTCGCGACCCTCGGCGAAACCGTCGTCCTTTGCGCCGTGACCGCCGCCAAGTCGGTGAAGCCGGGCCAGGACTTCTTTCCGCTGACCGTTCACTACCAGGAAAAATTCTCCGCGGCCGGCCGCATCCCCGGCGGCTTCTTCAAGCGTGAGCGCGGCGCGACCGAAAAGGAAACGCTGACGAGCCGCCTGATCGACCGCCCGATCCGCCCGTTGTTCCCCGAAGGCTTCTACAACGAAGTCCTCGTGATCGCGCAGGTCCTCTCCTACGACGGCGAGAACGAGCCCGACATCCTGGCGATGATCGCCGCGTCGGCTGCCCTCACGATCAGCGGCGTCCCGTTCATGGGCCCGATCGGCGGCGCCCGCGTCGGCTTCAAGGACGGCGAATATATCCTCAACCCGAGCTCGGCCGAGATCGCCGAGAGTGACCTCGACCTGGTCATGGCCGGCACCCCCGGCGCGGTGATGATGGTCGAATCCGAAGCCAAGGAGCTGTCGGAAGAGCAGATGCTCGGCGCCGTCATGTTCGGCCACGCAGCATCAAAGAAGGTCTGCCAGGCGATCATCAGCCTCGCCGAGAAAGCCGCCAAGGACCCGTGGGAGCTCGCCACCAGCGACGCCAAGACCGCCGCCAAGGCCAAGCTGAAGACGATTGTCGGCAAGGATATTGAGGCCGCTTACAAGCTGACCGACAAATCCGAGCGTTCGGCCAAACTCAACGAAGTCCGCGAGAAGGCCAAGGCAGCCTTCGCCGAGGCCGACCCGCAGGAGCAAATGGCGGCATCGAAGGCCGTCAAGAGCCTCGAGGCCGACGTCGTCCGCGGCGCGATTCTCAAGGACGGCCGCCGCATCGACGGCCGCGACACCAAGACCGTGCGCCCGATCGAGGCGATGGTCGGCTTCCTGCCGCGCACCCACGGCTCGGCGCTGTTCACGCGTGGCGAGACGCAGGCGATCTGCACCACCACCCTGGGCACCAAGGAAGCCGAGCAGATGATCGATGGGCTGGAAGGGCTCTCCTACCAGCGCTTCATGCTCCACTATAACTTCCCGCCTTACTCGGTCGGTGAAGTCGGCCGCTTCGGCGCGCCGGGGCGGCGTGAAGTCGGTCACGGCAAGCTCGCCTGGCGCGCGCTTCGGCCGATGCTCCCGACGATGGAGGAATTCCCCTACACGATCCGGGTCCTGTCCGACATCACCGAGTCCAACGGCTCATCGTCGATGGCCACCGTCTGCGGCGGATCGCTGGCGATGATGGATGCCGGCGTTCCATTGAAGCGCCCGGTCTCGGGCATCGCCATGGGCCTGATCCTCGAAGGCAAGGATTTTGCCGTGATCAGCGACATCCTCGGCGACGAGGACCATCTCGGGGACATGGACTTCAAGGTCGCGGGCACCAGCGAGGGCATCACGTCGCTGCAGATGGACATCAAGATCGCCGGCATCACCGAGGAGATCATGCAGACCGCCCTCGCCCAGGCGAAGGATGGCCGCGCGCATATCCTCGGCGAAATGGCCAGGGCGCTCGATCACACCCGTGAAGAGCTGTCGGCCCACGCGCCGCGCATCGAGACGATGCAGATCCCCAAGGACAAGATCCGCGAGATCATCGGCACCGGCGGCAAGGTCATCCGCGAGATCGTCGCGACGACCGGCGCCAAGGTCGACATCGACGACGAAGGCATGATCAAGATCGCCTCGTCGGACGTCGCCCAGATCGAGGCCGCGCGCCAGTGGATCCGCGGCATCGTCGCCGAGCCGGAGCCCGGCACCATCTACACCGGCAAGGTGGCGAGCATCGTCGATTTCGGCGCGTTCGTGACCTTCATGCCCGGCAAGGATGGCCTGGTTCACGTGTCCGAGATCAGGAACGAGCGCGTCGAGAATGTCCGCGATGCCCTGCAGGAGGGCCAGGAGGTCAAGGTCAAGCTGCTCGAGGTCGACCAGCGCGGCAAGGTCCGCCTGTCGATGCGCCTGGTCGACCAGGAAACCGGCGCCGAGCTGAAGACACCCGCCCCCCGCGCGAACCGCGCGAGGGTGGTGACCGCGGGCCCAGGGGTGATCGTGGCGACCGTGGCCGTCATGGCCGTGGCGGCGGCGATCGCGATCGCGGCCCGCGCCGTGAGGGCGGTGGCGGCGGTCGTGGCGAAGGTCGCGGCGGCGACCGTGACCGTGGTCCCAGAAATGAAGGACGCGGCGAAGGCCGTGGCGATCGCGGACCCCGGCGTGAAGGCGGTGAAGGCGGCCGGGACGAAGGCCCCGCTCCCGCGTTCGCGCCCGCGTTCCTGACCGGCGACGACGCCGACTGAGCCTAGCTAATTAGCGCAACAAACGGAGGCCCCGCGAGCAATCGCGGGGCCTTTTTCGTCTCACGCGTGGCGCAACGCCGCGGCCGGGCGCCGGCGCATTGCAAAGCCGATCGCCGCGAAGCCGAGCAGCAGCATCGCCCAGCTTGCGGGCTCGGGCACTGCGGCGACGAGTGACGAGCTTGCGTTGACGAAGTTCGAGCTGCCGGGCGAAAATGTGTTGACCCGGTACAAGCCGTTGCTGCTCTGGTTGAAGAAGTCGACGCGGCCCCCGCCGGTGACTGTAAAGGTGGTCCCCGTGCCATCGAGGAAGCTGGGGCCGGTGGTGAAGTAATTGCCGTAGTTGCCGGTCGGTGCGACGATCGCAAGGCCGTTGACCGTTCCCGAGATCGAGAGGATCTGGAACGCTGTCTGGCCGGCCACGGTCATCGCGGTATTTGACGTCGTGAAGGTTCCGCTTCCCGCCGCTGTCGGGCCGAACAGCGGCGTCGCGGTGGTGAACGAGAAAAGATATTGCGCGGCATCGGCAGGAACGGCCGCGACTAAAGCTGCCGTCGCGGCCAATGGGATCATGAAACGGAACATGGCTTGCCTCCAATACCGGCACTTCCGGGATCGGGAGCGAACGCGGCCTTTTCCATACGAGCCCGGATGACTCCCGGACGCAGCAATATTTAGCGAAAATTTACGTAGAGGTTTAGTCGGGTTCACCGGGGGCTGCGGCAGCGACTCTCAGCCGGCCGATCGCATCAGCTAGGTCGTTGAAAAGGCTGGTGGAGCTGAGGGGAATCGAACCCCTGACCTCTGCAGTGCGATTGCACGAACTGGAGTAGTTTTTCGCAGTTTGGCGTCTCTTTAGATCGGCATAAACGCTGTTTCGACCTCGAAATCGTGCCGTTTGCGATACGGCTGCGATACGCTGGTGAGACTGCGAGTTGCGTGGGAATCAGGCATTAGTCACAGCTTCGAGCGATCAGCCGGATTCCACGTCGAAGGTTCCACATTCCTACGGAGCAAGCGCAATCCCAAACCGGCTCCAGTGCCGACGGCGATCGCGATTGTAAGGTTGCTAACTACTGTCAAAATCATGGTCATGAAGAACAGCGCACGATCGCCCGCACGGAGACTCATGCGTTCGGACCAGCGTGCCGGTTCGCTCATCAGCCACGCTGTCAAGATGAGCAGGCCAGCGAGCGCCGGCATGGTGAGATACCCCGCGAGCGGCGCGGCAGCGACGACCATCAGAAGGATCGCAGCAGCGTGCACAATACCGGCAACCGGAGTGCGTCCTCCAGCGCGGACGTTAGTGGCCGTCCTTGCGATCGCGCCTGTTGCTGGAAGTCCTCCGAACAAGGGCGAGACAATGTTCGCGGTGCCTTGAGCCAGGAGCTCGGCATTGGAGCGGTGGCTGCCGCCGATCATCCGGTCCGCCACGATGGCGGAGAGGAGCGATTCAACGGCCGCTAGAAAAGCGATCAAGAAGGCCGACGGCAACAGCTCGCTGATCCTCGCAATGCTCAGACGCGGAACGTGAGGCAGCGGCAATCCGGCGGGAAGGGCTCCGAAGCGAGAATAGATCGTGTCGACCGGCAGTGGGACCAACGCGACCGCCGCGGAAGCGGCGGCGACAATAAGCAGCGATCCGGGAAACCAAGGAATGCGATGGCGAAGAAGGCCGATACCGAGGATCGCGAATATCCCGACGGCTAGAGCCCATACGTTCAATTGGCCGCGTGCGGCCCATAAAACAGGCAATCCATGAATGAGATCCGCTGGCACCTGAGCGGCCGAGAAGCCAAGCAGATCCTTTAGCTGACTCACCGCAATGATCAGCGCGATGCCTACGGTGAACCCCTCGATCACCGGCTCCGGCACGAGCGAGATGAACCTGCCGGCACTTACGAGGCCCCCCACGACAAGTATGATGCCGGCGAGCAGTGTCGCGAGCAGCAGCCCATCGAAGCCAAACCGGACGATGACCCCGGCGACCACGACGATGAACGCTCCCGTTGGACCGCCGATTTGCACCTTGCTCCCACCCAGCAACGAAATGAGGAAGCCGCCAATGATTGCGGTGACCAGCCCCGCTTCCGGCGTTGCCCCCGAGGCAATCGCAATCGCGATGCTGAGAGGCAGCGCGACGAGCGCGACTGTGATCCCAGCGAGCCCGTCGGCGAGGAAGAGGCGCCAGGAGTAGTCTTTCAGCGTTGTCAGAAGCTTGGGTTTCATCGCGTCCTGACCGTCGAGCTGACCGCATTCAACGACGCGGACACCTTTGTGTCACTCGATTCTTATGGGCGTGAGATGCCGGACGAGGTTGTCATGGCCTGGCCGGCTCATCCGCATCGATCGTCACCGTCTCGGTGTGACCGAGGCCCTGACTATAGTCGAGCACCGAGAGATGCTTGCAGTCGGCTGCCATCGTCGCGACCTCGGCATCTTCGGGCGGCGCGAGGTCGGTGAGATTGGGGTGCCGCTTCGCCAGAAGCTCCCACGCACGGCTGCGTTCGGCGAGGTCCATGACTTCGCGAACCGTGCAACCCGCATAGACAGCCTTGATGTCGCGCAGCTGTCCAGGCTCGCGAGCTACCGTGATCGCCACGCGGTTGTCGTGTGCAATGTTTTCGAACTTCTGGCTGGTGCGATAGATCAGGAAATAAACGCAGAAGCCTTGGTTCGCGTAGCCGACAATCGTGGCTTGAGGCCACCCATCCGGCCGCACCGTTGCGATCGTCATGATCCGGTTCGCGTTCAGGATTTCAAGCGCAGGCTGTTCCACCCAAAAACTCCCGCAATTCGGCGTCGTATAACAGACTCCGGGCGGACGGGACGATTTCGTGCCGCCCCTGCCCGTCACGCGGCGCGCTTCCATTGAGGCTGCAATTCATTGTGCTGCGGGCAGGGCGCCACTGCACCCTGAGGAAGGCCAGCGAGCTCGTTCGCAAAACCGTGGTTCACATCGCGGTGGTGCGCCTCATCTGCGCGGACGACCAGCACAACATCGCGGAGCCTGGCATCGGCCGGAAGGCCCCAGTAGCGTTTCGCCAGGTCTGGCGCCGGCACGTTTTCGGAGCGGCCCTCATCGATCTCAGCCAGATAGTGTGTGTAGCTGATGACCGCCTCCTCCTCGAAATAGCCAACGACGCGGTGAGCGGTCTTCGAACTGACCAGGTAAAGAGCGAAGAAGAAGCAGTAGAAGACCCACTGGACCCCGATGATGACAGCGCGCTCGAACAGCGTCGGCTGGCTGATCTCAATGAAGGTCATCAGGTGCATGCGCTCATTCTCGGCTTCGTCCATGAGCGTGCGAATCCACCCTTTGTCGTCGCACATGCGACGCAGGCAGTGGAGGTGATTGATGGTCGCGCCGACCATTCCAGGAACCGCGGCGACGGTCTCCAGCACGACCGCGCGATGGCCGTAGCGCTCGGCGAAAAAGGTGTCAGCGGTCCAGCGAAGCAGCTTGGTGAAGCCATAGGCTACGCGATCCGAAAGACCTTTGGGCTGATGATGAACCGAAAGGTCGATGAAGGGGGCAGTCATGTTCAACTCCTTGTCACTCGAGCGGAGGCCAATCGCCGTTGCTGCGGGGCATTTAGAATCCGCGCGCTCGACGCCCATATCCGTAATGTTCCGTAAGCCGGTTGTGTCGAGACGCGCTGGCCGCTCATGCGTAGCCGAGCGCGTCAGCGCACCCTGCCTGCGTGATCCTGGACATCTTCGATTGCGCGATCGATGACGCGCAGGGAGCGCTGCCTTCCCTCGGCTTCAACCCTGCGGCGATACCGCTCCAGCCGGCGCGCGAGGTCCGCAGTGCCGGGTTTGCGTTCATCGTCGCTCATATTGCGGTCAGGCTTATCCATTCCTGCTTCGCAGGTAGCGCGACGCGCTCGGACTTTGGATAAGTAACTTTCCTAAGTGGCGTCGCAAACACGAAACTGCCTTTGCGCTCGTGCATTGCTATGAGCCGTCACATGGATCAGCCGAGTTCCGAACAAGGGCCACAAGCCGAATCCCATCTGCGGTCTATTCTCGCCACCGTGCCGGACGCGATGGTCGTCATCGATGAGCAGGGCAGCATTCTTTCGTTCAGCGCCGCAGCCGAGAAAATGTTCGACTATCGGGAAGACGAAGTCGTTGGCCGCAACGTCAAGATGCTGATGCCTTCGCCAGACCGCGAGCGGCACGATCAGTATCTGACCAACTATCTCACCACCGGAAAGCGCAAGATCATCGGCATCGGCCGGGTCACGACGGGGCTGCACCGCGACGGCAGCACCTTCCCGATGGAGCTTTCGGTCGGCGAAGCCTGGCTTGGGGAACGGCGCATCTTTACCGGCTTCATCCGCGACCTCACGGAACGACAGCAGACCCTGCTTCGCCTGCAGGATCTGCAGTCGGAGCTCGCGCATGTGGGCCGTGTCAGCGAGATGGGGACACTTGCTTCATCCCTGGCGCACGAGCTCAACCAGCCGCTCACGGCCGTAGCCACCTATTGCGAAAGCGCACGCGACCTTCTTGAAAGCGACCCAGATGCAGAGACTCTGGCGATGGTCAGAGAAGCGCTCGACGAAGCGGCGGAGCAGGCCGTGCGAGCGGGCCAAATCGTACGACGGCTGCGCGATTTTATGAGCAACGGAGAAATGGAGAGGCGCGTCGAAAGTCTGCAACGCCTAATGAACGAGGCGAATGCGCTCGCCCTCGTCGGTTCTCGCGAGCACGGCATTGACGTTCAGCTGTCGCTGATCCTCGTGCCGATCTCGGTTTTCGTAGACGAATCCAAGTTCAACAGGTCCTCGTCAATCTCATCCGCAACGCAATCGATGCCATGATGGACAGCAACGTCCGCTGCCTGGCAGTTCGCACCAGCCGCGAGGCGGACGATCTGGTTCGCGTCACCATCGAGGATACGGGTTCCGGCATCAACGAGGTGGTCGCGCCGAACTCTTCCAACCGTTCGTCACATCGAAGAAAAACGGCATGGGCATCGGCCTATCCATCTGCCGAACAATTGTAGAAGCACACGGCGGGCGGATCTGGTTCGAGCAGGGGTCGAATGGCGGCACGGCATTCCATTTCACGCTCCAAGCGGAGACACGAAAGCATGACTGACGATCGGCGACTAGTTCATGTGGTCGATGATGATGACGCGATCCGGCGCTCCGTCGGCTTCGCCCTCAAAACGTC
Source organism: uncultured Pseudomonadota bacterium (assembly GCA_963748685.1). Lineage (GTDB taxonomy): Bacteria > Pseudomonadota > Alphaproteobacteria > Sphingomonadales > Sphingomonadaceae > Sphingomicrobium. The sequence goes on along the minus strand of CAVVKB010000034.1, from coordinate 252 downwards.
GGGCTTTCAGGTTCGCATCTACGCGAGCGGCAGCGAGCTGGTGAAGGCTGCGCCAGACCTCGAACCGGGTTGCATTCTGCTCGACATCCGTATGCCTGGGATGGACGGCCTTGAAGCTCAAGGGGCGCTGAACGCCAAGGGCGTGACGTTGCCGGTGATCATCATGACGGGACACGGTGACGTCAGTCTTGCAGTTCGAGCGATGAAAGCCGGAGCAGTCGATTTCATCGAGAAGCCATTCCAGAAGGCGGT
>CAVVKB010000033.1:0-73277 GCA_963748685.1 uncultured Pseudomonadota bacterium | reverse complement strand
GCTTCTTTATGTGACGCCTTGGTTCAGTTCGTGTTCTGCTGCGAATCCTCCGCTACAGGTTCGAGATCGGCAAGGCCCCTCGCCTTCGCGTCGGTACGAGTCAGCATGAAAACGCGATTAGCCTACTACTCCACTGCCTCCAAGGGAGGGGGTTCAAGCATCGTAATCCACGGCAACGCCATCGCCGAGCGGGACAGACTGGCAAGTCAGCACATAGCCGTCCGCCACTTCCTCGTCGGTGAGCCCGTAATGCACCGCCATCTCGACCTTGCCCTTGGTCACCTTGGCCCGGCAGGTAGCGCACACGCCGGCCTTGCAGGCGAACGGTGCCGGGAGTCCCGCGGCGCGCGCGCTATCGAGGATGTTGCCAGACGTGAACGGCACCCGCCGGGTCCGGCCATCGAGCGTCACCGCAACGGTCAGCCCTTCGGCCTGCGTCTGGAGCTGCGCCATTTCCTTCACCACGGCCCCGGTAGGCCGATCGGCGGTGAACCGCTCGATATGGATCCGGTCTTTCGAAATATTCCGATCGAGCAGCACGCCCTCCGCCGCGTCCATCATCGGCCCGGGCCCGCAGATGAACCAGCCGTCGACCTCGGCCGCGTCGGGCACGAGCGCGCCGACCGCTTCTTCAAGCCGCTCGCGGTTCAGCATGCCGTTGAACAGCTCGATGTCCTGCTCCTCCTGGTCGAGGAAATGATAAAGCTCGATCCGGCCCAGATACTTGTCCTTGAGCGCTGCCAGCGCTTCGAGGAAGATGACCGAGCTGCTGTCGCGGTTGCCATAGAGCAGGGTGAAGCGGCTGTGCGGCTCCTCGCGGAGCATGGTCCTGATCAGCGAGACGACCGGCGTGATTCCCGACCCGCCGGCAATCCCGACCAAATGACGATGCCGGCTGGGCTCGAAGTCCGTGGTGAAGCTGCCGTGCGGGACCATCACGTCGACGGTGTCGCCGGCCTTGAGACTGTCTCCGACCCAGTTGGAGAACAGGCCGCCGCCGATCCGCTTGACCGTCACCATCCAGTCACCCTCGGCTGGCGCGGTGCACAGCGAATAATTGCGCCGCACCTCCTCGCCGTTGATCGTCGCGCGCAGCGTCAGGTGCTGCCCAGCCTTGAACAGGAATGCATCGCGCAGCGCGGCGGGGATCTCGAACCGGATCGAATTGGCGTCGGCCGTCTCCGGAACGATCTCCGCCACCTTCAGCGGATGAAAATGGACCGACATCACCAGACCGCGTCAGGGTAGGTGCGGGGCAGGAACTGCATCACGGCCAGCAAATGCCCCAGATGCTCGCTGTGATGACCCCGCCGCCCTCCGAGGATCGGACGCTGGTCTGCCGGCACGGCGAGCCGTGCCTCGCTGAGCACCGTGCTGATCGCCGTTTTGTATTCGTCCTCGAAGGTCCGCGGATCAGGCGCAATGCCCTGTTCGATCAGCGCCTCCAGCATCTCGTCCACCTCGAATAGTTCGGGGACGAAGCGCCAGCACCAATCGAGTCCCTCGGCCATCCGCCGCGCGCTCTCCTCGGTGCCGTCGCCGAGGCGCACGGTCCACTCCGATGCCAGGTCGCGATGGTAAGCCACTTCCTTGACCGCCTTGTGCGCGAATTCCGACAAGAACTTGTCGGTCGATCCGGTCAGCCGCTGCAGCAGCAGGTGCTGCCACGTCGTGTAGAGCAGGTGCCGCGCGATGGTTTGCGCGAAGTCGCCATTGGGCTGCTCCACCAGCAGGCAATTCTTGAAGTCGAGCACGTCGCGGTGGAACGCGAGTTGATCGCCATCGCCAGCGTCATTGAGCAACAATGTCGCCTGCCCGATGAGGTCGAGCGCCAAATTGGCAAGGCTGATGTCGACTTCGAGCACCGGCCCATGCCCGCACCATTCGCCGAGCCGCTGGCCCAGTACCAGCGCATCGTCGCCAAGGCGGAGAAGGTAATCGTAATGCTCCGGGTCGCGTTTGCCGGTGACGGGCGCGTCAAACACCCCGCCGCCGGTGACGCCCGTAGGTGTGTCGATGGGGGGCAATGACGCCAAAACCAACTCCGTTCGGGCTGAACCTGTCGAAGCCCCTGTCCTTCACTTGGCCCCTAAGAACAAGTGCAGCCCTTCGACAAGCTAGGGCGAACGGTTTCGCTAAATGTGCTTCACCTCGTCGGGGATGTCGTAGAAGGTCGGGTGCCGATAGATCTTGCTTTCCGCCGGCTCGAACAGCTCGCCCGCCTGGTCAGGGTCGCGATGCCACGATCTCCGCCGACGGCACCACCCACAGGCTCACGCCTTCGAGGCGCCGCGTATAGGTGTCGCGCGCGTGGGCGAGCGCGAGCTCCGCGTCAGGAGCATGAACGCTGCCAACGTGCCGATGCGACAGGCCGCCCTTGGCACGAACGAAAACTTCCCACAGCGGCCAGTCACCAGACAATCCTTTGCCCCTTAATTTGCGCTCACCCTGAGCCTGTCGAAGGGCGAGCGCTCGCATTTCGACAAGCTCAATGTGAGCGCGCTGTTGATCAAGCCGCCTTCCTCGCGCGGCGTTTGGCCTCATGCGCGACCGCTGCCTCGCGTACCCACGCGCCATTGTCCCATGCATCGCGCCGCGCCTTCATCCGCTCCTTGGCTGCCGGGCCTTCGCCGCGGACCACCGCATAGAATTCCTCCCAGTCGATGGCGCCGAAATCGTAGCCGGCCTTGTCATCGTTCCACTTGAGGTCGGCGTCGGGCACTTTCAGGCCAAGGAAATCTGCCTGCGGGACAGTGATGTCGACGAACTTCTGGCGGAGCTCGTCATTGGTCTCGCGCTTGATCCGCCAGCGCATCGACTGCGCGGTGTTGGGCGAGTCCTCGTCGGGCGGCCCGAACATCATCAGGCTCGGCCACCACCAGCGATTGAGCGCGTCCTGCGCCATCCTTTTCTGCTCCGCCGTTCCGTTCGCCAGCGTGATCATGATCTCGTAGCCCTGACGCTGGTGGAAGCTTTCTTCCTTGCAGACCCGCACCATCGCCCGGGCGTACGGCCCGTATGACGCCCGCTGTAGCGGCACCTGGTTCATGATCGCGGCCCCATCGACCAGCCAGCCGATCGCCCCGATGTCGGCCCAGGTCAGCGTTGGGTAATTGAAGATGGTCGAATATTTGGCTTTGCCGCTGTGCAGCGCCTCGATCATCTGCTCTCTGGCAGTGCCGAGCGTCTCCGCGGCGCAATAGAGATATAGGCCATGCCCGGCCTCGTCCTGCACCTTGGCGAGCAGGATCGCCTTGCGCCGCAGCGACGGCGCCCGCGTGATCCAATTGCCCTCGGGGAGCATGCCGACAATTTCCGAATGGGCATGCTGGCTGATCTGCCGGGTGAGCATCCGCCGATAAGCCTCGGGCATCCAGTCCTTTGGCTCAATGAACTCGTCCGCCGCGACCCGCACCTCGAACGCCTCGAGGAGCTTGGGGTCCTCGAGGTTTTCGATCTTCGCGGTCTTCTGAAGTTCGGTCGTGTACATAGGCGTCGATGTAGTCCGTGCGGCGTGAACGTTCAAATCTCGACGACGGCTCCGCCAAGCGTGCGCGAATAGCCGGTGAATTCGGCGACCGTCCGGCCGTCCCCCGCCCGGACCGCGACTCGCGTCACCCCTGCGCGCCCTTCATGAGCAACTTCCGTCGCTTCGGCGACCAAGGTCTCGCCCTCCCGCACCTTGTCGAGGAAGACGATCGACGCCTGGGCGGCCATGCTCGCCTGATTGGCACCGTTGCAGACATAAGCAAATGCGCTGTCCGCGAGCGCGAAGATCATCCCGCCATGCGCGAAGCCGTGACTGTTGAGCATGTCGGCGCGGACGACCATCGAGACCCGCAGCGTAATCCGCGCGCGCTTCCTCGATCCTGATGCCCCAGGCCGGCCCGGTGCCTTCGGCCGCGAGCATCTGGTGCGCAACGCGTGATGCGAGTTCGTCGGGATTCATCGAGCTACCTAACAGCCCCTCTCCCTTGACGGGAGAGGGATACGAAGCCTTAGCGAGGAACGAGCTTAGGCGTAGTTGGGCAGAGGGTGACACCGGCCGCGAATTTGCGCCGACGTGCCCTCTCCCAACCCCTCTCCCGCGTGACGGGGAGGGGCTTCGACATGACCTACGAAACGATCGTCTTCGAACCCGGCGTGGTCGCCCGAATCACGCTCAACCGGCCCGACCGCCTGAACAGCTTTACGCGGGCCATGCATGCCGAACTGCGAGAGGCGCTTGGCGATGCCAGTGGCGCCCGTGTCATCGTCATCACCGGCGCCGGCCGCGGCTTTTGCGCGGGGCAGGACCTCAACGACCGCGCGGTCGCCTCCGGGGAAGCAGTCGATCTCGGCGAAACCGTCGAAGTATCCTGGAATCCGCTTGTCCACCTGCTCGCTGATTTTCCCCAGCCGATCATCGCCCGCGTCAACGGCGTTGCAGCGGGTGCTGGTGCCAGCCTTGCGCTCGCCTGCGATCTCGTCATCGCCGCCCGTTCCGCCAAGTTCATCCAGAGCTTCGCGGCGATCGGCCTCGTTCCCGACACCGGTGGTAGCTGGCACCTTACGCGGCACCTTGGCCAGGCCCGAGCCTTGGGCCTGGCGCTAACCGGTGAGCCGCTCCCCGCGCAGCAAGCGGCGGACTGGGGCCTCATCTGGAAATGCGTCGACGACGAGCAGCTCGATGCGACCGTCGATGCGCTCGCCGAAAAGCTTGCGGCCATGCCCCCGCTCGGCCTTGCGGCGATCAAGCAGATGATGCGCACGAGCTGGGACCGGACGCTAAAGGAAGAACTGACCCTGCAGCGCGACGAGATGCGCCGTCTCGGCTTCACCGACGATTATCGCGAGGGCGTCGCCGCCTTCCTCGAAAAGCGCACGCCGACCTTCACCGGCCGCTAGGCGCAGGCCTTCAACGCGAAGCCCCAGGCCGTCTGCGCTAACATCGGCACCCGCTTGGCCATCTCGGCCGCCTGGGCATGGCTTGCGGTCCCGTCGATGACCCGTTTCTTGATCCCCTGCACAATCCCGGCGAGTCGGAACAGATTATACGCGAAATACCAGTCGAGCTGGCGGGCCACGGGAACGCCCGAGTGTTCCGAGTAGCGCTTCACAATGTTCTCGAGCGTCGGAATTCCGAGCTCCGCGAGATCAAGCCCGGCGAGACCGGCCGCGCCGTCCGCCGGCATTGCCCACTGCATTGCCAGATAGGAAAAATCGGCGAGTGGATCGCCGAGCGTCGCCAGCTCCCAGTCGAGCACGGCGGTCAGCGTGCCATCGCCGTCGAACACGACATTGTCGATCCGATAGTCGCCATGGACGATCGACGTCCGCGACTGCTCGGGCAGGGTCTCGGGCAGGAAGGCGATCAGCCGCTCCATCTCGGGCAAATAATCCGTTTCCGAATCCCGATACTGGCGGGTCCAGCGCGCGACCTGCCGCTCGAAATAATTGCCCGGTTTGCCGAAGTCGGCGAGGTCCGCGGCGATGGGATCGATGACGTGCAGGTCGGCGAGCGTATCGACCAGCTGCTCGTACATGCTGCGCCGGGTCGCGGGATCGAAGTCCGGCAGCGCGCCGTTGGCATAAGGCCGCCCCCTCGCCATCTCCATCACGTAGAAGATCGCGCCGATGACTTCGGGATCATCGCACAGCGCCAACGGCTGCGGCACCGGAAAACCCAGCGGGTGCAGCGCGGCCAGCAGCCGGTACTCGCGGTCAACCGCATGCGCGGACGGAAGCAAGTGCCCGAACGGCTTGCGGCGAAGCACGTAATCAGCCGAGACGGCGCCGATTCGATAGGTCGGGTTGGACTGGCCCGACGGGAACTTGGTCAACGTGAACGGACCGCTGAAGCCCTCGACATTCGCTTCCAGCCACGCGCCGAGCGCCGCTTCATCAAACAGTGCGTCGATCACCGATGCTTCTTGTACTCGAGCCGGGCGATCGCCCGGCGGTGGACCTCGTCGGGCCCGTCCGCCAACCGCAAAGTGCGGATCGACCCATAGGCCCGCGCCAGCCCCGCATCCTCCGACACGCCGGCCGCGCCGAACGCCTGAATCGCATCGTCGATGATCCTTAGCGCCATCAGCGGCGCCGCGACCTTGATCATCGCGATCTCGCCCTGTGCAGCCTTGTTGCCGGCGCGGTCCATCATGTCCGCCGCCTTGAGGCACAGCAGCCGCGTCATCTCGATGTCGATCCGCGCGTTGGCGATGCGCTCCTCCCAGACGCCTTGTTCGGCGAGCGTCTTGCCGAACGCGGTGCGCGACATCAGCCGCTTCACCATCGCCTCGAGCGCTTCCTCGGCCGCGCCGATGGTGCGCATGCAGTGGTGGATCCGCCCGGGCCCGAGCCTCCCTTGCGCGATTTCGAACCCCCGGCCCTCGCCGAGCAGCATGTTCGACGGCGGCACCCGCACGTCGTCGAGCGCGATCTCCATGTGGCCGTGCGGCGCGTCGTCGTAGCCGAATACTGGCAGGTGCCGCTTGATCGTCACGCCGGGCGCATCGAGTGGCACCAGGATCATCGACTGCTGCTTGTGAGTCTCGGCGGCCGGGTCGGTCTTGCCCATCAGGATCGCGACCTTGCAGCGCGGATCGCCCGCCCCGCTCGACCACCATTTGCGGCCATTCACGACATATTCGTTGCCGCGCATTTCGATCCGGCATTTGATGTTCGTTGCGTCGGAGGAAGCGACCTCCGGTTCAGTCATCAGGAAGGCCGAACGGATTTCGCCGTCCATCAGTGGTTTCAGCCACTCGTCCTTCTGATCGCGGGTGCCATACCGATTGATGACTTCCATGTTGCCGGTGTCGGGCGCCGAGCAGTTGAAGGCTTCCGACGACCACAGGATCCGCCCCATCTCCTCGGCGCAAAAGGCGTATTGGAGGTTGGAAAGGCCGGGTCCCTCGAACTCGAAACTGTCATCGACCGGGGTCGCCCCGTGCGAGGGCGGCATGAAGAGGTTCCACAGCCCCTGTTTCCGCGCCTTGCGTTTCAGCTCCTCGACGACCGGAAGCACCTTCCAGCGCTCTCCCTCGCGCTGCTGCGCATCATAATGGGAAATGCGCGGCCGGACCTCCGCATCCATGAATTCGCGGACTCGGTCGCGCCATTGGGTCTCGGCGGAGCTCAGGTTGAAATCCATGCCGGCGGCCTATCAGCAAGAGTGTCAGTTGGCTATGAACGAGCCATGGGGAGACTGTCAGGCAAGGTCGCGCTAGTCACGGGCGCCGCATCGGGGATCGGCAAGGCCAGTGTCGAGCTGTTCCGCCGCGAAGGCGCGACAGTCGTTGGCGCGGACCTGAGCGACGGCGCCGACGTCGAAGCCGATGTCGGCGACGAGCAAGCCGTCCGGCGCCTGATCGGAGACACGGCCGAGCGCCACGGCGGCCTTGATATCGTCTTCGCCAATGCCGGCGTCTCGGGCGGCCTCGCCACCATCGCCGAGCAGACCGCCGCCGACTGGACCGAGATCTTGCGCATCAACCTCATCGGCCCGTTCCTCGCGATCAAATATGCAGCGCCGGTGCTCGCGCAGCGGGGCGGCGGATCGATCATCTGCACCGCCAGCGTTGCCGGCATGCGATCGGGCGCGGGCGGGGCCGCTTATTCCGCGTCGAAGGCCGGCGTCATCAACCTCGTCGAGACAGCGGCGCAGCAGCTCTCCGGCTCCGGCGTCCGTGTCAACGCGATTTGCCCGGGCCTGATCGAGACCGGCATGACCAGGACGATCTACGACCTCGCCCGCGAACGCGGCCAGGAGAAGCGCATCGGCGAGCTCAACCCGCTCAATCGCGGCGGTGAGCCGGTGGAGATCGCCAGCGCCGCTTTGTTCCTCGCTTCGGACGAATCGAGCTACGTCAACGGTACCGCGATCGTCGTCGACGGCGGCCTCGCCAGCAGCCACCCGACCGCCCGCCGGTTCGATTTACGAATGCTTTGAGCCGCTAGACCTGGGGCTCGAAGGACGCGAACAGCCCGGTTCGAGTCACCAGCCCAACGACCTGCTCCGCCTCCGCGTCGGTCAGCCAGCCGAACTGCGCCTGCAGCTGTTGCTTCGAAAATGCCTGCTGTCCCAAGACCCATTCAAGGGTCTCGCCGAACAGCCCAAGCGGTTCGTCACCGCGCGCATGGTGAAGGACAGCGCCTTCTGGCCTCCAGGCAACTTCCGCTTGCTGTCCCGTCACCGCGAAATGGTCGAGCTTCGCGCGATCGCTGAGGCTCACCGCGTTAGCCCTCATCACCGTCGCCCGCTGACGGCTGGTCACTAGCGCCTCAAACATCGGCGACCGGATCAGCGCCGCCACTTCATCGGCCAGGCCGGCGAGATGCTGGCGAAGCGCATCCTGCTGCGACCGTCCGTCCGGCAAGTATGATCGCACGCTTGCGCTCTTGATCGCCTGCTCCTCCAGCAACCGAAGGGCGTATCGCCCCGTAAGCGGCGCCACTCCGAAGGTCAGGTGCAGCGACGCCTCCGAGCTCGCCAACGCATCGTGAAAGAAGCCTCGCGGGATGTAGAGCAAGTCGCCCGGTTGCATCCGGACGGTCATCAGCACGCGACCCTTGGCTTGGTCGATCACGGCCTGGGCATTGGGGCCCTCGATCGCGTCGATTGGCGCCTCAGCGCGATTTTCATAAATCTGCCAGACCTTTTCGCCCTCCAGCTGGGCAGCGAACACCTCGTGCAGGTCGCAATGGCTGTTGAACGCGCGAATGTCCTTGAACGAGCAATAGACGTTGGCCCCGGTGGTCGCCGCGAACCGCTCCGACAGCATCGCCGCCGCCGCGCGCACGGTGGCGTCGATCTCTTCGATCCCGTCCCCGACCAGGCTCGCGCCCATTCGCAGGAACAGCTCGACCTTCGTGGGATCGGCGCGGCGGACCTTTTGCCCCGCCTCCGCGCGCTCGAAGTACAGATCGCCAATGATCGGCCGGCTGTTGAGGATCAGCTTGAGGTTGTCCTCAGTCCAGTGCGGTCGCACCGCCAGCAATTCCTCCAGCCGCACCATCGACAACAAGCCAGCGCGCGGCGATTCCCCGCGGATCTGCACCGGCCGCCGCCCGAAATAGTCGGCCATGAAGGTCTCGACCGCCATCGGCGCGACGAATTGAGCGAAGTCCATCCAATCAGGCTTACCGGGGTCGCGCGCCTCCGTCATCAGGGGCTCGGAACGCAAGGTTCATTAAATTTTCATTAGGAGCGAGTTCGGAATCATGCTCTGTCAAACGCGGCCGAATGACCGGCCGATTGTTGGGGGTAAGCTATGAAGAACATCATTCTGAGCGCCGCGGGCGCTCTTGCTGTCGCATGCGTCTCCACGCCCTGCGCCGCCGAGCCCTATGTCGATTACACGCCGCAAAAAGGTTATTGGTCGATCAATGCCGTTGAGGTCGATCCAAACCACGTCGACGACTATCTGACCGGTTTGCGCAGTTCCCAGATGTCCGCGTTTGAGGTTCTCAAGCGCCGCGGTTTGATCGACGACTACAAGTTCATGGTCAGAACCGGCTACGTGAAGGGATCGCCCAACGTTCTCATCATGACCCACGTGCCGAGCACCGCGCTCGACGATCCCGACCAGGCGCGTGACCAGGCCGTACAGAAAGAGATGTACTCGGTCTTCAGCAAGCAGAAGGGCGACGAGGCGGTTCGAGGTTACGAGAAATATCGCACCTTCGTCGATGCCGGCAATTGGCAGACGATGGTCATGGGCAAATAAGGCTCTGACCAAGGCTGGTTAAGGACGGGCGCCGCGTGGCGCCCGTTCGCTTTCAGGCTTCGCCGTTCCAAAGCAGAAACTAGCGCATCAACCTACTGTTACGCCGTCACCAGCTCGGCGAACTTGGCGAGGTCGATGTTGCCACCCGACACTACGCACACGATCGGTCCCTCGCCCGCTCGGCCCGTAAGGGCAGCCGCCAAGGACAGCGCGCCCGCGCCTTCCGCGATGGTCCGCGTTTTCTCCGCAATCAGGCGCATTGCCTCGCGGGTCTGGTCGAGCGCCACGGTGATCGTCCCGTCGGTGACCGGCCGCATTCGCTCCCACATGCGCGCCGTGACGCTCTTGCCGCCGGCCCCGTCGACGAACGAAGCCTGCCAAGCGGCAAATTTTCGCGGCCCCCCTTCACGCAACGATAGTTCGTAAGGCGCCGCAGTTTCCGGCTCGGCGCCAAGCATTGTCGCCTCGGGCTTGCGCGCCTTGATCGCGCTGCCGACGCCGGTGATCAGCCCCCCGCCGCCGATCGCGCAGATCACCGTGCGCACCTCGGGGCAATCTTCGAGAATTTCCAGCCCCATGGTGCCGTGACCGGCGATGAAATCATCATTGTCGAAGGGATGAATGAACGTGCTTTCGAGCCCTTCGAACGCATGGGTTTCCGCGGCGACCCAGGCCTGATCGTAGGAGACGGGCACGATCGTCGCGCCGAGCGCGCGCATGCGGTCGAGCTTGGTGTGAGGCGCGGTTTCGATCGCGACGACGGTGCACGGGATGCCGAACTGCCGGGCGGCATAGGCTACGCCCTGCCCCGCATTGCCGGCGCTGATCGTCCACACACCGCGCGCGCGCGCTTCGTCCGACAGGTTGGCGACCGCATTGGCGCCGCCGCGGATCTTGTAGGCATTGGTCGGCTGCAAATTCTCGAGCTTGAGGCGGATGTCCGGCCCGTCCGCGCCGAGGTCGAGCTTGACCAGCGGCGTCCGCAGCACGGTCTCCTTGATCCGCTCGCGCGCCTGCTCGATCTCGCCGATCGAGATTGGCCGTACCGGTGGAATCATCGCCCCTCTCCTGTTCACTAAGAACTTCTTCTATGGAGCGCCGATGAAGACCCCTCAACTTCTCAATTATGAGCGCGATTCCTGGGTTGCGGGCGACAATCCGGTCGAGGTTTCGAGCGCGATCGACGGTTCGCCCGTCGCCAGCACGGGCTCGGGCGGGCTCAATTTCGGGGCGATGCTGCGCCACGCCCGAGAGGTCGGCGGGCCGGCGCTGCGCGGGCTAACCTTTCACGAGCGCGCCCGCATCATCAAGGCGCTCGGCCTCGCCATCTTGGCCCGCAAGGAGGAGCTGTACGAGCTCAATTATCTGACCGGCGCGACCCGCAAGGATGGCTGGATCGACATTGAGGGCGGCGCGGGGACGCTCTTCTCCTTCTCGTCCAAGGGCCGCCGCGAGCTGCCGGACGCGCATGTGCTTCTGGACGGGCAGCTCGAAGGCCTGTCGAAGAACGGCACCTTCGTCGGCCAGCATATTTACACCTCGCTGCAGGGCGCGGCGGTGCACATCAACGCGTTCAACTTCCCGGTGTGGGGGATGCTGGAGAAGCTCGCGCCGACGATCCTTGCCGGCGTCCCGGCGATCGTGAAGCCGGCGTCGGCGACTTCCTACCTGACCGAGGCCGCAGTCAGGATCATGATGGAGGCCAACGTCCTCCCGCCCGGCGCGCTCCAGCTCATCGTCGGTGGCGTCGGCGATTTGTTCGACCACCTTACCGGGCAGGACATCGTGAGCTTCACCGGCTCGGCGCAGACGGCGCTAAAGCTCAGGACACATCCGACCGTGATCAGGGAGTCGGTTCGCTTCGTTGCCGAGCAGGACAGCCTCAACGCCTCGCTGCTGGGGCCGGACGCCGCGCCGGGCACGCCCGAGTTCGACCTGTTCATCAAGGAAGTCGCGACCGAGATGACCGTCAAGGCCGGGCAGAAATGCACCGCCATTCGGCGAGCCATGGCCCCGCCCAATATCTCGACGCCGTCCAGCAAGCGCTCGCCGAGCGGCTTGCAAAAACCAGGTCGGGAGGATCCGCGCCCGCCCAGGACACGCGACATGGTCGGGCGCGGGTCCCCCCGACCTTGGTTTTCGCCAGCCGCTCGACGGGGCTTGCTGGACGGCGTCAAGATATTAAATGCGGGGCCATGGCTCGCCGAATGGCGGTACAGGTCTCACCCGGCCTTGACGGTCATCTCGGTCGCGACTTCCTTGATGAACAGGTCGAACTCCGGAGTGCCCACGCGGGCGGCGGTTTCCCGGCCCCCACAGCGAGGCGTTGAGGCTGTCCTGCTCGGCAACGAAGCGAACCGAACTCCCTGATCGACGGTCGGATGTGTCCTGAGTTTTTCGCACCATCTGCGCCGAGCCGGTGAACTTCACGAACATCCTGCCCGGTAAGGTGGTCCAACGAATCGCCGACACCCCCAGCCGAACAGAACTGCGAGAGCACGGGGCGGGAAGACGTCGGCCTCCATCATGATCCTGACTGCGGCCTCCGTCAGGTAGGAAGTCGCCGACGCCCGGCTTCACGATCGCCGGGACACGGCAAGGATCGTCGGCGCGAGCTTCTCCAGCATCCCCCACACCGGGAAGTTGACAACGCGTTGATGTGCACCGCCGCGCCCTGCAGCCGAGGCCTACCTCAGGAGGGCCAACGAAGGTGCCGTTCTTCGACAGGCCCTCGAGCTGCCCGTCCAGAAGCACATGCGCGTCCGGCAGCTCGCGGCCACCCTTGGACGAGAAGGAGAAGAGCGTCCCCGCGCGGCCTGCAATGTGGATCCAGCCATCCTTGCGGCCGCGCCGGTTTGATTGGTGAACCAGTACAGATCCTCCTTCAGGGCCGAGATGGCGAGGCCGAGCGCCTTGATGATGCGGGCGCACTAGTGAAAGGTTAGCCCGCGCAGCGCCGGCCCGCCGACACCTCTTGGGCGTGGCGCGGCGTCGCCCAGAAATTGAGCCCACCCGAGGCCATTGCTGGCGACGGGCGAACCGTGGATCGCGCTCGAAACCTCGACCGGATTGTCGCCCGCAACCCCCCTCGCGCTCATAATTGAGAAGTTGAGGGGTGTTCATCGGCGCTCCATAGAAGAAGTTCTTAAGTGAACGGGAGAAAAACTATCATTCCACGGTTGCCGCCAATCTCGATCGGCGAGATCGAGCAGGCGCGCGAGCAGATAGCCGAGGAACGTCTGGTGCTCCGGACACCGGCTGGTCAAGCGAGCTCTGGCGCGGACGATGGCGGCATCCGCCTCAAACTCGAGGATTTGCAGCCGACCAATGCCTGCAAGATCCGCGGCGGCGCCGATGCGGTCGCCGAACCTGTCGGACGAAGCGCGCGCGCGCGGTGTGTGCGACGATCAGCGCCGGCAATGCGGGGCGGGCGTAGCCTATTCCGCGCGGAGTTTCGGCGTCACCGTGCACCGTCCGTCGCGATGGAAACCGCACCTCACGCCAAGCTCGACCGCATGCGCGCGCTCGGCGCAACGATCGTGCCCGTCTCCTACGATCAGGCCTGGGTCGCCGCGGGGAACCCAGGGCCTCGAAAGCACGTTCATTCATCCCTTCAACAATGATGATTTCATCGCCGGTCCCGCGCACCATGGGGCTGGAAATTCTCGAAGATTGCCCGGAGGTGCGCACGGTGAGGTGTCCGCGATCGGCGGCGGGGGGCTGATCACCGCGCGTCGGCGGCGCGATCAAGGCGCAGCAAGCCCGAGGCGACAATGCTTGGCGCCGAGCCGGAAACTGCGGCGCCTTTCGAACTATGGTTTCGTGAAGGGGGGCCGCGAAAATTTGCCGCTTGGCAGGCTTCGTTCGTCGACGGGGCCGGCGGCAAGAGCGTCACGGCGCGCATGTGGGAGCGAATGCGGCCGGTCACCGACGGGACGATCGCCGTGGGCGCTCGACCAGACCCGCAAGGCAATCGGCCTGATTGCGGAGAATACGCGAGCTGTGGCGGAAGGCGCGGGCGCGCTGTCCTTGGCGGCTGCCCCTACGGCACGCTTTGGCGAGGGACCGACGGGCGTAGTGTCGGGCGGCAACATCGACCTCGCCAAGTTGGCCGGAGCTGGTGACGGAGTAACAGTTGGTTGATGCGCTAGTTTCTGCTTTGGAACGGCGAAGCCTGAAAGCGAACGGGCACCACGCGGCGCCCGTGCCCTTAACCAGCCTTGGTCAGAGCCTTATTTGCCCATGACCATGGTCTGCCAATTGCCGGCATCGACGAAGGTGCGATATTTCTCGTAACCTCGAACCGCCTCGTCGCCCTTCTGCTTGCTGAAGACCGAGTACATCTCTTTCTGTACGGCCTGGTTTTTTGGTCGGGATCGTACGAGCGCGGTGCTCGGCACCGTGGGTCATGATGAGAACTCTAGGGGCGATCCCTTCACGTAGCCGGTTCTGACCATGAACTTGTAGTCGTCGATCAAACCGCGGCGCTTGAGAACCTCAAACGCGACATCTCGGAACTGCGCAAACCGGTCACCTAGTCGTCGACGTGGTTTGGATCGACCTCAACGGCATTGATCGACCAATAACCCTTTTCAGGCGTGTAATCGACATAGGGCTCGGCGGCGCAGTACATGATTTTTGATGCGACAACAAGAGCAACCACGGCGCTCAGAATGATGTTCTTCATAGCTTACCCCCGACGATCGGCCCGGGATTCGGCCGCGTTTGACAGAGCATAAGATTCCGAACTCGCAACCTAATGAAAATTTAATGAACCTTGCATTTTGCAAGCCCCTGATGACGGGGGCGCGCGGCCCCGGTAGCCAGTCGGATGGATTTCGCCGAATTCATTGCGCCGATGGCGGTCGAGACGTTCATGGCCGACCACTTCGGGCGGCGGCCGGTGATATCCGTGGGGAATCGCCGCGCGCTGGCTTGCTGTCTATGGTCGGCTGGAGGAATTGCTGGCTGTCCGGCCGCACTGGACCGAGGACAACCTCAAACTGATCCTCAACAGCCGGCCGGTCAGTGGCGATCTGTTCTTCGAGCGGCGCAGGCCGGCAAGGGCCCGCGGCGCGGACCCCGCGAAGGTCGAGATGTTCCTGCGCATGGGGGCGATCTGGTCGGGGACCATGGATCGAGGCGATCGACCAGACGGTGCGGGGGGCGGCGGCGATGCTGTGGAGCAGTTCCGGGGACGGCGGGCGCGAACATCTATTGCTCGTTCGAGGGCATTCGGCCTTCAAGAGCCGCTGCGTCCTGCACGAGGTGTTCGCGGCCCAGCTCGAGGCGAAAAGGTCTGGCAGATATACGAAAATCGCGCGGAAGCACCGGTCGAGACGATCCTGGGCCCCGACGCACAGGGCGTGATCGACCGCGCCGAGGGCCGCGTGCTGATGACTGTCCGGATGCAGCCGGGTGACTTGTTAATTCCGCGAGGCTTCTTTCACGACGCGCTGGCGAGCTGGAGGCTTCGCTCCACCTGACTTTCGGGGTGGCGCCGCTGATCGGGGCGGTGCCTTGGTTGCTGGAAGCGCTGGCGATAAAGCGCCATGCGCGCGAGCTTATTTGCCGGACGGTGTCGAGCAGGATGCGTTTCGCGAGCAGCTGGCGGGGCTCGCCGAGAAGTGTCGGCGCTGGTCGGTCGCCGCTGCTGAGGCGCTGGTGACAGCCGTCAGCGGGCGACGCGAGATGAAGGATGGCGCGGTGGAACTCAGCGACCGCGGAAGCTCGACCATTTCGCAGCGACCGGGAAGGAGGCGGAGGGTACCTGGAGGTCAGCTGGCGCGGTACTTCACCATGCGGGGGGTGACGGAGCCGCTGGGGCTGTTGGGCGGAGACGGTGGAATGGGCGCTGGGGCAACAGGCATTTTCGGCGCAGCAGCTGCAGGCGCAGTTCAACTGGCTGTCCGACGCGGAGGCGGAGCACGTGGTTGGGGTGGTTACTCGAGGTGGGCTTGTTCGCGCCCTTGGAGCCCCAGCTTTAGCGGCTCAAGCATGCGTAAATCGAACCGGCGGGTGGTGGGTGGCTGCTGGCGAGGCCGCCGTCCACGACCAATGCGTTACCGTTGACGTAGCTCGCGTCGTCCGATGCGAGGAACAGCGCGGCGCTGGCGATCTCCGCGGGCTCGCCGCCGCGCTGAGCGGGTTGTGCTCGCCGATGCGCTTTTCCTGGCCGCGTTCGCGGGCGAGGTCGTAGATCGGCCTGGTCATGCCGGTCTCGATCAGGCCCGGGCAGATCGCATTGACTCGGACGCCGCTGCCGGAGAGCTGCTGCGCGGCGGTCTGCGACGAGGTTGATGACGCCGGCCTTCGACGCCGAATAAGCGGCGCCGCCGGCGCCCGATGCAGGCCCGCAACGCTGGCGGTGCAGATGATGCTCCGCCGCCCCGCGCCGATCACCGGCGCGGCATATTTGATGGCGAGGAACGGGCCGATGAGGTTGACGCGCAGGATCTCGGGCCAGTCGTCGGCGGTCTGCTAGGCGAGGGCGCGGCCGCCCGAACGCCGGCATTGGCGAAGACGATATCGAGGCCGCCGTGGCGCTCGGCCGCGTCTTCGATCAGGCGCCGGACCTGGCTCGTCGCCGGCGTCGGCTCGACGTCGGCGCCGTCGCCGACGCGGCGACGATGACTGTCGCACCTTGCTCCGGGATGCTCCACGCTGGCCTTGCCGATCCCCGAAGCGGCGCCCGTGACGATCGCGATCTTGCCTGTGAGTCTTGCCATGGCTCGTTCATAGCCAACTGACACTCTTGCTGATAGGCCGCACATGGATTTCAACCTAGCTGCACCGAGACCATGGCGCGACCAAGTCAGCGATTTTATGGCCAGGAAGTGAGGCCGCGCACCGCGATTACGATGCGCAGCAGCGCGAGGGTGAGCGTGGAAGGTCTGCCCGTCATCGAGGAGCTGAAACACAAGGCGCGGGACGAGGGGCTGTGGAACCTCTTCATGCCGCCCTCGCACGGCCCTCGCCGGTCGACGACAGTTTCGAGTTCGAGGGGCCCGGGCTTTGCAACCTTGAGTACGCGTTTTGCGCGGAGGAAATGGGGCGGATCCTGTGGTCGGCAGAGGCCCTTAACTGCTCGGCGCCGGACACCGGCAATATGGAGGTCCTCAACCGCCTACGGCACGCGCGATCAGAAGGAGGATGTCTGAGCCGCTGATGGGCGCCGAATCCGTTCGGCCTTCCTGATCCCCGAGCCGGAGGTTGCTTCCTCCGACGCGACGAACATCAAATGCCGGATCGAAATGCGCGGCAACGAATATGTCATAACGGCCGCAAATGGTAGTGAGCGGGGCGGGATCCGCACTGCAAGGTCGCGATCCTGATGGGCAAGACCGACCCCGCCGCCGAGACTCACAAGCAGCAGTCGATGATCCTGGTCCCGCTCGACGCGCCCGGGGTGACGATCAAGCGGCACCTGCCGGTATTCGGCTACGACGACGCGCCGCACGGCCACATGGAGATCGCGCTGGACGACGTGCGGGTGCCGCCATCGAACATGCTGCTCGGCGAGGGCTGGGGTTCGATTCGGCGGGGCGCCGGCCGGGCGGATCCACCATTGCATGCGGACGATCGGCGCGGCCGAGGAAGCGCTCGAGGCGATGGTGAAGCGGCTGATGTCGCGCACCGCGTTCGGCAAGACGCTCGCCGAACAGGGCGTGTAGGAAGACGAGTCGCCAACACACGCATCGACATGGATGACGCGGCTGCTCTGCCTCCAGGCCGCGGACATGAGGACCGCGCGGGCAACAAGGCGGCGCAGGGCGAGATCGCGATGATCAAGGTCGCGGCGCCGATCATGGCGCTGAAGATCATCGACGACGCGATCCAGGCCTTCGGCGCGGCCGGCGTGTCGGAGGATGCGGGGCTGGCGCGCAGCTATGCTTCGATCCGCACGTTGCGGCTCGCGGACGGGCCGGACGAGGTGCACCGCCGGGCGATCGCTCGGCTGGAGTACAAGAAGCATCGATGAGCGGGGCACGATTGACGAAGCCGCGCTTGGCGAGTGGCTGGAGGCCAATGTCGAGGGTTTCGCGGGCCGCTGACGCTGACCAAGTTCCCGTCGGGGCAGTCCAACCCGACCTACCGCATCCACGCGACGTCGGGCGATTACGTGCTGCGCCGCAAGCCGTTCGGGCCGTTGCTGCCGTCGGCGCATGCGGTGGACCGCGAGTATCGCCTGCTGTCGGGGCTTTACCCGCTGGGTTTTCCGGTGCCGGAGCCGCTGGCGATCTGCGACGATCCCGAAGTGATCGGCGCGATCTTCTACGTGATGGAGATGGCGAAGGGCCGGCCCTATGCGAACGGCGCGCTGCCCGACTTCGATCCTGATACGCGCCGCAGCATGTACGAGCAGCTGGTCGACACGCTGCCGAACTGCACATCATCGATCCCAAAGCCGCGGGCTCGGCGACTTCGGCCGGCCGGGCAATTATTTCGAGCGGCAGGTGGCGCGCTGGACCCGGCAGTATCGCGATTCGGAGACCGATTATATTCCCGAGATGGAGCGGCTGATTGCGTTCCTGCCCGGCACGCTGCCCGAGCAGTCGCGGGTATCGGTGGTGCATGGCGATTATCGCATCGACAATGTCGTGTTCGACGGCGACGGGACGCTGACCGCGGTGCTCGACTGGGAGCTGGCGACGCTGGGCGATCCGCTCGCGGATTTTTCCTATCTCGCGATGCAGTGGACGATGCCGGCGGACGGCGCGGCGGTCTCGCGGGGCTTGATCTGGCGGCGCTGGGAATTCCGACGCTGGAGGAGATTGCCACGCGCTACGCCGAGCGTTCGGGCGTGCCCGTGGCCGGCCAGCTCGACTGGTATTTCGCCTATAATTTGTTCCGGCTGGCGGGGATCGTCCAGGGCATCAAGAACGGGTGATAGACGGCACGGCGAGCCATGCGCAGGCGGCCGAGATGGCGAAGCGCGTGCCGATGCTAGCGCAGACGGCGTGGGGTTCGCGGTGAAGGCCGGGGCCTAGGGGCCCGTGAACGTCGGCGGGCGCTTTTCGAGGAACGCGGCGACGCCCTCGCGATAATCCTCGGTGAAGCCGAGCCGGCGCATCTCGTCGCGCTGCAGCGTCAGTTCTTCCTTTAGCTCCGATCCCAGCTGGTGCGCATCATCTGCTTGATCGCGGCAAGGCCGAGCGGGGGCATGGCGGCGAGCTTTTCGGCGAGGGCGTCGACCGTCGCATCCAGCGCTCGTCGTCGACGCATTGCCAGATGAGGCCCCAGTCGGCGGCCTGCTCCGCGGTCAACGGCTCGCCGGTCAGCGCGAGGCCCATGGCTCGGGCTTGGCCGAGATGCCGCGTCAGGTGCCAGCTGCCGCCGGTGTCGGGAACGAGGCCGATGGCGGCGAAGCTCTGGATGAACTTGGCGGAACGGGCGGCGACGACGAGGTCGCAGGCGAGCGCGAGGCTGGCGCCGGCGCCCGCCGCGACGCCGTTGACGCGGGCGATGATCGGCTGGGGCACGCTCGGCGAGCAGCTTGACCAGCGGGTTCCAGGAGACCTCGACCGTTTCGCCGAGGTCGACCGCCTCGCCGGGCGCGACCGCGCGGTCGTTGAGGTCCTGCCCCGCGCAAAAGCCGCGGCCGGCGCCGGTGATGACGATGACGCGGGCGTTTCTGGCCTCGGCCATGGCCTCGCGCAGTTCCGCGTGCATCGCCCTGGTGAAGCTGTTCAGCCGGTCGGGCCGGTTGAGCGTGATACGGGCGATCGAGCCGGGTTCGAACTGGATGGTTTCGTTGGTCATTCGAAGCCCCTCTCCCCTCGCGGGAGAGGGGTTGGGAGAGGGCCGTCGGCGTAGCGCCGCACCCTCTCCCAACTGCGCCTAAGTCGCTCGCTAAGGCTCCGGCCTCCCGTCAAGGGAGAGGGGCTGAGATAGCCGGATGACACCGGACGAATTCGCATCGCACGTTGCCACAGATGATGGCGCGCGAAGGAACTGGGCCGGCCTGGGACCTCAAGATCGAGGAGGTGCGCGAGGATTATGCGCGCGTCTCGATGCTCGTCCGCGCCGACATGCTCAACGGACACGGCTTCGCGCATGGCGGGATGATCTTCGCGCTGGCCGACAGCGCCTTCGCCTATGTCTGCAACGGCGCCAACCATGCGAGCGTCGCGGCGCAGGCGTCGATCGTGTTCCTCGACAAGGTTCGCGAAGGCGAGACGCTGATCGCCGAAGCGAGCGAGGTCGCGCGCGAAGGACGGGCAGGTGTGACCCGTGTAGCGGTCAGCGCCGGCGACGGCCGCACGGTCGCCGAGTTCACCGGCTATTCGCGCACGCTTGGCGGACCGGTCGTCGAGATTTGAACGTTACGCCGCACGGACTACATCGACGCCATGTACACGACCGAACTTCAGAAGACCGCCAAGATCGAAAATCTCGAGGACCCCAAGCTGCTCGAGGCGTTCGAGGCGCGGGTCGCGGCGGATGAATTCATCGAGCCCAAGGACTGGATGCCCGAAGCCTATCGGCGGACGCTGACGCGGCAGATCAGCCAGCATGCGCATAGCGAGATCGTCGGCATGCTGCCCGAGGGCAATTGGATCACGCGCGCGCCGTCGCTTCGGCGCAAGGCGATCCTGCTCGCCAAGGTGCAGGACGAGGCCGGGCATGGCCTCTACCTCTATTGCGCGGCGGAGACGCTGGGCACGAGCCGCGATCAGATGATCGAGGCGCTGCACAGCGGCAAAGCCAAATATTCGACGATTTTCAATTATCCGACGCTGACCTGGGCGGACATCGGCGCGATCGGCTGGCTGGTCGACGGGGCCGCGATCATGAACCAGGTGCCGCTGCAGCGGACGTCATACGGGCCGTATGCCCGGGCGATGGTCCGGGTGTGCAAGGAAGAAAGCTTCCACCAGCGTCAGGGCTACGAGATCATGATCGCGCTGGCGAACGGGACGGCCGAGCAGAAACGGATGGCGCAGGACGCGCTCAACCGCTGGTGGTGGCCGAGCCTGATGATGTTCGGCCCGCCCGACGAGGACTCGCCCAACACCGCGCAGTCGATGCGCTGGCGGATCAAGCGCGAGACCAATGACGAGCTGCGCCAGAAGTTCGTCGACATCACTGTACCGCAGGCCGATTTCCTTGGCCTGAGGTGCCCGATGCCGACCTCGAGTGGAACGAGGAGAAGGCCGGCTACGACTTCGGCGCCATCGACTGGGAGGAATTCTATGCGGTCGTGCGCGGCGAAGGCCCGGCCGCCAAGGAGCGGATGAAGGCGCGGCGCGATGCATGGGACAATGGCGCGTGGGTTCGCGAAGCAGCGGTCGCGCATGAGGCGAAGCGCCGCGCGAGGAAGGCGGCTTGATCAACTGCGCGCTCACATTGAGCTTGTCGAAATGCGAGCGCTCGCCCTTCGACAGGCTCAGGGTGAGCGCAAATTAAGGGGCAAAGGATTGTTTGGTGACTGGCCGCTGTGGGAAGTTTTCGTTCGTGCCAAGGGCGGCCTGTCGCATCGGCACGTTGGCAGCGTTCATGCTCCTGACGCGGAGCTCGCGCTCGCCCATGCGCGCGACACCTATACGCGGCGGCTGGAAGGCGTGAGCCTGTGGGTCGTGCCGTCGGCGGACATCGTCGCGATCGATCCTGACCAGGCGGGCGAGCTGTTCGAGCCGGCGGAAAGCAAGATCTACCGCCACCCGACCTTCTACGACATCCCTGACGAAGTGAAGCACATTTAGCGCCGTTCGCCCTGCTGCCAGGGCTGCACTTGTTCAGGGGCAGTGAGGACAGGGCTCGACAGGCTCGGCTCGAACGGAGTTGGTTTTGGCCTCATGCCCCCCATCGACCACCTACGGGCGTCACCGGCGGCGGGGCGTTTGACGCGCCCGTCACGGGCAATCGCGACCCGGAGCGTTGCGATTTCCTTCTGCGGCTTGGCGACGACGCGCTGGTGCTGGGCCAGCGGCTCGGCGAATGGTGCGGGCATGGGCCGGTGCTGGAAGTCGACATCAGCCTTGCCAATTTGGCGCTCGACCTGATCGGGCAGGCGACGTTGTTGCTCGGTGAGGCTGGCGATGGCGATCAGCTCGCGTTCCACCGCGACGTGCTCGACTTCAAGAATTGCCTGCTGGTCGAGCAGCCCAATGGCGACTTCGCGCAAACCATGGCGCGGCATCTGCTCTACACGACGTGGCAGCACATGCTGCTGCAGCGGATGACCGGATCGACCGACAAGTTCCTGTCGGAATTCGCGCACAAGGCGGTCAAGGAAGTGGCGTACCATCGCGACCTCGCATGCGATTGGACGGTGCGGCTCGGCGACGGCACCGAGGAGAGCGCGCGGCGGATGGCCGAGGGGCTCGACTGGTGCTGGCGCTTCGTCCCCGAACTGTTCGAGGTGGACGAGATGATGGAGGCGCTGATCGAACGCGGGCATTGCGCCTGATCCGCGGACCTTCGAGGACGAATACAGAACGGCGATCGCGCGGTGCTCAGCGAGGCACAGCTCGCCGTGCCGGCAGACCAGCGTCCGATCCTCGGAGGGCGGCGGGGCCATCACAGCGAGCATCTGGGGCATTTGCTGGCGGTGATGCAGTTCCTGCCCCGCACCTACCCTGACGCGGTCTGGTGATGTCGGTCCATTTTCATCCGCTGAAGGTGGCGGAGATCGTTCCGGAGACCGCCGACGCCAATTCGATCCGGTTCGAGATCCCCGCCGCGCTGCGCGATGCATTCCTGTTCAAGGCCGGGCAGCACCTGACGCTGCGGGCGACGATCAACGGCGAGGAGGTGCGGCGCAATTATTCGCTGTGCACCGCGCCAGCCGAGGGTGACTGGATGGTGACGGTCAAGCGGATCGGCGGCGGCCTGTTCTCCAACTGGGTCGGAGACAGTCTCAAGGCCGGCGACACCGTCGACGTGATGGTCCCGCACGGCAGCTTCACCACGGACTTCGAGCCCAGCCGGCATCGGCATTTGGTCGGGATTGCCGGCGGGTCGGGAATCACGCCGGTCGTGTCGCTGATCAGGACCATGCTGCGCGAGGAGCCGCACAGCCGCTTCACCCTGCTCTATGGCAACCGCGACAGCAGCTCGGTCATTTTCCTCGAAGCGCTGGCAGCGCTCAAGGACAAGTATCTGGGCCGGCTCGAGCTTTATCATTTCCTCGACCAGGAGCAGCAGGACATCGAGCTGTTCAACGGCATGCTGAACCGCGAGCGGCTTGAAGAAGCGGTCGGCGCGCTCGTGCCCGACGCGGCCGAGGTCGACGGCTGGTTCATCTGCGGGCCCGGGCCGATGATGGACGCGGCTGAAGGTGTGCTGCTCGATCGGAACATCTCGAAAGACCGGATCCATATCGAGCGGTTCACCGCCGATCGGCCTGCCGGGGCCGCGGTGAAGGAAATGGCGCAGCTCCAGACCCAGGCCGAGGGCGTGACCGTTGCGGTGACGTTCGATGGCCGGACCCGGCGGGTGCCGTTCACGTCTGGCAACATCCTCGATAGCGCGCGCGCCGCGGGACTCCCGGCACCGTTCGCGTGCAAGGCCGGCGTGTGCGCTACCTGCCGCGCCAAGGTGACCAAGGGCAAGGTCGAGATGGCGGTGCATTACGGGCTCACCGACGAGGAAGTGGCGGACGGCTATGTGCTGACTTGCCAGTCGGTCCCGCTCGGCGATGGCGTTGCCGTGGATTACGATGCTTGAACTCCCTCCCTTGGAGGCAGTGGAGTAGTAGGCTAATCGCGTTTTCATGCTGACTCGTACCGACGCGAAGGCGAGGGGCCTTGCCGATCTCGAACCCGTAGCGGAGGATTCGCTGATCGGGCTGATCGGCCTGGTCAACGCCGACCCGAGACCCGGGAAAATCGACGTCGGCGTCGGCGTGTTTCGTGATGCTGCCGGCAATACGCCGATCCTCAAGGTGATGAAGCAGGCCGAGCAGCGTCTCCTCGATACGCAGGTCACGAAGGCGTATCTGGGCAGCGCCGGCGACAAGAGGT
This sequence comes from uncultured Pseudomonadota bacterium, assembly GCA_963748685.1. GTDB lineage: Bacteria > Pseudomonadota > Alphaproteobacteria > Sphingomonadales > Sphingomonadaceae > Sphingomicrobium. The sequence goes on along the minus strand of CAVVKB010000033.1, from coordinate 49,600 downwards.
TTGCGGAGTTGCTCCGGCCGATCCTGCTTGGACATCATTCAGAAGATGAGCGGATCCTCGGATTACAGACGCCCGGCGGCTGCGGCGCGCTTCGGCTGGGGTTCGAGCTCATCGCCAAGACCAATCCAGGCGCCCGGGTGTTGGTCGGCACGCCCACCTGGCCCAATCATCCGCCGATCATCCGCAGCGTGGGGCTGAGCCAGGTCGACTATCCTTATTATGAGCGCGGGCAGGGCGCGATCCGCTTCGAGGACATGATCGCGACGCTGGAGACCGCGGAGCCGGGCGACGTCGTGCTGCTCCACGGCTGCTGCCACAATCCGACGGGCGCCGACCTCAATGAGGGCCAGTGGCGCGACGTAGTGCGCGTGGTGACGCAACGAGGGCTCTTTCCCCTGATTGACATCGCCTACCAGGGTTTCGGGCGCGGGCTGGACGAGGATGCGTTCGGCGTCCGGCTGATGCTCGATGCCTGCGACGAAGTGATCATCGCGCAGAGCTGCGACAAGAATTTCAGCGTCTATCGCGATCGCGTAGGTTCCTTGTGGATCAAGACCGGCTCGAAGGCCGCGACCGAGACGGCGATGGCCCATGTCTACCAGATCGCGCGGGAAATGTGGTCGATGCCGCCTGATCATGGCGCTGCCGCGGTCCACATCATCCTGGACGATGCGGAGCTTCGTGCGCGCTGGCTGGTCGAGCTGACCGCGATGCGCGACCGCATCAACAGCGTGCGCCAGCGCATCGCCGCCGCCGATCCGCGTCTCGCCTTCATCGGGCGGCAGTTCGGGATGTTCTCGATGCTCCCGCTGTCGAAGGCGCAAGTGCGGAAGCTGCGCGAGGACGAGGCGATCTACATGGCGGACAGCGGGCGCTTCAACGTCGTCGGCATGAGCGACAGCCAGATCGATCGATTTATCGCCGCCGTGGTTGGCGCGCTCGAAGCCTGACCATGGCGGAACGGGACCCGGGCAAAGTATCGGCAGAGGTGGACTGGCGCGAGGTCGCGCGGGTGGTGCTGACCAGCCGGGAGATGGACCGGCTCGAGGAGCAGGAGCTCGTTCCCGCCAAGAAGGTGCTCTACCAGTTCAGCGCGCGCGGCCACGACCTGGCGCAGGTGCTGCTCGGGATGCATCTCAGGGACGGCGACGCGGCGTGCGGCTATTATCGTTCGCGGCCGCTACTGCTGGCGTTGGGCGTGCCGCTCGCTGATGCACTGGGTTCCGGCATGGGGCTCGCCGGCGGCTATTCCGACGGGCGCGATATTGGTGTCGTGTTCAATTACCCCAATCCCGGCGGCGCCCATGCCCTGCCGATGTGCGGTGGGGTGGGCGCGCAATATACGCCGGCGGCCGGGTGGGCGCAGGCGATCGAGTATAAAAACAAGGTATTGAGTGACGGCCCGGCGGATGCAATTTCGCTCGTGCTTGGTGGGGATGCGAGTTGCGCCACCGGCGGATTTTGGTCCGCGCTAACAATTGCCACTACTCAACAATTGCCACTGTTATTTTACGTCGAGGATAATGGCTACGGCATCTCGGTGCCATCGAATTACCAGACTCCCGGGTGCGACATCGCAGCCAACCTCGCCAGTTTCTCCGGCCTCACCATTTTCAACGGCGATGGGACCGATCCCGAAATGGCATCCCGCCTCGTTCGCGACGCTGTCGCGCACGTTCGCAGAAGCGGGCGCCGGCGCTGCTGCGGCTGACCGTGCCGCGCCTCGAAGGCCACAGCTTCCAGGATACGCAGACCTACAAGAGCGAGGCCGAGGTCGCGGCGGAGTGGGCGCGCGACCCGCTCCCGAAGCTGAAGGCGCATGTCGCGCGGCTGCAGGTCGGCGACGAGCAATGGGCCGACCTCGAGCGCGAGACAGCCTGGCAGGTCGACGCGGCGCGAGCGGAAGCGGAAAGCCGCGGCGTATCGTCGCCCGACAAGGTGACGAGCCAGGTTTTCTTCGAAGGCGAGATGCAGCAGGTTGGCGGTCACGCAGGGCTCGAGCCTTGACGGCACTTCTGACGAGCCCAAGCCCGACGGTCAGCGCATCAACATGGTGACGGCGATCCGCCGCGTGCTTGAGCAGGAGCTCGAAGCCAATCCGCGCGTGCTGGTGTTCGGCGAGGACGTCGGCCCCAAGGGCGGCGTCCATGCAGTGACGCTCGGCCTCCAGGACAAGTTCGGGCGCGACCGGGTATTCGACACCAGCCTCAACGAGGAAGGGATTGTTGGCCGCGCGGTCGGCATGGCGCTGGCGGGCCTGATGCCCGTGCCGGAAATCCAGTTCCGCAAATATGCCGAGCCGGCGACCGAGCAGATCCACGATTGCGGGACGATGCGCTGGCGCACCAACAACCGCTTCGCGGCGCCAATGGTGCTACGCGTGCCCGGTGGCTTCTTCAAATGCGGCGATCCGTGGCATTCGATGACCAACGAGGTCGAGTTCGTGCATAATCCCGGCTGGAAGGTCGCCGTGCCGTCGAACGCCGAGGACGCGGTAGGGCTGCTCCGCGGAAGCCTGCGCGGCAACGATCCGGTGCTGTTCTTCGAGCATCGCGCGATGCTTGACGACAGCTGGGCGCGGCGGCCGTGGCCGGGCGATGCTTATGTACTGCCGTTCGGACGGGCGAAGAAGACGCGCGAAGGCGACAAGATCACCATCGTCACCTGGGGCGCAATGGTTCCGCGCTGCGAGGCTGCAGCGGAGGGATACAGCGCCGACGTGATCGATCTCCGCACGCTGCAGCCGTGGGACAAGGACATGGTCTCGACAGCGTTCGCCGCACTCGGCGCTGCCTGATCGTCCATGAGGATCTGCGCACCGGCGGCTTTGGGGCCGAGATCGCGGCGGTGGTCGCCGACGAGGTGTTCCTTGACCTGGATGCGCCGGTGGCCCGCGTGACCATGCCCGACATCCCGAGCCCGCATCATCCCAAGCTGATGGAATGGGCGCTACCCAATCCCGGCGAGCATCCGGGCCGAGATCGAGCGGCTGGTGGGCTTCTAAAGATGATCGAGGTTCGCGTTCCCGACGAGCAGGAAGGCACGAAGGCTGTCGTCCGCGCCTGGCTCAAGCAGGTTGGCGATGCCGTCGCGGAGAACGATCCGCTGGTCGAGCTGGAGACCGACAAGGTCACGCAGGAAGTGCCGGCGCCGGCCGCCGGCGTGCTGGCCGAGATTGTACTGGATACCGACGCCGAGGCGGTGCCAGGGGCGCTGCTGGCGCGCATTGAGACGGATGAAACCATTCGTCCTGAGCGGAGGCCGCGGCCGAAGTCGAAGCGCATGGCACAACCCTCAGAGCAGCGCGCCCCGACTTCGGCAGGACGAACGGTGCGGTCGAAACCCGTCTCTCCCCATCAGTCCGTCGCGCATGCTTGCAGAACGGGATCGACGCCGCGCGCATCGCGGGCACCGGCCGCAACGGCCGAGTTACTCGCGAGGATGTTGACCGCGCCGTCGCCTCGGCGACCGTGGTCAGCGTTGGGCAGCCGGCGACCGCTCAGCCGCGGCACTTCTCCGCGCAGGACATCCCGCATGACCGGATGCGGCTGACGATCGCGGAGAACATGGTGCGCGCGGTCAGCGAGGCGCCGCATGTTACGGCCCTCTTCGAAGCCGATTTCTCCGCGGTGACGGCGCACAAGGCGGCGCTGGCCGCGCGCGGTGAGAAGCTCAGCTACACCGCCTACATCGTCAAGGCCGCGGCCGAGGCAATGGCGGTCGCGCCGGCGATCAATGGCCGGTGGGAGAAGGACCGGATCGCCATTTCGTCGACGATCGATGTCGGCGTCGGCACCGCGCTTGGCGAGAAGGGCCTCGTCGTGCCGGTGGTGAAGAATGCGGGTTCGCTAACCCTCGAACAGATCGGCGCCAGCCTCGATGACCTCACCCGCCGCGCCCGCGAAGGCAAGCTCACGCCTGGCGATGTCTCCGGCGGCAGCTTCACCATCTCCAACCACGGCGTGTCGGGCTCGCTGCTCGCAGCACCGATCATTTTGCACGCCGGCCAGGCGGCGATCCTGGGCATCGGCAAGCTGCAGAAACGCGTCGTCGTGCGCGACGTCGATGGCGATGACGCGATGGTCATCCTGCCAATGGCCTATGTCGATTCTGACGATCGATCACCGCGTGGTGGACGGGCACCAGACCAACGCCTGGCTGACCCGGTTCGTCGACCTGCTCGAACGCTGGCCCGCCGATTAGATTTCAAGCACGGCGTAAGGTCGGCCGAACAGCGGCTGCAAGACGAACTGGGCAACGTTGTAGACCGGGATCCCGCGCGGGGTGCTGCCCTCATATTTGCCGTGGTGCGCATGACCGTGGACGACCGCCTTCACATGATCGAAGCGATCGATCGCGTCCGCCAAGCGAGCCGAGCCGAGATATTGATAGATCGCGGCTGGCTCGCCCTCCAGCGTTTCGACCGTCGGTGAATAATGGAGCACCGCGACGCTGCGCTTGGTCCTGAGCTGGCGCAGGCCGTTTTCCAACTTGCGAGCCTCATTCATCGCTTCGTCGACGAAGGCTTTGACGATTGGCTCGCCGAACGGCGCGAGCTCGCCGCGACCGAAGCCGCCGAGGAAGCCCTTCACGCCGGCGAACCCGACGCCGTCAATTTCGACGGCCTGCTCGCCGAGGATTGTCATGCCGGCGCCGTGGAGGATCTCGCAGACCTTTTCGGGCTGGCCGCATTCGTAATCATGGTTGCCGAGCACGCCGAGCACCGGGATTGCTGCACGCCTTGATGTCGTCGGCGAGGATCTCGGCCTCGCTCGCTCTTGCCGAAATTGGTGAGGTCGCCGCACAGGACGGAGCACGTCCGCGTGCGCCCGAAATCTCCGTGAACAGCTCGCGGTAAGGCGCGATGCTTGTCTTCCCGGACGTGGAGGTCGCCGATCGCCGCCACGCGAAGCAGGCTGTCGCGCTCAGCTTCCTCATATTGTTCTTCGAGGTTGCCGACGGCTTCGGAGAAACCCCATTGCTCGACATCGACGGCATAGTCGCGAGGCGAGAAGATGCGGCCGCGGCAAACCTTTTTTCCCGGTCCCTTGAGATCGGATTGATCGCGCAACCGCTCGAGCAGCTCGTCCATCAGCCATTTGGGAATGACGTTACGCTCGCACGGATAGACGAAGCGGAAGTTGAGGAGCGCCATCAGCAGCACTTCCCAATAAAGCTCCATGTGGCTCAGCAGCTGCCGCCAGTCGATCGCTTCATGGCACTTCAGGATCATGTGGGCGACGTCGGCGCCGTCGTAGCGATGGTGATCCTGGACGAAGATTTTCGACCAGATGAACTGGGTCGGGGGGACCAGCCGAACCTTCGCGCCAAACAGTTCGGTTTCCGGCGCATTGACGAACCAGTCATCGGTGACGTGGGTCGTCACCGTCGGCATGTTGGTGATGACGTCGACGAACAGCTCACCGCGCGTGATCCGGCTCAACCAGCGCTCGTCGACGATCTCAACGTCGAACCCCCTGCTCCTTCAAGTGATGGAGCATTTTCAGTGCATCGCCGGCCTTGGCAAACACGTCCACATCCTTGGTCGGTCGATCGATGCCGGTATAGCTTGCGAGCGCGTACGTGCCGGACACAAGGAACGGGATTCCGGATTCCTCCATCAGTTTCAGGACTTGGGAATAAAACGCCTCGGCCACGGGAGTCGGTGTGATCAACGCGGGTTTGCGCTCGAGCGTGTGTACGTTCTCCACCGCGCCCCAACGGGATCGAAGCAGGCCGGTTCCGTGCTCTTATCCTTCGCTAGACGCCTTCACTTGGCGTGCGAAGTCAGCCGCTCGACCGAGTATCGAGGGTTTGTCCGCAACGATCGCCGAGGAGGCAGGTGGCGGCAAATTCGCCAAGATCGGCAATATCGAGCACTTCCGCGGCCGCTTCGGCGAACGCCTCTGGGCCTTTCGCGATCAGGAAGGCGCGATCATTGTGATTTCCGCCCCGGCCTGTGGCAAGCGAAACGTCGATCTCCCCGATGTCGGGCGAGACGATGCGGTCGGCGGGTACATCGGGGTGCCACTTGAGGATCAGGTCGGGCAGGAAGCCCCGACGGCTGCCCGGGAATGCCTGGTCGACGTCGACGATTTCCTTGATCAGGGGCTCGCCGGTCCCGCAAACCTTGATGGCCCGAAGGCGATCGCGGAGCCAATCGCGATAATGCTTTAACTCTGGGCTGCCGGGTTCGAAGAAGCCGCGTGCCTCCCGGCCTTTCACGTTCAATCTGATAAGTCCTTCTCCGCCGCTGAGCAGCGGAAAGGACGGCGTGCGATCCCAGTCGCGCCCCGCCGTGAGCGAGCGGTTCACCACCCAATCCTGGACGTGCTCGCCGAGCATGCCGGCTGCGCGGTACTGCAGGCCAGGCGGAGCCACGCGCCGGAGAAAGGCCATGGCGTTGAGTGGAACGGCATCGCCCGAGACTGTCGGTTCCTTCCCCAGATAGCGATCATTCAGGCGCCGCAGGATTTCGGTGAGGAAGTGGTCCTGCGTCCGGTTCGGTCCCATCCCGTGTAGCGCGAAGAGAAGCAGGATGATTCCGTCGGCTCGGCGTCGAGCGCCGCCAGGATTCGCCCTAGCTGCCTGTCAGTCTCCTCATAGATGCCAAGCATGGCGTCAGGGGATGCGTCGGACGCGAACTCTCCGTCGACCGGCCACAGATTATGTCCGGCGCGGTGCATTTCGTACCAGCCGGTGACGAACAAGCGCCACGGCTGGCGCATCAGATAAAGCGTGGCATCCGCCTTCGCCCGCACTGCCGAGACGAGCTGGTCCCGAATCGCTCCGCATTGTCGCGCGGTCTTCGGAACGGGAACCTCGGGGCCGATGGGGCGACGCCCGAATCTCCGACGGAGCTCTGAGCAGGTCCGGGTCGGGATGCCGTCGCGGCACCCGAGCTTTGATAGGACCAGTTGGTGATCTGGAGGCACGGCGCGCGTTCATCGTGGAGAGTGTGTGCGACATCGAACGCAATCGTCGCAATTCCCGCCTCTGCGACGCGGTGCCAGAAGGGTCGGGAATCGAATTCTTCCGACCAGCGCGGATCGGCAAGCCGGCGGTACTTGCCGTCCTGTCCGGACCACTGGAACGGGAAATATTGCCCATGCCGTCCCGGCAGCTCTCCGGTCGAGAATGTCGGCCAGACGCTCGCCGACAGGCAACCCGCCGGGCATTCAAGCTCGTTCAGCGTGCCCTTTTCGATGAGTGAGGCCAGGGTCGGCAATCTCGCGAGATTGTCCTGAATGAACGGCAAGCTCGCGGCATCGAGCCCGAGCATCAGCAGTCTGCCATTCGGAACCGCCACGGGTCCGATTTGGGACATGTGCGTCAATGCAACCCGTCTCCGCTGTATCGCAACCTACCACAACTACTGTCATACATGCGCGCATACAAAATGCGGGACATCTCTGTGCAGCTTTGGGACGAACGGCGCGCGGTGAAGCTCGCGATCAAATTTGCGGTGACTGGCCTGCTGCTGTGGCTGGCCTTTCGTAGTGTTGACGTCGGTGCGGTATCGCAGTTGCTGGGGCGGCTTGATCCTTTGTTCGCGGCTGTCGCGCTGCTGCTAGCCGCCCTCATTGTCATCGCCGATGCAATCTTGCTCTCGGGCGTCGTCCGGATGTTCAAGCGCCGCATGCAGTTTGGGACCGCGCTTCTTTACAGTCTTGTCGGCTGGTTCTTCAGCAACCTCGCGCCTTCTACCGTGGGAGGAGATGTATTCCGCGCCGTCCAGTTCGCGCGCGTTGGAGTGCCGCCTGGCGCCGCAGTGCGGCTGATCATCGCGGTCCGCGTCCTGTCCTTTGCCACGCTGGTGCTGGTGATGTTTACCGGATTTCCGATCGCCCTCGCCTTGGTCGGCAGTCATCACGCGGCCGACCTTCTGCGATTGATCCTCATGGCGAGCGGTGGTGCGCTGGCTGCCTTTTGCCTCGTCGCCTGCTTTCCCGATGTCGCACCGGCGCTTGATCGCTGGTCGCTGGTCCGCAAGTGCAGGACGATTGCCACCGACTTCAGGATGCTCACTGTGTCGAGCAGGCAGGTGGCGACGGCGTGGCTTGCAGCACTCTCTCAGCATCTGCTTCGGATTGCCATTTTGGCTGCGCTGGCTGCAGGCCTGGGCCTGAACATTTCGGCGGCGGCGCTGTTCGCTTTCACGCCCGCAGCGTTGCTGATCGCCATGCTCCCGGTTTCATTCGGAGGCTGGGGCGCGCGCGAACTCTCCTTTGTCTATTTGCTTGGTGCGGCCGGAGTTGGCGCTCCGTCGGCGCTGTCGCTGTCCGTCGCCTTCGGGCTGCTGCGGGTTCTCATCGGAGTGATCGGCGGGATCGCCTGGGTTTGCATCAACAGCGACCGCTTCCGGGTTGATCTCGAACCAGCCTGACAGGTGGCACTGCTTTTCCGGCGCGCAGCGCTCGTGCTAGCGCGGCAAAGAGGGAGAACAGCCATGAGCCTGCGGTCATTCGCCGCTGTTGCCGGAATCACGCTTGCCTGGGCCGCCGGAGCCGCCCCCGTGCTCGCGCCACCGCCGCCACTCGGCCCCGACGTGCAGCCCTTTGTGCATATTCCCGCTGGCAAGACTGCGATCACGCACTTGCGCATCATTGACGGCACCGGCTCGGCGCCGGTCGAGGATGCGACGTTGCTGATCGATGGCGCCAGCATCGGCGGGATCCTCCCGGCCGCTTCGCCTGTGCCGGCCGGTTATCGCGTGATCGACGGTACCGGCGAGACGGCGCTTCCCGGGCTGGTCGGCATGCACAACCACCTCTACTACCTGCAGCGGCCGAACCTCGATGCGAGCGGTCATTTCGAGCAGCCGATCATCATTCCGCAGATGACGTTCAGCGCGCCGCGCCTTTACCTTGCGAACGGCGTGACGACGATGCGCACGACCGGCAGCGTCGAGCCCTATACCGACCTCGCGCTCAAGCGGGAGATCGATGCCGGGCATCTGGTCGGGCCGCATCTCGATGTCACCGGCCCTTACCTCGAAGGGCCCGGGAGCTTCTTCATCCAGAATCACCCGATCAGCTCGCCGGACGATGCGCGCAAAGAGGTCGCTTTCTGGGCCGACCAGGGCGTGAACGACTTCAAGGCCTATATGAACATCACGCGCGCCGAGCTCGGCGCTGCGATCAGGGAAGCGCACCGGCGCGGGCTGAAGCTTACCGGGCATCTGTGCTCGGTCACCTATCCGGAGGCGGTGGCGCTCGGGATCGACAATCTCGAGCATGGGTTCTTCGTCAACACCCAGCTCGATCCGGGCAAGCAGCCGGACAAATGCTCGGCTAGCACGGGGACGCCGACGCTGCTGGCGATGAAGCCGGGCGGTCCGGAAGCGAATGCGTTGATCAAGCTGCTGGTCGATCATCACGTCGCGCTAACCTCGACGCTGCCGGTGTTCGAACAAAGCGTCCCGCTGCACTCCCCGCTTCAGGCGCGCCAGATGGACGTCCTGACGCCGCAGGCGAAGGAATCGTACCTGTACCTCAGGAACCTGACGAACAGCCGGGCGGGTACGCCGCGCGGCCAGCAATCGGCCGAAGCCTACAAGAACGACCTCGGCCTTGAACGGCAATTCGTTGCCGCAGGCGGCCTGCTCCTCGCCGGGCCTGATCCGACCGGCAACGGCGGAGTCATTCCCGGCTTCGGCGACCAGCGCGAGATCGAGCTGCTCGTCGAGGCTGGGTTCAGCCCGGTCGAGGCGATCAGGATTGCGACCCTCAACGGCGCCACTTACCTGGGCCTCGCCGACCGCATCGGCACGATCGCGGCGGGCAAAAACGCTGACCTGTCTCTCGTCAAAGGTAATCCGGCCGCCAACATCGGCGATGTCGAGAATGTGATCGTGGTGTTCAAGGATGGGGTAGGCTACGACAGCGCCAAGCTGATCGACAGCGTGAAAGGCCGCTTCGGCCAATATTAGCGCCGACGCGCGCCGCCCAAGCAATTCACTTTCCCGGAAGTTAACCGCAGTGTAGCGTGACGTCTTCAGCTGCCGAGTCCGGTGGCCTGTAACGCGTGCAGCCCGGGGGCGTGCTGTATGATCGATGGTGCCGACGGGCGCACGAGCGGCGTCCGATGATCTTCAATTCGCTGACTTTCCTGGTCTTCTTCGCGGTGGTGATGGCGCTTCACTATGCGCCGTTCTTTTCGTGGCATCAGAAGAAGATCAACCTGATGATCGCATCGTACCTGTTCTACGCCGCGTGGAACCCGCCGTTCGTCATCCTGCTGTGGGTCTCGACCGTAGTCGACTGGTGGGCCGCGCAGTGGATGGTGCGCGCCAAGCAGGAGCGGACGCGCAAGCTGTGGATGCTGACCAGCGTCATCGTCAATCTGGGCATGCTGGGCTACTTCAAATATGGCGGCTTCCTGATGGACAATTTCGTGTCCGTCGCCGCCTCTGTCGGGATCATCTACCACCCGCCTGGCTGGGACATCGTCCTGCCGGTCGGCATCAGTTTCTACACCTTCGCGACCTTGTCCTACACGCTGGATGTCTACCTCAGGCGCTCGGCGCCGGCGGGCAGCTTCCTCAACTACGCCTTGTTCGTGACCTTTTTCCCGCATCTCGTGGCGGGCCCGATCATGCGGCCGACCGAACTGGTCCCGCAGTTCGAGGAGCCGCGGCAGGCGAAGGCCAACCAGATCTTCTTCGGCCTCGCGCTGCTGACGCTCGGGATGTTCCAGAAGGTGGTGCTCGCCGACGGTTTCCTGGGGCCGGTGGTGGAGGCTGTCTACGATGCGCCCGGGAAGATGCCAGGCATGCTGGATGCGTGGGTCGCGACGCTCGCTTTTGCCGGTCAGATCTTCTGCGACTTCGCGGGCTATTCGACATCGGCGATCGGAGTCGCGCTGTGCCTCGGTTTCGCGATGCCCGATAATTTCCGCTTTCCCTATGGCGCGGTTGGTTTTTCCGACTTCTGGCGGCGCTGGCACATCACGCTGTCGAGCTGGTTGCGCGACTATCTCTACATTCCGCTGGGCGGCAACCGGCACGGCCAGGCGCGCTGCTACGCGGCGTTGATGGGGACGATGCTGCTGGGCGGCCTGTGGCACGGCGCCAACTGGACCTTCGTCGTGTGGGGCGGGCTCCACGGGACATATTTGTCGGTTGAGCGCTGGCTTCGGGGACGGTTCAAGGGCTTCACGCCGGGGCGCGCGTCACTGCTCGGCCTTGCGCTGCTCACCTTCCTCCTCGTCAACATCACCTGGGTCTTCTTCCGCGCGAAAACGTTCGCGGGAGCGGGCCTGGTCCTGAAAGGCATGGCCGGTATGCAGGCCAAGCCCGATCTGCTGATCGCAGCGGGACCGATGATCATCGCTATGATTATCGTCTCCGGTATCTTCGGGACGCATCTGGCGATGCGCAACACGACGCTGGAGGCGGTCGTCGAGAGGACGCCGTCGGTCGCCATCGCCGGCATTTGGACGACGTTGTTGTTCGCCGTCATCATCGAACAGGGGCAAGGCAGTGCATTCATCTACTTCGCCTTCTGAGCGCGGGCTCGTCGGCGTCCGCGAGGGCGCGCTGCCGGCCGGCTTGCGTCAGACGGCCGCAAACCGCCCCGGCCAGGCCCAGCCGGTGCCGACCCGCGACATCCCGACGCGGCCGTGGGCGCGCATCGGCGGCTTCGTGTTCCTCGCGGTCACCCTGTTGATGACGGCGTGGGAGTGGAACGCGCGGACCAACCTCGGTCTTCGCGCGGGCGACATCGACGACAGCCCGCAAGCCTGGGCCGAGGCGCGCCGTGCCGCGGATTTCGCGCCCGTCGCGATCGTCGGCGACAGCCAATCCTGTTCGACACCGACCAGGCGCGGTTTGCGGCGCTCACCGGTGTCAGGCCGGTCCAGGTCAGCCATGTCGGCACGGACAGCCGAGCACTGCTCGAGCATTTCGCGAACGACCCGAAGTTTCATGGGCTACTGATCGTGGGCATGGCTGACACGATGTACTTCGGCATGCCGGTGATCGGTCTCGGCGGGAATGCGGTCCACAATTATTACAAGAACGGCAAGCCATCACAGCTCACCGGGCTTTGGATCGACCGGTGGCTGCAGAATTATCTCGCTTTCATGGATCACGACTATCGGCTCAGCAACATGCTGCCGAAACTTCGACCACGGGTGGCGGAAGGGAGTCGATAGCCCTTACGAGGATGTGTGGAAAATTTCCGAGGATTTCCCGGGCCGCCAGTTCTTCATGTGGGACCAGATCGAGACGCGATCCATCTGCGTGGGCACGCCCGTCATGCCTGGGATGGTTTCAAGGGACCGAACGTGCCGAAGCCCCTCGCCGACAAGGTGATCGCGCGAAGCGCCGAGGCCGTGCGGCGGATTCGCTCCGAGGAGGAGACGTCATCTTTATCCGACCGCCCTCCGCGCCGCAGCTCGGGCAACGAGCAGAAGCGCATCCCGCGCAAGCTTGGCTGGGACCGGCTGCTGATTGGCGCCAGTGCCAAGGGTATTCACGCCGACGATCTGCCGCAGGCGCAGAATTTGGTGATCCCGGAATGGTCGCACCTCAGCCGCAAATGCGCGGCGGTGTTCACCGATGCTTACGTCCGGCGGCTGGTCCAGCTGACGGCCGGCTGAAGCTCGGGCCGACGCACCGCCGCCGCTCAGCCGCGCCGACTGCGTGCCCCAGAACGTCGCGTCACGCTAGTTCGCCATCGAGTTTCATTTCGGTGAGAACTCAGAGAGTCACAGACGCACGTCGCGGAAGCCGTAGGCGCTGCCGCCGCATTCCGGGGAAGCAGCAAATGCCACCGGAACCGCAGTTCTTGGCTGCTTGAGGCCAAGGCGCTGGATCGCTTCCATCGCGAGGCGTTGAATTCGAAAGGCAAGCTGGGGCGGCCGCTCGTCTTCCTTGCCTCGATACAAGTTCAGCGGATCGGTCCGATCGTCTGCACGTCCTGCGCGAACAGGGCTGCAAGGTCGTTGCTATCCGTCGCATCGCGTATTGCAATTCGGCAGCTTCCGCGAGCGGCGAGTAGGAGCGTGCTCCGGTAGCGGAAGCTGTGCAAGTTGATGGTAAAATGCTCATTTTGGAGTCGGGCCGTAGCAATCCGCTCGAATTCGCCCGGGCGAGCCGGACCTCGTCGCGTGGCGCTCCCGCCGCTGCCTTCAGTCCGAGCGATCCAAGCGCAAGCAGTGAGAACACCGCGACGCGGAGGCTACCGCTGCCGGGCCGCCGCATATGTTGACTCCAGCGCCAGCAAGCAACGCTGCGCCGATCAATCCTGCCCAGCCGAACATGTCGGCACCCGCGCCAAAGTGCAAAAAATAGAAATGGTCAGGGAACAAACCGATAGTCGAAAGCCGCAGCACGTTGAGCAGGAACATGAAGGCGACCATCGCCAAGCCAATCAAGAGATAGCCGCGATCGATCCGAATCTTGAACAGCATCGCCACCGTCGTCCACAACAGGATCGCGAGCGACATGTTGTGCACCGACGAACAGCCGCCGCCGATCAAAAACTCCTCGCTGCTCCTGCGAAATGCACGGCATTGCCGCTGACTTTGCTGCCGATTGCAGCGCCCACGACGTGCGCGTCGAGCGACAGGATGGAGCCGCGAACAGCCGCAATATGAGCCGGCCCGGATCGAGCGGCCCAGTAACGACGACAGCACGAATGCGATCGCCGCTGCATCAGTTCCTGCCGTGATAAGGAGATAGGATCCCCAGAGAGCACGCCTGCTTGCGCGGCGTAGACAATGGAATGGAGCTGAAGACATCGGCACGCCAAGGCACGCCATAATCCACGGCGCCGACGAAGGTCGCGTGGTTCTCGGATCCGATTTGCCAGCTCAAACGTTGCTGCCCAGATCACCGCGCTAACTCCGCCGAGGCCAAGAAGCCCGTCCAACAGTGTCTTTTGGGTTAGGCCGCCGATGATGTGGCTGGCCTGTGCGTTGATTGCCGCAAGCACGCCGGCGGCGGCGAAAGCGCCGCCGCGCGAAAATCCCACAATCATGGATTTCGGCCCGGTCGGAATGGATCCGACCGGCCGATACAACGTCACCGGTTGATCCGGCTCTTCAGATGCGCGATAGCCAATTCCGACCAGCAGCACGGCACCGATGCCGACCCCCGCTATCGGGGCCGGAGTTGTTACGAACTCCTGCAAATGCCGGGCTGGCGGCACTCAACATGGTCAAGGCCAGGATGACCTTCTCAGTGCGGGACATTTCACGCCTCCCTGTTGACGGCTTTGAATTGAAAGCCGGTTAACAAGAATATAACATTGTGCATCCCGCAGCAAGGCGGTGAAACATCGGGAAAATTCCTTGTCCAACAATGCCATCCTTAGCTTGGGCCTGGTTGTTTGGTTCGCTACCCTGGCCGCGGCGGAGTTCCTTAGCGCCCGGCGCGGCGCACGCACGGACGGCACTAGCGATGCACGCCTTGCAACGAATTTCGGCCTGGGCCTGCTCGTAGTCCTCGCGGGCGCGTTACTGCCGGCTGCGAAAATGGGCTTCTCGTTGATCTCAGAGGCGTTTGGCATCGGCCTGGTACCAAGATTTCCGATTTCCTGGCCCGCCGCCTTAGCGCTGTTTCTGTTTGTCGACAGCCTCACATCTTACTGTGTCCATCGGACGATGCATTCCTTGCCGCTGTTTTGGCGAATTCATCGAGTGCACCATGCCGACATTGCGGTGGACATCTCGACGAGCCTGAGGAACCACCCGCTCGAGTTGGCCATCACGATGCCGGTCTTCGCGCTATGGGCCTCGGTAATCGGCGCGCCTGCGGACGTAGTCGCAGTCGCCCAAACAATCGCGCTTGCCGCGGCAATGGGGCAGCATGCGGACATCAGTTTTCCGCCACGGCTGGACAGACTGCTTTCGCTGATCATCGTCACTCCGAACATGCATCGGCTCCACCACAGCCCACATCGGATCGTGCATGACGGCAATTACGGCGATTTGATCACGCTATGGGATCATCTGTTCGGAACATTCCGCCGCGGCGAGCTGCGCGCACAAGTCGGATTGGATGGCCAGGTCGCCCGCCCAGACGGTCTGGTCCAGCAGATCTGGTCGCCAATTTACGCGGCCTGAGCCCGTAATTTTGCCGCCAACCTTTCGGCGTCCGAACTGACCCGACAAGCGACGAAGATGGTATCGTCGCCGCAGATTGTCCCGACGATTTCGGGTTGATCCGATTGATCGAGCGCCACGCCCCACGAGATGTGCTGAGCCCGGCGGTGTCCTGATCACGACGAGGTTGGCCGCGGGTTCGACCGAGCGGACCCAGTCGCGGAGCACCGCCGCGAGCCGGGATGGCGCGCCGTTTCGGGCGGCATCGGTCAGAGCGTAGCTTAGCTGGCCGTCGCGACGGACCTTCACCGCGCCAATTTGCTCGAGATCGCGTGAGATCGTTGCTTGAGTAACCGCGAAGCCAAGGGAACCCAAACGCTCCGCCAACTCTTCCTGACTGGACAGGGCATCGGTGCCGATGATGTCGGCGATCGCTCTCTGTCTACGTTCCTTGAGTTCCGCCATCGCATGAATATGCACAATCTTGCATAGATATGCAATATGTTGAATAGGGCGCGCCTCATGATTCGGACCGCCATCCTTGGAGCCTCGGGCTATGTCGGCGGCGAGTTGTTGCGGCTGATTGCGGCGCATCCGGAGCTAGAGCCGGCGAGGCTGTTTGGCGACAGCAAGGCGGGGCTCGCACTTGGCGCCGTCCATCCGCACCTCGCAGCGGCCTATCCCGATGCGAAAGTCGAGAAGTTCGGGGACGGCGCGCTCGACGGGGATTGACCTTGTCTTTGCCGCGCTGCCGCACGGGCATAGCCAGCGGCTGGCGGCGACGATCATCAAAAAGGGCGTCCCCTTCGTCGATCTCGGCGCGGACTTCCGGCTCAATGACGCCGCCGCCTACGAGCGCTGGTACGGTCACCAGCACGAGACGCCCGAGCTGCTCGGCGATTTCGTCTACGGCATCCCGGAGCTGAATCGGGGCGCAATCAAAGGCGCCAAGGCAGTCGCCGCCGCCGGTTGTTACGCGACGGCCGCGATTCTGGCGCTGAAGCCGCTGGTCGATGCCGGGCTGGTCAACCCCGAGAGCCTGATCGTCGATGCCGCGTCGGCGTCAGCGGCGCGGGCCGCGAAGCCAAGGAGGCGACGGGCTTCAGCACGGTCGACGGAAGCTTTTCGGCCTACGGGCTGCTCAATCATCGGCATACGGCAGAGATGGAAATGGCGATTTGCGGAACCGTGCTGTTCACGCCGCACCTGGTGCCGATGACCCGCGGCATCCTCGCGACCTGTTACGGCGAGGCGACTGGCTCCGCCGATCCGTTGGCGGTGCTGCGCGCGGCCTATGACATCGAGCCGTTTGTCCACGTGACCGACCAGCCGCCGGCGACCAAGTGGGTGAGCGGGTCGAACGGGGCGCAGGTGACGGCGCGCTACGACGAGCGGACCAGGCGCATCGTCGCGCTGTCGGCGATCGACAATCTCGGCAAGGGCGCCGCGGGCCAGATGATCCAGTGCGCCAATTTGATGCTCGGTCTCGACGAGGCGGCTGGGCTGACCACCATCGGAGTTTACCCATGAGCGTGACCGCGGCCGAAGGCTTCGTCGCGTCCGGCTGCCATGCCGGGATCAAGCGGCGCAAGTTCGACATGGCGTTGATCGCCACGGAGGATCTGCGTCCAGTGCCGTGCGCCGCCGTATTCACGCAGAACAAGTTCGCGGCGCCGCCGGTCGAGCTCGATCGCGCGACGCTCAAGGCTAATGGCGGGCGCGCGGCGGCGGTGATCGTCAATTCGGGTAACGCCAATGCCGGAACGGGCGGGCCGGGCTACAAGAATGCCCAGCTGATGGCCGCGGCAACTGGCGAAGCGCTGCAGGTTGCGAATTCGCACGTGCTGGTTTGCTCGACGGGGATCATCGGGACACCCTTGCCGATGGACCCGATCCTGGCCGCGACGCCACGGCTGGCGAGGAAGCTGTCGGCCGAGGGCGCGCACGATGCGGCGCGCGGGATCCTGACCACCGATCACCAGGCCAAGGAAGTGGTCATCAAGGGATCGACTTTCACGCTTGGCGGGATGGCCAAGGGCTGCGGGATGATCGCGCCGAACATGGGCACCATGCTCGCCTTCCTGACCACCGACGCGGATGTATCGCACCAGTGATGCAAAAGGCGCTGAAGGCCGCTTCCGATGCGACGTTCAACACGCTCAACGTGGACGGCGCGACCTCGACTAACGACACGGCCATGCTGCTGGCGTCGGGCAAACGGGGCAAGGCGGACCCTGACGAGTTCACCAACGCCGTGCTCGCCGCCTGCCGCGAGTTGACGATGATGATGGCCCGCGAGCGGAAGGATGACCCGCATCGCGCACGTGACCGTCACCGGGGCCCATACCAACGAGAGGCCGGATCGCGGCCAAGAACATCGTCGAGAATAACCTCGTCAAATGCAGCTGGTATGGCGGCGATCCCTATTGGGGACGGCTTTGGCGGCGGCGGGATCGGCGGGAGTCGACATGCACGTCGCCCGATCGCGAGTCGCTTATGGCGGAATCGTCGTCGCGAACGGCGGGGTCGGCGTGGAGCATGAGGCCAGCCGCTGACCGAGCATATGATGGGCGACGAAGTGGAGATCGAGGTCCATCTCGGCGCCGGCCAGGCTACGGCGAAGATGATCGGCATCGACCTTGGACCGGGCTACATCAAAGAAAATAGCAAGACTCATGAAGATCGTCCTCCTTCCCTTGGAGATTGCGACGTCCTGGTCGAGGCGCTCCCCTACATCCGCGAGTTCGCTGGCAAGTCCGTGGTGGTGAAGCTCGGCGGCGCGGCGATCGACCGCGATAGCGACCTCGCGCTTGCGCAGGACGTGCTACTGCTGCGCAGCGTGGGCGTGCGCTGCGTGCTGGTCCACGGCGGCGGTCCGCAAGTCGACACCATGCTCCGTCGCGTCGGCAAGGAACCGGAATTTCGCGACGGGCTCCGGGTCACCGACGCGGAGACGCTTGAGATTGTCCGCATGGTGCTCGTCGGGAAGATCAATCGCGACCTCGTCGCGACTATCAACTCACAGGCGGGGAGCGAGCCGGCGCGGTCGGCGTGTCGGGCGAGGATGCAGGCTTGCTGACAGTCACGCCGGCGGATGCGGCGCTCGGCTTTGTCGGAAATGTGACCCGCGTGCGCGCCGACTCATTCATCGCTTGCTCGATGACGATTTCGGTGATCTAACTGTCGGCGCCAATGCCGACGGCCAACCTTACAACGTCAACGCGGACGAGGCTGCGCGCGCGATCGCAGTTGCGATGAACGCCGAGAAAATCGTTTACTTGACGGCCGCGCCCGGGCCTGCTCGCAAATGTCGAGGACGAGGCCAACCTGATCGAACGACTGACTTCGGCCGAACTGCGCGAACGGCTCAAGCATGAGTGGTCGGCAAGGGCATGATCCCGAAGCTCAGGGCCTGCGCCGACGCGGTCGACCAGGGCGTCAACTTCGCGCACATCATCGACGGGCGGGTCCATCATTCCTTGTTGATCGAACTGCTGACCGACCATGGCGTCGGCACGATGGTCCGCAGGGAGAAGAGCTGGTGAGGCACCTGCTGTCGATCCGCGACCTGACGGCGGATGATCTGAACCGCATCCTGGCCCTATCGGAACAGCAACCGGCGCCACGCGTCTCGAAAGAAGGGCGTCGCACTCTATTTCAAAAGCCGAGCGCACGGACCCGCAATTCGATGGAGCTGGCGACGGTGCAGCTCGGCGGGCATCCGGTCTATATCCAGAAGGACGAGCTCGGCATGGGCACGCGCGAAAGCGTGCTCGACGTCACGCACACGCTCGCCTGCTATCACGAGATCATCGCCGGCCGCGTGTTCGACCATGGCCTGGTCGAGGAGATGGCGCGAGTGGATGCGGCGCCCGTGCTCAACATGCTCTCTGGCACCGATCATCCGCTGCAGGCGCTGGCGGACCTGCTGACGATCAAGCAGCTGCCCGGCAGGCTCGACGGCGTGAAGATCACGTTCATCGGCGAGGGCAACAATGTATCGCGCTCGCTGGCCGACGCCTGCGCTCTAGTGGGGCGGAGTTCGTAATCGCGAGCCCGGAAGGATATGGACTCGAAGGAGCACGGCAAGTCGTCGATCCACTCGAAGCGATCGAAGGTGCCGACATCGTCTACACCGATGTCTGGGTCTCCATGGGCGGTGAGGACGATGATGAACGTCGCGAAGCATTCGAACCATATCAGGTCGACGAAGCCCTGATGGTGCGCACGAACGACGCGCACTTCCTTCACTGCCTTCCCGCCCGGCGCGGCGAGGAAGTGACGGCGCCCGTGATCGACGGGCCGCGCTCGGCGGTGTGGCGGCAGGCGGAGAACCGGATGCACACGGCGCGCGGCGCCATGCTTTGGATGTTGGAGCAACGAATGAAACCCCGCAAGCTGAAGGTCGTGCTCGCTTATTCGGGCGGGCTCGACACCTCGATCATCCTCAAGTGGCTGCAGACCGATATGACGCGGAGGTGGTAACCTTCACCGCCGATCTCGGCCAGGGCGAGGAGGTCGGGCCGGCGCGGCGCAAGGCGGAGATGCTGGGCGTAAAGCCGGAAAACATCTTCATCGAGGATCTGCGCGAGGAGTTCGTGCGCGACTTCGTCTTCCCGATGTTCCGCGCCAACACGCAGTACGAGGGCGATTATCTGCTCGGCACGTCGATCGCGCGGCCGCTGATCGCCAAGCGTCAGATCGAGATTGCGAGGGCGGTGAACGCGGACGCCGTCTGCCATGGCGCGACCGGCAAGGGCAACGACCAGGTGCGGTTCGAGCTCGGCTATTATGCGCTGGAGCCCGACATCCGCGTGATCGCACCGTGGCGCGAGTGGGAATTCCAGAGCCGCGAGCAGCTGATCGACTTCGCCGAGAAGCACCAGATCCCCATCGCCAAGGACAAGCGCGGGGATCGCCCTTCTCGATCGACGCCAACCTGTTGCACTCGTCATCGGAAGGCAAAGTGCTTGAGGATCCGGCGGCGGAAGCGCCGGAGTATGTGCACCAGCGGACGATTTCGCCCGAGGACGCGCCGGATCACGCGACGACGATTACCATCGACTTCGAACGTGGCGATCCCGTGGCAATCGACGGTCAGCCGCTGTCGCCGGCCGCGCTGCTGACGGCTAAACCAGCTTGGCCACGACAATGGCATCGGCCGGCTCGACTTGGTCGAGAATTGCTTCGTCGGCATGAAGTCGCGCGGTGTTTACGAAACGCCGGGCGGCACGATCTTGCTGGCGGCACATCGCGGCATCGAGAGCATCACGCTCGACGGCGGCGCGATGCACCTCAAGGACGAGCTGATGCCGCGCTATGCGAGCCTGATCTACAACGGCTTCTGGTTCGCGCCGGAACGCGAGATGCTGCAGGCGGCGATCGACAAGAGCCAGGAGCGCGTCACCGGCCAGGTCACGATCAAGCTTTACAAGGGCAATGCGACGGTCATCGGCCGCTCGAGCCCGCAGTCGCTCTACGACCAGGACCTGGTCACCTTCGAGGAAGGCAGCGGCAGCTACGACCACCGCGACGCGGCCGGGTTTATCCGGCTCAACGCACTCCGCCTCCGCACCTTGGCGCAACGGGTGCGGCGAAATCCCTGATCGTCATCCCGGCCTTGAGCCGGGATCCGCCTTTTCTGTGGTCTTAGACAGGCAGGCCCCAGATCAAGTCCGGGGTGACGAATTGAGGGCCACCTTCGCTACCGCAATCTGCTCGCGCACTCGCCGGCGCCGTGCCGCCGTAGCTGATGCGGCTTTTCACCGATGCATCGACGCTAAGAACGTCATAAACGCGCTGGTCGATGCGCAGATCAATCGCCCGCAGCGCTTCGATCGGCAGGCCCGCGAGATCGCAGCCGCGCTCCTCCGCAGCTTTAACCGCCGCGCCGGTGATGTGGTGCGCCTCGCGGAACGGCACGTCGGCCTCGCGCACCAGCCAGTCGGCGAGGTCGGTGGCGGTCGAATAGCCCTGCGCGGCCGCATCGCGCATCCGATCCGGCATGAACTCGACCGTCTCAACCATTCCGGCAAGCGCTTCGAGTGACAGCATGAGCAGGTCGCGCGCCCCGAACACCGGTTCCTTGTCGTCCTGCATGTCCTTTGAATATGCGAGCGGAAGCCCCTTCATCGTCACCATCAGCGAGGTGAGCGCGCCGACGATGCGCCCGCTGTGCCCGCGCACCAGCTCGGCCGCGTCGGGGTTGCGCTTCTGCGGCATGATCGACGAGCCGGTCGAATATTGATCGGACAGCGTGACGAAGCCGAACGGCGCGCTGGCCCAGATGATCAGTTCCTCCGCCAGCCGCGACAGGTGCAGGCTGCACTGCGCGGCGGCGGACAAATAATCGAGCGCGAAGTCGCGGTCGGACACGCTGTCGAGGCTGTTGGCGGTCGCGCGCTCGAAGCCGAGCCTGTCGGCGGTCCGCTCGCGGTTGATCGGAAAGCCGGTCCCGGCCAGCGCGGCGGCGCCGAGCGGACATTCGTTCATCCGCGCCCGCGCATCGCTGAAGCGCGAGACGTCGCGGCGCAGCATTTCGTAATATGCGAGCAGATGGTGGCCGAGCGTCACCGGCTGCGCGACCTGAAGGTGCGTGAAGCCGGGCATGATCGTATCGGCATGCTCGTCGGCGCGTTCGACCAGCACGCGTTGAAGCCCGCGGATGGCGTCTGTCGCTTCGTCGCAGGCGTTCCGAACCCACAGCCGGAAGTCGGTCGCGACCTGGTCGTTGCGGGACCGCGCGGTATGAAGGCGACCGGCGGCCGCGCCGATCAGCTCGCCGAGCCGATGCTCGACGGTCATGTGGATGTCCTCGAGCTCGACGCGCTCTGGCACGCCGTCTCGCTCATATTCGGTGGCGACCTGGTCGAGGCCTTCCAGGATCGCTGCCGCGTCCGCGTCGCCGATGATCCCCTGCTCGCGCAGCATCGCCGCATGCGCCTTCGATGCGGTTATGTCCTCCCGCCATAAGCGCTTGTCGAAGCCGATCGACGCGTTGATGCGCGTCATCAACTCGTCCGG
Source organism: uncultured Pseudomonadota bacterium (assembly GCA_963748685.1). Lineage (GTDB taxonomy): Bacteria > Pseudomonadota > Alphaproteobacteria > Sphingomonadales > Sphingomonadaceae > Sphingomicrobium. The sequence goes on along the minus strand of CAVVKB010000033.1, from coordinate 27,526 downwards.
CTTCGCTTCGAAGCGGCCGCCCCAGGTGCGCTGTGAGGGGGTCTTGTCTGCCATTCCGCCGCTCTAGTGGTGGCGCACCCGACAGGATTCGAACCTGTGGCCTCTGCCTTCGGAGGGCAGCGCTCTATCCAGCTGAGCTACGGGTGCTTGGACGCGGACTTAGCGATGCAGTCTCTCAGCGGCAAGGCGTCAGAATGCCTGCGAGCGCCTCATGGAGCGCCGTTCGGGCCGAGCCAACGATCATCCCGACATGCCCCGACTGAATCGCCACGACCTCGCCCGATGCGACGGTCTCCGGCGGCGCGATGAGATCGCGCTTGGCGGTGAAGTGAACGGCGGGAACCCCCAGTCGGTCGGAGACGCCTTGGCCACCGACCGGCCAGGTGCCCGAACCCGGAAGGTCGTTAGAGAATAGTTGCTCGATCAACTCCATCGCGGCGGCAAAGGGAAGGGGCTCGCCTTCATTGGCCCATTCCTCGAGCTCAATGAAGCGGCGCGCCTCGGCACTGGCCGGATCGAGGCTGCCGAATTCCGCGAACTTGCGCACGGTGCGCTGCGGATCGAGGGACCAGAAGGCGGCCTGCAGCACCTCCATCGGCAGGGCGCCGAGCGACTCCGCCGCGGCTTTCGAATGCTTCCACATGTCTTTCAGCGCGCGCTTCGACTTCTCGGGATAGCGCGAGAAGTGCCAAGGCGCGGCGAGCGTGACGACTTGCTCGACCGCGACCAAATTCGCGGCGGCGATCGCCATCGTGCCGCCGAGGCAATAGCCGATCAGCGTCACCGGGACGCCGATGCCGCGCAGCAGCGGTAGCAACAATTGCTCGATATGGCCGGCCACCGACAGCTCTGCCCGCTGCTCCGCCGGGCCCCAGTCGAGCAGCAAGGCGCGGCGGCCCATTTGGGCGATTGCGTCCGTCAGCGAGACCTGCTCGTCGAGGTTGAGGATGCGCGGAGGATTGATGAGCGAGGGAACGATGACCACTGGCGCACCCGCGCCGCCATGGTCGCGCAACGCTGCCCCGCGCACCCGTGCGACTTCGGGCTTGGGCGGAGGCCGTTCGCGGCGCGGCGCGGTCTCGTAAGCACGCAATCCCGCAAGCGCCTCGAAGCCGAGCTTCGGATCCCGTGCCGAAACCTCCCGTACCAATTCGAGAAATAGCGGCAGGGGCCGAGGGGCGCGTTCATGTTGCAGTGCACGATGCTCCGGTAGTAAGCCGCCTTGCGAAGTTGGAGTGCTGTTCATGGCCAAGTCTTCGGGCAAGGTGACGATCAAGAAATACGCGAACCGGCGCCTGTATGACACCGAAAGCTCCGCCTACATCACGCTCGACCGCCTGGCGCAAATGGTCCGCGAAGGCCGCGAGTTCGAAGTTGTCGATGCAAAGAGCGGCGAGGATATCACGCGCCAGGTGCTGACGCAGATCATCGTCGACGAGGAAGCGCGCGGCGGCGAGACCATGCTGCCGATCAATTTCCTCAAGCAGCTGATCGGCCTTTACGGCAATTCGATGCAGAATTTCGTGCCGCAATATCTCGAAGCGGCGATGGATTTGTTCCAGCGCAACCAAAGCGCGGTCAAGGACGCGTTCGGCGGCAACGTCTTCGCGGATATCGCCAAGCGCAACATGGCGATGTTCGGGGATGCGGCGCAGGTCTTTACCGGCAAGGCCAAGGCTGATGAAACCGGCCAGCCCGGGCGCCGCCAGCGACGTCGACGAGCTCAAGGCCGAGCTTGCCGCGCTTCAGGCCAAAGTCGATCGTCTGAGCCGCTGACTGTCATGAAGCTTGCGATTGCTGCAGCGCTCGCGCTGATCCCGACCACGACTGTCGGTGCGCAGACGGTCAACGACCTCAGCATTGCGACGCCGATTGCCGGCAGTTGGCGCTATGGCTCGACCGGCGACGGCAGCGAAGCCGACATTCGTCAATGAATCCGGCGGCGCGCAATTGTGGATCCACTGCACGCGCGCGACGCGGCGCGTAAGCATTGCGAAGCCCGCCGGCGGTGCCGCGCCATTCCTCAATTTCTGGACCAGTTCATTGACCCGCACCGTGCCGTCGAGCTTCAATCCGGCGACCGGCCGCCTGACCGTCGACCTCGCCGCTTATGACCCCTTGCTCGACGCCATCGCGAGCAGCCGCGGCCGGTTTGGGGTCAGCGTCGGGACGCAGCCCGCGCTTGTCGTGCCGCCCTGGGCCGAAGCGTCGCGGGTGATCGAGGACTGCCGCGTCTAACACCAGCTTCGGCAATCCGCGGCGGTTAACCACGCTTGTTGACAGGGATATTAAACAAGGCGCAGCATTCTGGCGCTGCTCGCGGGGGCGAGCGTGTTTTCCAACGGGGAGTATTCAATGACAGTTTCGATATTCGCGCTCGCGGCGGCTGCCGCGGCACAGGCTGCTGCGCCGCACGCACAGGTCGATCCGGGCCAGGCACGCGCCCAGGGCTATGCCCAGGCGCAGCAGGCACTGAGTGGTGCGCCGCAATCTGCAGCTCAGTTCGCCCCAGCGGCCGCATCGCCGGTGTCTGCCCCGGCCTTCACCAGCGCTATCCTGCGCGTCGGCACTGAAGTGCCGCTGCGGCTGACTCAGGAGCTGACCACGAAGGGCAAGCAGCTTCGCGTCGGCGACCGCTTCCACCTCGAGACCTCCGAACCGGTGCTGATCCAAGGCGTCAATGTAATCCCGGTCGGCAGTCCTGCAGTGGGTGAGCTCACGGATGTGCGCAACAAGGGCATGTGGGGCAAATCAGGACATTTGGCCGCCCGGGTTTTGTACGTGACCGTGAATGGCCGGCAGATTCGCCTGAGCGGCGCGTTCGACGACAAGGGTGTGGCTGGCGGCGTGGGCGCCGTCGCAGTGTCCGCGATCGTCTTTTTGCCAGCGGGCTTTTTCATGACCGGCACGAGTGCCAAGGTTCCGGCCGGATCCATCATCAAGAGCTTCGTCGACGAGGATGTGCCACTCACAATGCCGGTTGCTGCGCAAGCGCCCTTGGCGGTTGGTGCGGGGGCAGCTTCGCTGACGGTTCAGCCGGCAACCGGACCATCTGGCCAGTCGCACTAGCTCCTAGGAAAAGGCGGAAGGCAACGCGGTTCGCCGTGCTGCCGGCCGATCGCGCGAAGCAGCGAAGATTGCCGAATCTTCACCGCATTTCAAGTCTTGCGTTCGGTCTCACAAAAACTCATCTTCGCTGGAGCTTCAACGCAGCGAAAGGAGGTGATCCGATGTCTCATGGTTCAGCACAGAGGTCGGAGAGGGGTGTTCGTAAGCCCTAGATGCTGACGAACGGCCACACCTTCGGCCGCTGACCATGTCGAAGGGCATCGCTGCGATCCGCAGCGGTGCCCTTTAACATATGTGCGCTCTTTCAACTTCCGCGCGCCACCGGGAACCGTTACGGGGTTGAAGTGTCTTTCCCGAAAATGGAGGGAGTAACCGATGGCCAAATCCCCTGACAATAAATCGTCAGACAAGAATTCTCCGCGCAACGACACGCTCGACAAGCTCGCCAAGGCGGCGATGAGCAAGGAAATGCTGGCGGCGGGTCTCGCCGCGGCGGCCGCCGCGATCAGCGCCAGCCCGAAGGCGCGGCGGGCAATCCGGGACGCGGGTCTCGACGCTGCCGACACCGCCAGCCAGGCGGCCAGCAACATGATGTCGAGCGCGACCAGGCTCGGGTCACTGATCGCGGAAGCGGTCGCCGACGCAGCACAGCGCGTCATGTCCGGCAAATGGGCGGGCGATGAAGGATCGAGCGGAAGCTCGTCGTCCACGCGCAGCGGTTCCTCGTCGCGCGGCACTGGCGGCAAGGCATCGACCGCCAAGCGCTCGACCAGCGCGCGCAGCACGGGCGCGAAGAAAGCGTCATCGACCCGCGCCAAATCCTCAACCGCGGGCGCGAGCCGCTCGACCAAATCCGGCACCAAGCCCGGCACCAGCACCCGCAAGCGCAGCACCTCAGCTCGGTCCAAGAGCTCAACCAGTCGCGGTCGCGGCAGGTCGGGCGGGACGAAGCCCGGCGGCGCGAAGGCCTAGGCGGCGCGATCCTCGAACTGCAGCCGCGCAAGCCGTGCATAAAGGCCGCCGTGGCTGCTGAGCACGGCGTGCGTGCCTTCTTCGACAATCCGGCCTTGGTCCATGACGACGATCCGGTCGGCGGCGCGCACGGTCGCGAGCCGGTGCGCGATGACGATCGTCGTGCGCTGTTCCATCAGCCGGTCGAGCGCATCCTGCACCAGCCGCTCGCTTTCGGCGTCGAGAGCCGAGGTGGCCTCGTCGAGCAGGAGCAAAGGCGCGTCGCGGAGCAGCGCGCGGGCAATTGCGATGCGCTGCCGCTGACCGCCCGATAGTCGTGCGCCGCCTTCTCCCATGAAAGTGTCGAGCCCATCGGGAAGCGCGCGCAGGAACTCCTCGGCGTTCGCGTCGCGTGCGGCTTGCCACAGCTCATCGTCGCTCGCGTTCCAGTTTCCGTAGCGGAGGTTGTCGCGCGCCGAGGCGGCGAACATGACGGTTTCCTGCGGGACCATGGCGATGCGCTCGCGTACGTCGGCCGGGTCGCAGTCCTTGAGGTCGATGCCGTCGAGCAGGACTCGGCCCTGGTCGGGATCGTAGAAGCGCTCGGCCAGCTGGAAGATGGTGGTCTTGCCCGCGCCTGACGGGCCGACGACCGCGAGGGTCTCGCGCGATCGTACGGTTAGGTTGAACTGGTTCAGCGCCGAGGTTTCGCGGCGGGTCGGGTAGTGGAAGGTCACCTTGTCGAACGACAGCTCGCCGCGCGACGGAGTCGGCAGCACGGCGGGATGCGCGGGAGCGCGGATCTCGGCGCGCGCATCGAGCAGCTCCGACAGGCGCTCGGAGGCGCCCGCGGCACGGAGCAGGTCGCCATAGACTTCCGACAGATTACCGAAAGCCCCCGCGAGCAGGCCGCCGTAGAGCACGAAGGCAGCAATCGTTCCGCCTGACATCCGGCCGGCGGCGACCTGGGTCGCGCCCTGCCAGATGACCATGGTGATCGAGCCGAAGATCAGGAAGATCACGATCGACGTCATCAGCGAGCGAAGGAAAATGCGCCGCTTCGCCGTCGCGAAGACGCGTTCGACGGCATCGGAAAAACGCGTGGCTTCGCGGGACTGCTGATTGAAGGCCTGGACGATCTTCATCGCCCCCAGGACTTCGCTGGTCACGGTGCCGACTTCGGCGATCCGGTCCTGGCTGCGCGTCGAGATGGCGCGAACCCGGCGCCCCAGGATCGCGATGGGAAGCACCACCAGCATCGTGCCCAGCATGATCGACAGCGCGAGCTTGGGCGCCAGCGCGAACAGGATGATGATGCAGGCAATGCCGAGGATCGCATTACGGAGCGCCACCGAGACAGTCGTTCCTACGACCTGCTCGATGATCGTGGTGTCGACCGTGATCCGCGAGGTGATTTCCGCCGGCCGATTTTCCTCGAAGAAGCCGGGCGACAGGCGAAGCAGATTGCGGTGAACCGCGAGCCGGATGTCGGCCACCGTTCGCTCGCCGAGCCATGAGACGAAGTAAAAACGGACTGCCGTCGCGACCGCCATGATGCCGACGAGAAGTAGGAGATATTCGAACCAGCGCCCGATATCTCCCCCCCGCCGCGAGAGCCAAAGCCTTTGTCGATGATGAGCTTGAACGCGTAAGGCACGCCCGACGTCGCGCCCGCGGCCACCAGCAGGGCGAGGGCCGCGACGGCGATGTGCCCCGGATAGCGGAGCGCGAACCCCCACACCATTCGAAGACTGCGGACGGAGCGGCCCTTGGGGCGGTTTGGAGCAGTCACCATGATCGCCCACTATCAGTCCGGCCCCGCCGCCTCAAATGCCGGCCGTGGGTATTTCTCGGGCCCAGTCAGCGGTTGCTTAAGGGGTATGAGAGCGTAGTAAATGTAAGTTTAACGAATTCATCGGGCGATCAATCATGGCTTCGGAAGATATTGCAGATCGAGGCGGCGTCACCGAACTGCTGACCGAGCTCACCGACAGCGATGTCGTCATCGAACTCGCGGGCGTCAGCAGCGGTCGTCGATCTCCCGAGGTTGCCCCCGCGCGCCTGGTGCAGGATGCCGTCGATGCCTCGTACCGCGCCCTTGCGGGATCGATCCCGGTCTCGCTCGAAACCGTTGCGGTGCTTGAAGAGGTCGCCAAGCACAGCCTGTCGTTATGGCTCCGGGTCCAGGTCAGCGGCGACGGAGCGCTGGCCGATAGCCCCGACGGCTCGCTGCTCAAGTTCCTCGCGCGGGGAACGCTGGCGATCATGGCGTGGATGGACGGATCGTCGACGCTTCAGCTAGCCGACCTCCAGCAGGCGATAAGGGTGCTTGCCTGGGGGACTTCGATCACGACCAGCGCGCATCCGGTGCTGCCGTCGTCTTCGGCGCTCGTCGATGCGATCACTGCCTGGCAGCGTGCGAAGAATGGCGTCGCCGCGGGGACTGCGGTCCGGCTGATCACCAACAACGGGTCGGGCGAGCTTGATCTGTCGAAGCGCATTGCGGAGCCGCGAACGCTGCTGCTGGCCCGCAAGCTGGTCAATCATTCGGCGGACATGATCTTCATCGTCGAGATGCCGGACTACCAGGCGACCGGCCAATGGCTGCTGAAGCATGGCGGCACGCGGACGACCGCGCTTGCCGAGCCCGGGACGCTGCTGGACAAATTCTACCGGCGCGAGCTCGACGTCCGGCCGGGAGACGCCCTCCGCTGCCGCGTCGATTGCGAGACCTCCTATGGCCCCGACCACGAGGTTTTGGCGGAGCGTTATCGAAATCATCGAGATCATCGAGGTGCTGCCCGCCTCCAGGCCGACCGCCGAGCAGCCCAACAGCATGGCCGAACCGGCGCGGCAGCCAGCCCAGGAGCTGGAAGAGGCGACCTCCTGACCCACGCCCATTGCTGCGCCGCAACATTCGCTTGCCAGCGGCGTTGATGAGCGCCATCTCCTGAGCATACGGGGCGTTTTTGTGAGGTTTGATGCTTTACGATGCTTATGAGGTTCAGCGCTCCTTTCTCGCAGGTGCGAGCAAGCTAGCCGGGTTCGGTGCCGGCTGGCTCAACAATCCGTCCAATCCGTGGGGCTACAGCTCGATGGGGCCGCTGGTCGCCGCCAGCCTCCAAGTGTTCGCGCATGCGACCGCGCCGCATGGCAAACCGGATTTCGGGATCGACAAGGTGCGGATCCGCGGCAAGGACGTTGCGGTCAACGAAGAGATCCTGCTCCGAAAGCCGTTCGGCCAGCTGAAGCATTTCCACCGCGACGGCATTGAGGCCGGTCCGAGCATCCTGATCGTCGCGCCGATGTCGGGCCACTATGCGACATTGCTGCGGGGCACAGTCGAGCGGCTGCTGCCGAAGTACAACGTCTACATCACCGACTGGCGCGACGCGAAGCTGGTGCCGCTGTCGGACGGGAGCTTCAACCTCGACGATTACATCGATTACCTCGTTGAATTCTGCGAGCTGATCGGCGACAAAACCGGTGAACGGCCGCACATGCTGGCGGTGTGCCAGCCCGCGGTGCCGGCCTTTGCCGCCACGGCTCTGATGAATCAGGACAAGAGCCCGCACCGGCCCAAGTCGCTGACCATGATGGGCGGACCGATCGACACCCGGAAAGCGCCGACCGCAGTCAATACGCTCGCGACCGAGCGGCCGTTCGCCTGGTTCGAGCACAACGTGATCGCGACCGTACCGATGATCTACCCGGGCGCCGGGCGGAAGGTGTATCCGGGCTTCCTGCAGCTCGCGGGGTTCATGACCATGAACCTCGGCTCGCACCTCATCAGCCATTGGGAGATGTTCAAGCATCTCGTCGTCGGCGACGAGGAAGGCGCCGCGGCGACCCAGAAATTCTACGACGAATATCGCTCGGTCTGCGACATGACCGCGGAATTCTATCTGCAGACCGTCGACGTGGTGTTTCAGCGGCATTTGCTGCCCAAGGGCGAGCTGGAGCATCGCGGGCGGCGGGTCGGCCCGGCGGCGATCCGCGACACGGCGCTGCTCGCGATCGAAGGCGAGCGCGACGATATTTCGGGCATCGGCCAGACCAAGGCGGCGCTCGACATCGCGACCAGGCTACCGAAGCGAAGAAGCAGTATTTCCTGGCCAAGGATGTCGGCCATTACGGCATCTTCAACGGCCGCAAGTGGCGCGAGAAGATCGCGCCGGTGGTCGAGAAGTTCATCGCCGCCAACGATTAGGCGGCGTTTTTCATTTTGACGCCCCGAGCATTGTCAGCGCGACGATCCCGCCGAGCGCCGCGATAGCGGCGGAAACGATCATTGCGGCATGGAAACCGGCGAATAGCTGACGCCTTCGCTGGCGAGGACCGAGCCGAGGAGGGCGGTCGCGATCAGGCCGCCAGTGCGGGCCACGGCGCTGTTGAAGCCGGAAGCCATGGCCACATGCTGCTCCTCGACCGAGCCCCAGGATTGCGGACGTGAGCGGCGCGACCGCGATGGTCATCCCGATCGCCATGACCAGGATGGTCGGGAATGCGCCGGCCCAGTAGCTGGTTTCCTGTTTGATCAGGAACGCGAGGGTCATGCCCGGCGGCGACAACCAATGGGCCCACGGTAAGCGGGAGTCGTGCCCCCATTCTCGCGGCCAGCCCGCCCATGGTCGGGGACAAAGCGGTCATGACGACCGGCAATGGAAGCATCGCCAGCCCGGCCTGGACCGGTGAATAGCCGCCGCTGGTGATCAGTACATAAGGGATCAGCAGCATGCCGGCGCCGAAAGCGCCGTATAGCAGGAACGTCAGCAGGTTGAGGCCGGTGAAGCAGCGGCCCTTGAACAGCTTGAGCGGCATCATTGCGCGGTCAGCTCGGCGATGCTCGACCCACAGGAAGGCCGCGAGCATCGCAACGCCGACAAGGAGGGCAACCAGCGCCGGATCGGTGAAATGGCGCGTCGCCGACCACAAAGTGAGCGCGTAGGTCAGTCCGCCGAGGCCCGCGGTCGCAAGCAGCGCGCCGGCATAATCGGTACGGCCGGCACCGCGCTCACGGCTCTCGGAAACGAACCCCAGCGCTAGCGCAATCGCGCCGAGTGCCAAGGGCAGGTTGATGTAAAAGATCGCGGGCCACCCGACGCTGCCGACGAGCCAGCCGCCGATCAGCGGCGCGACGGCGGCCATTGCGGCGCCGGACGCGGCCCAGATGCCGACCGCACGGCCACGCTTCTGACCAGAGAATGCCGCGTTGAGGAGCGCTAGGCTGTTGGGCAGCAGCAGTGCGGCGCCAATGCCCTGCGCGGCGCGGGCCGCCAGAAGGACCGGAAGACTGGGTGCAAACGCGCACAACAGCGAGGTCAGCGCGAAGATGCTTGTGCCGACGACGAGCAGCTTTCGCCGCCCGAAGTGATCGCCGAGCGCGCCACCGAGCAATAGCAGCGCCGACAGCGGCAGCAGGTAGGCATTCACTACCCATTGCACATCCTCGGCGCCCGCTCCGTAGCTTTGCCGGATCGCCGGCAAAGCGACGTTCAGGACTGAGCCTTCGACGAAGGACAGGCTCGAGGCGAGGATGCAGGCAATCAGTGTCCAGCGAGGGTCGGCCCGCGTCGCGCTCGCCCCACTTAAATCGCGCGGGCTCAATCGACCTTTTCGGCGATCGCGGTCTCGACCATCTTGCGCCACATGTCGGCATCGCCCGCGGCGGCCATGTCCTCATCGGCCTCGCGCATCGTGTGGAGGACGGCCAGCGCCTGGTTCACATGCTCGCGCCAGACCTTGTCGATCTTGTCGCCGGCCGACGGATCGCTGCCTTCCGCATTGCTGCTGTGAGCCGCGCCGGCGAGCACGCGTGCGACTCTTTCGAGCAGCGGTTTTTCTGAGATGGCCATGCAGTTTCTCCCTCGTTGCCGGATCAACCCGCCTGACGGCGTTTGGGTTCAAGTATTCGCCGCAGCAGCCGGCGCGCCGCGACGACTAGCCAGATGGACAGGATCACCATGATGAGCGCGATCAGCGCGGCTGCAATGGGATTGGCGATGGCGAGGCCGAGCAGACTGACCGTCGCCACGTCTTCGCCGGTCGAGACGGCAATGTTGGAGAAGGGCTCGGGACTGGCGTTCACTAGGGCTCTGGCGCCCGCCTTGCCGGCATGAGCGACGAGGGCGCCCCCGCCGCCGAGCAGGAAGCTCGCCACCTGCCACTTGGGATCGCCGCCATCGATGATCGCCATCGACAGCAGGGCGCCGCCGAGCGGCCGGATGACCGAGTGGACGGCGTCCCACAGGCTGTCGACCCACGCGATCTTGTCGGCGAAAAATTCGGCGAGCGTGCCGACGCCGGCGATTCCGATCAGCCAGTTGTTGGCGAGAATATCGAGCTGGTGAAGTTGCTGGGGCAATGCGACCCAGCCGAACTTCATCGCGAGGCCCACGGCGAACGTCACCATATAAAGCCGCCACCCGGCGAGCAGGCTGACGGTGGAGGCCAGCGCGACGAGCTGGACGGCGCTCATCAGAGCACTTCGAACAGCCCCGCCGCGCCCATGCCGCCACCGACGCACATGGTGACGATGACGTGCTTGACGCCGCGGCGCTTGCCTTCGATCAGCGCGTGCCCGGTCATGCGCGCGCCGCTCATGCCGTAGGGGTGGCCGATGGAGATCGACCCGCCATCGACGTTGAGGCGGTCCTCGGGGATGCCGAGCTGTTCGGCACTGTATAGCACCTGCACCGCGAACGCCTCGTTGAGCTCCCACAGGCCGATGTCGTCGACCTTGAGGTCGAACCGCTTGAGGAGCTTGTTGACCGCGTCGATCGGGCCAATCCCCATCTCGTCCGGCTCCGTACCGGCGACCGCCATGCCGACATAACGGCCCATGGGCGCAAGTCCGCGCCGTTCGGCCTCTTTCGCTTCCATCAAGACCGAGGCCGAGCTTCCGTCAGAGAGCTGGCTGGCGTTGCCGGCGGTGATCGACGTATCGGGCCCCAGCACGGGATTGAGGCCCGACAGGCCCTCCAACGTAGTATCGGCGCGGTTGCCCTCGTCCTTGGCGATCGTCACCTCGCGCTGCGAGACTTCGCCAGTCTCCTTGTCCTTGACCGACATGGTCGTGGTGACGGGAACGATTTCCTGGTCGAACCGCCCCGCTGCCTGACCCGCCGCGGTCCGCTGCTGACTTTTCAGCGCATATTCGTCCTGCCGGTCGCGGCTGATGCCGTAGCGCCGCGCCACCGTTTCGGCGGTCTGGAGCATCGGCATGTAGATGTGCTTGTGCATTGCGATCAGCGACGGATCGGGCGCGATGCGCATCTCCGGCGTTTGCACCATGCTGATCGAATCCTGCCCGCCGGCGGCGACGACATCCATCTTGTCGACGATGATCTGCTTGGCCGCGGTGGCGATTGCCATCAGCCCCGACGAACATTGGCGGTCGATAGTCATGCCCGACACGCTCACCGGGCAGCCGGCGCGGAGCGCCACCTGGCGGCCGATATTGCCAAACTGGGTTCCCTGCGTGAGCACCGCGCCCCAGACGACGTCGTCGATATCGCTCGCGTCGATCTTCGCGCGTTCGATCGCGGCATTCAGCGAGAAGGCTCCGAGCGTGGGTCCTGGCGTCGAATTGAACGCACCCTTGTAGGCGCGGCCGATTGGCGTCCGGGCAGTCGAAACGATCACGGCGTCGCGCATCAAAATCTCCTCAGGTGAATATCAGTCCAAGCCACATGGCGGTCAGCGCGGGCTTCTCCTGGCCCTCGATCTCGACCGTCACCGCATGGCGAAACATGATTTGCCCCGGCGCTTTCTCCTCGGCCGAGTCAAGCGTGAAGCGGCCGCGGACGCGGGCGCCCGACTTGACCGGCGCCAGGAAGCGGACGCGGTCGAGGCCGTAATTGACGGCCATCTTCGTGCCTTCAGGAATGAGCATTGCCTCGGCGCCCATGCGTGAGAGCAGCGACAAGGACAGGAAGCCGTGGGCGATCGTGCCGCCGAACGGCGTTTGCGCGGCTGCGTCGGGATCGACGTGGATGAACTGCCGGTCCTCGGTCGCATCGGCGAACGCGTCGATCCGCGCCTGGTCGACGGTCAGCCAGCTTGAGATGCCGACTTCCTGCCCGATGCGGGCGCGGATGTTGTCGAGGGCAGCCAGTGGCATGGGTTCTATTTGCAGGGGTGTGAATAAGACCGCAAGGCTAGAACGGCAGCGGCGCGGGCGGCTGCTCGGAAGCGCGGGCCAGTTGCAGCTTGGCCAAGCCGAGCTGGCTCGATAAGCGAGCGGAGGATGGCGGAGCGATCGCCGGCCAGCTTGTCCGCATCGAGCGTCGAGTCTTCATATACGAGGTCAAAGGACAATGCGTTCGCGCCCGCGCCGGAGAGGACGCAGCGGATGAGTTTGCATCCTTTTTGGGCTTCGACCGCCGTTCTCGCCGCGGCGATGACCGCGTCGATCGACTTCGACGACGCCTCGCCGCCGACGGCGAGATAAATCGTCACCCGCCGCCCCCTGGCCGCCGCCATGTTGTGGATTTCGCGCTCCAGCAGCTTGGTATTGGCCATGATCAACTGCTCGCCGGTAAGCGAGCGGAGGCGCGTGGTCTTGAGGCCAATTCGCTCGACCGTACCGATGCTCTGGTCGTAGCGGATGGTGTCGCCCTTCTTGAACGGCCGGTCGAACAGGATCGACAGCGCCGCGAACAGGTCGGAGAAAATGCCCTGCGCGGCGAGGCCGATGGCGATGCCGCCGACGCCAAGGCCCGCAACCAGCGCGGTGACGTTCACGCCGAGATTGTCGAGGATCAAAATGCCGGCAATCGCGAACAGCGCGACGCTGGTCAGCACGCGGATGATCGCCATGGCGCTGGCGAGCGCTGCTGCGGCCCTTTTCCCGGCGACCTTATGGCCGATGACGCCGAGGATCAGCTCGCGGGCCCAGATCGCGCCCTGGATCGCGAACGCGATGACGAACAGGATGTCGACCAGCCGGGCGAGCTTGTGGCGGCGGCTCGATATAGGTGGTGATGACGTCCGCCGCCGCGAGGATCATGAACGCGATAGTCGTTTTCGCGAGCACGCGGCCGATCACCAGCTCCAGCCGAAGCCATCGGGATCGTTTGGACGCTGCGCTGTCCGAACCCGCGGAGGAGAAGCATGACGGCGACGAGCCCGACGCGACGGCCAGCCCGATGATCAGTCCTTCGTGATTGGCATCGAGCCAGGTCGGAAGAGCGTTTGCATGCCGCCCGTCTAGGCGGGCGGTAATCAAGCGGCACGGATCAATGCCGCCTTGCGCCGCCGCTCCCGTTTCCCACCCTTTGCCGCGCGAGGAACTCGAGCAGGCCGACCTCGGCGCTGCCGAGGCGCTTGCGGCCGCGCGGGCGGTCCATCCCGTCGAGCGGGTCGCGCGCGATTTCCTTGATCGCGTCGAGCAGGCCCGGGTGGACATAGGATTTGCGGCTGATCGCGGGCGTATTTCCAAGCGCTTCGGCAACGGGCTCGACCATTGTCTTCACCGTGATCCGCGCATCCTCGGCCTTCTTCAGCAACTGGTCGAAGGCGATGACGCTCGCGCTCCAGGTACGGAAATGCTTGGCGGTGAACTCGCCGCCGGTTCCCTCGCTGATATAATCGTTGACGTCGCTCGAGGTGATCGCTTTGGGCTCGCCGTCGCCGTTCATATATTGGAACAGCATCTGCCCCGGCAGTTCCTGGCAGCGCTTGCAGATGCGCTTGAGATTGGTGTCGGTGATCTTCATTTCGTGCACGATGCCATGCTTGCCGGCGAAGCGCATCGTCAGGCCCTGGCCCTTGCGGCGAGATGGCGACCCCTCAGCGTTGTCGCGCCGAAGCTCTTGTTATCCTTGGCATATTCCTCGTTGCCGATCCGGATGTGCCGCTTGTCGAGCAGGCGAACGACGGCGGCGAGCACGGTCTCGCGGCCAAGCTTGCGGCGCTTCAGATCCTGCTCGACGCGCCGCCGGAGCTTCGGCAGCGCCTTGCCGAACTCGAGCAGCCCCTCGTATTTCGCGCTCTCTCGCTTGGCCCGGAATCCGCATGGTAGCGATATTGCTTGCGGCCCCGCGCATCGACGCCGGTCGCCTGCAGGTGCCCATTCGGGATCGGCGCAGAACCAGGCGTTTGTCATAGGCAGGCGGAAGCCCGATGGCATTGAGGCGGTCGATCTCCTCGCGGTTGGTGATCCGTTTCCCCTCCGGATCGTAATAGGCCCAGTAGCGGCCCATGCCGCTTGCGCGTTATTCCCGGCTCGGTGTCGCTGCTATGCCTCAGCACTTTCGCGACCTGCGGTTTCACTCGCTCATCGCCCGGCATAAGCGCGCGGCGAGCGGGCGGGTTCCTGTCGGGAGCGAAGGAGAATGCCATGCCGCGATCCCCAATGTCGCGATCCTGATCGTCGCCACGGACGGCTTCGAGGAGTGGGAGCTGTTCGGCCCGCGCCAGATCCTTCAGGAGCGCGGCGCCGAGGTCGTGCTCGCGTCGCTGACCGCGATCCGATTCAGGCGACGATCCATGACGATCCGGGCAAGACGATCCGGCCCGACCTCACCGTTCGACGAGGCCGATGCCGACGATTTCGACGCGCTGATCCTGCCCGGCGGGGTGCGCAATCCGGACCAGCTGCGGATGCACGGCAATGTCATCGGGCTGATCCGCGACTTCGCCGAGCAGGGGAAGCCGATCGGGGCGATCTGCCACGGGCCGTGGCTGCTGATCGAGGCCGACCTGCTGCGCGGCCGGACGCGCGACCAGCTGGCCCTCGATCCGCACCGACCTCCGCAACGCCGGCGCCCAGGTCGTCGACCAGCCGGCGGTCACCGACGGCAATCATCGTCACCAGCCGCAATCCCGATGACGTCGAGGCGTTCACCAACGCGCTGATCGACCTCATCGAGGATGCGCCCGAGGTGACGGAAATTAGCCACCCGAGCGAGATTCCGCCTAACCGAACGGCAAGGATTTGCGCTGTATCCGCGCCGTGATGAGCGGGCGTGCAGTCGAACGGATCGAGGCGGCGATCGATGCGACAGCCGCGCCTTGTTCGCGGCGGCCATCGGTCTCACGGCCGCGTGCCTTGCTTCGCGGCCTGCTCGGCCACCTGCAGCGGAGATCGCGGCCGCTGGCGGCATTCGCTCGGCGCTTATTCTCGTCAGCTTCGGCGTTGCGGCAGGTCGCAGCGACCGCAGGCCGCCTGGCGTCTGGCCGATCTTCGACGGTTGCGCAGTTCGAAGCCGCCGAGCCCGACGAGCTGCTGCTGACCGACGCCGACCGCCTGCAACCCGCCGGTCGCCGACGCAGACGAGCCGCTGGTTCTCGACGACATCCTTACCGAGATCGGCCCCGGACTCGCGGGTGGTGCGCCTGTTCGACCCGTCGGCAATGCCGACGCCCGGGCAGTTCAGGTCGCGGATCGACCGTCACCTCGACGACCAGGCGCCCGGCCGAGGCCCAGGACGCTTCGCAGGCGCTGTCCGAAGCGCTTGCCGAGCTGCGCCGCTCGCTCGCCTGAGCTCCGCCGCCATCGTCAGTGCTTCGATGGCGAGCATTGTCGAGCCGTCGGGCTGCGGCTCGCGGCCCGCCGATCGATGGCGATGTCGGCGACGACCAGCCCGGGAATACCGAACTCCGCATCCTCCAGGCCGTCGCACATGCGCTCGACGAAAGCGCCGCCGACCCGGGACCCGTAATGCGCAGCTCGATCTGTGGCGTTCGCCCGCGAAGGTCAGCGACTGCCAGTCGGCCGATTGGAAATCGGTAAGCAAAATCCTATCGCGCGGCGCGCCCGACCGGGCGACCAGCGCGCGCAGCAGCGCCGTGGCGGCTGGCGACATCGCGATCTCGGTTCATTGGACGCCGCCTCCAGATAGGCGCGCACCCGCTCGACGGTCGTCCGGCCGAGGGTCGCGACCGTTGCGCAGGTCGAAGACGAAGCGCGGGTCGCCCACCGCGTCGCGTCCAAAACGGGTCGGCGCGGTGTCGCTTCGGTGCAGAAATTTCTCCACCTCTCTCAGCAAATCCACCTGTCGTTTCCTTATATCCGTGCGACTCGGCCGCATCATTCTTCCCAAGCGATTTCCTACTTGTCTAGGGATTTTCCTATCACTACTAAGGACGCATTAATGATGAACGATCCCGCGCCTTGTCCTTGAGCGCCTGTGCGCCGAGCGCGGCGAAGATTTCGCCGGCCTGTCGCGCATGCTTGGGCGGAACCCCGCCTACATCCAGCAATTCGTGCGGCGGGGGTACCCAAGCGGCTTGAGGAGGAAGAGCGGCGCAAGCTCGCGCGTTATTTCGGGATTGCCGAGGTGCTGCTCGGCGGGCCGGCGGAAAGGAGCAGGCGTCTGCCGGGCTGCTCAGCGTCAAGCGCCATCCGGTGCTGCGTCTCCGCCGGGCCGGGCGCGGTCGTCGCCGAGGAGCTCGGGCAAGCCCTATTTCGCCTTCGACGAGCGCTGGCTGAAGGCGCTGACGCCGAGCTCCGCCGTCAAACCTGTCGATCGTCCGCGTCGAGGGCGATTCGATGGCGCCGACGCTCAATGCCGGCGACGACATCCTGGTCGATCTCGGCGATGCGGCGAGCGGCTGCGCGACGGCATCTATGTGCTGCGGATCGACGACGCCCTGGTCGTGAAGCGCCTCGCGCTCAATCCGGTCGGCCGGCGCGTCACCGTCCAGTCCGACAATCCCGCCTATCCGGACTGGCCCGACTGCCGGCTTGACACATCAAGCTGATCGGCCGGGTGATCTGGGCCGGACGGCGCGTCGTCTAGCGCCGCCGGCGGCGGTCGATCAGCCAGGTGCCACTGCGAGCGCGATGCCCGTGCCGGTGCCGATCAGGATGCCCTTCATCGGGTTGCCGATGGCGAGCCCAAGCGGGAATCCGGCGAGGATGCAGAGCGTTAGGAAGCACCCGCCCGCCCTGCTGTTGTGCAAGTTCATCTTCGGCGTCTTGGCACAAAGTGGAAGCTGCTCAAATGGCTAGGATGGAAAATCGAGCCGGCCGATGATCTGCGCAAGCCGTCGGTCATTGCGGATCGGGTCGAGGAAAGGGTCGGTCTTGATGCCGGCAAGCCCTGGATCGCGGGCCGACACGGCCTTCGTCAAGCTGGCGATTGCCTGATCGGGGTCTTTTTGCTGCGCATAAACCTGGGCATATTGGTAATTGGCGTTCTCGCCGAACTGCGCGTAAATCTGATGCAAGAGGCTGTTTGACCGGACGAGGTCGCCGGTTCGGGCAGCGAGCGCAGCGAGGCCCATCTCTCCATGCACGTCATCGGCCGGCAGCTTGAGGAATTCGGCTTTCGACTCTTCGTATTTTCCGAGCATGAACAGCGCATTCCCCAACGTACTTCTGTTGCGGGTTCGCTTGGGAGCCGCCGCGAGCGCAGTTCGAGCATTATCGATCGCTAGCGCGTACTCATGGTTTTGATAGTGAATGCGCGCCTGAACTTCGTATCTGCCGGGGTTCAGTGGATCCATCGCATTCGCCCGAGTTCAGTGCCTTGATTGCCTCGTTGCGCTTGCCGAGCTCTGCCAGCAGAATTGCAAACCTCCTGATGGTGAACGCATCGGTTCCCGCCAAGCTCGCGGCCAATCGAAATTCCGCCAGGGAATCCGTCAATCGAAGCCGGTTTTCGTAACAGGAGGCGAGAGCTGAGTGGCCGGATGCCAGTCGTGGCGCGAGCGTGATGGCCCGCTTCGCCGATCGTTCAGCGTCGTCAAGGCCGCTCGTCATGTCGGCGGGCGTCCTCGCGTAAATACCCGCAAGGCCATTCTGCAAAAGCGCCTTGCGCGCAAAAGCATCGGCGAAATTCGGGTCGAGATCCGTCGCTGCGCTGAGATCGGCAATGGCGCTGCGCAGGCCCTCCGCTGTGTCTTCAATGCGCGTGAAATCGGCTTTCAAGTAAAGGTCATGGGCCTCCACATTCCGCGTTCCGCCCAGCCGCAGCGCTTCCTTGCCTGCCTTTCCAAGCTGAACGCTCAACGCGTTGGCGACGTTTTCCGCGATGTTCGACTGAATGGCGAGAACGTCACCGAACGGCCGGTCAAAGCTCTGGGCCCACCGTTCCAGTCCGGTTTTTCCATCCACCAACTGGGCACTGATCCTGATCGTTGATGCCGACCGCCGAATGCTTCCAGTTAGGATATTGCTGACGCCAAGCTTCGCTGCTGCCGTTTTCGCATCCTCGTCGCGCACGGCCTCAGATGAGGTGCGTGCCACGACCTTTAGTTGCGCAATCCGCGACAGAGCGCTGCGCAGTTCCTCCGCCATCCCATCTGAAAAATAGGCTTGCGCGGGATCACCGCTGAGATTGGCAAAGGGCAGGACGGCGATGCTGTCCGAACCCGCCGTCTGAGGCGATCGAAAAAAGGCCCAGCCGCCAGCGGCAGCGGCGGCAACGATGACGGCCCCGCCCGCGCCAAACGCCGCTCGCCGGTTTATGCCTGGCGTCCCACTCCTCAGAGCCGGCCTGCTTGACGGCGTCTTGCTCTGGATTGAGTGAATGCAATCAAGAACAGCCTGATAAGCCGGGTTTGCCCGGTCTCCATTCCAGCCGACGAGCGACAGCACCTGAGTCTCGCCGAAGCCTAGCGGCAGCCGGACATCATCGATGCGTACGGGCAGATAGACCGAGCGTTCCATCGCGCGTGATGCCTCGTCACGAACGAAACGCCCCTCCGACCCAGTCGAGCGCTTACTCCACATCACTAATACACAGGGGGCGGAATCGAGTTGCTGCTCGATCATACGGCGCCATTCGTCGCCGCCGCCAATTTGGGCATCCCACCAGACCGAAAGTCCATCGGCTTCCAAGGCTTCGACTAAACGCCGGACACGTTTTCGATCCTCGGCTTTATATGAGACGAACACGTCAGACATTCGGAGCCCCCTGGCCGCCGCTTAACATGGTCAACAGCTTGTTGACGACATTTGTCGGCGGTCGGGAAACGGCTCGGCCGTATAGATGACGCCATGGAGACTTGCTTCATCCATGGCCGTACGTCGCTCGCTGACGCCTCGGACCTGATCGATCGCTTCGGCGACGACGCGGGTTTCGAGGCGGCGGCTCGCGCCGAGCGCAGCCGTGACGACGGCAATGTCGCGCGTTTCTGCCACTGGCGGCAGATCGAGCGCGTCATCGCGACGCTAAGTAGCGATGAGGTCAGCGGCACCGTCCACTAAGTTTCGGAAAGCGCTGCCGAACATACTGGCGCCGTTCAGAAGCGCTGGTTAAGCTTGCAGCTTGATGAGCGGGTGGGGTTCCAGGGGATTTGCCGCGCGGCTTGCGTGCGCGGCGGCAACGGCCGTCGCCGTGCCTTCGCTGGCGATGGCCCAGGTCGCGCCGGCACCTCCGGCCGATCCGGCCGAGCTGGACCCGAGCGCGCCGCTCGACCCGTTGCTCGATCTCGGTGTGGCCTGGCCCGAATTGAAGGGCGAGGACGCGACGACGCCAGCCGCGGCGGCGCCATCGACCACGGCGAAGTCCGTCGGTCGAGTTAAGGCCAACTCCACCGCCGGCGATATCCGTTATACCGTCCTGGTCGAGGGCCTCGGCCCGATCGGCGGGGCCGAGGATTTGCTTAAGGCGTTTCGCCAGCAATCCGCGCTGCAGGCCGAGCGCAAAGATCCCGCCAACGCTGCGCAGATCGGGCGCCGTGCAAGCGCCGACGCCGATCTCCTGGGCCAACTCCTTCGAAGCCAGGGTTATTACGACGCCGATGTCGAAGCGCGGACCGAGAATGCCGGGGGCGAGCTTCGAGTTATCCTGACCGCCGACCCCGGCCAGCAATATCGTTTCGCGACGGTCGAGCTACCGGGGCTAGAGGCGGCCGGTCCGGACGCGGCGAGCCTGCGCGACACGTTCGCGGTCAAGGCGGGTGATCCGGTCATCGCGGCTGACGTCATCGCCGGTGGCGTGGCCTTGACCCAGGCGCTGGGCGAGGACGGTTTCGCCGGAGCGAAAATCGGCGAGCGGGATATCGAGGTCAATCACCAGACCCGCCTCGCCACTCTGACTCTACCCGTGACACCTGGACCAGTGGCGCGTTTCGGCGCAATCCATGTGACCGGGCGTCCGCATTTTAGCGCGCACCACCTCGGTATCATCGCGCGCTTCAAGCCGGGCGACCCGTTCCGCCGCTCGAAGCTCGACGACCTGCGCCGCGCCCTGATTCAGACCACGCTCGTTGCCAATGCCGATATCCAGGTCGTGCCGGTTCAGGGCGGGCGCACCGTCGACCTCAATGTCCGGCTCGAGCCTGCGCCATCGCATACGATCGCCGGCGAGCTTGGTTACGGGACCGGTCAGGGTGCCCGGGTCGAAGCGAGCTGGACGGACCGCAACTTCGTCAATCCCGAAGGCGCCCTGACGGTCCGCGGGGTCGCCGGCACAAGCGAGCAGTTGCTTGGCGTGCAGTTCCGCCGTTCGAACTTCCTGCAGCGCGACCAGACCCTCAACCTGCAGGTATCGGCCTCCCACCAGAAGTTCGCCGCTTATGAGGCGAAGACGGTCTATCTCGCCGCGAATATCGAGCGGCAGAGCAACTTCATCTGGCAGAAGAAATGGACCTGGTCCTACGGGCTTGAATTGCTGGCGACCGACGAGCGCGGCGTGTTCAGCAGCCTTGGTCTCAAGGACACAAGAACGTTCCTGATCGCGGCGGCGCCGCTCAGCCTCGGCTATGACGGCAGCGACAGTCTGCTCGATCCCTCGCACGGGTTCAGGCTGAACTTGCGCGTGAGCCCGGAATTATCGTCCCACGGCGGCCATTTCACTTATGCCCGCGCCCAGTTCGACGCGAGCGCCTACCATCCCCTGTCGGATCATGTGGTAGCGGCGGGGCGGGTTCGTGTCGGCACGATCTTCGGCGCCGGCGTGTTCCAGATCGCGCCGTCGCGGCGATTTTATTCGGGCGGCGGCGGGTCGGTGCGCGGCTACGGCTACCAGCAGCTCGGACCCAAGGATTTGGACGGCGACCCGGTCGGCGGCCGCGGCCTCGCCGAATTCGGTCTCGAGACTCGCATTCGGCTCAAGCAATTCGGCGGCAATTTCGGGATCGTTCCGTTCTTCGACGGCGGCTCGCTGACCGACGAGACGATCCCGGACTTGAAGAACTGGCGCTTCGCCGCCGGCGTTGGCGTCCGTTACTATTCGAGCTTCGGGCCGATTTGCGTCGATGTCGGAATCCCGCTCAATCGCCAGAAGGGCGATGGGCCGTTCGCGGTTGCCGTGTCGCTCGGCCAGGCTTTCTGATGGCCGACGCAGCACTCGAAACTGCGAGTGGAGCGCAGCCGCCGCGGCTGAGGCGGGATTGGGGGCGACGGCTCCTCAATGAACTGTTCGCTTTGTTCGTCGCCTTGCTCTTCGTACTGGCCGCGCTGCTCGTCCTCCTCGACAGCGCTCCTGGCCATCGCTGGATCATCGACCGGGTCCAGAATTTGGAGACCGCGTCAGGCCTGCGCATCCGCATCGGCCGTATCGATGGCTCGATCTTCGGCAAATCCCAGCTTCGCAATGTCAGCATCGCCGATAGCGATGGCGTCTTCCTGACGTCGCCGAACATCAAGGTCGACTGGACTCCGGGCGCCTGGCTGGAGAACAAGCTCACCATCGACCGCCTGACGGCCGAACGCGTCGCGCTGATCCGGCTTCCGAAGCTCAAGCCCAGCACCCGGAAGGGCCCGATCCTTCCGGGTTTCGATATTCACGTCGGCGACTTCCGGATCGATCGGCTCGATATCGGCGCGGGCGTCGGCGGCAAGCCGAGGAGCGGCAGCGTCCATGGCAAGGCCGACGTCCGCTCGGGCCGGGCGCTGGTCGAGCTTGCTGCGCTGGTGAACAATGGCGGCGACCGGCTCGCTTTTCACCTCGATGCAGAGCCGGACCGCGACCGATTCGACATCGGCGCACGCATCGTCGCGCCCGGCGACGGGCTCATTCCGGCCCTTGTCGGGACCAGGCGATCGATCGACCTCGCGATCGGCGGCAGGGGAAGCTGGACGCGCTGGCGGGGGACGGCCGCGCTCGATCTCTCGAACCGGCCCACCGCGCGTCTCGCGCTCGGCGTCGATCAGGGCCGCTATCGCCTTCAAGGCACGGGCGCCGGCGCAGTTCCTGACGGGCAAGCTAGCGGCTTACCGCGCCGATGGTCGAGATCAGCGGCGACGCGACGCTGAAGGACCGCCATGCTGGAAGGGCAGCTCAGCGCCTTGTCCCCGGCGCTTCGCCTGGTCGCCCTGGGCACGCCTCGATCTTGCCCGCAGCCGCTTCCGCGCCCTGCGGCTTGGCGTGGACCTGCTGAGGCCACCGGCCCTGTTCCCCAACATGACCGGCCGAAATAGTGCGGCTGGCCTGGACGCTCGACGGCCCATTGAAGACCGCCGATATTCCTTATCGGCTGACCTCCGACTGGGTTGATTTCGACGATAACGGCTTCGGGGGGGTCCGGGCGGAGGGCCGGGGCGCTTCCCGCTGGCCAGTGCGGTCCCGATCAGCATCTCGGCCAAGGCGGTCAGCGGGGTTGGCGACATCGCCGGCGGGATGCTCGCCAACCCGACGTCGAAGGCCGGCTCAAGCGTGACGGCGAAGCTCGTCCAGGGCCAGGGGCTCCGGCTCACCTGCGACAGGCGGACGGGCAAGCTCTGGCTGTTCATCGACCTGATCACCGGCCGCTTCGACGTCCTGCTTTCCGGCTCGCTCACCGCTATCTGATCCCGGGCCTCGACATCGTCGACGTCGTCACCGAGCTCAACGTTGTCCCGGCGCTAACGGGAAGGGCAGGCACGTCATCGGCACGGCGAAGCGCCTGGGTCCGCCGCTTCGACAACAGCTTCTTCCCGGGCCTCGCTGGCGGCCTGCCGTATCTGACGACCGACCTCGAGCGCGCCATCGCGACCTTCTCGCGGCTCACCGAGACGCGGCTGGCCGACAACTTTCGGCGTCGCGATGACGGCCATTCTCGGCGCTTTCGGAGCCCCCCTGGGCCAGGAGAGCGAGCTTCGCTTCGTCGACCGCCTCCGCGCGCGGGGAGAGACTCGTCTGCCGTTAGGCGATTGGAGGGCGCGACGCTGTCGCGACGCGATACTCGTGGGAATCGGAGCTGGACGCGGGGGACGGCGACGCTTTGCCGGCGCGGCGCGACGCGATTGCGGCCGACGCTTCGATTTATTACCGCGATGACCTTCGCGACGCATTGCGCGGCGCGGCGTCGGACTTCGTGCGGATGCGACGGCTGCCGAGGCGATCTCGCTGCGTACGACGCATGGGGTGAGAGTGCGCCGCGTTGCTCGAGGGTGACTTCGCGTTCGTCCTCTGGGATGGCGCGCGCGCGGCCGCGCCTCTGCGCGCGCGACTTCGGTGGCAAGCGACCGCTCTACTATGCAATGGCCGGCGATCGGCTGGTCATCGGATCGACACTTGCCGCCGTGACCGCGGCGCCGCAGGTTCGTGTCGCGGCTCAACGTCGCGGTGCTCGCGGAGACGTGCGCGCAGTTCTGGAGTGGCTCGGACGAGACGTGCTACGAGGGCGTACGGGAGCTCCCTGCTGGCGCGACGCTGATCTGGACCCGGGACGACGCCGAAGATTGTCCGACATGGGAAGTGCCTGACGTGGGAACCGTCCAGGCGCGAGCCTCGAGGACGGCGCGGAGAGTTACTGGATCTGCTCGTCCGCTCGGCCGCCGAACGGCTCGCGCCGGGCCGCGACACCGCAGTCTGGATGAGCGGCGGATGGGACTGGCCTCCGTCTTCGCCAGCGCCCGCGCGGCGCTCCGCGAGCGGCGGGACGCCCGGCGACGTCACGCCCGTGTCGATCAGCTACCCCGAAGGCGATCCTGGCCGGGAGGACGAGTTGATCTCGGCGATCGCCTCCCACTGGAATTCGCCGGTCCACTGGATCGACGTCGAGCAGATTCCCTTGCTCGCGGGAGCGGAGAGCAACGCCGGACAGCGCGACGGCCCTTACGCGCACACCTACGAGCACTGGAATCGCGCGCTGGCGGAGGGGACGCGCTCGTTAGGTGCGCGCCGTGGCATTCGATGGGAACGGCGGAGACCAGCTCTTCCAGATCTCCGATGTGTTCCTGTCGGACCTGCTGCGCCGCGGCCGCGTCTCGGCGACGGCACTGCAGTGGCGGGCAAAGGGAGGCCGCGGAGCAGGCACCTTCTTCGATTGGGTAATCGCGCCGGCGCTGCCAGAGCCGCTCAAGCGCCCGGTGGTACAGCGGCTCGGGCGTCGATCCGCGGACGACTTCACGAGGCCGACGCCGCCGTGGATTCGACCCGACTTCGTGGCGCGTCACGCGCTTCACGATCGTGAGCGGTCGCGGATGCCAAGCCGGCCAGGATATCGCGGATGGCGGCGCGAGGCGCATTTCTTCCTCGCCGCGCCAGTCTTTCCACGTGCCTTTCAGTGTCTCGCGGGCTTTGCGCTGGATGCGGGAGTGGACTGCGCTCGCCGTTGTACGACAAGCGCGTCGTCGAATTCGCGTGCGCCCGTCCCAGAGAGGAGCGGAACGACGCCCGCGAGACGAAGCGTCTCCTCCGAGCGGCGATGCGCGGTCTGCTGCCTGATGAGGTGCTCGCGCCGCGTGCGTCGCGAACCGGCATAACGACGGCATACAGCGATCGACGCATGCGGTCAGAATTTCCGCTGTTGCTCGCGCGCCACGGCAAAATGCAAATGCTCGCGGACCTGGGCATCGTCGATCCAGGCGCAATGCGGCGGGCATGGGAAGAGTACTGCCGCACGGGAAGCACCGCGCTCAAGATTCCGCTCTTCCTCACCATGCACGTCGCTCGGCTGCGGGCGCAGGCGCGCGCGGAGCCGCACCTCGTGGACGAGACCGACGCGCACGCCGCGAGTACGCATTTCACGATTGACAATCCGCGACTTTCGCCGATTTTATGGGCGCCGCTCCGACAATGACCTCCCGTAAAGGAATTCCGATGTACGCAAAGCCGAAACTCGTTTGCTTTGGACGCCTCCGCGACCTCACCCAGTTGGGTCTGAATCACGACTGCGATGGCGGCATTCAGGGAATCACCGCCGGGGTCGCGTCAGCCACGGACGGCTCGTGGCTGGGTTGCCGGACGTCGTAACGGCCAGCGGGTGCGGCGCTGACGACGATGTCGTCGTTAGGCCGTGGTCGTTCGCAGTCACATGACGCGTTACGAAGTTTTCGGCGGCGTCCTCCAGTCCGACATCGAGTTTCCCGAGCTCCTGGCGAGCGAGCGCGAACGTCCTGATTGGACGCTGCGCTGTCGCGAGTCGCTCGTTCCGCTTTCTGACGCCGTCGTCGTCGGCGTCGAAGACCTCATCGTCGGCGTCGCCGCGCGACTCGAGCGCGGCCGGACGGGTTCCGTCTTCCGCTTCGACGATACGGGCAGCTTCGACATCGCTCGCGACGGCGCGCGGATCGACTGGTCGCCACTGCCCGGCGCATCCCCGGGCGGTCGTGCGTGCCGACGTGTTGGGACGCGTCCTCTCCGTAGCGCTCCACGCCGCGGGCGACCTCTGCCTTCATGCGAGTGCCGCGGCGATCGGCGGCAAAGCCGTCGCCCTCGTTGGCCCGCGTGGCTACGGCAAGTCGACACTGACGATGGCGCTCGTTGCCAATGGCGCCGACTCGTCGCCGACGATACGGTCCGGCTCTCGGGCGCGCCGCCGAGGGCGGCCGTCGCGGTACCGTCGCTGCGGCTGCGCGAAGACACGGCGGCGCGCTTCGGCGTCGGGCGCGAGCCGGAGGTCGGCGACAAGGTCATCGTCCGGGATGCGCCGGTGGCGCTCGAGCGGTGGCTCCCCCTCGATGCGATCTACGTCCTCGTACCGCGTGCCTCGGACGGGGCAGCGGCGCTCGTTCGCCGGCAGCGGCTGGCTCCTCTGGAGGCGACGCTCGCCCTCGTCAGGCATGGCAAGATCGCACCGCTCTTGGGCGGCCAGGAAGCGCCAGCGTGCTGCCCCGCGCGAGTGCCGTGGCCAACGCGGTGCCGGTCTTCGCGCTCGAGGTTGCGCGCGATCTCTCACGCATCGGCGAAGCGGCGCGAAAGCTCGCGGGATGGCACGGCGGCGCCTGAGCCGCCGTCCTCCTGATCGTCACATCTTGACAATCAAGAGTAGAGCCGCCATCGTCCGGTCGCTCACCATACCGGAGCGGCGGCCGTGGACGAGCCGAACACCGACGTCATCCAGGGCACGCTCGACATGCTCATCCTCAAGACCCTGAGCCTCGAGCCGATGCACGGCTTCGGCATCGCGCGGCGCATCGAGCAGATCTCGCGCGGCGTCTTCAAGGTCAATCCCGGGTCGCTGCTCACCGCGCTCCAGCGGCTCGAGCGCGCCGGCTGGCTCGACGCCGAGTGGCGCCAGACCGAGAACTCGCGCCGCGCCAAGTTCTACCGCTCACGCGCGCCGGACGGAAGCAGCTCGACGTCGAGACCGCCGACTGGACGCGCCGCGCGGCCGCGGTCGCGCGGCTTCTCGAAGGCGGAGGCGCTAGGCCATGTCGCTCTGGCGGCAGCTCACGCGCGGTTTTCGCGCGCTCACGCACCGCGACGCCGCCGACCGCGACGTCGCCGACGAAGTGCGACACTACGTCGACAGGCCGCGGCCGCGCTCGTCGCGCGCGGACTCTCGCCGGACGCGGCGCGGCGCGCCGCGCGAGCTCGAGATCGGCAACGCGACCGTCGCGCGCGAGCAGGTGCGCGCGTACGGCTGGGAGAACGCCATCGAGACGCTGCTCGCCGATCTCCGCTACGCGCTCCGGCGGCTGCGCGCCAACCCGGGTTCACAGCCGTTGAGCGTCCTGACGCTGGCGCTCGGCATCGGCGCGACCACGGCCATCTTCAGCGCCGTCAACCCGATCCTGTTCGAGCCGCTGCCGTATCCGCGCGCCGACCGCTGGTCGACGCTGTCGCGACTCGCGGGACGACGGCTCGCGCATCGACGCCGACCTTCGGCACGTACGTCGAGCTGCTTGCTCGAGCCGCGATCGTTCGAACCGTCGCCGTCGTCGAGCCGTGGCAGCCGACGCTCACTGGACCGACGAACCCGAACGTCTCGACGGGCAGCGCGTCAGCGCGAGCTACTTCCGCGTGCTCGGCGTCGCGCCGGCGCTCGGCCGCGATTTCAACGCGACCGAGGACGAGCCGGCAGGTCCCGGTCGCCATCCTGAGCGACGCGCTCTGTGCGGCGCCGCTTTGGCGGCGACCGCGGCCATCATTGGGCGCTCGATCAGGCTGAACGACGATCAGTATCTGGTCATCGGCGTGATGCCGCCGCGTTTCACGGACGTCCTCGCGCCGGCCGCGGACATCTGGGCCCCGCTTCAGGCTCCTCTTCGGAGCGGGTTCAACTCGCGCGAGTGGGGCCATCACTATCGGATCGTCGGTCGAATGCGACCGGCGCTTGCCGCGGGACGTTGCCGACGAGCTGAAGGCGCTCGCGGCGATGCCCATCCGGGAATTCACGCGACCGCCGTGGGCCGACCTGCGCGATGGCGTTCTAGCAGACGACTGTTTAAGGCTACATA
>CAVVKB010000032.1:0-111359 GCA_963748685.1 uncultured Pseudomonadota bacterium | reverse complement strand
GTGGCTGTGCTCGTCGGTGTGGAGGATCGAGGTGATGGCGATGCCCTTGGAGAAGTCCTCCGTCGGCTCGGGCGCGACGATCGCCGATCAGCGCCTCGGAGTTGGTGCGGACGAAGTCGCCGACGCGCGAGGAGAGCCGCGGCAGGCCGTCGCGGTCGGTCCTTGCAGCTTGAGCAGGAGCGGGACGGTGCCCAGCACGCCGCCGGCGAAGATGACGTGTTCGCGGTGAACTGCGCGCGCGTCGGCTCCTGTCGAAGCCCGGGCGCGTCTCGAGCGACGTAGCCCGCCGCCGGGCCGCGGGCGCACCGCACGTCACCTCGGTGTCGGCGCTGCACGGTGAGCGCCGCGCTTCTCGGCGAGCTAGAGGTAGTTCTTGTCGAGCGTGTTCTTCGCGCCGTAGCGGCAGCCGGTCATGCAGCCGCCGCAGCGCGATGCAGCCGGTGCGCGTCCGGGCCCTCGCCGCCGAAGTACGGGATCGGGCACGGTCTCGCCCGGCTCGCCGAAGTACACGGCCACGTCGGTGGGCGTGGAAGTGTCGCCGCGGCCCATGTCGTCGCGCAATCTCGCTTGAGCACGCGATCGGCGCGGCGTGCTGATCGGGTTCGGTGCCGCGCCGAGCATGCGCGCGCCGTCGCGTAGTGCGGCGCGAGCTCGCTCTTCCAGTCGCGAGGCCGGCCCCACGAGCGGCGGCTCGAAGAAGTCGTCCGTCGGCATCGGCAGCGTGTTCGCGTAGACGAGCGAGCCGCCGCCGACGCCGACGCCGTGCAGGAAGTGACGTGGCGCAAGAACGTCATCTGGAAGATGCCGTGCATCCCGAGCTCCGGCATCCAGATCCAGCGCTTCGACGTCCCAGTTCGTCTTCGGGGAAGTCGTCCTTGCCGAAGCGCTTGCCCTTCTCGAGCGACGAGCGACGCGATAGCCCTTCTCGGCGAGGCGCAGCGCCGAACGCTCCCGCCGAAGCCGGAGCCGACGATCACGAAGTCCCACGTCATGCGGGCACCGTACCGCGAACCGTGAAGCTCGATCGGGTTTTTTGGGATCAGGCGTAGCGGATGGCGTAGATCGGCGGCAGCCGCGCAGCCGAATAGCGTCACCGTGCAGACGCATTGGCGCGTCCGATCGCTGCGGTGCGGTCGACCCGCGTTCCGCAGCGCTGGGGTATCGTCGGGTGCCTGGCGAAACCGACCTCAGCGGCGCAGGTCCTCGACGGCCGCTACCGGGTCATCGAGCCGATCGCCGAGGGCGCGATGGGCAGCGTCTATCGCGGCGAGCGGCTCAAGCTCGGGCGCGTCGTCGCGATCAAGGTGATGCACGAGGCGCTGCCCGACGAGCTGTCGAGCCGCCAGCGCTTCGAGCGCGAGGCGATGGCGATGGCCAAGCTCGAGCACCCGCACTGCGTCGTCGGTGCTCGACTTCGGCGTCCACGACGACAAGCCGTACCTCGTGATGGACTTCGTCCGCGGCACGAACCTCAAGGAGCTGCTCGAGGACGGGCCCGCTCGCCGATCGCCGCGCGCGGTCGAGATCATGCGCCAGGTCCTGTCCGGCCTCGCGCACGCGCACGAGCTCGGCATCATCCACCGCGACATCAAGCCCGCGAACATCATGCTGTCGCAGAAGGCCGGGCCTCGGCGATCACGTCAGCATCCTCGACTTCGGGCTCGCGCGGCTCACCGACGGCAGCGTCGAACCTCACGACCGGCATCGTCGTCGGCACGCCGAACTACATGGCGCCCGAGCAGATCCGCGGGCGGCGACGTCGACGCGCGCACCGACCTCTACGCGTGCGGCGTGATGCTGTTCGAGCTGCTGACCGGCAGGAAGCCGTTCGCCGCCGACGATCCGATCGCGGTCTGCATGAAGCACCTCAACGAGCCGCCGCCGCGGCTCGCCGAAGCCGCGCCCGGCACGATCTTCGGCGAGCTCGAGGCGGTCGTCGCGCGCGCGCTCGCGAAGGACCCCGCGCAGCGCTTCGCGAGCGCCGCGCAGTTCTCGCGGGCGCTCGTCGAGGCGTCGAGCCACGTGGCCGCGAAGCCCACGCTACCGGACGCGACCGTTGCAGCTCGAACCGAACGTGGCTGTCGAGCCGCTCGCCACGAAGTCACCTCGACGCATGCTCGCGATCTCCGGCGCCTCCGTCGCGTTCGTGGCGATCGTCATCGGTGTCGTGGTGGTGTCACGGTCGGATGCGAGCTCGCAGCCGGGATCCGGCAGCCGCCGCTGTCCCCGACCGCGGTCGTGCCAGCGCCGGTCGCGCCGCAACCCGCGACGCCGCCGCAACCCGAGCCTTCCGCGCCGGCGCCAGCGCCAGCACCCGATCCGGCACCAGCGCACACCCGAACCGGCACCATCCCGCTCCATCGGTTGCCGATCCGGTAGCCGATCCCGTGGCTGACCTCGTGTCCCGAGCGGTGCAGATGACGGCCTCGGGCCGTCGCGAAGCTGCGATCACGACGCTCCTGCGCGCCCGCAAGACGTATCCCAGGGACGCGCGGCTCCCGTACGAGCTTGCGAAACTCTACCTCGACAAATTGTTCGTGCCCGACGGGCTCAAGAAGACGCCCGGGCCGCGATGGCACTCGACCCGGCGTACAAGAGCGATGCGGACCTGATCAAGGTGACCCTCAAGTGCTTCAACGCGCCCGCAACGACCGACTGGGTCCTCGCAGCGGATGATGACGGCCGGCGGATTTCTCGTCGCTGGAGTTCTATGTTCGACGGCGCGACATTCCCGAGCGTCTGGCGCGTGAGCAAAGCCTGCTCTACCGATTCCTGCTCAACGATTGGTACTTCGACGGCTCTACGACTTCCTGTTCGTTCGCCCGACGCTCTGGCTCGGCCGGCCCTTGGAAGGGCGGCGACGGCTGGATTATCGATGGTTCGGCCCTGACGGCATGTCCGCGCGCGTGCTCGACGTGACGCGCAACGTGGTGCGGCTGCAGACCGGCTACCTCTATCACTATGCCTTTGCCATGCTGATCGGCGTCGCCGCGCTCATCACCTGGTTCATGTTCGCGGGAGGAGCGCACTGATGGCGAGCTGGCCGATCCTCTCCGATCGTCACCTTCCTGCCGCTGGTCGGCGCGCTGTTCATCGCCATGCTGCGGCGACGATGAGGCCGGCGCGCGCAATGCCCGCTGGGTCGCGTTGTGGACCACGCTCGTCACTTTCGCTATCTCGCTCGATCCTGGTCTGGCGTTTCGATCCGCGCTCGCCGGACTTCCAGTTCGTCGAGAAGCGCCGCTGGCTCGGCGGCACCATCAACTACCACATGGGCGTCGACGGCATTTCGCTGCCGTTCGTGATCCTGACCACGGCGCTGATGCCGTTCTGCATCCTGGCGAGCTGGCAGTCGATCCAGCACCGCGTCGCGAGTACATGATCGCCTTTCTCGTGCTCGAAACGCTGATGGTCGGAACCTTCTCGGCGCTCGACCTGGTGCTGTTCTATGTGTTCTTCGAAGGCGGCCTGATCCCGATGTTCCTGATCATCGGCATGTGGGGCGGCCCGCGCCGCGTCTATGCGAGCTTCAAGTTCTTCCTCTACACGCTGCTCGGCTCGGTGCTGATGCTGCTCGCCATCATGGCGATGTACTGGGACGCCGGCACGACCGACATCGCCGACGCTGCTGCACCACGCGTTCCCGCGTCGACTGCAGACATGGCTGTGGCTCGCCTTCTTCGCCTCGTTCGCCGTGAAGATGCCGATGTGGCCGGTGCACACCTGGCTGCCGGACGCGCATGTCGAGGCGCCGACCGCCGGCTCGGTCATCCTCGCCGCGATCCTGCTGAAGATGGGCGGCTACGGCTTCCTGCGCTTCTCGCTGCCGATGTTCCCGGTCGCCTCGGCACGACTTCGCGCCGCTCGTCTTCGCGCTCTCGGTCATCGCCATCGTCTACACGTCGCTGGTGGCGCTGGTGCAGGAGGACATGAAGAAGCTCATCGCCTATTCGTCGGTGGCGCATATGGGCTTCGTGACCATGGGCATCTTCGCCGCTGACCGTGCAGGGCGTCGCCGGCGGCATCTTCCAGATGATCTCGCACGGCATCGTCTCGGGCGCGCTCTTCCTTTGCGTCGGCGTTATCTACGACCGCATGCATACTCGCGAGATCGCCGCCTATGGCGGCCTCGTGAATCGAGTCAGGGCCCCCACGCGCTCCCGCGAATTAACCTGCACCACTTTTTTGTTTTTCAATTGTGCGATTTTGTCGCGGGTAATGAGTCTGTCGAGGGGGCGATCGTAGGGATTGACAGCGCCTGGGTCAGCATTTCGCCGTGCGGCCCAACGGTGAAGATGATCGCTTCCGATAGCCCGCGATTGTAAACCTGGAGCTTGGCAAACGCCGCGGCAAAGCGGGGGTCATCGATCGGCACTTGTTGCAGGTAACCGGCCACGTCGGCGCTCATCGTGAGCGTTTCCGTCGAGACTCGATTGGCCTCTTGCGCATACACGCTTTGGGCAATTGCCGACGTGTTCTCGATCATCGTCCGCGCGCGGTTCGAGAACCAGAATTCAAGGCCACTCTGGAATAGCAGCGAGGCGAAGATCGCGACGAGGACGGTCGGGACCACGGCGATGACCGAGAACAAGGCAACCAGGCGCACGTGAAGACGGCCACTGCCGAGCCCGCCCGCCTCCGCCCGCCGAACCGCGACTTTCCTGGCATAGAGCACCATCAGCGCGATCGCCGGCAGCAGGTTCGCGATCAGAAGGAGTGCGATGAGTGGCGGTGACAATAATGTCCCCGGTTCCGCACCGCGCCGCAGCAGCCAAACGCTAAGCGCGATAATTGACGCTAAAAACGCAGCGATCAGCCACGCCAGGCGGTCGTAGAACCGCCCGCTCGCCCGCTCCCGCTGGAGCCAGCTCTCCTGCCCTGCATTCATCCGGCGATTCGGCCGTACGCGCATCCATTCGGCAGCGGCCCTAGCATGGCCGTTGCACAAACAACACAGTAGGATTGGCCCGATTTCCCTCAGGCTGCCGAGCGCGCGAGCCACGGCGAATAGAATTCCTGCAACATGCGCACGACCACCGCGGGGTCGTCCGGCTGGTTGACTGTGTTGCGCAGCTCGGCCGAGCCCGGAAGGCCTTTGGTGTACCAACCGATATGCTTGCGAGCGAGGTTGACGCCGGTCTGCCTGCCATAGAGCTCAAGCATGTCATCATATTGCGTCGAGCATGGTCGATAGCTGTTCGTCGAGGCTGGGATCCGGCCGATGCCCTCCTCCGCCGAGCTCCGACATCGTCTGGGCGATCAGCCACGGCCGGCCATAGGCGCCGCGGCCGATCATCACCCCGTCGGCGCCGGATTGGGCAAGCGCCGTCCGGCTGTCCTCGACCGAGCAGATGTCGCCGTTGACGATCACCGGGATCGACACGGCCTCCTTCACCCGGCGAACGAACGCCCAGTCAGCCTCGCCCTTGTACAATCTGGCAGCGCGTGCGGCCGTGGACGGTGATCAGCTGGACGCCCAGATCTTCGGCAATGCGCGCAAGCTCCGGCGCGTTCAGGCTCGATGATCCCAGCCCATCCGCATCTTGAGCGTCACCGGCACGTTCACGGCCTTGACCGTCGCCTCGATCAGTCGCGCCGCCAGGGCAGGTCGCGCATCAGCGCGGACCCGGCATCGCCATTCACGACCTTTTTCACCGGGCAGCCCATATTGATGTCGATGATCGCGGCGCCGCGCTGCTCGTTGAGCTTGGCGGCTTCGGCCATGACATGAGGCTCGCACCCGGCCAGCTGGAGCGAAACCGGCTCCTCGGCCGGATCCCACAGGCCTTTCTGCAGCGATTGGCGCGTTTCGCGAACCATCGCCTGGCTCGCGATCATCTCGCTGACCGTCAGCCCGGCGCCGTAGCGCTTCACCACACGCCGGAACGGCAAGTCGGTGACGCCGGTCATCGGCGCCAAGATGACTGGCGATTCGATCCGGACAGGGCCGATCTGGATGGGCTTGAGCACTGGCATGGGCCGCAGCGCATAGTAGATGAGGCCCTTGGCGGACAAGGTAAAGCAGCCCTAGGCCGCGCCGCCGATTGACCACCACCGCGCTCATCGTCGCCGCCGGCAAGGGCGAACGCCTCGGCGGTGGCCTTCCCAAGCAATATCGCAACCTTGGTGGAAAGCCGGTGCTGCGCTGGGCAGTGGAATTGCTCGTTCACCATCCTGCCGTGCGGTCGGTCCGGGTGGTTGTCGGCGCCGGCCAACAAGAGAGCGCCGATGCCGCCCTCCACGGCCTCGACGTCGGGACCTTGATCGAAGGGGGAGACGAGCGGGCTGAGTCCGTGCGCAATGGCCTGGCCCAACTCGTTGGCGACGCCGTGCTGGTCCACGACGCAGCGCGCCCCTTTTGCCCCGCAGCGGTGGTCGACCGCTTGCTGGCGAGCCTGGAGTTCGCCGAAGGCGCCGCTCCGGTCCTGGCGGTCAGCGACACCCTGGCGCGGATCGGCGAAACGCTCGGCGAGCCGATTGATCGCTCCGGTCTTGGCCGCGTGCAAACCCCGCAGGCCTTCCGGCTGGCTGCGCTCAGGTCGGCCTACGACCTTTGAGCGCCCCTCTCCCCGACCGATGAAACCACGGTTGTTCGCGCGGCGGGCATGACGCGTCGCCGCGGTCGAGGGAGATCCCGCGCTCGATAAGCTCACCCTCCCCGCCGACTTCGAGCGCGCCGAGCAATGGCTGGCCGGCGACTGAGGCCACGAACGGCATGGGGGTTCGACGTACACGCCTTTGGGGCGAAGGCCCGGTCACCCTGGGCGGATTACAAATTCCGCACGATCGCGGCCTTGCCGGCCACAGCGATGCCGACGTCGTGTTGCATGCGATTACCGACGCGCTTTTCGGCGCCGCCGGACTTGGCGACATCGGCGACCATTTCTCCGCCGTCCGACCCGCAATGGAAGGGCGCGGACTCCTCGGTTTTCTTGCCCATGCGGCCGAACTTCTGCGCAACAGGGGCGCCATAATCGACCATATCGATTGCACGATCATCGCCGAAGCCCGAAAGTGGGCCCTCACCGGGAAGCGATGCGTCCACGGATTGCCGAAATTGCTGGCCTGAGCGTTGACCAGGTCAGCGTGAAGGCGACGACGACCGAGGGCCTCGGCTTCACCGGCCGGCGCGAAGGCATTGCTGCCCAGGCCGTGGCGAGCATTCGAATGGGATGGGATCAGTGATCGACCAGCTCCTGCCCGAAGTTCTTGTCTCCAAGGCGCGCGAGGTCGTGAACGCGAACCGCGCCGCCGGCCGGCGCGTGACGGTCGCCGAAAGCTGCACCGGCGGCCTGGTGAGCGCGGCTCTGACCGAAATCCCCGGCTCTTCGGAGATGTTTGAAGCAGGTTACGTAACCTATTCGAACGCAGCGAAAATCGCTGAGCTCAAGGTCTCGGAGGATGTCGTCGAAACGTTCGGCGCGGTCAGCGTCGCGACCGCCTGGGCAATGGCTCGCGGTGCGCTCGAAGCATCGGATGCCGATGTTGCCGTCGCGATCACCGGGATCGCCGGTCCGGGCGGCGGCACTCCGCAAAAGCCCGTCGGGACGGTCGTCTTCGCCCGCGCCGAACGAGACGCCGACCCGGCGAAGAATCGTGGCCGACCAGAAATTCTTCGACGAAAAGACCCGCTCGGGGTCCGGCTTCAGGCGGCGCTCTGCGCACTCGACTTGTTGATGCCGTAGAGCGCGGCTGCTCGCTGTTCGAAGGCCGAGATCATCCGGCGGAGCGCTCGATCGAACATCGCGCCCGCCAGCGTTTCGAACAGCCGCGATTTGAACGCGAAATCCACGGAGAAGCCGACATTCGTCCCGCCATCGGCCGCGCGGTCGAAATCCCACTCATTGTGAAGGTATTTGAGCGGGCCTTCCACATAATCGACACAGATCTGGGTTGGCCGTTCCTTCACCACGCGGCTCGTAAACCGCTCTTTGAACGCATTGAAGCCAACGACGAGGTCGGCGATCGTCTCTTGCTCGCTCGACGACCGAACCCGGACCGCGACCACCCAGGGCAGGAATTCGTTGTAGCGGGCAACGTCGGCGACGAGGTCGAACAATTGCTCGGGCGTGTAGGGAAGATAGCGCGTCTCGCTATGCCGGGGCATTCGTGCCTTCCCTGGCTAGCTGCGCATTGCGCGCATCCTGCATTTTCTTAAAATCGTCGCCGGCGTGATAGCTCGACCGCGTCAGCGGCGACGCTGCGACGAGCAAAAAGCCTTTCGCGCGAGCAATCGCCGCATAGGCGTCGAAGGCCTGGGGAGTGACGAACTCGTCGACCTTCGCATGGCGCGGCGTCGGCTGGAGATATTGGCCCATGGTCAGGAAATCGACACCGGCCGAGCGCATGTCGTCCATCACCTGATGAACCTCCAGCCGCTGCTCGCCAAGACCGACCATCACGCCCGATTTGGTGAAGATGTGCGGCGCCTTGCGCTTCACGCTCTCGAGCAGCCGGAGCGAGGCATAGTAACGTGCGCCGGGCCGGATCGTCGGATACAGGCGCGGGACGGTCTCGAGATTGTGATTATAGACGTCGGGGCCGGCAGCCACGATCTCCTCGACCGCGGCCTCGCTCTTGTTGCGGAAGTCGGGCGTCAGGATTTCGATCGTTGTCGACGGGGTGCGCTTCCGCAGTGCCTCGATCACTTTCACGAACTGGCGAGCGCCACCATCGGGCAAATCGTCACGGTCGACCGAAGTGATGACGATGTGCTCCAGGCCCAGTTCCGCCGCTGCGGTCGCCACATGCTCGGGCTCGAGCGGATCGACGGCGCGCGGCATGCCCGTCTTCACGTTGCAAAAGGCGCACGCGCGCGTGCAAGTGTCGCCGAGGATCATCACCGTGGCGTGCTTCTTGGTCCAGCATTCGCCGATGTTCGGGCAAGCCGCTTCCTCGCACACCGTCGCGAGGTTCAGCGAGCGCATCAGTTTGCGGGTCTGGTGATAGCCTTCGCTCACCGGAGCCTTGACGCGGATCCAGTCGGGCTTGCGCTGCTTGGGCAGGGACGGCTGCAGGAGCGTTCATGGCGCGGCAGATAGCGATTGAGCGCGATTGCTTGCCACCCCCTCGCTGGCTGGCTAGCGCCGGTGCATGCCTTACTTGCCTCAGCTGATCGAAGGCTATCTCCGCTTCCGGATGAACGGCTGGGCGAACGAGCGACAACGCTGGTCCGAGCTTGCCGAAGGCCAGAGCCCACGGGTGATGATCCTTTCCTGCGCCGACAGTCGCGTCGACCCCGCTCAGATCTTCGACGCACGGCCGGGCGAAATGTTCGTTGCTCGCAACATCGCAGCGCTCGCCCCGCCATATGAGACGTCGAGCGGCTATCACGGCGTTTCAGCGGCGCTGGAGTTCGCGGTCACCCAGATCAATGTCGGCGAAATCGTCGTCATGGGTCACGGTTTCTGCGGTGGCTGCTCGGCAGCCCTCACTGGCCAGTTCGATGATACCGAGCCCGGTGAGGGCCATTTCATTGCTGACTGGGTCAGGATGCTGAGCGGGGCCCGTGACACGGTGCGCGCGCGCCACAAAGAGCTCGATCGGGCTGCATTTCTCGACATGGAGCAGGAGGCTGTGAAGGTCAGCCTTGCCAATCTCCGCACCTTTCCCTGGATTGCGGAACGCGAGCAGGCAGGCGACCTCAAGCTGCACGGAGCTCACTTCTCGATCTCGGAAGGACGTCTCTACGTGCTTGACGAGGCGGAAGGAAACTTCCGCCCCGTCTAGCAACTCAAGCGTGGGTTAGCCGACTAGCAGCGGACGTCGTAGCTGTAGCGCGGCTGGCCGTACTGATCGACGTAGTAGCAATAGCCGCGGGTATCGCGGTAATATTGACGGCCGTTGACGGTCGCGCCGAGAACACCGCCCAGGATAGCGCCGGCAATGGCGCCTTCACCGGTGCTCACGCCCGGGATGATCTTGCCGGCAATCGCGCCGCCGACCGCGCCGACCGCGGCCCCGGTGGCAACATTCGCGCCGCGCTGGTTTCCGTAAGGCGCCTGCCCGTAATAACCATTGTTGTAGCCGTTCCCATAGGGATCGTAGCCATATTGGTTCGGGTAAGTGGCGCAGCCGGTCACCGCAACGCTGGCGACTAGGGCTGCAGTAAGACCAAGCTTCCTCATCATCGTCTTCCCTTCCTAACTCGCCCCCTGTGGCGTCATTAGCGGTCCAACAGCCGTTTTCGTTCCGGGACCGATCATCTGGCGTTCATCTGCGGGACGAATGTGCGCTCAGCTGTGGTCATTCGCTGACGCCGCGTTAGACACATCGGTATCCGAATTCGCGACCGCCTGCCCGAACAGGAAGCCAATATCGGCCTGCTGATCGACGCCGACAATGCGTCCCCGGACCATCTCGATGAAGTCCTGCTGGTGCTTGGAGAGCTCGGCACCATCAACATCCGCCGCGCTTATGGGAATTGGGCGAAGGCCAGCCTCAAGGGATGGGGCCAGCTGACAGGCGCTCATTCTATCATCCCGATGCAGCAGTTCGACGTCGTCAAGGGCAAGAGCGCCACCGACATGCGGATGACCATCGACGCGATGGACCTGCTCTATCGCGGCAATGTCGATGGGTTCGGGATCATGTCTTCGGACAGCGACTTCCTCCCTCTTGCCCAGCGCATCCGCGAGGATGGCCTGCCGGTTTACGGCTTTGGGACCGCCAAGACTCCGGTCTCCTTCCAGCAGGCTTGCACCCGTTTCTTCGACGTCGGTGCGCTCGCGATGAACGACGAGGCTGAGCTTGAGCAACCGAAGACCAGTGCCGGCCAACGCCCTGTCGATTCCGAACTGCTGCAGGTGCTCGGCGCCGCCTACAAGGCGTCGAAGCGTGACGAGGAAGGCTATACGCCGCTGTCGGAACTCGGCCAGCGCGCCAAGGCAGTGTCCAGCTTCGCCGCGCGCAACTACGGCTATACGCGTCTTTCCGAGCTCATCAGGGCGGTCCCGAACTTCGAAGTGAAGAGCGGCGACGATGGTCTGTTGCTGGTGAAGCGCCTCCGCTGAAGCCAGGCCTCAGCCGGGCACCGCCGGCGGCATGGTCAACGCTTCCTGCCGAACGGCGGCGATCACGATGCCGGCGCGGTCGAATCCCGTCAGGATGTCGCGGGTCATCCGGTCCTTGATGTTGCGGATGCCGTGATCCGGTCCGAGGAAGCGCACGGTAAGTTCCAGCCAGATTCTCCGTGATTTGCCCAGAACACTTGCGGATCGACCGCTCCAACCTCAATCCCGAACCTTTTCTCGAGGCGCTCAACTCCACATCCCCGAGGCGTTCGCCGGTAAGGGCATGCCGGCGCGCAGCGTCCAGGATCACGCGCTCCGCCGCCGAAAAGTCCTGCCGGAAGTGGACCGGAACGCTGAATTCATCCCACAGATAGGCGAATTCATGCGTGTAATTGTAGACCGGCTCATCGAAGACCTTGTCGTTGGTAACGGTGACGATGCGGCCGGTGAACTGGCGACTGTGCACCCATGATGTCTTGTCGGTCTCCTCGCGTGGCGACTGGCCCATTTCCATAATGCGCGTCTGCATGAAGGTGAGACCGATGACGTCGCCACGAACGCCGCCCATTAGGATGCGATCGCCGACATTGAATGTCTTCCCGCGGAGGATGACGAAATAGCCGGCGACCGCGGTGATGACCCGCTGCAGGGCGAAGGCGATGCCGGCGCCGATCAACCCCAGCACGCTGGCCAGTCGGCCAGGGCTATCGAACCAGATCGACATGATGCCGAGGACCAGGATCGCCGCAATCACCAGGCTCACGCCTTGTTTGGCCCAGAACT
Organism: uncultured Pseudomonadota bacterium; assembly: GCA_963748685.1. Taxonomy (GTDB): domain Bacteria; phylum Pseudomonadota; class Alphaproteobacteria; order Sphingomonadales; family Sphingomonadaceae; genus Sphingomicrobium. The sequence goes on along the minus strand of CAVVKB010000032.1, from coordinate 99,564 downwards.
GGAACCGCGTGCCGGAACGCGTGCCGATGAAGAGCTTCAGCACCCGCCGCAGCGCCAACGCAATCACCCAGGCAATGGCGATAAAGGCCCCGGTCAGGATCAGCTTGTGAAGATTGTGAGGAGTCGCGCCGATCAACGTCACGCCGAACAGCCGCACGGCGTCCGGCGAAGCTGATGACGCGGCGGCGGGCGTGCTACCGAGGAGAGCAGCGAGAGGTCCCTGCACGAGCCGTCAACTGGAAGAAGGACGCGATGGTTCCTTCCAGGCGCTGGCCGCGGCCAGTCTGGGCTGTTGCGGAAGTAACACAGGTTATAAGTTTCTGACGTCCGCGGGAACGTCCGAAGGAGGCGCCGGTTCTCGCACCCAGGGGCACTCAAATCGACAGAGCTATGTCAGACGCGGACGAACCTTCGGACGATAAATCAACCGATTTTGAGGATCAGGCAGAGCGTTGCCGCCGCCTGTCACGCGCTACCTATGATCGGTCAATATCGGAAATGCTGAACCGCATGGCCGAGAATTACGACCGCGGCGAGCAGCCCAGCAATGATCGTTAGAGTAGCTCCAGCTCTACTTCGATGGGCTCACCGACGATGAGCTCAGCCGTGCGGCAAACCGCCATCTTCACCGGCAGGAAATAACCGCCGCCTTCATTGGAAACACGGACGTTCGCCAGACGATCGCGCCGATCCGGCCTCGATCCGGACGGAGCCGAAGCCGCGCCTGACCATCATCGCGTGCGCACGGATTTCGTCCCGACTGTTCGTGCGGTATCGTCAGGTAATGCCAGCGTCCATCGGCGCCACTCCAAATTTCCAGAGGGGCGCTGACGTTGATCACCGCCTACCGGGTAAGCTTGCGATAGCTCGTCCGGTGCGGCCGCGTGGCCTCCTCGCCCAGGCGACGGACCTTGTCTTCCTCATAGGCCTGGAAGTTGCCTTCGAACCATTCGACGTGGCTGTCGCCCTCGAAGGCGAGGATGTGCGTCGCCAGCCGGTCGAGGAAGAAGCGGTCGTGGCTGATGACCACGGCGCAGCCGGCGAAATTCTCGATCGCTTCCTCGAGCGCCCCCAGGGTTTCGACGTCGAGGTCGTTGGTCGGCTCGTCGAGCAGCAGCACGTTGCCGCCGCGCTTCAGCATCTTGGCGATGTTGACGCGGTTGCGCTCGCCGCCCGAGAGCTTGCCGACATTCTTCTGCTGGTCCTGGCCCTTGAAGTTGAACGCGCCGACATAGGCCCGGGTCGACTGGTCGTGGCCGTTGACCTTCATGTAATCGAGCCCGTCGGAAATCTCTTCCCAGACGTTCTTGCTGCCATCGAGATGGTCGCGGCTCTGGTCGACATAGCCGAGGTGCACGGTCGGGCCGATGTCGACCTCGCCCGCTGTCGGGCTTTTCCTGGCCGGTGATGATCTTGAACAGAGTCGACTTGCCGGCGCCGTTGGGGCCGATGACGCCGACGATCCCGCCCGGCGGCAGCGTGAATGACAGGTCTTCGAACAGCAGCTTGTCGCCATAGGCTTTCGAGACGTTGTTGATCTCGATGACCTTGCCACCGAGCCGCTCGGGCATCTGGATCAGGATTTCCGCCTTGCCGGGCGTGCGCTTCTCCTGCGCGGCGACGAGCTGGTCGAACTTCGCGATACGCGCCTTGGACTTGGTCTGGCGGGCCTTGGGACCCTGGCGAATCCATTCCAGCTCGTCCTTGATCGCTTTCTCGCGGCCCGATTCCTCGCGGCCCTCCTGCTCCATCCGCTTCGATTTCTTCTCGAGGTAGGTCGAGTAATTGCCTTCGTACGGGAAGTATTTTCCGCGATCGAGCTCGAGGATCCAGCTGACGACATTGTCGAGGAAGTAGCGGTCGTGGGTAATCATCAACACCGCGCCCGCATATTCCTTGAGGTGCGCCTCCAGCCATTGGACGCTTTCGGCGTCGAGGTGGTTGGTCGGCTCATCGAGGAGCAGGATCGACGGTTTCTGGATGAGGAGCCGGGTCAGCGCGATCCGGCGCTTCTCGCCACCTGACAGATTCTCGACCGGCGAGTCGGACGGCGGGCAGCGCAGCGCCTCCATCGCGACCTCAAGCTGGTTGTCGAGCGTCCAGCCATCGACGGCATCGATCTTGCCCTGGAGCTCGCCCATCTCCTCCATCAAGGCGTCGAAGTCGGTGTTGTCCTTGGGATCGCCCATCTCGGCGGAGATCGCGTTGAAGCGATCGACCATGTCGGCGGTTTCGCGGGCGCCGTCCTTCACATTCTCGAGGACATTCTTGCTCGGGTCGAGCTGCGGCTCCTGCGGCAGATAGCCGACAGTGATGTTCTCGCCTGGCCAGGCCTCGCCCTGGAACTCCGTGTCGATGCCGGCCATGATCTTCATCAGAGTCGACTTGCCCGCGCCGTTCGGGCCGACGATGCCGATCTTCGCGCCATGATAGAATTGCAAATTGATGTGGCTGAGCACCGGCTTCTGGGCGCCCGGGAAGGACTTGGTCATGTCCTTCATCACAAAAGCATATTGAGCGGCCATGGGGTCGCGATCGTCCTTCGAATGAGTGCTGGAGGTGTTGCGAGCCAGTTAGGCGACCGCGTGCCATTTTTCCAGTCACACCTCTCCCGCTCACATTGAGCTTGTCGAAATGCGAGCGCTAACCGCCTGCGGCGTCGCTCAGGACAGGCCGGGTGAGCGCATAGAGGTTAATCGCGTCCGACCATCGCCTCCGCGGTGGCGAAACGATAATCGCGATAGAGTTCGCGCAAATCCTTTTTGCTGAGCTTGCCGGTCGCCGTGTGCGGCAGATCCTCGACGAACTCGATCGCGTCGGGCAGCCACCATTTGGCCATCTGCCCTGACAGGAAGGTACGCACCTCGCTTTCGCGGAGGTTGCTACCTGGGTCGCGGACGATCAGCAGCAGCGGGCGCTCATCCCATTTGGGATGGGGAATGCCGATCGCCGCGGCTTCTGCGACCCCGGGACAACCAACCGCGGCATTCTCGATGTCGATCGAGCTGATCCATTCGCCGCCGGACTTGATCACGTCCTTGGCGCGATCGGTGAGGCGCAGGCTGTTGTCCGGGTGGATGACGGCGACGTCGCCGGTGTCGAACCAGTTGTCGGCGTCGACACAGTCCTGATCCTGCTTGAAGTAGCGCTTTACGACCGCCGGGCCGCGCGTCTGGAGCCGGCCGGAGCTTTTGCCATCGCGCGGCAGGACATTGCCGTCGTCATCGACGACCCGCAGCTCGACCCCGAACATCGATCGGCCAGGACGCGACATATAGGCCAGCTGCTCGTCCTCGGTCATCGAGTCCCAGTTCGCCGGTGGAGCGCCGACGGTCCCGATCGGCGACATTTCGGTCATCCCCCACAGGTGATTGACCCGGATATTGCGCTCATCGAACCAGCGGATGGTCGCTGGCGGCGCGGAGGAGCCGCCGACGATCACTGTGTGCAGCTTGCCGAGCTGCGCGCCGGTGCGCTCGACATGGTCGATCATGCTCAGCCACACGGTCGGCACGCCGGCGGAATGAGTCACTCCCTCTTCGTTGAAGAGCCGGCACAGGCGCTCCGGATCGTTGTCGGAACAGATGACCAGCTTCAAGCCGACCATCGCCGCCGCGTATGGGATGCACCAGCTCCCGGCATGGAACATGGGGACGACGGGCAGCATCACCGATCGCGCCGACACGTCGAAAATGTCCGGCGCGATAATCGACATTGTATGGAGCAACGTCGATCGGTGCTCGTAGAGCACGCCCTTGGGATGCCCGGTGGTCCCGCTGGTGTAGCAAAGCCCACATGGGTCGCGCTCGTCGCCTTCGTACCAGCGGTAATTGCCATCTTCCGCGGCCAGCATGTCGTCGAATTCGTCGTCGAAACAGACGTAGTGCTCGACCGTCGCCCATTTGGGTTTCAGCCGCTCGACCAGCGGTGCGAAGGCGCGGTCGTAGAGCAGCACGCGGTCTTCGGCATGATTGACGATATATTCCAGCTGGTCGTCGAACAGCCGCGGGTTGTTGGTGTGGATGACTCCGCCCATGCCCACAGAGCCGAACCACGAAACGAGATGGCGGTCGTGGTTCATCGCTAATGTTCCGACGCGGTCGGTCGGCCGCACCCCTCTTCTCTCCAGCGCCTGCGCGAGCCGCCGCGCATCGTGCGCCACGCGAGTCCAGTCGGTCCGGTAAGTCGTGCCATCGGCGCGCGCCGAGACAATCTCCCTCTGCCCGTGCTCGCGTTCGGCATGGTCGAGGATCCGCATGATGCGGAGCGGAAAGTCCTGCATTGCGCCCAACCGGCCCATCAGCGTCTCCCCCGAGACCTGGGCATCATGCCGCAATTCCAGCGGCCCGCAAGCGGCTAGAAAGGCAGCTTGAATCCCGGCGGAAGCGGCAGGCTGGTCTGCATCTTCTCCATTTCGGCGGCGGCGGCGGCGTCGGCCTTGGCGCGGGCATCGTTGATAGCGGCGGAAACCAGGTCTTCGACCATCGTCTTTTCGGAGGGCTGGAGCAGGCTCTCATCGATGTCGACAGCCAGAATCCGGCCCTTGGCGGTCGCCCGCACCTTGATCAGGCCGCCACCGGCCACGCCTTCGACCTCGATCTTGTCGAGATTGTCCTGCGCTTTCTGCAGCTCGTTTTGGGCATTCTGCGCCATTTGCATGATCGAGTCGAAATCGGGCATTTCGGGCATGTCAGCCGCCTCTCGTTGAAAATGATTCGAGCTCGGAGCCCGGGAAGGCGTCCATCGCGGCACGGACGTTGGGATCGGCGAGCACGTCGGCGCGAACGCGCTCCTCGGCGATTTTCTCCTGGTCGAGCAGGGACGGCTCGCCAAGGTCGTCCGAAAGGGTGACCCGCCAGGGCGCGCCGGTCATCGCTTTGAGCACACCCGCGAGATCGCGAGACCAGTCGGTGCCAAGGGGCCGTAGCGGCTTCAATTCGAGTTCCGGCGGAGCGTAGCGAACGAGGCCGACCTGGTCGTGCAATTGCTGCGCGAGCAAATGCTTGCCGCCACCCTCGATCGCCCGGACAAGCCCCGCGAAATCGGCGGGTATTCGAGCCGTCGGCGCAGAACTGTTCGCGGCCGGAGCGGCAGACGTCGAAGCGCTCATTCCGTCCCCGGCGAGCTTCTCCATCAGCGAGGCCGGATCGGGCAAGTCGGCGGCGTGGATCAGTCGTAGCAGCGCCATTTCCGCCGCCTCGCGCGGGTCGGGCGCGATGTCGACATCCTGGAGGCCCTTCAGCAGCATCTGCCACAAGCGGTGGATCGTGCCCCACGACAGTGATTGCGCCATGTCGGCAGCGCTTTCGCGTTCCTCTGCGCTTTGCAGCGCGTTCGAGGTCTTGGCGCCGGCCTTGGCACGAGTGGCACCGTGAAGGCTCTCCATCAGGCCACGGAGCAATTGCGTGGGGTCAATGCCCAGTTCGTGCGCTTCGTCGAGTTCGGCGAGTGCTGCCGTCGCGTCACCTGACAGCACCAGTTGAAGCAGCCGCCGTATCCTGCCGCGATCAGCCAGCCCAAGCATCTCGCGCACTTGCTCGGCACCGACGGCACCGGCACCATGAGCGATCGCCTGGTCGAGGATCGACAAGCCGTCGCGCGCGGAGCCCTCCGCGGCCCGCGCGATCATCCCGAGCGCTTCCGGCTCGACCTCGACGCCTTCGGCCTTCGACACTTCGGCAAAGTGGGCGGCGAGCTTTTCGGCGGGGATCCGTCGAAGGTCGAAACGCTGGCAGCGCGACAGTACCGTGACCGGCACCTTGTTCACTTCGGTCGTCGCGAACAGGAACTTCACATGCTCAGGCGGCTCCTCAAGTGTCTTCAACAACGCATTGAAAGCGTTCTTGGTCAGCATGTGAACTTCGTCGATGATGTAGATCTTGTATCGCGCGCTGACCGATGAGTAGCGGACCGCATCGATGATCTCGCGGATATCATCGACGCCGGTGTGACTGGCGGCGTCCATCTCGATGACGTCGATATGCCGCCCTTCCGCGATCGCTCGGCACGGCTCGCAGACGTTGCATGGCGTGATCGTTGGTCCCCCCTGCCCGTCAGGCCCAATGCAATTGAGCGCCTTGGCGATCAGCCGCGCGGTGGAGGTCTTGCCGACTCCGCGGACCCCGGTGAGCAAGAAGGCATGGGCAATCCGGTCCCGCGCAATCGCATTGGCGAGCGTCGTCACCATCGCATCCTGGCCGATCAGCTCGGCGAAGATCTGCGGCCGGTATTTGCGGGCAAGCACGCGATACGGCGATGAGCCCGAGGGCGCGGGCACTTCAGGCAGGTCGAGTCCCAGGCCGGGAGCGCCGTCAAAATCGGAAGAATCGGACATCTGGACTTATTTAGGTGCAGCAGGCGCCACTGTCGAAGCTTGATCGACGGGGATAAGGCTGATCCCCACCTGCTGTCCCCAGCGCGAACTTGGGCCGAGATCGAAATCGGAGAATAGCTGTACCCCGATGAGAATGACGAAAAGCGCGATATCGACGCGGCGCGAGCGAGTGAACAGAAGGGCGCCCATGGGAATGTAATAGGGGAGCTGGTAGAACCAGAACCAGTAATCATCGAGTCCCGGAACGGCGCGAGTCAGCTGCCAGGCCATGGTCGCACCTTCGACCAGCAGGATGCCGCCGATCACCAGCCGCTTGCGCGCCCAGTAATGCTCGTCGAGGTTCTTCCACTCCCCCTCGCTGCGCGGAAAGATCATCGACGCGGACAGATAGTAGATCAGCGCTACTGTCAGGCCGACGAACACTATTCGCCAGCGCACGTGAAGAAGTTCGCGGATCGACCAGCTGAACAACCAATAGCCCGCGACATCGACCATCACGAACAAGGCAAGCAGCGGCGTGAGCACGCCGATCGGCCGGCGGGAATGGGCGTCGATCGCATCCGCGAACTTGATCGCGATCTCGATAAAGGTCAGGCCGATGAGCAAGCCGAAGACCGAGAACAGGAATTCGAAGTCAGTCATGGCCACCCCCGCCTCGAGCTGTGGCAGGGGTTGGACGAGTTCGGAAGCAGGAAAAGGTGGAAGCCGACGACCCGGCGCGAAATCGTTGTGGCTGCTTCCTTCCGGACCTGACCAGGTTGGCGACAGCGCCGTCCGCCGACTTCCGCGCGGGCATATGGGGGAAGGCTTGCCCCCGCGCAAGCGCAGGCGCGGCCTTCATTGACGGTTCACGCCGGGAGCGCAGAGCTAGCGAGCGAATGAGCCTTGCCCTCATCTTTCTCGCCTTAGCCGCTGGACCCGCAGCCCGCACCCGCGGCCGACCGCCGTCCAATCACCGTGACCGGCCACGCCTGGGCGCCCTTCATCAGCCCGATGGGCGAGCCCTTCCGCGCCCATTCGCCGGAGGACGACACCCTCGCCAACTGGTTTCGCCAGGCGGACCGCAATCATGACGGCGTCCTGACGTCGGACGAATTACAGGCCGATGCCGATCGTTTTTTCGCCGAGCTCGACACTAATCGCGACGGGGAAATCGATCCGGAGGAGCTGGTCAGCTACGAGTGGGAGGTTGCGCCCGACGTCCAGCTCATGTCGAAGACCAAGCGGCTACCGGGCGACCCGGCTGTCCGGAAGCCGCGGACCGACGATGACCCATTGGAGGCTGCTACGCGGCTTGGCACGAACCATGATAACGGCACGGAGCCTGGTGGGCTTCAAGGTGCGGCTCGCTACGCGCTGCTCAACATCCCCGAGCCCGTTGCGTCCGCCGACGCGGACTTCAATCGCGGCGTGTCGGCAGGCGAATTCCGCGCAGCTGCGGTGCGGCGCTTCCAGATGCTGGATGAGCAACATTCTGGCCAGTTGACGCTTTCCCAGCTGGAGATCCTGCGCGCAGCGAACCTTGCGGATCACCGCTCGCGCCCGCGTCGCAACGATCCCGACCGGCGGGTGGGTAACTCGCTGCCGGCTGGCAACTAACGGGGAACGTCGCCTCTAGATGACGCCGCCCGTATCAGCGGCCCATCCAGTTCCGCGATTCGGCGGGGATCCGCACGTCGAGGCTCGTCGTCTCATCGGTCAGGATGATTTGGCAGGCGAGCCGCGAGGTCCTCGTGGCGTGCGCCGCCAGGTCGAGCAGGTCTTCCTCTTCCTCCGTGGCAGGCGGGAGGCGATCGAAATCCTTGGCATCGACGATGACATGACAGGTCGAGCAGGCCATCACGCCCTCGCACGCGCCCTCTAGCGGCTCGCGGGCCGCCCAGGCGACGTCGAGCAACCGCTGGCCCGGCGCCGCTTCCACTTCCTTGTCGAGCGTTCCGTCTGCCCGGAAAAACCGCACCAGGGTCACGCGTCGAGCTTCTCCTGCTCCAGCGCGGCCCTCGCAAGCCGCTGGCAGGCGTCGACCAGTTCCTGCTGCCTCGTGTAACGCCCAAACCCCAGCCTAATGGACGAGCGCGCCTGGCGATAATCGAGGCCAATGGCCTTGAGGACGTGGCTGGGCCGGCCCGATCCGCTTCCGCAGGCCGAGCCGAGCGAAAAGGCGATGTCGCGAAGATCGGCAATTAGCCGAGCCCCATCAACGCCTTCGCGACGGATATTCAGATTTCCTGGATAGCGATGCGGAATGCTTCCATTGATGACCCATCCCGAGCCGAGCGCCTGGACCGCCGCCTTACACAACTTCTGGACATGGTCGTAATCGCGCGTGCAGCGTTCGTCGGCGAGCTTCGCGGCCGCGCCGAAGCCGACACACAACTCGGGCGATAGGGTGCCCGAGCGCAACCCCTGCTCCTGCCCGCCGCCGTGAATCAGCGGCGCCGGCTCCTTGCCCTTGCGCATCCACAAGGCGCCGATGCCCTTCGGACCATGGATTTTGTGCGCCGAGATCGCGACCAGGTCAGGCCCCTTGCACAGTTCGACCCGGCCAAATGCCTGCACCGCGTCGGACAGCAGCAACGCGCCGACCTTGTGCACCATCTCGGCTATGGCGGTTAGCGGCTGACGAACCCCGATCTCGTTATTGACCATCATGATCGCGACCAGGAGGACACGATGGTCCAACTCGCGTTCGAGCAGATCGAGGTCGAGCCGCCCTTCCCGGTCGACGGGCAGGATGGTCAAATCCATGCCCTGCCCGGCCAGCCACTCGCAGCTGTCGAGGACCGCGGCATGTTCGGTCGCAACCGTGATAATCCGGTTGCGGCCTTTCGGCGCTTTCTCGGCGGTGCCCTTCAATGCCCAGTTGAGCGCCTCGGTCGCACTTCCGGTGAAAGCGACGCTGCCGCCTTTCAGGCCAATCGCCTTCTCGACCTGTTTGCGGGCTACCTCGACGGCCGCAGCGGCCTCATGCCCCCAGCGCGACGGCGAGTGGGGATTCGCGAACCGGTCCTCGACCCATGGCTGCATTGCCTTCGCCACTTCGGGCGCGACCGGAGTTGTCGCCTGGTAATCGAGGTAGATCACGCGGCCCTCGCCGAAGCACGCTCGGCAATGCGCCGCCCTTCGGCAAGGAAGCGGTCGACGTCGGCCTCGCTCGTGTGCGGGCCAAAGCTGATGCGAAGGAAGGCGGCTGCGACGTCGGGTGCCACATCCATGGCCGCAAGCACGACGCTGCTCTTCATGGCGCCGGACGAGCAAGCGCTTCCCGCCGAGACTGCGATGCCGGCGAGATCGAATTGCACGAGTAGCGAAGCACTGGCCGCTCCCGGCAGCGATACCGCCCCGATAGTCGCAATCCGATCGCTCCGTTCCGCGATGACAATGCCGCCAAAGACCTTGACCCCATCATCCAGCCGTTGCCGGAGGGCGGCCAGGCGTCCAAGATCATAGGGCCGTGCCGCCAGCGCCGCGGCGAACGCGAGCGCGTTGGGCACGTCCTGAGTCCCGCGGCGATACCCTTTCTCCTGCCCCCCCACTGCTTCGAGCCTCGCCAGGTCGCGGACGAGGAGCACGCCAATGCCTGGTGGTCCGCCGAGCTTGTGCGCGCAGGCTGCGATGAAATCGGCGTCCGGCAAGGGAAGTTTGCCCGCTGATTGCGCGCAATCGGCAAGCAGCAATGAGCCTGCTTCACGGATTTTCGGGATGAGACGCTCAAGCGGCTGGATGACGCCGGTCTCGTTATTCACATGCTGGATGGCGATCAGCGTCGGTCCGTTCGCGAGGACGGCGTCAAGCGCGGCTTCCTCGACAATCCCATCGCCATCGACCGGGAGGACAGTCGAGGCGTCTCCCATCGCGTGGGGAACGATCGCATGTTCGGTGGCGCTATGCGCGCGCCCTTCGACCCTCGCTCGCGCGGCGACGATCTCGACGGATTTGCTCGCGCCGCTCGTGAAGATGACGTCATGACGCCAGCCGAGCTCGTCGGCGATCGTCGAACGAGCTTCCTCCAGCAGCGCCCGTGTCGCGCGCCCTTCGGCGTGCGGCGAGCTGGGGTTGGCCCACGCATCGAGCCCGCGCCGGATGGCCGCAACGGCCTCCGGTAGCACCGGCGTCGTCGCCGCATGATCAAGATAGAGGCGCTCGGGGCTAGTCAAGACCGCCGGATTCCTACCAATTGCCACATGAATGCCCGCCCCTATATAGGATCGAACGCTGCTGCGCACCCGCGTAGCGCCACCTTATTCGCGAGCAACTTACCTTTCATGCCTGAAGTCATTTTCCCTGGCCCAGAGGGGCGCCTTGAAGGCCGTTTTCATCCCGGCACCCGTCCCCGCGCACCAGTCGCTCTCGTTCTCCACTCCCACCCACAAGCCGGTGGGACGATGAATAACAAGATCGTCCAGCTGCTCTATCAAACCTTCGTGAAGCGCGGCTTTGCGACCCTGCGCTTCAACTTCCGTGGCGTCGGCAAGAGCCAGGGCTTGTTCGACAACGGCATCGGCGAGCTGTCCGACGCCGCCTCGGCGCTCGATTGGGTGCAGAGCATTCATCCCGAAGCGGAGACCACCTGGGTTGCGGGGGTCAGCTTTGGGCGTGGATCGGCATGCAGCTGTTGATGCGCCGGCCGGAAATCCGCGGTTTCATCTCGATTGCGCCGCCAGCGAATATGTACGATTTCAGCTTCCTCGCGCCCTGCCCCTCCTCCGGCATCATCATCCAGGGCGAGGCCGACGAGGTCGTCACGCCGAGCGCGGTTCAGAAGCTGGTCGACAAGCTTCGGACCCAGCGCCATATCACCATCAATCACGATTTGATCCCGGGCGCGAACCACTTCTTCGCCAACGAGCTCGATCTGATGATGAAGTCCGTCGACAATTATCTCGACATGCGGTTGGCGACCGACCCGATCAAGCCGTCTCTACCGTCCCGATCATCACGTTCGTGATCGGAGCCAAGGGGCGACCTTCACCGGTTTGACGTGGCGGTGGCGCCGGCGAAAAGAACGCCGCGATTTTCCGGAGTGCGAGCCCAGCTCGCAAAAAAAACCGTCGGTGTCCCGCGCCAGTTTCACCAAGACTTAACCAAGATTGGTCTATTGTCGCTCAATGCCATCGGCTGACCAGCAGGCGCGCCTCGACGAGGCGTTCGAGCGGATCGAGGAAACGATCCTGCCATGCATCGCCATGATGCTCGACACGCTGATCGATGCGTCAGAGTCTGTTGCCGAGAACGAACGCCGCTTCCTCGCCGCCGAACTCGAGACCCTGGCCGCCGAGCTCGAAGAGCTGACCAAGGCGGTCGAGCGCTCGAGCCCCGCGCACGTCGAGCCCGGCGAATATAAGGCGCGCAACGTCGCCTAAGCTACGATCCGCGCATGGAGCGCCGGGTCGATATTGCCTCCAGAGAGCACAACAACCGTATCTTCACGCGGCGCCAGCTTGCACGCGAGCAGCGCCGCCAAGCCGACGGCCGCACCGGGCTCAACGACAATCCGATGCTTCGACCAGGCAAAACGGATCGCGTCCTCCACCTGCGCATCGCTGACTGACGCGGCGGCCGCGTTGCAATCGGCGAGGATGCCGTAGGTGATCGGCGAGACGCGCGGTGTCATGATCGCATCGCAGAAGGTATCGGGCGCATCGGGTTCGACCGGAACGATCTCGCCGAGTTCGAGCGAGCGGCTCATGTCGTCCCAGCCTTCCGGCTCGACAATGACGATTTCGGCATCCGGCACGGCAAGCGCGATGCCCGCCGCCAGTCCGCCACCGCCACAAGGGATGACGATCCGCGCCGGCGAGCGCCCGAGCTGTGCAACGATCTCGAGGCCCGCAGTTCCCTGTCCGGCGACGACGGCCGGATCATCGAAACTCGGCACGACCGTGCCGCCGGTCTCGGCGGCAAGGCGCCCGGCAATTTCCTCCCGGCTTTCCGTCCGTCGGTCGTAAAAGACGATCTCGGCACCCTCACCGCGGGTTCCGTCGACCTTCACCTGCGGCGCATCGGAAGGCATGACGATGATTGCTCGAATGCCAAGGCGGCGGGCGGCAATGGCCACGCCGCGCGCGTGATTCCCCGAGGAAAAGGCGACAACGCCGCGCATCCGCTCGTCCGGTGAGAGCTGCAGCAAGCGGTTGGTTGCACCCCTGAGCTTGAATGCCCCGCCGGTTTGCAGGCACTCGCATTTCAGCCAGATTCGAGCACCCGCGACCTCGCTCTCGATCAACGGCGTCTGCTCGACCTTGCCCGCAATCCGTTCGGCCGCGGCGATGACATCCGCCTGCGTCACGTCCACTCGATCTATTAAGCTACTGATAACCCTGCCCTTTCGCTAAACCGTTGCAGTTCGACGACAGAATTCGTCCAATCTTTCTTTGGAGGTCCAAACATTCTTTACAGGGGGGACCCCCGACCATATATCGCGCCCCGCTGCCCCATGGGACTTCCAACCGCAAGGCAGCTCTTTTGGAACGAACCTGTTGGAGGTCCCTTGAGTTGCACCACGATCATCGCGCGCTGGGGCTAGCGACCGCCCCGACCGGCAGCCGGGGGGCTGCCGCTATCGCCAAGCTCAACGGCTTCGCCTGCGGAGCCGACGTAGCCAAGCAACGTCCGGTTCAGCCGGTGACTTTGCTGCGCCCGCATGCCGCCCGCCGCGCCGCCCGCTTCTTCGTCGAGAAGTTCCCGGGCCGGTCGCTCTACGCGGTCAAGGCCAATCCTTCGCCAGACCTGCTCCGCATCCTGTGGGAAGCCGGCGTGACCCATTATGACGTCGCATCGATCGGCGAGGTCCGCCTGGTGCACGATACGCTGCCTGACGCCGTCCAATGCTTCATGCATCCGGTGAAGGCCGAGGAAGCTATCGCCGAGGCCTATTTCAAGCACGGCGTGAAGACCTTCAGCCTCGACACGCTCGAAGAGCTCGACAAAATCGTCCGTGCAACCGCGACTGACGGGGTGGCCGCCAGCGATCTCAATTTGCTCGTCCGGATTCGCGTGAGTTCGGAGCATGCAAAGCTTAGTCTCGCATCCAAGTTCGGCGCCGACCCGCGTGACGTCAGCGCTTTGCTGATGGCCGCTCGCCAGGCCGCCGACGCGCTCGGCCTCTGCTTCCACGTCGGCAGCCAGGCGATGACTCCGGCCGCCTTCGCGGAAGCCATGACCCGCGTCCGCCAGGCGATCGTCGAAGCCGCGGTCACCGTCGACATCGTCGATGTGGGCGGAGGCTTTCCGTCGTCCTATCCGGGCATGGAGCCGCCGCCGCTGGAAACCTATTTCGCGGTTATCCACCAGGCGTTCGAATCGCTGCCGATCAGCTATTCTGCGGAGCTGTGGTGCGAGCCGGGCCGTGCGCTGTGCGCCGAATATGCGAGCGTTCTCGTCCGCGTTGAGAAGCGCCGCGGGGACGAGCTCTACATCAACGACGGCGCTTATGGGGCTTTGTTCGACGCGGCGCACATCGGCTGGCGCTACCCGGTCAGCCTGATCCGCGAACAAGAATCGCGCGTGCGCTCGATGGAATTCAGCTTCTACGGCCCGACCTGCGACGATCTCGATCACATGACCGGCCCGTTCGAACTGCCCGCGGACGTCGGGCCCGGTGATTATATCGAGGTCGGGATGCTTGGTGCCTACGGCTGCGCAATGCGGACGCAGTTCAATGGCTTTGGCATAGTCGACTCGGCGATCGTCGACGATGAGCCGATGGCCAGCCTCTACGGCGCCACGGTTCCGGCCCGCTCGAACGTCATGACGCTGTAGTCGCAGAACCGACCGTCATCCCCGCGAAAGCGGGGATCCATCTTTTTCTTTTCGACCCACGCGAGTAGCGGGATTCCCGCTTTCGCGGGAATGACGAGGTATTTGAAATGACGACCGAGACCCTGATCAAGACTCAGGACGCCGAGGGCATCAACGACACCCGCAAAAGCGAGCTCCTGTCGACGCCGGTCGAGCATATCGACATCACCAAGTTCGACGCCCGGCCCATCGTCGAGGCGATGGACAAGATGAGCTTCACGAGCCGCGACCTCGGCCGCGCGACGAAAATCTACAATACCATGCTCGAGGACAAGGACTGCTCGATCATCCTGGTGATCGCGGGCTCGACCTCGGCCGGCGGCTGCATGGATCTCTATGCCGAGCTGGTGAAGTCCAACATGGTCGATGCCATCGTCGCCACGGGTGCTTCGATCGTCGACATGGATTTCTTCGAAGCGCTTGGCCACAAGCACTATCAAGCCAATGAAATCCCAGACGATGATACGTTGCGTTCGCTCTACATCGACCGCATCTACGACACCTATATCGACGAGCAGCAGCTGCAGGACTGCGACTTCACGATCGGCAAGATCGCCGATAGCCTCGAGCCCCGCGCCTACAGCAGCCGCGCCTTCATCCGCGAGATGGGCAAGTGGCTGAGCGAGGGCAACGCCAAGAAGCCCGGCAGCCTCGTCCAACTCGCCTACGAGCATGACGTGCCGATCTTCTGTCCGGCCTTCGTCGACAGCTCGGCCGGCTTCGGCCTGGTCAAGCATCAGGTCGACGCCATGAAGCGCGGCGGTCATTATATGGTCCTCGACGCGATCGCCGACTTCCGCGAGTTGACGGACATCAAGATCAAGGCCGGCACCACCGGCCTGCTGATGATCGGCGGCGGTGTTCCCAAGAACTTCACGCAGGACACCGTCGTCTGCGCTGAAATCCTCGGCCACCATGACGTCGAAGTGCACAAATATGCCGTGCAGATCACCGTTGCCGACGTACGCGACGGCGCCTGCTCCTCCTCGACGCTCCAGGAGGCGGCGAGCTGGGGCAAGGTCTCGACGGCGATGGAGCAAATGGTCTTCGCCGAGGCGACCTCGGTCCTGCCGCTGCTCGCCAGTGACGCCTGGCATCGCGGCGCCTGGCGCAACCGCGACAAGCGCCGATTCGCCAAGCTGTTCGACTAAGATTGCCAAGCGTTACGAACTGAAGCACCCTCCCTTACCAAGGGGAGGGTTCTCATGCACATCAGTCCGCTGCTCGCGCCCATCGTGACGTTGGTCGCCTGGTCGCTCATCATGCTCATCTGGATGGCGGCAAAGCGCTTTCCGATGCTGAAGGGCCGCGAAATCCCGGACGGCGCTCGCGGTGCCGACCTGGAGCGCACCCAGCCCGGTCCCGGGCATTGGCCGTCGCACAATTACTCGCATCTGATGGAGCAGCCGACGCTGTTCTATGCGATCGTGCTGGCATTGGTGCTGATGGGATTCGACCACCCGATCAACGTCTATCTCGCGTGGGGCTATGTCGGCATCCGGATCGTGCACAGCATCGTCCAGGCGACGGTCAACCGGGTCAGCGTCCGCTTCCCCTTGTTCCTGCTCGGTACCTTATGCCTGATCGGCCTCACGACCCACGCCGCGATCTTCCTCTTCATCGCGGGTGAAACAGGCCGCGAGCTCGAGGTGGGTCGACCAGCGGAACTGCCCCACCGGCTGCACCCAGTCGACAGCGTAGCCGCCGTCGACCAGCGTCCGCGCGTCGCGCGCGAAAGTCGCCGGGTTGCAGCTGACATAGGCAACACGCCGCACCGCTGAGCGGGCGATGGCGACGACCTGCTCATCCGCACCCGCGCGGGGCGGATCCAGGATCACCGCATCGAACCGCGCCAGCTCCTTCGCATCGAGCGGCCGCCGGTAAAGGTCGCGGTGCTCGACCGTCATGTTCGGCGCAGCCTGCTTCAGCGCGCCGGCGGCATCTCGTGAGCCTTCTGCGGCGAAGCCCGCGCGCGTCGCGAGGGCGAACGTTCCCAGCCCCGAAAACAGATCCGCCACGCTTCCGGCGCCGGCGACGCATTCCTGCACCGCTTCGATCAGCGCTGCCTCGCCATCCGCGGTTGCCTGAAGGAATCCCGCATGAGGAAAACCGACCGGGACACCGGAAAGCATGATGCTGGCTGGTTGCGGCTCCCAGATCGTCTCGGGACCAAGGCCGCGATCGACGCCGAGCCGAGCGAGTTCGTGATCCATGGCGAATGACGTCAGCGCCTCGATCTCGCTCAGCCGGCCCGCGTAAATGCCCTTGATGAGCACGTCGGCACCGCGGTCGAGCCAGGTCAGCTGAATTTCGGCGATTCGCTTGGGCTGGATCATGTCCGCCAGCAAGGCGCGGAACGGCTGAACGAGCGCGAACAACTCCGGCCGCAGGATGTGGCACTCGCGCATGTCGATGACCCGGTGCGACAGCTCGGCATTGAAGCCGATCAGCGCATTGCGGCCGACCTTGAGCGCCTTGAGCGTCGCCCGGCGTCGGCTGCGCGGCGGTGACAGGTAAGGCGGCCGAATAACGTCGCGAGATCGTGCTGGGCGAGTGCCGCTTCCGTCCGCGACACGAGATAACCGCGATAGGCCTCGTCATCGGCATGCTGCAGCTGGCAGCCACCGCATTCGGGGAAATGCCGGCAAGGCGGCTCCTGATGATGCGGCCCGAACGCCAGCGCGCCATCGTCGAGCAGGGCGTCGCCAGGCACGCCGAACGGGACATGCTTTCCGCCCGCCGTAACGCCATCACCGCGAGCCGCGATCCGGACAACCAGTTCGTTCACAGCGAAGCGATCGCTTGCGGGATGGCCTCGACCAGATCGTCGGCGATCATGGCCGGGCCGGCAATCTCCGCTGCGCGCCCATGCAGCCACACACCCGCGCAGGCTGCTTCGAAGGCCGATAATCCCCTTGCCCGAAACGCGGCGATGATCCCCGACAGAACATCACCGGTCCCCGCGCTCGCCAGCCAGGCCGGGGCCGGCGGCGCGAAGCCCAATCGGCCGTCAGGCGATGCAACCAGAGTGTCCGGGCCCTTGTAGACGATGACCGCGCCCGATCCCTTCGCTCCTTCCAGTGCCCGCTCGGGCTTGTGCCGGGAAGCTCGCAGAACAATTTACGGAATTCGCCTTCGTGCGGTGTCAGGATCGCATCCTGCCCCCTCGTTCGCCCGGGATCGCCGAGCTGAGTAATGCCGTCGGCATCGATCACCTTGGGCGCCTTGGACGTTAGCGCCAGCGTCAGCACCTTCGGCAGGTCGCCGAGACCCGGTCCCACCAGCAGGCATCCGATCCGCGGGTCATCGACCTGCGCGGTGTCGGTCTGGACGATGGCCGAGGGCAGCCCGTCGATGGTTCGCGACGTGCTGACCCGGACGTAACCGGCACCGGCGCGCGCCGCGGCCTTCGCCGCCAGCGCAATCGCACCCGGCATCGCGCCGGCGAGCGCGTGGACCAGCCCCCGATCATATTTGTGCCCGCCGGGATCGAGTGCGGGCAGGTTAGGCGGCGCAATCTCGTGCCACGTGCCGGCCGCATCGATGCCGATATCGGCGAGCACGACACGCCCGCATTTGTGGCTTGCCGGAAACAGCCGGTGCGCCGGCTTCAGCGCGCCGAATGTCACGGTCAGGTCGAACCCGGGAACAGGGCTGAGCTCGGCGCCGCTATCGCTATCGACGCCGCTCGGAACATCGCAAGCGACGCTGACGACCGACGCTCGGTGCAGCCGTGACAGCTCCGCATAAACAGAAGCTTCCAATCCGCGTTTCAATCCCGTTCCGAAGAGCGAATCGACGAGGAGAGGAGAATGGGGTATCGGGCCCAAGCTCCTCGATCTCGCCCGACCATTGCGACCGCGCCCATGCTCCTGCGCCCTCCTTCTGATCACCGAGCGCCGCAACCCGAACCGGAACACCGCGCGCCGCGAGGTGGCGCGCGGCCACATAGCCATCGCCACCGTTGTTGCCCGGCCCGCACAGGATCAGTGTCGGCAACGGTCCGGCGAATGCATAAATCGCCTCGGCGAGACCCGCGCCCGCCCGTTCCATCAACTGCTCGACGCTGGCGCCGCTATCGATCGCCTTTTGTTCGGCGGCGCGCATCTCCACGGCGTTGAGGATCGGACGGCCAGTCATCACCCGCGCCCTAGCGCAGGAAGCTTGCCAAGTGCCACCATTCGCGCGGTACCGCTTCGGCGGCCGCGGTCCGCGCGTCTTCGCTGTCAAACAGGCCGAAACAGGTCGCGCCCGAACCCGACATCCGGACGAACGTCGCACCTGGCTGGGCGCCGAGCCACGCCAGCACCGTCGCGATCTGCGGCACCAGCCTCTTCGCAGCCTCTTCGAGATCGTTGCGGCCCTCGCCAGTCGTCCAAGGGCCCGCGATCAACCCCGTCCCAAGCGCGCAAAAACCGCCGCTGTCGACAGTGCAACACGCGGGTTCACTAACAGGACGGGCCGCCCCGATAACTCAGACAAATCGATGGGCGTTAGCTGGTCACCCGCACCGTCGCCCCGCATCGGCATGCTGAGCAAGCACGCCGGCACGTCGCTTCCGAGCTCGGGAGCGATTGCCTCGGCGTGATCGGATCCATCCGCCACAATGACGTCAGCAGGCGCAGCGCGGCGGCCGCATCCGCCGAGCCGCCGCCGATTCCCGATGCTACGGGAAGGCGCTTGTCGAGAATCATCGCGGCGCCGCCGTCGAGTAGGTCGGGATCGCGGCGATCGCGGAGCAAATGCGCGGCCTTCAGGACAAGATTGTCGCAGCCTGAGAGTTCAGCGGCAAAGGGCCCGATGGTTTCCAGCAGGATATGCTCATCGCCGCGCGCGCTCAGCAGGTCGCCATCGGTGCAGAAGGCGAACACCGTCTCAATGTCATGCCGCCCATCGGGCCGCTTGCCGCGCACGTGAAGCGCGAGATTGAGCTTCGCCGGCGCGATCTCCCGCGCTGGCTCGGTCAAGGCGCCGCGTTGCCGGCCGTAAGGCCGCTGTAGAGCTTGGCCTTCACGCGCGCCGCAATGTCCTGTTCCGCGGTGACCAACGCCGCGTTCCAGGCGAAGCGCGCCTCAAAGCGGCGTCCCGACCGGTACAGCGCATCGCCGAGATGCTCCTGGATCTCCGCCTGGCTCGCATCCTTCTCGGCCGCTTTCTGGAGAGTCGCGATGGCATCATCGACCTTGCCGCGCTTGAATTCGGCCCAGCCGAGCGAGTCGGTGATCGAGGCGTCGTCGGGCGCGAGCTCGCTCGCCTTGCGGATCATCGCTTCGGCGGAGTCCATGTTCTCGCCGCGCTCGAGCTGACCATAGCCCATGAAGTTGAGCAGCAACGGCTGGTCCGGCTGCATGGCCAGCGCTTGTTGAAGCAACGCCTTGGCCTCCGGCCACCGGTTTGCATCCTCGAGCGCACTCGCCTGCAGCAGGAGCAATGACCAGATCTCGCTCTTGAGGTTCTGGCTCTGCGCCAGTGAAACCGCCCGGCCATAAGCATTGGCGGCTTCCGCATGACGCTTCATCGATTGCAGCACATCGCCAAGCCGCGAATAATCGCTCGCATCGGCATTGGAGGCGGCGGCCGCACTTGCCGCAATCTGCCACGCCTCATTGAGATGTTTGTCGTCGGTCAGGATATGGACCTCGACATCGCGGATCTGGGAGATGAGCGGATCGTCGGCCGGAACCGTCCGGAGCAGGGCCAAGGCTTCGTTGGCGCGGTCGTGCGCCGCCAGCAGAAGCGCGAGCAGCGCGGTCGTGCTGCTGTTCTGCGGGTTCACGTAGCGCGCCACCTGCACCAGGCCGATGGGCGGCGCCGCACGCTGGGAACGGGCAATGTCGGCGGAAAAGTCGGTCAGCACTTCGCCAAGGGCGCGCGGCAAATTGTCGACCGCCTGCCCACCGCGCTGTCCGGCCTGAATGCGGCGCCGCGCGGCGATCTCACCCTGGCCCATGCCCTCGACGATCATCAGCGCGCGGGGCTTATCGCCAGCCGCCAGGAAGCCATCGGCAAAGGCCAGGCGCAGGCGCTGCTCGCGCCCGCCTGCTGATCCCACGGCCCGCCTCGCGAAGGGCTCCGCTTCCGCGGTTCGCTTCGCCTTCATGAGGATATAAGCCCGCTGTTCGCCAACCAGCGGCATAAGGACGCTGGTCGACGGAATCTGGTCCAGAGTCGCCAGCGCCTGCTCGCTATTGCCGCGATCGGCCAAGGACCACGCGCTGACCAGTGCGAGCAGGAACGAGAGGTCGCCATTGTCACCGCGTACGGTCAGCCATGGCATTGCCCGTTCCGGCCGCCCGCGCCTGATCTCCTCCGCAACCAGCAGCAGGCGCGCGTCGGTTGGCAGCTGCGCCGCGGGGATCGTGCGCGCGAGTTTGAGCGCGAGCTCCATTTGCCCCGCACCAATTGCTTCGCTCAGCGCCTTCTTCGAAAGATCGGGCTGGCCCGGTTGCGAGATGGCGAGCGCCGCAAGCAGTTGCGCGGCCTGGCTGTGATCGCCGCTCATCGCGGCTGCCCGGGCCTTGACGTAGGCCCGCGCAGGATCGGCGATGCCGAGGCGCGCCGATGCCGCGACCGGCTGCAGACCCATGGCGGCAATCGCCGCGCCCGCCAGCCACTTACATGTTCGGATAATTGGGGCCTCCGCCGCCTTCGGGGGTGACCCAGTTGATGTTCTGGGTCGGGTCCTTGATGTCGCACGTCTTGCAATGGACGCAGTTCTGGGCGTTGATCTGGAGCCTCGGTTCACCACTGCCGTCCTCGACGAATTCGTAGACGCCGGCCGGACAATAACGCTGTTCCGGCCCGGCATATACGGGAAGATTGATCGCGGTGGGTATGTCCGCGTCCTTGAGCGTCAGATGAACCGGTTGATCCTCCTCATGGTTGGTATTGGACACGAACACCGATGAGAGGCGATCGAAGGTCAGGACCCCGTCCGCCTTGGGATAGGCGATCGGCGCGGACGCGTCCTTGCGGCGCAGGCGGGTGTGGTCTGGCTTGTGCCTCAGCGTCCAGGGAACGCCGATCCGGAAGGTAATGCAACCAAAGGTCCAGCCCGGCATACAGCGTGCCCATCGTCGCTCCCCAATGAGCGACTGCCGGCTGTGCGTTCCGGACCTTGTGTAGCTCGGTCGCGACCCAGCTCTTGTGGAGTGCGGGCGGATAGGTTTCGAGCATGTCGGCGGAGCGACCTGCAACAATCGCCTCGAACGCGAATTCGGCGGCGATCATCGCCGACTTCATCGCGGTGTGCGTGCCCTTGATCCGTGGCACGTTCACGAACCCGGCCGAGCAGCCGATCAGCGCCCCGCCGGGGAAGACCAGCTTGGGGATGGCCTGATAGCCGCCCTCGTTAATCGCCCGCGCGCCGTAAGACAGGCGCCGGCCCCCATCTATCTCGGCGCGGATCGCGGGATGGGTCTTCCAGCGCTGCATCTCCTCGAAGGGCGAAAGATAGGGGTTGGCGTAGTCCAGCGCGACGACGAAGCCGAGTGCGACCTGGTTGTTTTCCTGGTGATAAAGGAAGCCGCCGCCCCACGCGTCGGTCAGCGGCCAGCCCTGGGTGTGGATGACTCGGCCGGGTTGATGTTGTTCGGCAGGAACTTCCCATAATTCCTTGATTCCGAGACCAAATACTTGTGGCCCGCTTTCGTCGCGCAGGTGGAACAGCTCGGTCAGCCGCTTGGTCAGATGCCCACGCGCACCTTCCGCGAAGAAGGTGTAGCGCGCATGCAGCTCCATGCCTGGCTGATAGTCCGGACGGTGGCTGCCGTCCCGCGCGATTCCGAGGTCACCGGTCGCCACGCCCTTTACCGATCCGTCGTCGTGAAACAGGATTTCCGCAGCCGGGAAGCCGGGGAAAATCTCGACCCCCAGCTCTTCCGCCTGCCCCGCCAGCCATCGGCAGAAATTGCCGAGACTGAGCGTGTAGGTTCCCTTGTTGCGCATGAACGGCGGCGTCAGCATCTCGGGCAGGCCGAACTTGCCCTTTTTGGAGAGCACCCAATGATGGTTCTCGGTGACGGGCACCGTCAGCGGCGAGCCCTTGTCCTTCCAGTCCGGTATGAGCTCGTCGAGCGCGATCGGGTCGATCACCGCGCCCGACAGGATATGCGCGCCGACCTCGCTGCCCTTTTCCAGGATGCAGACGCTGAGCGCCCTGTCCGCTTCCGCGGCCAGCTGCTTGAGGCGGATCGCGGCGGAGAGGCCGGCAGGGCCGGCGCCAACGATCACCACGTCATATTGCATGGATTCGCGTTCGCTCATTCGCTCAACTCACTTCCGCTGGTGCGCGGCTTTGGCGCTTCGGCGCACTGTCCACACATTTCGACTCGTCTGCCCTGCCAATTCCTTGACCGCCGCGTCAATGGCGCGCGAGGGTTGCGGCATGGGTGGGGACCTGGAACCAATGGGTGCCGCGGAAGCGCGGAGCATGCTGGCGTGGTGGCTCGAGGCGGGCGTCGACGTCGCGATTCAGGAAAAGCCGCGCGACTGGCTGAAACCGGCAGAAAAGCGAGCCTTGATCGCCGCGCCGGCATCAACAGCCCCCGAGCAGAACGTCGCTCCTCCTTCCCACGATACGCTCGCCGATCTTCAGCAGTGGCTCGCCAGCAGCACCCTGCTTCCGCTCGCTTCCGCCACCGCCCGACGGATTATGCCAACGGGTCCCGAAAATGCGGCGATCATGCTGCTGAGCGAGGCGCCGACGCTCGAGGATTTCGCTGCCGGCCAGCCGATCGGTGGCGCGTCGTGGGAGCTCGCGAAGCGAATGCTCGCCGCGATCAAGATTCCTTCCGACCAGGCCTACAATGCGTCGCTGTCGTGTCTCCATGTCCCCGGCGCGAGGATGGGCGCCAAGGATCGCGCGGCCTGCGCGGAAATCGCGCGCACGCACATCCGGCTCGCCAAGCCGAAGCGGCTGCTGCTGTTGGGCGATGGGCCGGCCCAGGCTTTGCTCGGAAAACCCCTGCCGCAGGCGCGCGGCCATGCCCACAAGGTCGAGGGCATCCGGACGGTCGCTACCTTCCATCCGCGGCAGCTGATTAATCAGCCCTCAAACAAGTCCTTGGCATGGAAGGACTTGTTGCTTCTGATGGAGGATGAATCGTGAAGTCCCGCCTGCTCGCCTTCGGAGTGTTGGTCTCGGCCGCGCCCGCCGTCGCGCAATCCGCTGCGGACCCTCTCGCGCCGCTTCCGACCAGTCCGGCCGTCAACTTGCCGGCGGCACCGCCCCCAGCGGCACCGGTATCGGCACCGCTCGGGCAGCAACCTACCGTTTCGGTTGCACCCGCGGTTCAGACGACCATCGCACCTCCTCCACCGCCTCTTACGGCCACCGTGGCGCCGAAGGACTGGCGCGGCGTGTTCGACGCGATCGATTTAGGCAATTGGGCGTCGGCGCAGGCAGGCATCGCAACCCTCCCACACAGTCTGCTGACGCCAGTCGCGAAAGCCGAACTTTACACCGCCAGGGGATCGCCGCTCGTCGACCTTGCATCGCTACAGTCGCTCATTGCCGAAGCGCCGGACCTGCCGCAGGCGGACCAGCTTGCAGCGCTGGCGCTGAAGCGAGGCGCGCTCACACTGCCAGCGACGGTCCCTCAAAAGCCCGTCTACAGCATCGGCTCCGCCCCCATCCGCTACAAGGCCAAGCCGGTCCAGGGCGAGCCCTACGCCGACCAGCTTCGCGCGCTCCTCGATCCACTGATCAAGGTGAACGACTCCGCCGGGGCCGAGGGCCAGCTGCTTCTCTATGCGCCGCAACTCTCGGCCGAAGCCCGCGCGGAAGCGGCACAGCGCGTCGCTTTCGCTTATTACGTCAATGGCCTCGACATGGATTCCCGCCGCGTGGCGGACACGTGGCGGCAGGGCGCTTCGGGCGAATGGGCGAGCCAGGCGGCATGGATCTCCGGGCTTGCCTCCTGGCGCCTTGGCGACTGGAACGCTGCGTCCACCGCATTTCAGCAAGTGGCGGCCCTCGCACAGCAGCGCGAGCTCCGTGCCGGCGGTTATTATTGGGCCGCGCGCGCCGAGCAGGCCGCGGGCCGGCCCCGCGCGGTTGAGGCACTCCTCCGCGCCGCCGCGCTTGCCCCCGAGTCCACCGAAAGCTTCTACGGTCTCCTCGCCCGCGAAACTCTCGGCGTGTCGACCAAACTCGCGGCCGATCCCTACAGCAGCGCCGATCCGTCCATCGACAGCCTGCCCAACGTCCAGCGCGCGATCGAGCTTACGCGCATAGGCGAGCCCGCAATCGCCGAAGAAATACTCCGCCACGAGGCCAGGATCGGGTCGGTGTCCGAACATCACGCGCTGATTCAACTCGCGAAGAAACTGGACCTCCCCGCCGCGCAGCTCTGGCTCGCCAACAACGGCCAATGGGGCGCCCATTCGGACTCGACCGACCGCTACCCGAACCCATCGTGGCGCCCCTTAAATGGCTGGCGGGTCGATCCCGCGCTTGCTTTCGGCCATATCGTTCAGGAATCGCCTTCCGCAGGACCGCCGTTAGCACGGCGGGCGCAGTCGGACTGATGCAGGTTTTGCCGATCACAGCGCAGCAAATGGCGACCAGCCGAGGCCTCGCTTATTCACGCGCCACTCTGACCGACCCCAGGTTCAACCTCGAGTTCGGCCAGAGCTTCATCGAAACGATGCGCAGCTCTTCGGCGACCGCCGGTCAGCTTCCACGCATCATCGCCTCTTACAACGCCGGCCCTCTCCCCGTCGCGCGCTGGGCAGGGATCAACGACAAGGGCGATCCGCTGCTGTGGATGGAATCCATCCCTTATTGGGAGACGCGCTATTACGTCCCCGCCGTGCTCCGGAACATGTGGGTGTACCAAGGTCTGAACGACGAACAGACCTCGACGCTGAAGGCGATGGCGCAGCACCGTTGGCCGACCTTACCGCGCGGGATGACCAGCCTCACCCGCTAATGTTCTTGTTATGTTCCTATCGGCGGCCTAGCTTGCCGCCATGCCAGTCGAGTTCGAGAAGCGGTCGCGGGGCCACGCGCAATACGACGCCCACCCGCTTCAATCTCAAGCAGCGAATAACTGAAGGAGAGTGGCTCGACCAGGTCGAGGCGCTCGATGGCGTGGCGCGGCGGCGGACCACGGTGACGATCGAGCATCCCAAGTCGATCCTGACCCGCAACAGCTCACCCGACATCGGCTTCGACCGCTCGGTCAACGCCTACCGCGGCTGCGAACATGGCTGCATCTACTGCTTCGCGCGCCCAACCCATGCTTATCATGACCTCTCGCCCGGGGTAGATTTCGAATCACGCCTGTTCGCAAAGCCCAAGGCAGCCCAGCTGCTGCACGCGGCCTTGTCGCGGCCGGGCTACGAATGCCGGCCGATCGCGATGGGGACGAACACCGACCCCTATCAGCCGATCGAGGAGCGCTGGCGAATCACGCGCTCGTTGATCGAGCTTCTGCTGGAAACCCGCCACCCGTTCACCATCACCACCAAGTCCAACCGCGTGCTTCGAGATCTCGACCTTTTGAAGCAGGCGGCGGAGCTTGGCCTCGCCTCCGTGGCGGTCTCCGTGACCTCGCTCGACCCGCAAGTAGCCCGAACGCTCGAACCGCGAGCGCCGCAACCGAAAAAGCGCCTCGAAGCCGTGAAGCAACTGAATGCGGCCGGCGTCCCTTGCTATGTTGCGATTGCCCCAGTGGTCCCGCAAATCACCGACCACGAGCTCGAGCATATCGTCGAAGCGGCGGTCGAGGCCGGAGCGCCCGGCGGCTTCTATCTGCCCGTCCGTCTCCCCTACGAAGTGGCGCCCCTATTCCGCGCCTGGCTCGACGATCATTATCCCGACCGCGCCGCCAAGGTGATGGCCACCATCCAGTCGCTTCGCGGCGGCCGCGACAACGATCCCTGCTTCTTCAGCCGGATGCGCGGCCAGGGACCTTGGGCCGACCTTCTTCGCACCCGCTTCGAGATCGCGTGCAAGAAATTCGGCCTCAAGCAGGCCAAATTCCCGCTCCGCACGGATCTGTTCGAACCGCCGCAAGGCGACCAGATGCGGCTGCTCTGATCGACCAGCGCTTCGATTTTATCGACTGGCGCTGGTGACTCGGCGCTCACCGCTTCGTAGCGTCGGGCGATGAACCGTATCCTGCTCACCGGCCTGCTGATGGCCACCGCCGCCCCTGCCCTTGCCCAGCAATCCACTGCGGCATTACCCCCGCCCGTGTTGGTCGACCCCAAGATCGCCGCGTTGCGCGACGATGCGCTCGCCAACGATCATTATGCCTGGGACATCACCGAGGGCCTAACGACCGAGGTCGGCCAACGGCTCGCGGCGACCGAAGCCGAAGCCCGCGCTCGCGATTGGGCGGTGAAGCGCCTGACCGCGATGGGATTCGCCAATGTGCATGTCGAGCCTTTCACCATGCCGGTGTGGACCCGCGGCGCCGAAAACGCCGAGATCGTCTCGCCATTCCCGCAGAAGCTGGTCATCGCGGCCCTCGGCTATAGTGGGTCGACCGGCGCTGCGGGCGTCACCGGCCAAATCGTCTATTTCGGCAGTGTCGATGCACTCCGCGCCGCGCCCGACAGCGCGGTCAAGGGCAAGATCGTCTTCATCGACCATCACATGATGCCGGCGCAGGATGGCTCGGGTTACGGCCAGTTCGGCGCTCCGCGTCGGCAAGGTCCGACCATCGCCTCCAAGAAGGGCGCGCTGGCGATCGTCATCCGCTCGATCGGCACCGACCATCACCGCAATCCGCATACCGGCGTCCAATATTTCACCGACGGCGCGACCCCGATCCCGGCGGGCGCGCTCTCGGTTCCCGACTCCGAACAGCTGATCCGCATCCTCAAGCGGGACAAGCCGGTCGTGATGCACCTGACCCTGGTCAGCGAGCGCCGCGAAGGCGGCCAGTCGGGCAATGTTGTCGCGGAGGTTCCAGGCCGCGATCCCAAGGCCCCCGTCCTGCTCGTTGGCGGCCACCTCGACAGCTGGGACCTCGGCACCGGCGCGATCGACGATGCGTCGGGCATCGCCATCGTCACCGCCGCCGCCAAGCGGATCATGGACGCCGGCCGTCCGCTCCGGACCATCCGCGTGGTCTGGTTCGGCGCGGAGGAACCGGGCGGTTTTGGCGGCGCCGCACTTGCCAAGGCTCACGCCGGCGACCGTTACGCTATTGCCGGCGAAAGCGACTTCGGCGCCGACCGGGTCTGGCGTTTCAGCTCACAGCTGATGAAAAGCGATCCAGCGCTTACGCCCGGCTACTGCTGCACTGGCGCCGCTCGGGATCATACCAAGAACGACAAGGGCGAGGCGGACGGGACCGACGTCGAGCCAACGATTGCTGCGGGGGCGCCATGGATTTCGCTCAACCAGGACGGCACCCGCTACTTCGATTACCACCACACACCGGACGACACGCTCGACAAGATCGACCCCGAGCAGCTCCGCCAGAATGTCGCGGCATGGACGGCCGCCCTCGCCGTGCTATCGGGTGGGATTGAATCGGAGCCGAAACGTGCCAAGCGGCGTTGACCGCTTCAAACAACGGAGGAAACCATGCGCATCGCACTCGCCGCCATCCCGCTCCTGCTGCTCGGCGCCTGCCAGGTCAGCAAGGACGACGCCAACGGCACGACCAGCGTCACCTACAATAGCGAGGTCGCCGAGAACGCGGCTGCCGACATCGGCAACACCGCCCAGAACATCGCCGGCGACATCGGCAACGACGTCCAGAAGACCGGCGACAAGATCGAGAACAAGGTCGGCAACACCAACGTCAGCGTGAAGGTCGACAAGGACGAGAAGACCGACGGCAATACGACGACAACGACGACCGAGAATAAGAGCAAGTAAGGCAGAGCAGGAACCGCTGAACCGTCGTGATGGCGGTTCAGCGTATGGTCGGGGAGACAGGATTTGAACCTGCGACCCTCTGCTCCCAAAGCAGATGCGCTACCAGGCTGCGCCACTCCCCGACGATCCGCACCTAAGGCCGATCATCATGCTCGCCAATCCCCCGGATTGGCCGCGCGTGATGATGGTGGGCCCGGCAGGATTCGAACCTACAACCTAGCCGTTATGAGCGGCCGGCTCTACCGTTGAGCTACAGGCCCTCCCCGGCTGCGCCGAGATAGACAAGGGCGCGGCCCGCGCCAAGACGCGAATAAGTCAGTGGCGGGGAAAGACCAGCGCGAAGGCATCACGGCTGCCGACCAGATCCCCGCCGGCGATCCGCGCCAGCCCCCGCACCAGCCGAAGCGCAAACCCGCCATCCCGGCTCGGCGCGCGCGCGGGTTCGAACAAATCGGCGTCGGTCTGGCCGCGCAATGATGCAGGCCGGGATATCGAGATGCGCGCACCATCGCGCGCGGCTCGGCCGCAAGGTCGAGGTGCTCGCCGCGCTCGGCATGCCTACCAGCGCCTCGAACAGCCGGATCAGCAACCGTCGGCGAGTTCGGGCTGCACCGCCGCGGTCACCTCGCTTTGCGCGCGGACGACTTGACTTCCACGCCACGCTTTGCGGCCAGCAGCCGGAGCTCCACGGCCTCGCGCTCGACGAGCACGCCAAGGTCGACGCGTTCGCGCTGCGCGGCACTGGCGGAATGAACCTTTGCCGCGAAATCGAGATCGTCGATCGCGGTCAGCAATTGGCGGGCATGGCGGACGATCTCCGCCGCTCGGTCACGGTATCCGCGATCGGCCGGTCCCAGATATTGACCCTCGATGATTTCCGCAAAGCCGATGATCGCGTTGAGCGGCGTCTTGATCTCGTGGACCAGTTCGCGCAGCGAATCGGGGTCCGCCAGCACGTCCGGCATGGCTTCGCTCGACGGCATGGGCGACGGCATTGCCACCTCCCGAAGCGCGATCCCCCGATAGCCGGCAAAACGGCCATCGGCGGGGTCGAACGCCGGAACGCCGCTGATCCGCCATTCGCCCGAAACCAGTCCGCCGTTGCCGACGCTCAGCATGCCGTCGCGAAACGGGGCTCGAACGGCAAACGCGCGGATGACCTCCTGGTCGACGCGGTCGGACTCGCTATCCTGGACCCGGGCGATCGAGCGGCCGACGAGCGCGCCCCGCGGCGCTCCCTCGACCCATCCGATCTCGCCGCTTGGCCCACACTCCCAGCGGAACAAGCGCCGGAACGTCGGCCATCACTGGCGCAGCCTCGGCCGGCGCTGGCTCCGCCGCGCGCATCCGGCGACGCTGCTCGATCCGTTCGACAACCTCGTGCAAGGACGGCGGCATGTAGGGTTCATCGACGGTCGCGGCGGCCGGGACGCAGCCGGTGGCGGGAGCGGTGCCGCCGCAGCCAGTGAAACGTCCGGGTGCAGGGTCTCGATGAACCGCCGCGTTTCATCGTCCGCGGAATTGTGGAGCAGCTTCCATTCGTGAGCGTCCAGGGTTGCCGCCGCGAAGCACGGGCGCCGAAACCGTCAGGCTATCGTCGGCGAAATATTGAAGCAACCCGAACGGAAGGGGCAAAGCCGCGACCGCGCGGGCGGCGGCGGCGCGCAGCGGCTCGTCGACGGCAGCAGCTTCGGACCGGATCGCCTCAAGCGCCGCGGCGACCACGGGGCTGCTGCTGTTCGTCCCCGCCCGCGCGACGAGGTCGACCAGCTGGCGCCAGCGCACGGTGGCGTCATGACGGTCCTCGGCCGGTTGATTGAGGACGGTCAGTAGACGATCGTCGAAGCGCACTGGTTGATCAATTCCCTCTGACGCACCCTCCGTCTGCTCTAGGCGAGCATTTACGATGCGCTAAGAAGGCTGCACTTAACCATCCCGTAACGGGACAGCCAATTCACGCCGAGAAATCGCGTAAAAGAAGGGCTTCCGTTACCGAAAGACCCTCAACGATCAGGCTTTCTGGTTGACGTACGCCAGCCAGAATTTCGCAATGCCGGCCCGCTCCCCGGTCACGGCGTTGAGCGCTGCCGTGGCGCCTGCCTTATCGCCGGCACGGGCGAGCGCCATGCCGATGTGCAGATTAGCCACCGACGCATCGACGCCCGGCTTGGTCATCGACATTTTGTACAGGTCCACGGCCTTCGCATAGTCACCCATCGCGTAATAGCGATCACCGATGCGAAGCAGTGCCATGCCACTCTGTGCATTCTTGGTAGCTTCAGCGAGATCGGCCGCGGTCGCCTTGGGCTTCGCTTTCAAACCGACGATAACGTCCCGCATTTCCGCGCTGGCCGGATTGACGATCTTGGCCGCAATCCCGGCGTCGAGGATCGCCTGCGCCTCGTTGAAATTATTCTGTTCCGCCGCGGCGCGGGCATAAAGCCCGTACTGGCCGGCCTCTTTCAAGCTGCCGGTGGCATTCATCAGCCGGAGCAGGTCGAGGGTGCCTTCGGTGTCGGGGTGATTGAGGTTGCGATAAATGGCGATCGCATCGCTCCAGCTGCTCGGGCTGGGGTAATAGGCAACCCATTGCCGCGCGAGGTCGACTGCCGAGGGCGCCTGCGATTTATAGGCCACGGCAACGGCGCGCTTGACCAATGCCTCGTCTGGCTTCTGGCCGGCGGCAACGCGGGCCTGGATCGCGCGCTGGAATGCCGCCGCCGATTTGGCTTTCTGCCCGGCCGCAAACAGGGATTCCGCCAGTAGCGAGGGTGCTTCCGCGTTCTGCGGACTGGCCGTCATCGCCTTCTGATAAGCGGCGGCGGCCTGCGCATATTGCTTGGTGTTATAGAAGGTCCCGCCGAGACCGATGTAGAGGTCGGCCGCCTTCGCCCCGTCGAGATAGCCCGAGGCGCTCATCGCATCGACCGCCGAGGAAATTGCCGCATTGTCATTGGCAGCGATCGCAGCCTGCAATTGCAGCTGGGCGATCAGATAATGGTCTTCCTTGGTCGTCGCGACGGCCTGCGCGGCAGCCACTTTGGCCGGGATATTCGCGGCGTCCTTTGCCTTCACCGCCGTCTGCAGGTCCAAGATCGCCTTGAACGCCTTGCTCGACGGCTTGACTGTATTTTGCCCCTGCGGCGCACCCGGCTGGACTTGCTGTTGCTGCTCCGGCTGCTCCTTCTGGCGCTGCTGTTCGTGGGAGCGAAGGGATTGCGCCGAGGCCGGCGTTGCCAGGCTGGCCGCGACGATCGCGAGCGCGGAAGTGGCGATGAGCTTCATGGGGTTGCTTCTCCCTGATTTGGCCGCAGCGGACCGCGAATACCGGCGGCGCATTAGACCCTGAATAGTGCAAGGCCAAGTTGATTGGGCTTCAGCTGCTGAACCGCCATTGAACCGGTTGTTTTGAAACGGAAAAACGCGCGTTTGATCCATGGCCGCAAACTTTCCCTCGTGCGCGTACGCGCGCGGGTGGCGCTGGGCGCCAACAGTCACTACGTAGGATGCAATCGGGGGCGCGGCTTCGGGCCGCGAATCCCGCATTCCATCCAGTTCAATTCAGCAGGACCGTTTCTTGGCCACTCAGCCCCCCGTCGACGATACCAACACCCCACCTCCTCCGGCGACAGCGACATCGCGCCCGATCTCGATCGTCGAGGAGATGAAGACCTCGTACCTCGACTATGCGATGAGCGTCATCGTCAGCCGCGCCCTGCCCGACGTTCGCGACGGCCTGAAACCGGTCCACCGCCGAATCCTCTATTCCTGCGAGGAGAACGGCTTTTTCTACAATCGGCCGTACCGGAAGTCCGCGCGCATCGTCGGCGACGTCATCGGTAAATATCACCCGCACGGCGACACGGCGATCTACGACGCTTTGGCGCGCATGACCCAAAGCTGGTCGATGCGCCTGCCGCTGATCGACGGCCAGGGCAACTTCGGTTCGATGGATCCTGACCCACCGGCGGCGATGCGCTACACCGAAGCGCGGCTGGCGAAGGCCGCGGGCTTCCTGCTCGACGACCTCGACCGGGACACGGTCAACTTCCAGCCCAATTATGACGCGAGCGAGCGCGAACCGCAGGTCCTGCCCGCGCGCTTCCCCAACATCCTGGTCAACGGCGCCGGCGGCATCGCCGTTGGCATGGCGACCAACATCCCGCCGCATAATCTCGGCGAAGTCCTGGCGGCCTGCCGTGCCTATATCGAAGACCCGACAATCAGCTCCGAAGGGCTGATGGAGCATGTGAAGGGCCCCGATTTCCCGACCGGCGGCCTCATCCTGGGTCAGACCGGCATCCGCAGCGCCTACACGACCGGTCGCGGCTCGATCCTCCAGCGATCCCGGCACAAGATCGAGGAAGGCCGTGGCGACCGGCGCTCGATCGTCCTCACCGAAATCCCCTTCCAGGTCGGCAAGAACGGGCTGGTCGAAAAGATCGCCGAAGCGGCCAAGGACCGCCGCATCGAGGGCGTCTCGGACATCCGCGACGAATCCAACCGCGAAGGCGTCAGGGTCGTGATCGATCTCAAGCGCGACGCGACACCCGACGTCGTCCTCAACCAGCTGTGGCGGCACACGCCGGCGCAGACCAGCTTCCCGGCCAACATGCTCGCGATCCGTGGCGGCCGGCCCGAAACGCTGACGCTGCGCGATTTCATCGAGGCGTTCATCCGCTTCCGCGAAGAAGTGATCACCCGGCGCTCGAAGTTCGAGCTGTTCAAGGCCCGCGAGCGCGCCCACATCCTGCTCGGCCTGGTTGTCGCCGTCACCAACCTCGACGAGATCGTCCGGCTCATCCGCGGATCGGCCTCGCCGGCGGTGGCTCGCGAAAAGCTGATCGAGCGCGAATGGCCGATGGACGAGATCCGGTCGTACATCGCGCTGGTCGAAGCGGTCGAGCCGCAGAAAGCCGAGAAAAGCTATCGTCTCAGCGAAGCGCAGGTCAAAGCGATCCTCGAACTCCGCCTCCATCGCCTGACTGCGCTCGGCCGCGACGAGATCGGCAATGAACTCGAAGGCCTTGCCAAGAACATTGGCGAACTGCTTGAAATCCTGGCTAATCGCGCCCGGCTCTACGAGGTGATGCGCGAGGAGTTCGACGAGGTCGAAGCGGAGTTCGCCACGCCCCGGATGTCCGAGCTGGCCCCGGCCGCCGACGGGATCGAGGACGAAGACCTGATCGAGCGCGAGGACATGGTGCTGACCGTGACCATGGGTGGCTACATCAAACGCTCGCCCTTGTCCGTGTTCCGCGAACAGAAGCGTGGCGGCAAGGGCCGCGCCGGCATGGCAACCAAGGACGAGGATGCGGTCACGACGCTGTTCGTCACCTCGACCCACAACCCGGTGCTGTTCTTCTCCAACCTCGGCCGGGTCTATCGAATGAAGGTGTGGAGGCTTCCCGAAGGCGGCCCGAACACCGCGGGCCGGCCCGATGATCAACCTTCTTCCGCTGGCGGAGGGCGAAGTGATTTCAAACGTCCTGCCGCTGCCCGAGGACGAAACCGAATGGGGCGGCCTCCACATCATGTTCGCGACCGCCCATGGCACGGTCCGGCGCAACAGCATGGCCGCGTTCACCAACATCCCGACGGCCGGCAAGATTGCGATGCGCTTCGGCACTGGGCCCGCCGACGAGAGCGAAAACGCCGATGATGGTGACGAGCAGGCCGATCCGACCGATCGCCTGATCGGGGTCGAGCTACTGACCGAGGGCGACGACGTTCTTCTCGCCACCCGCCACGGCAAGGCGATCCGCTTCATGGCGACCGACGTCCGCGAGTTCCAGTCGCGCACCTCGACCGGCGTCCGCGGCGTCCGCCTCCAGCCCGGCGACCAGGTGATTTCCATGTCGATTCTGCATCGCATCGGCACCACTCAGGAGGAGCGCGAAGCCTATCTCCGCTTCGCCCCGTGGAAGGGCGAAAAGGAAGGCGAATGCTCGCTCTCGCCGGAGCGCATCGCCGAGCTCCACGAGGGCGAGCAGTTCATCCTGACCCTCACCGAGAACGGCTACGGCAAGCGCTCCTCGGCCTACGAATATCGCCGCACCAATCGCGGCGGCCAGGGTATCACCAACATTGACACGTCGGCCCGCAATGGCTGCGTGGTCGCGAGCTTCCCTGCCCGCCAGGGCGAGCAGCTGATGCTCGTCACCGACCAGGGCAAGATGATCCGGACCAGCGTCGCCGACATCCGCATCGCCGGCCGCAACACGATGGGCGTCACCATCTTCAAGGTCGCGGAGGACGAACATGTCGTCAGCGTCGCCAAGATCGAGGAAAGCGATGAGGAAGACATCGAGATCGATGGCGGGGACGAGATTGCGCCGCCGGACGATGCCGTCGTCGGCGAAAGTGAACTCGACAAACCGGCGGACCCGGCGCAGGACTAAGCCCGCCTGAGGCGGCGCGGCAATGCGACGAGCCGCCGCAACCGCCTCGGCAGGGTCCGCGTTCTCCTCGGCAGATAGTTCAGGAGGAAATGTCCATGCCCCTTCCCAATAACGCGCTGGTCCTGGTCGCCGACGGCCGCAAGATCCTGTTTTTCCGCAATCACGGCGATGAAAACCAGATCGACCTGCGAACCGAGGCGCATGACGAGCGCGAGCGACCGGAAGGATAGCGACATCAAGACCGACGCGCCGGGAACGCACGAAGCAGAGCGGCGGCTATGGCCGCTCGACCTACGAGGAGCCCGATTTCCACCAGCAGGAAGAGGACCGCTGGATCAAGGACGCGGCCGATGAGCTGAAGGCGCGCGTGCTTCGCAACGATTTCGACGCGCTGGCCATTGTCGCTCCGCCCAAGGCGCTCGGCGTTCTCAAGAAGAGCCTCCACAAGGAGGTCGAGCGGCGCATCGTCTGCACCGTGAACAAGGAAATGAGCGGACGGCCGATCCCGGACATCGAAGCGCTCCTGGATGGTGAGACGTCGGCCGCGGAATTACCCGCAGTCTAGCTCAGGCGTAGAGGTCGACGACCTCGGCGTCCTTTGCGACCGTTTCCAGCAGCAAGGTCCGATGGCAATGCGCGGGCTCACGTTCCATGCAGAGCAGCGCGCTCGGCTTTTCGCTCGCCAGCTCGAGCATTTGTGCCGACTGGACCATCGCTTCGGGATGCTCCAGTTGACCCGCATAGATGCGCGCCATGTCCGCGTGCCGCCCCGCGCGGGCCGCAGACCGCCCCTCGCTCGGTGTCCCCAAGGCCTTCAGGTGGACATAATCGATACCCGCTTCCTTGAGGGCAAGGCGAAGTGGCGTCTTCGAGAAACCCGGCCGCCGCGACAGCGGAAGCGCGCGCACATCGATCACGCGTTCAACACCAGCCTTCTGCAACGCCGCGAGAAACTCAGGAACCGTGGTTCCCTCGTAACCAATGGTGAAGATGCGGGTCATGAATCGATCAATTCGCCGGCGCCTGGAATGTCGACGCCAGCGTTCTCCAGCGCTTCCTTGAGCGGCTGCAAAGCAGCGACGTAGGGGCCCGTCGAACTCATCAGGCTTTTGGAGGGCGGCTTGCGAACCTGGACCGAGCTTAAGGTGGTGACGATGCTGTCGCGTTGGAAATAGGACAGGCAATTGGGATCCCATTCGAGGCCGGCGCAGGTCAGCAATCGCCGCAGTTCGCCTTCGAAATCGACCACCAGCCGCTCATATTGAACGCTCGCCAGCCCATCGCCGAGGACCCTGTGCCAATGGTCCATCATCCGCACATATTGGCCGTAATAATGCCCGATATCGGCGAGCGCCGTGGAAAAAGGCCACGACTTGGTGAAGTTGTTGCGAAAAATCGAGAAGCCGGTTTCTAGCGGGCTTCTGCGGATGTGGATCAGCGGAGCGTCGGGGAACAGATAACGGATCAGGCCCACCGACAGGAAATTCATTGGCTGCTTGTCGGTGATGAAACTGGCCGGGCTGATCCCATAATCGGCATATTGCCGGAGATAGCTGTCGCGAATCTGCTGCAGGATTGACGCTGGAATTGGGCCACCTTGCCAATTGGCTCCGTCGGCCCACTCGAAAAAGCTGGTCAGGAGCGACGGCATGGCCGGCAATTCGCCACCCGACGAGATGCTCGCGTGCCCGCTGAGCGCACTGTCGAGCAAGGTGGTCCCCGCCCTGGGCATGCCGACGATGAAAAGAGGTCCAGGCCCGGCACGGGCCGTCGTCCCGGTGCTTGCAGGAAAGCTGTGGAAACTCGCGATCAGCCGATCGACCAGCTTTTCGGTAGCGGCCCGATCATAAGACCAGGCTTCCGATTGGGCGGCGATCGCGTTCTTCAGCGCGTTTGCCCTCGTCCACGCATCGAAAGCCCGATCGGGGTCGCGGCGGCGATGATAGACATTACCGATCGTGAACCAGGCGATTGCCCGGCGATCAGCGTCAATCTCCGTGCTTCGCGCCAGGGCCTCAAGACGCGCGAGGTCATCGTCCGGCAAGTTCGAATTGCTGGCCTGCGTCAATTGCGCATAGGCTTCGACATTGTCGGGTTCGGACTCGATCGCTCGACGCGCCAGTTCGCCGGCCTCGCCAAACTTGCCTTTGTAGAGGGTTAGCCGGGCAAGCCCCGCAGCCGCTCCAGCATGGTCGGGTCTGGTCTCCAGCGCCCGCCCATAATATTGCTCGGCTCCCGCGAAATCTCGAGTCCAGACCAGATAGCGTGCGAACGTGGCCGCATGATCGGCATTGTTCGGCTCCGCCACCACAAGCGGGCGGTAGACTTCGACGGCAGTATGGAAATCGTCTCGTTGCGCATGGCCAAAAGCGAGCGCCACTCGGGCTTCTTCCGACCCAGGATCGGCCTCCAGCCATCGCCTGGCCGCTTGCATGAAATCGTCGGGCCTCTCTTGCTTCCGCGCCAGGTGCGTCCGCAGCCTCAATGCCTCCCGTCGTCCGGGCGCGATGGTTTCGAACTTATGGAGCGCGCTTTCGGACAGCTCGTACTTGCCGATTTCATAGGCTGCTCCTGCCAGAAGCAAGGTCATTCCGGGATGATCGGGATTTAAGGCCACGGCCTTTTCAAGTGCGCTTGCAGCGCCCTTAAGATCCCCTGCTTTGCCACACAACTCACCCAACCGACCCCAGGTTTCGAACCGGTCGGGTCCCGCCGCCGCTGCTAGCCTCGCACTCCCGATTGCATCGTCGATTCGCCCCTCAGCCTCTCGAAGAACCGACAGATTGATCAGAAATCGCCAGTTTCCAGGCTCGGCAGTCACCGGGCCCTCGATCAACGGGCGCGCTTTCTCCACATCGCCGGCCTCGGCAAGGCACAGACCCGCCAGGCTCCGGGCATCCTGATCAGCTGGATCGCTGGCGAGCAGCCGCCGGCTAACCTCGAAAGCCCCTCCCACGTTTCCCAATCGACGCAGCGCGTAGGCCTCGTCGAGGCTATTATCATTCATCTCGAAGCGGCTCTTGTATCTCTGAACTGGGGATCGGCTTGGTCGGACTTGCAGCCCGACGCGGTTGGTCGCCGGAGCACTCCGGGCTAAGGCGGCGCAATGAACGAAGTCAACATCATCGGCGGCGGTCTCGCCGGTTCGGAAGCGGCGTGGCAGCTCGCTGAAGCCGGCATTCGGGTCCGCCTGAGCGAGATGCGTGGTGGCGGCGACACGACGCCCGCGCACGAGACTGACCGTCTCGCGGAAATGGTCTGCTCGAACAGCTTCCGCTCGGACGACGCCGAGCATAATGCCGTCGGCCTGCTCCACCAGGAGATGCGCGATCTCGACTCCCTGATCATGCGCGCCGCGGACAAGCACCGCGTTCCCGCTGGCTCGGCGCTTGCAGTGGACCGCGAAGCCTTCGCCACCGAAGTCACTCGCGCGGTCGAGCAGCATCCGAACATCAATGTCGTCCGCGAGCGGATCGACGCTTTGCCCGACCACCCCACGATCATCGCCACCGGCCCGCTCACCGGCTCCAAGCTCGCCGAGAGCATTGCCGCCGAAACCGGCCAGGACGCCCTCGCCTTCTTCGACGCCATCGCGCCGATCGTCCACCGCGACAGCATCGACATGGACGTCGCCTGGATGGCGGCGCGTTGGGATAAGGGAGGCAAGGACTACATCAACTGCCCCCTCGACAAGGCTCAGTACGATGATTTCGTGCAGGCGCTCGTCGACGGCGAAAAGATGCCGTTCAAGGATTGGGAAAAGGACACGCCCTATTTCGAAGGCTGCATGCCGATCGAGGTCATGGCCGAGCGCGGGCCTGAGACGCTTCGCTACGGCCCCATGAAAGGCGTTGGTCTAGACAACCCGCGCACGGAGCGATGGCCCTATGCCGTCGTCCAGCTGCGGCAGGACAACGCGCTCGGCACCTTGTGGAACATGGTCGGCTTCCAGACCAAGCTGAAGCATGGCGAGCAGGTGCGCATCTTCCGCACCATTCCGAGCCTGGAAAAGGCAGAATTCGCCAGGCTCGGTGGAATCCACCGCAACAGCTTTATCAATTCACCGAAACTGCTGGATGGCGAGCTTCGACTGAAATCGAAGCCCAATATCCGCTTTGCGGGGCAGATCACCGGATGCGAGGGCTATGTCGAAAGTGCGGCAATTGGTATCATCGCCGCGCGCTTTACAGCCGCAGAACTGCGCGGTGAAACCTTGTCCGCACCGCCCGTCGAAACCGCAATTGGCGCCCTCCTCGGCCACATCACCGGCGGCGCCGACGCCGAGACGTTCCAGCCGATGAACGTCAATTTCGGCCTGATGCCTCCGCCCGAAAGCCGCGCCAAAAAAGCGGACCGAAAGAAAGCCTACACCGACCGGGCACGGGAGAAGTTCGCGAAGTGGCTGAAGCAAATTCCTCCCCACGAGAATTCGTGGGGAGGGGAACCAGCGGAGCTGGTGGAGGGGTAATCAGCGCCGACATCGGAGAAGGATTGCCGCAACCACCGATCCAAGATCGCTGATCACATCGGTCGCGGCAAACCGCAATATCTGAACGTCCTGACTCCTGAGCCGCCGGTCAGGGCGGAAGTCGCGCTGCGGATTGTCGCCCATGGAGTGGCTTTCGCCATCAACCTCGATGACGAGCCGAGTTGCCGGACAATAGAAATCCACAACACATCGGCCGATCGGGTGCTGCTTCCGGAACTTGAAGCCCTCGGGCCGCTGGCGCAGCACCCGCCACAGCATCCCTTCGGGGAGATCGTGTTCCGTCTCAGTGCACGTGCTCGCAGGACGACGTCGTTCTTTTCACGCGGTGGCGGCATTTACCCCTCCACCATCCTTCGGATGGTTCCCCTCCCCATCTGGCGATAGGGAGGAATTCTAATCGTCGTTATTGTCAGCCGCCTGCGGCGCCCGACCGCAGCTGCACGTCTTGTGCTTCGCGGGCGGCGGAGCAGTGGCGACGAATTCGGCCGGTGACAGCCACCCTTTTCGACCGCCCGCGGCGGCGAACTTCTCGATCCCCTTGACCGCATATTCCTGGAACGAGAGCGCGCTATTGTGATCGACGTCGAGCTTGTCGAAGTTTTTGCGGCGCGCGGCGAGATATTCTTCGGCCTGTACCTTCCCGTCCTTGTTCTTGTCGTAGCGGCTGAAGCGCTTTTCTTCGCGGGTCTTGGAACTGGCCTCGGGCGCCCGCAACGGCGCATCGCTGCTGAACAAGGTCGACCCTGCCGCCCTTGCGGGAGGCGCGGCGGGAAGTCGCGGGCCTTCCGCCGCGCGCGACTGCCAGAACAGGAAGGCGCCGGTCATGAGGAGGAAACAGGCGGCAACGCCGGCAAAGAAACGCAGCAAGGCAAATCCCCTTCGAACGAGGAGATTCGGCACGACGGCAAACTCCGTTTCAGAGACGTTCCTGTCAACTACCGGGCATTTTTCCGAACATGACGGACCGAAGCGCCCAAAACAGACGGTGCCATCCGTAGCGGTCACCGTGCAGGAGTTCATAGGCGCTCCGGAAAACGAACATGGTAAGTGGTAGAAGCTCTTTCGGCGCGCGGTGCCGGGGCAATTGGGCGATCGCCAATCGGGTGCGGTCTCGAGAGTGCGCGCGATTCTGGGTCGCTACAATGCTCTGCTGCGTCTACCAGCGACCAAACCACGCCGAACGGCTCACCCTCTGGTGCTCGCCGGCCAAGCAATTTCGCCCCGATCCCAAAGAGGATCTTCCCCGCTCAGCGATCGCGTCTGCGACCAAGTCATCCCACGGAAAAGGGCTGAGTAACGCGAGCCAGCAATACTCCAGTCGCGCCAGTTGCGAGCCTCTTACTCCCGCGGGGATTAGAACTTGTCGCGACGGCTTGCAGGCGAGGCTC
The DNA here is from genome assembly GCA_963748685.1 of uncultured Pseudomonadota bacterium. Taxonomy (GTDB): domain Bacteria; phylum Pseudomonadota; class Alphaproteobacteria; order Sphingomonadales; family Sphingomonadaceae; genus Sphingomicrobium. The sequence continues at coordinate 59,309 of CAVVKB010000032.1, read as the reverse complement.
GGCGGGAGGGCTATCCCCTGTCAAGTTCCTCGAGCCGCTCCCGCCACCACGCGAGACTGATTGCTCCGAGCTGCGCTGTTGCGTGGTCGAGACCACATTCGCGAAGGCTAGTCGATGGCCCACAGGGCGCGCAGCGCTGCACGGACTTCGGCCGGCAGTGGCCGCGAAGGGCATCTCCCGCGGGCTGTCCAACCGCCGCTCAGCGATAGGTGACTGCTTTCACCGCCTCGACCACCTGACTCGCCTTGATCAGCGCCAGCTTCTCAAGGTTGGCGGCATAAGGCAGCGGCACGTCGACGTCGGTTACGCGCATCACCGGCGCGTCGAGGTCGTCAAAACCCTCGGTCATGGCGATCGCGATGATCTCCGAGCTGATCGAACAGACCGGCCAGCCTTCTTCGACCACCACCATGCGGTTGGTGCGCTTGAGGCTCTCAAGCACCGTCGCCTTGTCGAGAGGCCGGAGCGTCCGAAGGTCGATGACTTCGGCGCTGATTCCCTGCGCCATCAGTTCCTGCGCCGCTTCCAGCGCGACGCCGACGCCGATCGAGTAGCTGACGATGGTCACGTCCTTGCCCGGGCGCACGATCCGCGCCTTGCCGATCGGCAGGACATAATCCTCGAGCTGCGGCACGTCGAAATGCTGGCCGTAGAGCAGCTCGTTCTCGAGGAACACGACCGGATCGTCGGTGCGGATCGCGGCCTTGAGCAGCCCCTTGGCGTCGGCCGCGCTGTACGGGCAGATCACGATCAGCCCCGGCACATGCGCATACCAGCTGCCGTAATTCTGGCTGTGCTGCGCGGCCACCCGGGCCGCGGCGCCGTTGGGTCCGCGGAACACGATCGGGCAGCGCATCTGGCCGCCGGACATGTAGTTGGTCTTCGCCGCGGAATTGATGATGTGATCGATCGCCTGCATCGCGAAGTTGAAGGTCATGAACTCGACGATGGGCCTGAGCCCACCCATCGCCGCACCCGTGCCAAGGCCGGCGAAGCCATATTCGGTGATTGGCGTATCGACCACGCGCCTGGCGCCGAATTCCTGAAGCAGGTTCTGGGTGACCTTGTAGGCGCCCTGATATTCGGCGACCTCCTCGCCCATCACGAATACGCGTTCGTCGGCGCGCATCTCCTCCGCCATCGCGTCGCGAAGCGCGTCGCGGACGGTCATCGAGACCAGCGGCGTGCCCTCCGGCACCTCCGGATCGTCGTGGGTCGCGGCGACGTCGGCGACGAGATCGCGCGCGGCCGTCTCGAACACGTGCGGCGTCGGCAGTCCCCTCTCCCGCATTCGCGGGAGAGGGAGAGGCTTCCTTGGAAGCCGAGGGTGAGGGACTGTCGGGCGTGCCGGGCAATGCAGTGTCCTTCTCGCCCGACGCACCCTCACCCCGACCCTCTCCCGCATCAGCGGGAGAGGGGGAAGTCTCTCACCATCACCAGACAATAACGCGATCGGCTGGCCGACCTTCACGCCGTCTGTCCCTTCGGGCACCAGGATCTTGGCGATCTTGCCTTCGTCGACCGCTTCGAACTCCATCGTCGCTTTGTCGGTCTCGATCTCGGCCAGGATGTCGCCCGATTTGACGTCATCGCCTTCCTTGACGAGCCATTTGGCAAGCGTCCCCTCCTCCATCGTCGGGGACAACGCGGGCATCTTGAGCTCCACCGGCATCAGTAATTCCCGACCAGAACGTCGGTATACAGTTCGCCGGGCTCCGGTTCCGGCGCATCCTCGGCGAACTTCGCAGCGGCAACGACGATCTCCTTGATTTCCTTGTCGATCGCCTTGAGCTCCTCTTCCTTGACGCCCATGTCGAGCAGACCCCGCTCGGCGTGACTGATCGGATCGTTATGCTCGCGGACGTCCTGGACCTCCTCGCGCGTCCGGTACTTGGCGGGGTCAGACATCGAGTGGCCGCGATAGCGATAGGTGAGGAACTCGATCAGGATCGGGCCCTTGCCGCTGCGGGTCCATTCGAGGGCGACCTCGGCGGCGCCGCGCACCGCGAGCACGTCCATGCCATCGACCTGCAAACCCGGAATGCGGTGCGCCTGCCCGCGGCGGAACAGCTCCGGCTCGGCCGACGAACGCTCGATCGACGTGCCCATCGCATATTTGTTGTTTTCGACGACGTAGATGACCGGCAGGTCCCACAGCTTGGCCATGTTGAAGGCCTCGTAGACCTGGCCCTGGTTGACCGCGCCGTCGCCCATGTAGGTGAGGCACACGCCGCCGTCCTCGGCATATTTGTGCTTGAACGCGAGGCCCGTGCCGAGCGGCACCTGTGCGCCGACGATGCCGTGCCCGCCGTAAAATCCATGGTCGACGCTGAACATGTGCATCGACCCGCCCTTGCCCTTGGAGATACCGGCTGCGCGCCCCGTCAGCTCGGCCATGATCACCTTGGGGTCGATTCCGTAAGCGAGCATGTGGCCGTGGTCGCGATAGCCGGTGATGACGCTGTCCTTGCCCACCGTCATTGCCGACTGGAGGCCGACCGCCACCGCTTCCTGACCGATGTAGAGGTGGCAGAAGCCGCCGATCAGCCCGAGCCCGTAGAGCTGCCCCGCGCGCTCCTCGAAGCGGCGGATGAGCAGCATCTGGCGGTAGAATTGGAGCAGCTGGTCCTTGTCGGCCGTGAACCGCTGCGGCTGCGGCGGACGTTGCGATTTCAGCTTGTTGCAGCCCCGCCGGAGCGGCAGCCTTCTTGGCGCTTTTCGCCACGGCAATCTCTCTCAATCTCAGAAGCGGGCCTGCCTATAGGTGGCGGCTGCGCCAGCGGCAACCGGCGCCCGTCAGTCGAGCGGGATGATGACTTCGTCGGGCCGGACCAGGCCAAGATCCTTGCGCACCAGCTCGTCGGCCATGTCCGGATCGGCCTTGCGCGGGTCGAGCAGCTGTGAGCGATGCCGAAGCTGCGAACGCTCCTGCTCGATCTGACCAAGCTCGACCTGCCGCTGCTGAAGGGCGCGGTGATAGCTGCCCCAGGCGAGGATTCCGTTGGGGCCGGCGATTGCATGGCCGGCGAAGGTGCCGACGACGATCACGCGCCAGCGCCGGCATCGCCACCCGGCGGATCAACGCAAATATCCGGTTCGGTCCCCCCATCACGCCCCCAGAAGAATCACGAGCAAGTCATGAACGCAAGTGAAAAGAATGGTTTGGTGGAAAGAGCGGGGATAAACTTGTGGATCAGGCCGGACGATAAGCCTTCACGGCCGTGCGCCCCGCGTAACGAGCCGTGTCGCCCAGCTCCTCCTCGATCCGCAGCAGCTGGTTGTACTTGGCCGTGCGGTCCGACCGAGCCAGGCTGCCGGTCTTGATCTGGCCGCAGCTTAGAGCAACCGCCAGGTCCGCGATGGTCGAATCCTCGGTCTCGCCCGAGCGGTGCGACATCACGGCGGTGTAGGCATTGGTCTGCGCCAGACGCACCGCGTCGACGGTCTCGGTCAACGAGCCAATCTGGTTGACCTTGATCAGAATGGAATTGGCGATGCCGTGGTCGATCCCCCATTGCAGGCGCTTGACGTTGGTCACGAAGGCATCGTCACCGACCAGCTGCACCCGATCGCCGATCTTGTCGGTCAGCGCCTTCCAGCCCTCGGCATCGTCCTCGCCCATGCCGTCCTCGATCGAGGCGATCGGATAATTGGCGGCGAGCTCGGCGAGGAAGTCGGCCATCTCGGCCGGCGACAGCGTCTTGCCCTCGCCCGTCCATCCGATACGCGCCGTCCTTGAAGAACTCGCTCGCCGCGCAATCGAGCGCGAGCAGCACGTCGTCACCAAGCTTGTAGCCGGCCGCGGTCACGGCTTTCTCAATATAATCCAGGGCTTCACGCGAAGACCTGATCGCCGGAGCGAAGCCGCCTTCGTCGCCCACGGCGGTCGACAGCCCGGCCTGGTGAAGCGCGGTTTTGAGTGCATGGAAAATCTCCGCGCCGCAGCGCAGCGCCTCGCCGAAATTCGTCGCGCCGACCGGCATCACCATGAATTCCTGGAAGTCGATGCCATTGTCGGCATGCACCCCGCCGTTGAGGATGTTCATCATCGGCACCGGCAGCAGGTTCGCATCCACCCCGCCGACGTAGCGATAGAGCGGCAGCCCGACCGCATCCGCGGCCGCCTTGGCGGTCGCGAGACTGACGCCGAGGATTGCATTGGCGCCAAGGCGCCCCTTGTTCTCGGTTCCGTCGAGCGCGATCATCGCCCCATCCAGCCCCGCCTGGTCTTCCGCCTCGAGCCCAACGGCAGCTTCCGCAATCTCGCCATTGACGGCCTTGACCGCCTTCGTGACGCCCTTCCCGCCCCAGCGGCTCTGGTCGCCGTCGCGCAGCTCGACCGCCTCGTGCACCCCGGTCGAAGCACCAGACGGCACCGCCGCGCGGCCCATGCTGCCGTCTTCCAGGGTCACGTCGACTTCGACCGTGGGATTGCCCCGGCTATCGAGGATCTGGCGCGCGTGGACGTCGACAATGGCGGTCATGGCTTTCCTTCTTGCGGACGCGTAACAATATCGGTGATGCGACAGGCGTATAAGCGGCGCGCCCGCCCGTGCAACTTTCGCCGCCATGTCCGGAACGGAGGCCACCGCCTGCGGGTTCAGGAAGGTAAAGGAGGAGTAAAGACCATGGCTGACCAGAACACCGTCGAACTGCCCGAAGGCACCGACAAAATCATCGCGGCGCGCGGCGCGCGAGCGATACCGACGACGCTGCCTCGCGCATGAGCGGCAGCCGGCCGACTCCCGATCGCTTCCGACCGCTTCGCAGCGGTCGCGAGCAGCTCGCGGGCCAGGCCGGGGAACGGACGCGGGGGCTGGTCAGCCAAGGGCTGGAACGCACGTCCGAAGCGCTTGCGAATGTTTCCAGGATGATCGGGGACACCGCGTCCGGAATCGATGAACGGCTCGGCACGGAATATGGCGATTATGCCCGGCGCGCGGCCGGAGCGATCGAGAACAGCGCCAACACGATCGCCGAGAAGATCCCGATGAGCTCATCGAAGACACTCGCAACTTCGTCCGCAACAGCCCCGGCATCGCGCTTGCCGGCGCGGCGGTCGTCGGCTTCGTGGTCGCGCGCCTGTTCAAAAGCGGGCTCGGCCGCAACGATGAAGACGAACAGGAGTACCGCGAGCGATGCTGAAGCCGGCCGATCCCGGCCCCCCGCCGCCGGAGCGCCCCGTTGGCGAGCTTGTTCATGAGCTCGTCGAGCAGGGGAAAGCTTATGCGCGCGCCGAAATCGACCTGGGCAAAGCGATCGCAGCAGCGAAGGGCAAGGCTCTCGCGATACCGGCGGCGATGTTCGGCCTTGCCTTCATCTTCGCGCTGGCGGCCGTCACCGCATTGGCCGTGGGCGTGGTGACCGGTCTCAAGACCTTCATCGGGCCGCTCGCGGCCGGCTTTGTCGGCCTGTTGATCTTCGCCGCCATCGCCGGCTTGCTCGGCTGGTACGGCTACAATCGCCTGAGGCGCGACCTGTGACTGACAACCCCCGAGGTCACCGCTCCGCGGATCGAAGCCGAGCGCCGCCGAGCGCGCTTGATGTCGACCGCGCATGAGCTGCAGGATCGCCTCAGCCCGAAGACGCTCGCCAGGGACGCATGGCAGGGTGCGAAGGAAAAAGGCGCGAACATCGCGGAACATACCGTCGACGCGGTCAAGGCACGGCCGGTCGCGACGACCGGTGTCGTGGCCGCGATCACCATGTTCCTCGCTCGTGAGCCGCTGTTCGACCTCGCCGCAGGGTGATCGATGGGGTCGGCAACAAGGGAAAGGCTCGCAGGGGGCGCAAGACCAAACAAGGACCAAACGGAGAAGAGTGCATGATCGACCAGGACAACAGCCCACTCCACGGACGTCTATGACGCTGGCGATCGCCGCGGCTGCGCGCTATCGAGGCCTATGACAGCGCGCGTGAACGGGCCGTCGACACGCTCGGGGAGGCACCGCTTCTCGGCGCTGGCCGGTGGCATCGCCGCCGGAGCGCTGATCGCTGCCCTGCTTCCCCGCACCGGACCGAGGCGCGGCTGCTTCGCCCAACCGCACAGCGTGTGAAGGACAGCGCTCGCGCGGCGTTCGACGCCGCGCGCGATACCGGCACGGAGCGTCTCGGCGAGCTCGGGATCAGCCGCGAGAAAGGCGAAGAAACCATCCGCAGCCTGCTTGGCGGCCTGAGCGATGCCGCCAAGGCGTCGGCAAGCGCCGCGGCCGACGCCGTCCGCAACAAGGGCTGACGAAGACACGGCGGATGCGGTAGCGGAGCGCGGATGAGCAAGCTTCATCTCGTCTTCGGGGGCCGGGTCAAGGATCCGCGCGGCCTGGACTTCGACCTGACGACCATCGACCTCGTCGGCGTCTATGACAATTACGCCGCCGCCGAAGAAGCCTGGCGCGGCAAGGCGCAAGGCTCGGTCGACGATGCCGAGATGAAATATGTGGTGGTCCACCTCCACCGGCTGCTCGAGCCGGACGGCGGAAGGGATCGCGCGCCCGAAGCTGCCGGCCGGCTAGGCCGAGCGGTACCGCCAAAGCAGCAGCGGCCGCTGGAGCAATAGGCCCGCCGCGAATCCGCCGACATGCGCGGGCGTCGCGAGCAGATAGCCCTGCCCGCCGGCAAGCCAGCCCATCATCACCTGGAGCACGACCCAGGCGACCAGCAGCCAGAAGACGTTGATCCAGCGGTTGAAGCGCGAGTTGCTGGTGAAGGTCTTGGCCCGGCCGAAGCTCAGCGCGAATGCGCCCATCACCGCGCTGATCGCTCCGCTGGCGCCGATCATCGGCGTCGCCCCGCGGGATCGATCGCCCATTGCGCCGCCGCCGCGGCATAAGCGCCGACGATGTAAAGGACGATCCCGTTCGCGCCGATCACGCGCTCAACCGCCGCGCCGCACCACACGAGCATCAACAGGTTGAAGCCGAGGTGGACGAGTCCCGAATGAACGAACGTCGCCGTCAATGGCGTCAGCACGGCCGGGACCGCTTCAAGCCGGCAACGGTCGCCGTCACGCGCAGCGGGATAAAGCCAAGCGCGAACGCTGCCTGATCGGAATAGCCGGCACGCGGTCAGCAACCAGGCAAGGCCGGTCACCGCCGCGATGATATTGGTCGCGGTGCGCGGGAAGCGCTCCATCGGCCTCAGATGAACTCGATCTTCTTGATCGCGTAATAGCGGTCGCCCGCCGGGGCCGAGACCTCGACCTCCTCGCCCTTCTGGCGGCCGATCAGCGCCCGGCCCAGCGGCGAATTGTAGCTGATCCGGCCCGACCCGCGCGTCCGCCTCGGTCTGGCCGACGAGCTGGTACTTCACCTTCTTCTCGTCTTCGTCGAGTCAGCGTCACCGTCGCGCCGAACACGACCTTGTCACCCGACAGCGTCGTCGGGTCGATGACCATCGCCCGGCTCAGGCGGTCCTCGAGATCGGCGATCATCGCCTCGATCTGGCCCTGCCGCTCCTTGGCGGCATGATATTCGGCGTTCTCGCTGAGGTCGCCGTGCGCGCGCGCTTCCTCGATCGCCTCGACGATCGCGGGACGCTCCTGCTTCGAAGCCGCTTCAGCTCGTCGGTCAGCGTGCGGTGCCCCTCGGGCAGCATCGGTACCTTTTCGGCACTCGCCATTGTTCAATTCCCTTTACAAAACCCTGCCCCGGCGTGCCTTCTGGCCCGCGATCAAAGGCAGATTGTGAGTGGAAGCCTAGCCTTGGGAGGCGGAATAATAGGATTGGAGCGAGGCGACTTCAAGCGCCCGCCCGCGCACCGCCTCGATCGCCCTCGCCGCGGCCACGCTTGCCGGCGCCGTCGTGAAGTAGGGCACCTTCCTCGTCAGCGCCGTCGTGCGGATCGAATGGCTGTCCTTCAGCGACTGCCAGCCCTCGGTGGTATTGAACACGATCGCCACGTCGCCATCGAGCAGCCGGTCGACGATATGCGGCCGCCCCTGCGCCACCTTGTTCACGACCTCGACCGGCAAGCCCTTGTCCTGGAGGTGCGCGGCGGTGCCGCCGGTCGCGATCATCTTGAAAGCCAAGCTCGATCAGCTTCTCGACCGCCGGCACGATATTGTCCTTGTCGCCATCCTTGACCGATACGAACGCGGTTCCCGACCTGCGGCAGGCTCATCCCCGCGCCGATCAACGCCTTGGCGAAAGCGATGTCGAAATCGCCGCGATTCCCATCACTTCACCGGTGCTCTTCATCTCCGGTCCAAGCACCGGATCGGTCCCCGGGAAGCGCGCGAACGGGAACACCGATTCCTTGACCGCGATATACGGCGAGTCGCGGCGATTTCGCCGAAACTGGCCAGCGGCTCGCCCGCCATCACCCGCGCGGCGATCTTGGCAATCGGCGTTCCGATCGCCTTGGCGACGAACGGCACCGTCCGGCTCGCGCGCGGATTGACCTCGATCAGGTAAACCTCGCCCTCCTTGACCGCGAATTGGACGTTCATCAGCCCTTTGACCTTCAGCGCCAGCGCCAGCTCCCGCGTCTGGCGCTCGATCTCGGCGACGATCTCCGGCGGCAGGCTGTAGGGCGGGATCGAGCAGGCGCTGTCGCCCGAATGGACCCCCGCTTCCTCGATGTGCTGCAGGACGCCGCACACGGCGACGTCGGTCCCGTCGCAAATCGCGTCGACGTCGACCTCGATCGCGTCGCGCAGATAGCGGTCGATCAGCACCGGGCTCTTGCCCGACACCTGCACCGCGGTCGCGATATAATGGTCGAGCTGCTGCGGCCCCTCGACCACCTCCATCCCGCGCCCGCCGAGCACGTAGGACGGGCGCAGCAGCACCGGATAGCCGATCCGCTCCGCGACCCGGATCGCCTCGTCGCGGCTGCGCGCAATCCCGTTCGCGGGCTGCTTGAGGCCAAGCTTCTGCACCAGCGCGGCGAACCGCTCGCGATCCTCGGCGAGGTCGATGCTGTCGGGCGAGGTCCCCAGGATGGGCACGCCCGCCGCCTGCAGCTCCTCGGCGAGCTTGAGCGGCGTCTGCCCGCCGAGCTGGACGATCACGCCCAGCAGTTCACCCTTTTCCTGCTCGCGCCGGACGATCTCCAGCACGTCCTCGGCCGTCAGCGGCTCGAAATAGAGCCGGTCGGACGTCTCCGGGTCGGTCGACACGGTCTCCGGATTGCAATTGACCATGATCGTCTCGAAGCCCGCGCCGTTCGCGGCCCAGCGCGAAGGCGGCGTGGCAGCAGCAATAATCGAACTCGATCCCCTGCCCGATCCGGTTCGGCCCGCCGCCGAGGATCATCACCTTCTTGCGGTCGCTGACGTTCGCCTCGTCCTCCGCCTCGCCGAACAAGCGGGCCTCATAGGTCGAATAGAGATAGGGCGTCGCCGCGTCGAACTCGGCGGCGCAGCTGTCGATCCGCTTGAACACCGGCCGAACGCCAAGCTTCAGCCGATGCTCGCGCACCTCGCTCTCGGTGATCCCGCCGCTCATCGCCCTCATGGCGCTGTGCACGACGCCCGATCCGCCCGCCGCGACCGCCTCGCTCATGCCCGCGATCGCACTTCGGTCGACCGAAGCGACAGCTGGGCCAGGCGCGAGTCGGAAAAGCCCATCGCCTTCAGCCGCCGCATCCCCGGCGCGTCGGTCGGCAGGCCCTTGAGCCGAAGCTCTTCCTCGGCCTCCACAATTTCCTGCAAGCGCTTCAAAAACCACGGGTCGAAGCCCGCGATCTGGTTGATCCGCTCGACCGTGAAGCCCTGCCGAAGCGCCTCGGCCGCGACCAGCAGCCGGTCCGGCGTCGACCGCGCGAGCGCGCTCTCGATCTCCGCCGGATCGGCGCCTTCGAGGCCGCGCACCCGATCGAGCCCGCACAGCCCCGTCTCCAGCCCGCGCAGCGCCTTCTGCAGGCTTTCGGCAAAATTGCGCCCGATCGCCATCACTTCGCCGACCGACTTCATCGCGGTCGACAGCAACGGCTCCGCGCCCTTGAACTTCTCGAAGGCGAAGCGCGGGATCTTGGTGACGACATAATCGATCGTCGGCTCGAAGCTCGCCGGGGTCGCGCCGCCGGTGATGTCGTTGGCGATCTCGTCGAGCGTATACCCCACCGCCAGTCGCGCTGCGACCTTGGCGATCGGGAACCCGGTCGCCTTCGACGCCAGCGCCGATGAGCGCGACACGCGCGGGTTCATCTCGATCACCACCATCCGACCGGTCTTCGGATCGACCGCGAACTGAACGTTGGAACCCCCTGTTTCGACGCCGATTTCCCGCAGCACCGCGATGCTCGCCGAGCGCATCCTTTGATATTCCTTGTCGGTCAGCGTCAGCGCGGGCGCGACGGTGATGCTGTCGCCGGTATGCACCCCCATCGGGTCGACATTCTCGATCGAGCAGATGATGATGGCGTTGTCGGCGCGGTCGCGCACGACCTCCATCTCAAATTCCTTCCAGCCGCACCAGGCTCTCGTCGATCAGCACCTCGGTGGTCGGCGAGGCCTCCAGGCCGGTGCGGACGAAATGCTCATATTCGTCGCGGTTGTAGGCGATGCCTCCGCCGGTCCCGCCCAGCGTGAAGCTCGGCCGGATCACCGCCGGCAGCCCGACGCTCTCGAGCGCCGCCGCTGCCTCCTCCATCGAGTGGACGATGGCCGAGCGCGGGCTCTCCAGCCCGATCCGGTCCATCGCGTCGCGGAACTTCTGCCGGTCCTCGGCCTTCTCGATCGCCTCGGCATTGGCGCCGATCAGCTCGCACGCCGAGCCGGTCGAGCGTGCCGTCCTTGAACAAGGCGAGCGCGGTATTGAGCGCCGTCTGCCCACCCATCGTCGGCAGCAGCGCATCCGGCCGCTCCTTCTCGATGATCTTGGCGACGATTTCCGGCGTGATCGGCTCGATGTAGGTCGCGTCGCGAAGCTCCGGATCGGTCATGATCGTCGCCGGGTTCGAATTGACGACGATGACCCGATAGCCCTCGGCCTTCAGCGCCTTGACCGCCTGGCTCCCCGAATAATCGAACTCCGCCGCCTGCCCGATGACGATCGGCCCGGCGCCGATGATGAGGATCGAGGAGATGTCGGTGCGCTTAGGCATTGACGGTGTGAACGCTTTCGAATGGAATGCGGGAGTGCCGAACGCCATTCCCTCACCCCCGTAAGGGGGAGAGGGCGACTCTGCGAAGCTGAGCGGGGAGAGGGGGCCGACATGAAACGGCACATCGAAACCAGAAACCGCGCCAAGGCATTGCGCGCCAACCTCACCGAACCCGAACGCCGCCTCTGGTACCACCTGCGCGCCAACCGCCTCGGCGTGAAATTCCAGAAGCAAGCCGTCCTCGCGCCCTACATCGCCGATTTCGCCAGCCGCAGTCGAACGCCTGGTGATCGAGCTCGACGGCGACACCCACGGCGGCCGCGAAGCCTACGACGCCGCCCGAACGCGATCGCTCGAAGAGCGCGGCTACCGCGTGCTCCGCTTCACCAATGCCGACGTGATGACGAACCTGGACGGCGTCGCTGCACGATCTGATCGCTTGACGCGACTCGAATCCCCTCGCCCCCTTCAGGGGGAGAGGGAAATGCGAGGCGAAGCCGAGCAGGGAGAGGGGGCCGATCGTAACAGCACAGCCCCCTCTCCCTTCGCCGCTAACGCGGCTCTTCCCTCTCCCCCTGCGGGGGGGAGGGGAAAATGGCGGCGCGGCCAGCTCACCCGCCGGAAAGTCCATGTGACGAACACCGGCTTGAGCCCGTTGCGTGCGCGCCCATTGCGCGACGCAGACGCGCTGCGCCGGCGAGGCTCGCTGCGGACTGCGAGCGAGCAGCTTCTTCTGGCTCTCGTCCTGGATCAGCTCGCCCAGCGCCAGCCCGCAGCCGACCGCGACCCTGTTGAGCTGCGCCTCGTCATGCATCCGCGCCGGCGTCGCGCAGGCGGTGGCAACTAGGCAGATCGCCGTGATAACGACGAGCCTCACCGCATCATCCCCACGAACTTCTCGAACAAATAAAAGCTGTCCTGCGGCCCCGGGCTCGCTTCCGGATGGTACTGCACGCTGAACGCCGGGCGGTCCGTCAGCTCGATCCCGCAATTCGATCCGTCGAACAGCGACACGTGCGTCTCGCGCACATTCTCCGGCATCCCCTCGCGCTCGACCGCGAACCCGTGGTTCATGCTGGTGATCTCGACCTTGCCGTCGGCGAGGCGCTTCACCGGATGGTTGGCGCCGCGATGGCCCTGGAACATCTTTGACGTCATGCCGCCAACCGCCAGCGCCAGCATCTGGTGGCCGAGGCAAATGCCGAACAGCGGCTTCTTCGTCTCCAGCATCTGCCTGGATCACCGGCACCGCATATTCACCCGTCGCCGCCGGATCGCCCGGGCCGTTCGACAGGAAGAAGCCATCGGGCTCGTGCGCCATGATCTCCTCGAAGCTCGCGCCCGCCGGCACCACGGTGACCCGCGCTCCGGCCTCGACCAGCAGGCGGAAGATGTTGCGCTTGTTGCCATAATCGACCGCGACGACGTGGGGGACTTCGCCCTCTCGACTGCGGGCTGGCCGCGCTCCGCTCAGGACGAACGGATTTGGGCGCCTCAACTTCGTTCCGTCCTGCGCGAAGTCGAAGGGCGTCCTTCTTCAACTTCATACCCCTGCCCCCACGCCCACTTGCCGCCAGTCCATCGCTCGACCTGCTCGCCGGCTGACCTCCTTCGCGAGGTCCATGCCCTCGAGCCCCGGCCATTCCGCCGCCATCCGCTGCAGCGCCTCGAGGTCGAACTGCCCATCCGCCCGATGCGCGATGGCGATGTTCGGCGGCCCCTCCGTCCGCACCAGTTTCGTCAGCGCCCGCGTATCCACGCCGGCGATGCCGATCCGGCCCGTTTCGCCATCCACTCGGCAAAGCCCTGGTTCGCGCGATAATTGGACGGCTCGGTCACCACCTCGCGCACGAGGCGCCGAGCGCATGCGCTTCGCCCGCTTCGACGTCCTCGTCGTTGGCGCCGACATTGCCGATGTGTGGGAAGGTGAAGGTGATGACCTGCTTGGCGTAGCTCGGGTCGGTCATCACTTCCTGGTAGCCGGTCATGGCGGTGTTGAAGCACAGCTCTCCGACCGCCTCCCCCTCCGCGCCGAAGCCCCTGCCCCAGACCGTCCGGCCATCCGCGAACACCACGACTCCCGTCGCGCCCTCTGGTTGGTGTGCGGGCGCGGGTCGGGCGTCGGCCATGGGCGTGAAGAGCCTTCCGTTCGGGTTTTCGACGATGTCGCTAAGGCATTGCCGCTATGCCCATTCCCGCCGCCGGTCAACGCTGGTCAGCGTGAAAATGCAACGCTAGTTGAGCGCGATGATCCGCGACGACATCAAGGCTGCGACCATCACCGCAATGAAAAGCGGCGACAAGGAAACCACCGGCACGCTTCGCCTCGTCCAGGCGGCGATCAAGAACCGTGACATCGAAGCGCGCACCGGGTCAGCGCCGAAGGACGACGACGCGCTGGTCTCCGAAGTCATGCAGAAAATGATCAAGCAGCGCCGCGAATCGGCCGACATCTATCGCAAGAACGGCCGCGACGATCGCGCGCAGGTCGAGGAAGCGGAGATTGCGGTCATCGAGCGCTTTCTGCCGACGCAGCTGAGCGACGCCGAGGCTGCGGCGCAGATCCAGGCGATCATCGCCGAAACCGGCGCCAGTTCGATGAAGGACATGGGCCGCGTCATGGCGCTGGTGAAGGAACGGCTCGGGCGCCAGCATCGAACCGGCGCGGGCGAGCAGCCTCGTCAAGACGGCGCTCTCCTAGCGCTCGTAAAAAAGGCCCCGCTGCGCGACGCAGCAGGGCCCAACGTCGGGGTGAAAAGACTATCTGGTGGCTGCGGCGGGCGTTCCACTGACGGCGCCACCGGCCAGGCCCATGACCCCGTCCATCGTCAAATGATACAGACGGATGCGCGATCGAGGTCGCGAGCGCGCCGGCCATGGCCAGTTGCAAGTTCAGCGCCACGGCGTTCAGTTGAGCACCGATCGCCGGGATGTGAGTCAACGCCGCGCCGACGATTGGCAAGGCGATCACGATGGCCGCTGACAGGAGCAATCGATCTTCGGCCATGGCAAGACCGGCAACCAGGCCGAGCACGACGAGCGTCAGCGGCACATCCATCATGGTCAGGGCCATGAACCCGGCCACGATTGCGAGTAAGATTGCGAGAGCGCGGGCAAGCCCGCCGATCTTCATCAACATAATACCCTCCCTTTGTAATCCCGGCCCGAGCGATCTGCCGCCGCTCTGTGCCGGAACCGTAACATTTACCCGCAATCGTGCGCGCATGGCTGCGTCAATTATTCGCACGCCGGACGAGGGCCGCAGCTGTGGATAAGTTTCGCCCTCCCGCTTGCGGGAGGGGCTGGGGGTGGGCATCAGAATACATCCGCATTCATTCGCTCCGACGAAGCCGCAGGAATGGCGGAACAACGCCACTGGTGCGGAACGCTGTTGTGGCGCCTTCTACAGCCAACCGACAACTCGAAGGTTTCAAGTTGTCGCGCCATTCCGGTCAGACCTTACTCTCTGACTTCCTCTGTCGCGAGCAATGCCCCGTCGATCGAGGTCGACGGCGCTCAGCAGGAAGAAATACTCGCTTTCTAAGACGGGTAACGGCAGACCTCGAAAACGAAGGCTATTCGGCGAATCATCTCACTTCTGGAACAAGCGAACGCCCTCGAAAACATAGAGGACGTACCAGATCAGCCGTCTCCGCAGAACCCTTACGTATGGGCACCATCCGTTCGTCCTCCACGCATGCGGGAGGGGAAGAGCTGCGAAAGCAACGAATGCGGGTGGGCGATGACCCTGTCCCCCGCCTGGCTCGACGAACTGCGCGCTCGAATCACCCTGTCCGCCGTCATCGCGCCATCGGTGAAGCTGATCCGCGCGGGCCGCGAGTGGAAGGCGTGTTGTCCGTTCCACAATGAGAAGACGCCCAGCTTCACCGTCAATGACGACAAGGGGTTTTACCATTGCTTCGGCTGCGGCGCGCACGGCGACGCGATCCGCTTCCTGACCGATAATCGCGGCATGCCGTTCATGGATGCGGTGAAGGAACTGGCCTCGAAAGCCGGGATGGACGTGCCCGCGCCCGATCCGCACGCCCGCGAACAGGCCGACCGGACCGCCTCGCTGACCGACATCATGGCCGAAGTCGCCAAATATTACGTCGAGCAGCTCGGCGGCCTCGCGGGCGCCGAGGCGCGCGACTATCTGAAGCGTCGCGGGATCGATGCCGCCGTTGCCGCCCGCTTCGGCCTCGGCCTCGCGCCGGACAACCGCACTGGCGCTCAAAAGCGCGCTCGGCGGGCTCGGCGAAGACAAGCTCATCGAGACCGGCATGCTGATCCAGCCCGAGGAGAACGCAAAGGACAGCTACGACCGGTTCCGCGGGCGGCTGATGATCCCGATCCGCGACCCCCGCGGACGGGTGATCGGCTTCGGCGGGCGCATCCTCGGGCAGGGCGAGCCCAAATATCTCAATTCGCCGCAGACGATCCTGTTCGACAAGGGCCGCACGCTCTACAACCTCGACCGCGCCGGCCCCGCCAGCCGCACCGCCAAGCGGCTGATCGTGGTCGAAGGCTATATGGACGTGATCGCCCTCGACCGCGCCGGCATCGCCGAGGTCGTCGCGCCCAACGGCACCGCGCTCACCGAAGCCCAGCTCGAGCGGCTGTGGCGCCTCGACCCCGCGCCGATCCTCTGCTTCGACGGCGACAGCGCCGGGCGCAAAGCCGCGATCCGCGCCGCGACGCGCGCCCTGCCCCTGCTCCGCCCCGACCGCACCCTGCGCTTCGTCGAGCTTCCCGCCGGCCAGGACCCGGACGACGTCATCAATTCCGGCGGCCGCGACGCGTTCGAGGAGTTTCTCGCCAATCCCGAGCCGCTCGACGCGCGCCTGTGGCGCCACGAGCTCGACGCCGAACCGCTGGCCACGCCCGAAGCCTGGGCGAGCCTCAAGCAGCGCCTGGTTACCCATGCCAGCGCGATCGGCCACGCCGATCTGTCGCGCATGTACCGCGAGGATTGGCTCGGCCGCTTCTTCGAGCAGCGCCGCCCCGCAGGCTCCAGCACGCGCGCCCGTTCACCCCGCGCGGCACCTTCAAGAATGGCCGCTTCGTCCCACCCGAAAAACGGCCGGGCGACGTGCTGAAACGGATCGGCAGCAAGGGGATCACGCGACGAATTCTCCCGCCCCTTGATCCTCGGATTTGCCAACTATCCCGAAGAGCTTGCCCACCATTGCGAGCAGCTCGCCTCGCTTCCGATCGCCGACCGGCCAACCGCCAAGATCCGCGACGACCTCGTCAATGCCGCTTTCTCCGGCGCCGCGCTTGATCGGGAGAGCGTTGCCACCATATTAGGCGCCGATGGAGCAACGGGTGGCCAAGGGAACGGCGCCCGGCGAGCCATGGGCTTTTCCTTCACCCGCCGCGACAGCGACCCGGACCGCGCCCGAAGCGATCTGGCCGCAGCCGTGGAGATCATCGCCGCGGCGGAGGAAGTGGAACAGGCCCTGGACCATGCAACGGAACGGCTGAAGCGGGATTTCACCGACGAGGCCCTGGAAGAACAGCAGCGCCTGATCGAGGCGCGGCAGGGATTGAGGCAAAGGCTGGCGCACCTCGCCGGCACGGATTAAGCGGCAGAAACCTATGGCGAAAAACGATACCCAGGACGTGGACATGGCCGACGCGGGCGACGCCCCGCTGCTCGACCTCAACGATGCGTCCATCAAGAAGATGATCGCCCGCGCCAAGAAGCGCGGCGTCGTCACCTATGAGGAGCTGAACGAGGCCCTTCCCCAGGACCAGATGTCGTCCGAGCAGATCGAGGACATCATGTCCGCGCTCAACGACATGGGCATCAACGTCGTCGAAAGCGCCGAGGGCGGCGACGACGACGAGGAAGAGGAGAAGGAGCCCGAGAGCAATCTCGAGGACGAGGTCGACCCGCTCGACGACGGCGGCCCCCGCCCCGCCGCGGCGACCAAGAAGGAACCGACCGACCGCACCGACGACCCGGTCCGCATGTACCTGCGCGAAATGGGCGCGGTCGAACTGCTCAGCCGCGAGGGCGAGATCGCCATCGCCAAGCGGATCGAGGCCGGCCGCGACACCATGATCTGGGGCCTGTGCGAAAGCCCGATCACCTTCAACGCCATCATCGGCTGGTCCAACGCCCTCAACGAAGGGCGCATGCAGCTGCGCGAGATCCTCGACCTCGAGGCGATGCTGTCGAAGGGCCCGACCGCCGAGCAGATCGCCGCGACCGAAGAGGGCGACGAAGCCGCCGAGGGCGAAATCAGCGAGAAGACCGCCGGCCCCTCGATCAAGGAAGAGGAGGAGGTCGCCGACGAGCCCGAGGCCGCGTCCGAAGACGAAGACGAGGACATGGTCGAGCGGCGCACCCAGCCGCAGGCCGAGGAAGAGGATGAGGACAACACGCTCAGCCTCGCCCAGATGGAGGAGCAGCTAAAGCCTCAGGCGCTCGAGAAATTCGCCGAGATCACCGCGATCTTCAAGAAGTTCAGCAAGGTCCAGGGCGCCCGCATGGACGCGCTCGCGACCCTCCAGGCCTTCGCCCCCGCCGACGAAAAGAAATACCAGCGGCTGCGCGAGGAGCTCACCGCGCAGGTCGAAAGCGTCCAGTTCCACGGCAGCAAGATCGAATATCTGGTCGAGCAGCTCTACAGCTACAACCGCCGCCTGACCGCGCTCGGCGGCCAGATGCTCCGCCTCGCCGAGCGTCACCGGGTGCCGCGCCGCGCCTTCCTCGAAAGCTACATGGGGCACGAGCTCGACGAGCACTGGCTCGACAGCGTGCCGAAGCTCGACAAGAAATGGGCCGCCTTCGCCGCGACCGAAGCCGACACGGTCGAGCGCATCCGCACCGAGATCAGCACCATCGCCACCGGCACCGGCACCTCGCTCTGCGAGTTCCGCCGGATCGTCAACCAGGTCCAGAAGGCCGAGCGCGAAGCGCGCATCGCCAAGAAGGAAATGGTCGAGGCCAACCTCCGCCTCGTCATCTCGATCGCCAAGAAATACACCAACCGCGGCCTGCAGTTCCTCGACCTCATCCAGGAAGGCAATATCGGCCTGATGAAGGCGGTCGATAAGTTCGAATACCGCCGCGGCTACAAATTCTCGACCTACGCCACCTGGTGGATCCGCCAGGCGATCACCCGCAGCATTGCCGACCAGGCGCGCACCATCCGCATCCCGGTGCACATGATCGAGACGATCAACAAGCTGGTCCGCACCGGCCGCCAGTTCCTCCACGAGACCGGCCGCGAAGCGACGCCGGAGGAGCTCGCCGAGCGCCTCTCCATGCCGCTCGAAAAGGTCCGCAAGGTCCTCAAGATCGCCAAGGAGCCGATCAGCCTCGAAACCCCGATCGGCGACGAGGAAGACAGCCACCTCGGCGACTTCATCGAGGACAAGAACGCCGTCATCCCGGTCGACGCCGCGATCCAGTCCAATCTGAAGGAAACGGTCACCCGCGTGCTCGCTCAGCCTAACCCCGCGCGAAGAACGCGTGCTGCGCATGCGCTTCGGCATCGGCATGAACACCGATCACACGCTGGAGGAAGTCGGGCAGCAGTTCAGCGTGACCCGCGAGCGCATCCGGCAGATCGAGGCGAAGGCTTTGCGCAAGCTGAAGCATCCGAGCCGCAGTCCGGAAGATGCGGTCGTTTCTGGATCAGTAAACGGAAGATTGATCGGCAGCTACCTGAGCGCATCCCGAACCGCAACGGGACATGCCCATGTCATCAATAAGTGACTTCAAATCAGCTTTGGTAAAGGAAGAGGCACGACGGGCTATGGTGATCGGATACGGTGTGTACGGCTACGGTGACCTTTTACTAAATGCACTAATGCGCTGACATTGAAGCGCGCCGGCACCGCCACAGCCCAAGCGTTCCCGCACCATGCACATCATCCGCAGCGGCTCGCAGGCCCCGCAAAAAGGCCCCGCCGAATACTTTACCGGCGAAGTCACCATCGAATGGCGGTTCTCGCGCGATGATCCGGCGCGCCTCGCCGGAGCCTTGGTGCGGCTCTCGGCGGGGGCGCGTTCGGCCTGCACACGCACCCGCTCGGCCAGACCTTGATCGTCGTCTCGGGCACGGGCTGGCACCAGTGCGAGGGCGAGCCGCGCCAGAAATCCGGACCGGCGACATCGTCTTCTGCCCGCCCGGCCACCGCCACGAACACGGCGCGATGCCGGACAGCGCCATGTCGCACATCGCACTCCAGGAAGCGCTCGACGGCAAGGTCGTCACCTGGATGGAGAAGGTCAGCGACTAGGAGTAGCTGAAAGGATCATTGCATGCAGACGCGTAAGCTCGGCCGCGACGGACCGACCGTTTCCTCCATCGGCTATGGCTGCATGGGCATGACCAGCGCATGCGACGGCCCTTCCCCCGACGAAGCTGTTCTGTCTAACCCCGTCCCGGACCGGCGAAAGATCGCATCCCAGTCGATGACGACGTCGATCGTGCCGCTCGTCGGCCGGCCGCTCGGCATCGACAGCTGGGAAGAATGTGGATCGGCGCGCCAGAATATTGCACGTGGCGACCATCAGCGTGTCTTCTTCGGCCAGCGGGATTGTTTACGCAGCGTTTGATTTTCCCGAAATCGGCCACGGTCAATCTGAGGCTTAGCGAGCCGACGCAATGCCCGCTTGCGCACCAGCACCTGCGGATAGTCGTCCGCTGAAAACAGGCTCATAAGCGGCTGGCGCGGAACCGGCGGCCGGACTGCCTGTCGCGCCAGTCTCTCGGCGGGAGACATAGGCGGCGGTGCCGGAGGTGGCGGCGCCATGACCGGCGGTACGGGCATCATGACTTGGAACGCGAGCGCAAGAAAAGCAGACGAGATCATCAACGCACCTTGGGAGCTACTGGCCCGAGCGCCACCACTCTAACATGACGCCTGCGACATTCCACTGTCCTACACGGCCCGCTTTGTGGTTGATGCTGCCGGATGACGGCCACCCTCGTCCCTGCCCACGCCCCGCTTATGCTCGCCAGCACCGTCGACCGGCGGCACGCCTGTCACCCTCGATGTCACCCTCAAATGGCCTGCAGGTGTCACCCTGACGGCCCCGCCGCCTCTCTCGCGGCAGGCCCGCAAGGTGACGAAGTGGAAGAAGTGGAAGACCCCCCGGTTTCACTCAATCAGGGTGACGCCGCCTCGCCCACGCGCGGCCTCGCGGGCGCGGGCAGTGGGACTTTTGCGACGTTTCGGTCCGTCCCCGCCGCTCTAGCGCGACTTCATTTGACTTACCTATGTTAAAAGCTCACGCCCGCCGCCGGCGCGAGGGGCCTTTCAGGGACCGCGCCGAACGACAAGCCCGGGTGAGCGTTTGCGTCTCTTCAAAGGGGGAAAGTCATGAAGCAGCTGATGAAATTTGCCGTTGCGGCGGCAGCGGGCGCGCTGGCGTCCGGAACGATCGTTTATGCCCAGGCCGGCTCGCCGGAGCCGCCCAAGGCGCGCGTTGCGCTCTATCGCGCCGCGCCGGGACAGCAGGTCGCCTTGTTGAAATGGCTCGCCGGCGCAGGATCGCGCAGCGCAGGCGGCCGGAGTTCCGGTCGGGCAGCTCTATGCCCATACCGACGGGGACAGCTGGGATTATCTGGCGATCGATCCGGTGACGACGCCGGCGCAGGATGCGGCCATCGACGCGGCCGCGAAGAAGATGGGCATGGCGACCGGGGCCGGCCACCGCGCTCGAGTTCCGCAAATATATCTCGATGCACACCGACACCTTCGTCATCGGGCCGGTGACTCCGGCGCAATATCTGGCGATGGCGGGTCAGTAACGGCCGCTGCAATGCAAGCGCCCGACCGCAGTGCGGCCGGGCGCGGCATCGTCTGCAATGATCGGCCGGCGTCGAGCTGTTAGCTGACCAGCCCGGCCTGGGCCTTGCGGTCCGCCTCTTCCTCGCGCAGCCGCTCGGACCGGCGCGCCTTGTCGGCGAGCGCGGTCCACGCGGCTTCGGACCGCTGGCAGCGCTCGCGCACATGGTCCAGGGTCGCCTGTTCCCCCTCGGCCCGCGCTTGATCGGCGCGGGCGAGGAAGAAGTTCAGGTTGGAAGATCGAGTAACGACGACCGACACTTATTCGGCCTCGGCCTCCGGCGCGCTGCTGGCCGGGGCGGCCTCGTCGGCTTCCTTGAGGTTGACCGCCGCCATCTTGCCGCGACGATCTTCCTGCAACTCGTAACTGACGCGCTGGTTTTCACGCAGCGTGCGAAGGCCGCTGTTCTCGACCGCGCTGATGTGGACGAAGGCGTCGGTGCCGCCGCCGTCGGGCGCGATAAAGCCGTAGCCCTTGGACTCATTGAAGAATTTAACGGTACCGGTAGTCATAGATATCATTCCTTCTGGGGAGCCCGAACTGCCGTCTCCCTTGGCTAGGAGAGGCAGGCGAAGGAAAAAGGGACGCTGGGCGCCCGCTCGACCGTCAGGTTGCAACTAGTAGCCGCGCCGACATAGCGCCGATCGCTCCCGATTGTAAGGGGAGCCTTGCCGAGCCGGCGCGGATTGTTCGTCGCGGCCTATTTAAGGCCCTTGGCCATGTTGAGGTGCGCGGTCACCGTCGGCACCATCCCTTCCGCCAGGCTCTTGAGCGTCGCATTGTCGCCCGACGCCGCATAGGCCTTCAGCGCATCGAGCGTCTTTTGGTGACCGTCGACCTGCGCGGCGGCATAGGCCGTGTCGAAATCGGCGCCCTTCTTGCCCTTGAGGCTGTCGAGCGTCGATTGCTGCTCGGCGCTCAGCGTGTCGTCGGGCGTCATCGCCGGGTTCATTCCGGCCGCGGTGCTCTTGAGCTTGGCGGTCGAGGCGCTGTGGGCGCTGATCATCTTGTCGGCAAAGCTCTTGACCGCCGCCGAGCTCGCCTGGCTCGCCGCGAGCTTGGAGCTGTCGATCTCGAACTTGTCGCTGGCGGCCGCCGCATTGGCGAAGCCCTGCGCCGTCATCGGTGCCGCCGCTTCGGTGCTGTTCATGCCGGAGTTCATGTCGGCCGTCATGCCATTGTCCATGGCGACGTTCATGTCGGTGGTATTCGTGCTCGCTTCGTCATGCTTGGCGCATGCCGTGACTGCCAGCAAGCTTCCGGAAACCAGGATCAACAGTCTGCTTTTCATCGCTTCTCTCCTCGCGGTGGCCTGAACGACCAACACGTCAGGTCCGTTCCTGCGGCACTTGTGCGGCCGCGCTTCGTTGAGCCTTGCGACAACCATTCATCGGAGGGAGAAGTACCTTGAGCATCTTCGGCAGCATCATGAACAAGATTTTCCATCACGGCGCCGAGGGCGGAAGCGCCGCGCCGCAGTCACCACCGCAAGCCTCAGCCCCGGCGCAGCCCGGCGATACCGCGACGCTGAGCCCGGCGCCCGCCCAGTCCACGACCGCGCAGGCGGTCGATGTCGGCGCAGTGCTGAGCGAGATGGCATCGATGAAGGGCGGCGGCGGCAACTACCAGTCGTCGATCGTCGATCTGTTGAAGCTGCTCGATCTGGATTCCAGCCTCGACGCCCGCAAGCAGCTCGCCAACGAGCTCAACGTGCATGTCGGCGCCGACGGGAGTGCCGAAGAGAATGTCGCGCTTCACAAAGCGGTCATGGACAAGCTGGCCGAAAATGGCGGGATCGTCCCTGACAATCTCCGCCACTAGGCGGATGCCAGTGCGCTAGAGGACCTGGCCGACCCGTTCGCCGTCGCGAAGCACGTCGCAGACCGGGCAGTCGTCGCTGTCCTCGGCCTGCCGGACGGCCTGCGCGTCGCTAGCGGCAAGGATGTGCTTCTTCTTGATGACCGTCCCGCCGCGCTTGGCGAGCTTGTCCACTCGATACAATTTCATCTGCCCGTCCCCGCGTCCCGTTCTAAGCCTAGCGCGGCGGCAAAAAAAGGAAAGATGGCAAGTCTCGTTTTAACCACTCCTCCTCACGCCGCGCTAACCGCGGCGGCGTTAATCGGGAGTTCGGCAGCGCCGCCGATCTTTAGCGAGCTCCGGCGGTGCTGCCACCAGCGCCAGCCCGGCGACCAGGGCCGGCCGGCGCGGTTAGCGTAGGAGCCCTGCCGTCGGACGGTTGCTCCCCTTTTTCCGCCGGCGGCGGGGTTTCAATGAGCCTCTAGCTCCACTTGCCCACACCGCCATGGCGCGAGCAGGCGCCGGTCCGGCCCTTGGCGTGACTGTAGGTCCCGTCCTTGCACTGCGCGATCGCGCCCGCTGGATTACGGTCCTCGACCGACGCTGGAGCCGCCGCCGCCGTACGCCTCGCCGGGCGCGCTGCCGGAGCCGCGGCCGGAGCTGTCTTGGCGCCGCTCAAGGCGTTGCTCATTCGCTGGAATATGCCGGGCTTGGCAGCCGCCGGCTCGGGCTTGGTCACACTGGTGGCAACGGTTGTAGAGCTCTTGCACTGCGCCTTGTTGGCATTGCCGGCCTTGGTGCAGTCGTAGCTTCGAGTGACGGTTTTGGCGGCGACGGCCTTGGGCGCCGCGGCGGGCTTCGGGGCAGGCTTGGATGCGGCCGCCTTGGGCGCGGCAGGTTTGGCGGCGCCGGCTTTGCAGGCCGATTTGTTGGCGTTGGCGGGCTTGGAGCAATCGAAGTTTCGCGCAGCGGCCAGCGTTGGTGCGCTCGACGCAAAGGTGCAGCCGGCGGCCAGTGCCGCCGCCAGGAACAAGCGGTTCATGATGAATTCCCCTAAGCTTATTTACACTTGGCGAAGTGGCCCTTCGCATTGCGGCACGTCTTGGGCTTGGCCGGACACTTCACGAACTTGCCCTTGGCATCCTTGCACGGCGCGGCAAGCGCCGGCGCCGAGCCCGCCACGAGGCTAAGCGCGGTCAGTGCGAAAATGATCTTTTTCATGGGCGTCCTCCCTCGGCACTGGGAGTGCCCGGGATAGGCCTTCACGCCCGAACGGCAAGTGGCCGCTACATTACAAACTCAACATCAAAAGAGCTTGGAAATGCTTCCCATGATCCCGCTTCTGTCCTGCTGAAGCAGCGACGCGAACCGCCCGAGCGCGCCCTCGCCACCGATGTGCCCGACGATCTCATTGAGCTTGTCCTGGGGCAGGCCGGTCTGCTCGGAGGCCGTGGTCACGGTGTCGCCTTCCTGCGCGTGGGCAGCGCCGAGGGCACCGATCGCCTGCTCGACCTGCTCCGGGCTCAGCCCAACCTTCGCGGCGAGATTCTGCACCGTCGCATTGTCCGAAACCTGGCCCAGCAATCCATTGAGAAGGCTCATCGCGAATTCTCCTGTCTATCCAAACCCGCTTAGGCGGTCGTAAGGCAGCGCCGCAAGTTAAGCTTGTTCGCCGGGAGCGAGCTCGATTTGCATGTAAACCGAATCCAGCCAGCGATCGAACTTGAAGCCGACCGCCTTCAACCGGCCGACTTCGACGAAGCCGCATTTGGCATGGAGCGCCATTGATGCGGGCTCGGCGCCGCCGATGACCGCGACGACGGTCCGGAACCCGTCGAGCCTCGCGCGGTCGAGCAATCGGTTGAGCAGCCGACTGCCCAGGCCCCGCCCGACATGATCGGGATGGACATAAATGCTGTTCTCCGCGGTGAAGCGATACGCCGCTCGGTCGCGGAATTGGGTCAGATATGCGTAACCAAGGACGATTCCGCCGAGTTCGGCAACCAGGAATGGCCAGCCGGCGCCGCTGGATCCGTTTGATCTTGGCGAGGTGGAATGCCGCCGACGGTGGCTCAAAGTCGAAGGATGCCGTGCCGGTGAGCACGTGCTGCGCGTAGATCGTTGCGATCGCCGCGGCATCCGTCGTCGGCTACCTCGCGCAGGCTCAAGCTCATCCCAGCACCCCGCCCGGCCTATCGCGCTCAAGCAAGGTCAAGACTTCACGCGCCATTCACGTCGAAAGCCGCTAGTGCGCGCCGACGCGACGCTAAGCCCGACCCTTGCCAGCCTATCGGATCCCCTCCCCTTACGACCGGCCGCCCGCTCGACGGCGGGCGTCGGGCCTTGCGCTGGCCCTGGCCGTCAACCTGGGGCTGCTTCTGCCTGCTGATGACCCTGGGCATCATTCCGCCGCCGGACAACCAGCGGAGCCTGCGCGGAATCGTCGTCAATCTCATTCCACGCCAACGCAGCAGCGCTCCTGAAAAACATCAGTCCAAAACCCACCGCCCGCGTGTCGAAACCAACCGCCCGACCGTCAAGCCGCCGCCGATCGTGATCCCGTCAAAACCGACCATCGCGCCTCCACCAACTCCGGCGAAGCCCGCGCCATGGCTCGAGATGAGCAAGGACGAAATGGCCTCGTCCGACCTGTCGAAATTGCCGACTGCCGGATCGGGAGCGCAGGCGACAGCGAGGTCGTCGGGCGCGGGCCCAATGGCGAAGCCATGTATGCCGCGGAATGGGCGCGCGAGCCCAGCGATGCCGAGCTTGGCGGCTACCTCCCGCGCAATGCACCGGACGGCTACGGTCTCATCGCCTGCAAGACCGCGCCCCAGAACCGGGTCGAAGATTGCGTCGAGCTGGAGAACTCACCGCCCGGTTCGCACCTCGCCTCGGCGGTCCGGCAGGCCGCGTGGCAATTCAGGGTGCGGCCGCCGCGCAAGGGGGGCAGACCGCTGATCGGATCCTGGGTGCGGATCCGGATCGACTATGAGCGCTACCTCGTCGGCAGTAGCCGCGGCTGAGTTATTTGGCCTTCTCGGCCTCCGCCAGGACCTGCTTCACGACATCGCTCGGAATCGCGAAGCCGATGCCGACATTCCCCGCGCCGCTCTCGCTTTGGCTGGGGCTGAACAAGGCCGAGTTGATCCCGATCAGCTCGCCGTGGAGGTTGATCAATGCGCCCCCGGAATTGCCGGGATTGATCGGCGCGTCGGTCTGGATAAATCGCCGCGTGTCGCCCTGGCCGAGCGGCCGATCGGTGGCGCTGACGATTCCGCTCGTCACCGTCTGGCCAAGGCCGAAGGGATTGCCGATCGCGACGACATAGTCGCCGACCTGAAGCTTCCCGCTCGCGCCTAGTGGAAGCGTCGGCAGGTTTTTCGCGTCCACCTTCAGCACTGCAAGATCCAGCCCGGGCGCGGCCCCGAGCAAGGTTGCGCGAAGCTTGCGGCCGTCCTTCAACGCAACTTCGATCGCCTGCGCATTGCGGACGACATGGAAGTTGGTGATGACGAACCCGCGCTCGCCATCGACGATGACGCCCGAACCAGCCGCCATCGCCGGCTGCAGGGCAGCGTCTGGAACTCCCAAATAGCGGCGGAAAAAAGGGTCCTGCAAAAGCGGATTCTGTTCGGCCGGCGAGGGCTGCAGTACAGCGATGTTGACGACCGCCGGCGCGGTCTTGCGGACAAGCGGCGCCAGGCTGTCGTCGGCCGGCCCCGCGAGCACTCGCGGCGCGGCCGTATCGGCCGTGCCAACGGGCAGCATGCGCGACACGACACCGCCAAACACTGCCGCGACGATCATGAACAGGAACAGAAGCAGGTATGGGAGCCGCGGCGGCTGGCGATCGCTGCGCATCAGGCCTCCGCCACTTCGCCTTCCGGAGCGCCACGTCCAAGCTTGTCGGGCAGTGGTTCTTCAGCGGGGGTGAACGCCAGGCTGACGGAATTGATGCAGAAACGCTGGCCGGTGGGGGGCGGACCGTCGGGGAAGACATGGCCTTGGTGGGACCTGCACCGGTTGCAGACGATCTCGGTTCGGACCATGCCGTAGCTATTGTCCGTGATGGTTCGGAGATGATCCTCCGCAAAGGGCTGGGTAAAGCTCGGCCAGCCGGTTCCGCTCTCGAATTTCGTGCCGCCCTGGAAAAGCGGCAATCCGCACAGCCGGCAGGTGAATACGCCGGGTCGCTTCTCATGAAGGAAAGTGCCGCAAAATGGCGCCTCGGTGCCATGCTCGAGCAACACGTGGCGCTCTTCGGTGCTGAGGTCGGCGATCAACCCGGCGCGCTGGCCTTCCGTCGGCGGCGTCAGATCGAAGCTGGTCGAAGTCGTCGTGGCCATGAGTCCTCCTTGCGGTCGGTCCTTAATATGGGAATGGAACGCCGCGATGCGATGGTTGCTCCTCCTATTTGCTTTGGCGTCGGCGGCAGCAGTGTCGGCGGAAGCGGTGCAGGGCCAAAACGAGGCCCTGCGTGACGATGCCATTCAATATGCCGCGCAGTTTGGGGTCACGGCGGATGAAGGGTTTCGTCGGCTAAAGGCGCAACAGGCGAGCATTGCGACTACCGACGCAATCGCCCAGGAATTCGCCACTCGTCTCGCCGGCATCTCCGTCCAGCACAGCCCCGAGTTCCGGATCATCGTCCTGCTTACCGAAGGAGCGCCAATCGCCGACCGCGAGGTGAACGGCGTCCCAATCCTCTTCACAACCGGCGCCAAGGCCACCCGGGCCGAGGCCGTGGCAGCAATGCGCAAGCATCTGATCGACCTTCGGACCGACCTGCCGAATGCCCGCGGCGCCGGCTATGACCAGCGCACCGGCGAGGTTGTCCTGCTCGTCACGGGCGCCGACGCGCAGCGGTTCGGGCTCGCTGCCATCCGCGATCGCGCCGAGCAGGTCAGCGGGGTGCCGGTGCGGGTCGCCGTGAACGAGTTGATCGAATCCAACCTCGCCGTCGACGGCGGTGGCCGGGTCGAGGGGCTCAACCCGATTAGCGGCCGGCGGGCTCTCTGCACGGCGGGGTTCGTCGTCACCGACGGGACGCGGACGGGAATTGCCACCGCCGCTCATTGCCCGGACGAGCTAAGCTACATCGATCGGGACGGTTCGAGCGTAGCCCTGCCCTTCATCGTGCAGTCCGGCCTTGGCTACCAAGACGTGCAGATCAACCTCGCGCCGGATGCCCCCGAACCTTATTTTTACTCGAACCGCGGCGCCGGAACGCTTCGGCGGTTGGTCAGCTGGCGGAATGCCGCCAGCACCCGGGCCGGCGACTTCGTCTGCCATTATGGCGAAAGCTCGGGCTACAGCTGCGCCACCGTGGAACTGACCGACTATGCGCCGCCGGGCACTTTATGCGGCGGTCCCTGCTCGCCAAGCTGGATCACCGTGAAAGGGCCCGGCTGCATCCCGGGCGACAGCGGCGGGCCGGTATTCAGCGGCGGCGTCGCCTACGGCATCGCGAAGGGCGTCAACCGCACCAGCTCGGGCCGCTGCTTATTCTATTATTACATGTCGACCGATTATCTGCCGCCGCCGTGGAGGCTGCTGCGTTGCGCCAATTAGTCGGCGGCGACCAGGTCGCCCCTGAGCTGATCGGTGCCGGGGACCGGCTCGGCCGCGTCATTGCCGATCTTCACGATCCGGTTGTGACCGTCGACATGGACGATCGCCGGCTTCAGAGCACGCGCCTCGGCATCGTCCATCATGACATAGCTCATGATGATGACGAGATCGTTCGGATGAACGAGGTGCGCTGCCGCACCGTTAATGCCGATGACACCGCTGCCGCGCGGGCCCGGAATGACGTAGGTCTCGATCCGGGCGCCGTTGGTGATGTCGACAATCGCGACCTGCTCGCCATCGAGGAGGTCCGCTGCTTCCATCAGGGCGACGTCCAAGGTGACCGAGCCGACATAGTCGAGGTCCGCCTGCGTGACGGTCGCGCGGTGGATCTTGGACTTCATCATGATCCGCATCACGGGGAAGCAACTCCTTCGATCGCCAACGGAAATAACAGATCGTCGATGAATGCGCGCTGTTCAAGTGCTGCGGTGCAATATCGCACTTGCAGCACGAGGTGGGAATTCCCAACTGATGGCACCTGAAGATGGTGCCTGTTGCGAAGTCCTTGCTCGTCCGCTTTCACAAGAGCCTGAAATTTCGGTGTTTTATAATGTGGCACGACACTTGCACAGTAACTGGCACAAGCATTCGCCAATGGAGTGAAGTGATGGAAACCGAAGTGAATCAGGTCGCCCTTCCGCTGCGGTCGCACACCATTTTGGGTGCGTGCGAGGCGATCGGCGAAGATTTCGGGTTCAACCCGCTCTTCCTCCGCGTGCCGTTCGCCGCGTCGGTGTTGTGGAGCCCGCTCTACGCGATCCTTGCTTATTTCGCCGTGGGCGCGGTCGTCCTCGCGTCGCGCCTGCTGGCGCCTAAGGCAAGGGTCACCGACGTGGAAAATGCCGCGATGGTCGATCAGCCTGCCGCCGCCAACGAGCAGCGCGAGCTCGCGAAAGCCGCTTAATAGTCGCCGCGGGCTTCGGTGCGGGCCTCGAGCAAATCGAACAGGGCTCGATGCTGAAGAAGCAGCTGCTCGCCGCCGAAGGCGAGCGCGCGCGCGCTCGCTGGGGATTCGGTCGCGATGTCGATCACCGACACCACGGAAGCCTCGTCAGGCAATGACGGCGCTGGCGATTCCGTACCGACGCGGGTCGCGGCGCGGTCGAGCAAGCGACGAATTGGCCACCAATCGCCGACCAAGGCGGTGGCAGCGCCGAGGGCGCAGCCACTGCGTTCCGACATGGCGAGGGTCTCGATCGCATGACGGGCCGCAACCAGGCTCGATTCCGTTTCGGCGGCGCCTGGCGTACTTGGCATCGGCCCAACCGAAGAAGTCAGGCGCACGAGATACAGACGCTCACGCTCAAAGCCTTCCGAGGCGCGGCTGAGCCAGTCGTGGGCAGCACCCTTGGAGCAGCGTTGAAGCGCGAGCTCGATCAGCCCCGGATAGCGGCCGTGCAAGCTGCACAGGAGATGCACGGCGTCCGCAAGATCGCGCCCGGAATGGCGACCCGATGCCTCGAGCAGCCTGCCGAGATAAGAATGGCGAGCGCACCCATCGCCCGCGACGCGCGCGAGCTGGGTTTCGGCAACGCTGACCGCTTGCTGGCCGACGGACCGATTGATCGCCATTCCATTCCCCTGCGCGCTCGTCTTCGTGATGAGCCGAGCCTTAGTTCGCTCGTCCTAACGCAACGGCGTAAAGACGAGGTTTATGGGCGAGTAAGCTTTCAGGAACCGTGTTCTCACCCAATCAGTCGTCGCGATAGGCGAGCTCGAAATTGCCCCAGCGCCGCCCCTTGATCCACAGCGGCACGAAGACGTTCTTCACGGGGATGAACTTGTCGCCCAGCTCCATGCGATAGGTCGCAAGTGTCGCCGGCCGCTCGCTGGCCAGGGCCATGCGGGTCGTGTCGTCGATCAGGATGCGCTTGTTCCGGCAATGCTCGTCGTTCCACACCGGATCGGCGCCCTGCGGATGGCTGCGCTCGGTTAGGTGGGTCGGCAGATATCCGTTCATGTCACCGATCGCGGAGCCGATGATGCGATTGTCGCCGCCCTTCGTCTGGTCGAGGATCGGCCGGATGTGGCGGTCAGCGGAGTTGTTGAAGCGGACATCATACTGGACCGGGTTGGTGCCTTCGACGACCTTATAGTCGCGGTCGAACACGTCCTCGAACGTGACCTCACCGTCGTCGATGGCGCGCTCGATGGCTGCCTGGATCCGGCGGCCCGTCTCCTGCGCCTTGAGGATGAACGGCGTGTCGTCGATCTCCGCGCCCGAGTTGGCGAGCGTGTCGAGCATCGTATTGGACAGGAGCTCGAGGTGCGCGAGACGCTTCTCGGCGGTCAGCAATTCCTGGCCATTCTCGCGCGCATCGGCGGCGAAGTCGGTCAGGCCGGCCTTAACGCGGTCGACGCTGGTCTGGATCATGCTGGTCGAGTGGGCGATGCCCTCGGTCTGGCGGTCGACCATGCCGACGATCTCGCTCACCTCGCGGACGGTTTCGCTGATCGTTCCGAAGCCCGATTGGGCTGCTCGGCTGCGTTCGACGCCGGTCTTGATCTCTGTCGTCACGGCGCCGGCCTCGCGCGTCAGTTCGCCGATAGTGGATGCAATCTGGCTGGTCGCGGCACGTGTGTCGTGCGCCAATTTCTTCACCTCGGCGGCGACGACGGCGAAGCTGCGGCCGGCATCGCCCGCGCGGGCTGCTTCGATGGTCGCGTTCAAGGCGAGCATGTTGGTTTTCCGAGCAATCGTCTCGATCGTCGACGAAACGGTCTGGACCTGGTTCATCGCCGACGCGAACCCCGCCATTCGCTCACCGAGCTGGACGATGAGATCGGTAAGGCCCTTGAAGCCATCGATCGTGCCGTCGATCGCTTCGCGGCCGGCATCGAGCTTGGCTTTGGCCTGCTCCGACAGAAGGCGCGCCTCGTCGGTGGAATCGCTGACCCGGGCCTGGTCGCCCATCAGGCGGTTGGTGACTTCCTCGAGCTGGTCGAGCATCTTCATATGCTCGCCGATGCGTTCGGAGACGCCCTTCACGTAGCCCGCAACATCGCTGCATTCCATCGACAGCGAGCCACAATCGCGCGCGACCGCGCGGATGGCATTTTCGGTAACTTGCTCGATCCCGTGCGTGGCCATTGCCGGCGCGCTCCCACTCAACAACGTGAGGGGTGGATAAGCGTCAACCTCCTACTTCTTCGTTAACCACGCTGTCTCAGTGGTAAATGAGACGGGCCGCCCGTTCCTCCGACCAGTCACGCTCATCGGGGATCGTGATGGCATCGAGGTCTCCCGGCGCAGCCTGCGGATCATCGACCCATTCGCGAAGCAGCGGCGAGCCGTTGATGACGTCGATCGCCAGCTTGTCGAATTCATATTCGTACGGGAAATTGCGCCATAGATCATAGTCGGAATAGAGCCCGCGAATGGCCTTGAACGCGAGCGCCTGGAGGCGCCACGGATTGAAAGCCCGGTGATCGTAGAACGGGCCCTCGGCATGAATGAACACGCCGTGGTTGAGCTCGGCGGCATGTTTGTGAAAGGTTGGCTGGAACGCGACATCACGAAGCTTGCAGCCGGCGATCCATCCGGGGGCAAGCCGCTCCATCTCCGCCATTACCTTGCGGGAGTCGATGTCGGGCGCGCCGAACAATTCGAGCGCGCGCGTCGTCCCCCTGCCCTCGCTCAGTGTCGTTCCTTCAAGCATCACGGTGCCGGCATAGGCCCGAGCCATGTTGAGGTTGGCCGCGTTCGGGCTCGGATTGATCCACACGCGTTCGGAGGGCCAACCGAACCCCGGCGCGGCTTGCGGCTCCCAACCCCTCATCTCGATCACGCGATAGTCGACGTCGAGCTTGAACTGCTCAATGAACCAGCCGCCAAGCTCGCCCAGCGTGAGGCCGTGCCGCATCGGCATCGGGCCAGCGCCGACGAAGCTCTCCCAGCCGGGCCGAAGCGTCAGACCTTCGATGGGGCGCCCAGCCGGATTCGGCCGGTCCAGCACCCAGACGCTCTTTCCTTTTTCGGCGGCGGCTTCGAGCACGTACAGCAGCGTCGTCACATAGGTGTAGATGCGGCAGCCGAGGTCCTGAAGGTCGATCAGGATCGTGTCGAACGTGCCCATCGACTGGCCGGTCGGGCGGCGGACCTCGCCGTAGAGGCTGAAGACTGGGACGCCGTAGATCGGGTCGGTGAAGTCGGGCGACTCCATCATATTGTCCTGCAGGTCTCCGCGAACGCCATGCTGGGGCCCGAACACGGCGGAGACGTTTAGACCGCCCGCGACGAGGGCGTCCAGGCTGTGCGTCAAATCCTTCGTAACCGAGGCGGGATGGGCGAGCAGCGCGACCCGCTTGCCCTCCAGGGGACGCCGAAGCTCGGGCTCCGCAAGCAGCCGATCGATACCGAATAAGGTCATGCGCGGTGCTTAAGGGAGCCGCGCGACGAAGCAACCGGGGTCGTGGAAATCGGGCTTTTCCCCGCCATGAGCCAGCGCCCAATAGGATTTGGTCCCGTCCTTCTCCTCGAGCACCGCTGAAAGCGCGAGCTGCCAATTCACTTCGGCTTCGACCGCGATCGTGGCACCGAGCGCCCACCAGATCAGATTGTCTTCGACGCGGATGTAGGGCGGGAGAACGTCAGGATTGCTGCGTCCCTCTCGTTCCGACGTGAAATCATAGGCGGCCCAGCTTTCGGATGGAGCGAAGTTCCACTCGCGGTAAGCCTCGCCGCCAGGCGGGCGAAGGAAGGCTTCGAAGCAGCTGCTTCGCCACAGATCGTCCCTTCGGCCGGGCTCTTCGTCCACCGGAATCACGAAGCGACTCGCGGGCGCTCCGACGCCGAAGAAAATGCTGGTCGATGCGACGGCGCCGAGCGAAGCGGCATGGTCGATGTTCGCCCAGAGCTTGAACATCGGACCGGAAGGCTGTGTGGCCGGATGCGGCACGAGCGTGAGCTGCATAAACTCCTTTATCGTCATTCCCGCGTAAGCGGGAACCTAGTCTTTCAGTTTCGCTGGCTCCCCGCTTTCGCGGCGGTGATGAGTTGGGTAAGCGCAGGCCAATGACATCGTATCGTTCCTCTCTCCTGAAGCTGCTCAATGAGCGCGGGTACATCCACCAAGTCACGGATGCCGCGGCGCTCGATGCGCTCGCGGCGAAGGAAGTCGTGACCGCCTACGTCGGCTTCGACGCGACCGCGCCCAGCCTCCACGTGGGCAATCTCGTCTCGATCATGATGCTTCGCCGGCTGCAGCAGGCGGGGCATCGCCCCATCGTCCTGATGGGTGGCGGGACGTCGAAGATTGGGGATCCCAGCTTCAAGGACGAAGCCCGAAAACTGATCGGCAACGACACGATCGCCATCAACATCGCGTCGATCAAACGCGTGTTCGAGCATTTCCTGACGTTCGGCGACGGCCCGACGGATGCGATCCTGGTCGACAATGCCGCTTGGCTGGACGGCCTCGCCTACATCCCGTTCCTGACCGAGGTCGGCCAGCATTTCTCGGTCAACCGAATGCTGAGCTTCGACTCCGTGAAGCTTCGGCTCGACCGCGAGCAGTCGCTGAGCTTCCTCGAATTCAACTACATGATCCTGCAGGCGTACGATTTCCAGGAACTGTCGAAGCGCGCGGGATGCCGGCTGCAAATGGGCGGATCGGACCAGTGGGGGAACATCGTCAATGGCGTCGAACTGACCCGGCGAATGAACGGGATCGAGGTGTTCGGCCTGACGACGCCGCTGATCACCACCGCCGACGGCGGGAAGATGGGCAAGACCGTCTCGGGCGCAGTCTGGCTCAACGCCGATCAGCTGTCCGCCTATGATTATTGGCAGTTCTGGCGGAACACGCAGGATGCCGACGTGGGCCGTTTTCTGAGGCTGTTCACCGACCTGCCGCTCGATGAGATAGCGCGGCTGGAGCGCCTGCCCGGCGCCGAGATTAACGATGCGAAGGTCGTGCTCGCCACCGAAGCGACGGGAATGCTCCACGGGCGCGCCGCGGCGGAAGCGGCAGCCGAGACGGCGCGGGAGACGTTCGAAGGCGGTGGTGCCGGCGAGGACCTGCCGACCCTGTCCGTCGGCGAAGGCATGAACATCGCCCATGCGCTGACTGCGCTCGGCTTCACCACGTCGAACAAGGAAGCCAAGCGCAAGATCGCCGAGAGCGCGGTGCGGATCGACGATCAAGCCGTCAGCGATCCCTCTCTGACGATCGAGGTCGTGGGAGCACCGTTGAAGCTCAGCCTTGGCAAGAAGAAGCATGCGTTGCTGACGAAATAGCGCCTTTTCCGGGGGGAAGCCGATGGATGTCCGCAAGCCGAAGCTCGTCAAGAACTGGCGCGAGCTATTCCGTGAATGGGGAATCATCGTCCTTGGCGTCCTCACGGCGTTGCTCGCGGAGCAGGCGGTTCAATCGATCGAGTGGCATCACAAGGTGGATGCAGCGCTTGCAGATATGGACAATGAACTCGGCTCGGGGGACGGTCCCCAGGCCTATTCCCGGCTGGCGGTGCACGACTGTGTGAGCGCGCGATTGACGGCCCTCCGATCGGCCGTCGAACGCGGCGATCGTTCTGGAACCGTCGCGCTTGTCAACACGATCTGGTTGCCGGGGCGGACCTATGACTTCTCTCGCACGTGAGGCAGCGACTGCTTCGGACGTCGCGTCGCATATGCCGCACGAGCGGATGCTCCAGTATCGCATCACTTATGAGGTGGTGCCGGAGATGGACCGTCTTTCCGATCGCGAACTCGTTGATCTATCCCGGTTGCGAGCGATTCCGAAAACTGGTGGCCGGTTGGAAACATCGGAGAGGCTCGCCGCGAGCGGCGCAATCGAAGCGCTCAAAGTGGACAATGACGAGATTAGTCGGGAAGCACGCTTCCTTCTCAGGCACATGCGCCTGAACAATTTAAAGCTCGACAGAGCCTTCGTCATTCAAGACCTGAAAGAGGCGCTGCCTTATTATCCCGCCTGTCTTACCCATGCGCCGGATGTTGGGGCTTTATCCTGACCTGATCAGCCCCACCGCCTGATCTCTCTCGAACAAGTACAGGCAAATCCGCGCCGCTTGGCCGCGTTCGGCCTTGAGGCCGCCATCCCGGTCCAGGAGGAGCAACGCGTCGCTCTGGGCGATCGGTGCCAGCTCGGCGACCAGATCGGGAGTCGCCACACGGAACGCCTCTTCGCCCGATTGCCGCGTTCCCAGGATTTCGCCGGGGCCGCGCAGGCGCAAATCCTCCTCGGCGATTCGGAAGCCGTCGTTGGTCTCGCGCATCAGGCCGAGCCGCGCGCGGCCGACTTCGGTCAGGTTCTGGCCGCGGATCAGCAGGCACACGCTCTTGCCCGCTCCGCGCCCCACCCGCCCGCGCAACTGGTGCAGCTGGGCGAGGCCGAACCGCTCGGCGCCCTCGACGATCATCAGCGTCGCGTTGGGCACATCGACCCCGACTTCGATCACGGTCGTCGCCACCAGCACCGCCAGCTCACCGGAAGCGAAGCGCGCCATGACCGCGTCCTTGTCCGGCGCCCTTCATGCGGCCGTGGACCAGCCCGACCTTGTCGTCGCCGAACCGCTGCTTGAGCACCCGCGACCGTTCCTCGGCCGCGGCGGCGTCGCTCTTCTCGCTTTCCTCGACCAGCGGGCACACCCAATAGGCCTGGCCGCTGCCGCTGATGTGCCGGCCCAGGCCGTTAACGACATCCGGAAGCTTCTCCTCGCTGATCACGCGCGTCTCGACCGGCGTCCGCCCCGGCGGCATTTCGTCGATGCGGCTGACGTCCATCTCGCCATATTGGGTGAGGGTCAGCGTGCGCGGGATCGGCGTCGCGGTCATCACCAGCAGGTGCGGCGGATGCTCGGCCTTCGCGGATAGCAACAGGCGCTGCGAGACGCCGAAACGGTGCTGCTCGTCGATGACCGCGAGGCCGAGCCGCTTGTAGGCGACCTTCTCCTGGAAGATCGCGTGCGTCCCGACCAGCACGTCGATTGAGCCGTCGGCGAGGCCCATCAGAACGCTGTCGCGCGCTCTGCCCTTTTCGCGCCCGGTCAGAATGGCGACGCGAACGCCGATGTTGTCGAGCTGGTTGAGCAACGTAGCGTGATGTTGCCGAGCGAGGATTTCCGTCGGCGCCAGCAATGCCGCCTGGGCGCCTGACTTCTATCGCGGCGAGCATCGACATCACGGCAACCAGCGTCTTGCCGGAGCCGACGTCGCCCTGAAGCAGCCGCAGCATCGGCGCGGATTGCGCGAGATCGCCACGGATTTCCTCGATCACGCGCCGCTGCGCTCCGGTGAGTTGGTAAGGTAGGCGCAGCTTGCCAGTGAGCTCGCCCGTACCCGCCAAAGGTGCGGTGCGATGCCTCCGCTGCGACTGACGCAGGAGGAGCAGGGCGAGCTGGTTTGCGAACACCTCGTCATAAGCGAGACGCTTGCGGGCGGTGTCCGCCTGCGGGTCATGATGGACGAGTGCCAGCGACCGGCGCCAATCCGCCCAGCCTTCGCGACCGGCAAGTTCCGGTTCGATCCATTCAGGAAGTTCCGGCGCGCGCTCGAGCGCTTCGCGGGCAAGCTCGCTTAGGCGGCGACTCGTCAGCCCTTCGGTCAGCGGATAGACGGCCTCCCGGACGGCTGGCTGCGGCCCCTTCCCGGGCTCGCTCACCTCCGGGTGGATGATCTGCCATTCGTCGCCATAGGCTTCGAGCTTGCCCGAGACCGTTCGCGCCTGCCCCATCGGCAGGCTTTTCTTCGCCCAGCCTGGGTTGTTGAAATAGATGAGGCTGATCGTGTTGCCGTCGCTGTCGGACGCGTAAGATGCGCGTCGGGCCCCGGCCCGAGCGGCTCTCGCGGCTCTCGAACGGCGTCAGATCGAGAATGACGTTGCGGCCGAGCAATGCCGCCGATGCGGCCGGCGCCCGGACCCGTTCGATCGAGCCGGTCGGCAGATGATACAGCAGGTCGACGACCCGGGTCAGGTTCAGCTTTTTCAAAAGCTTGGCGAGCTGCGGTCCGACGCCCTTGAGCGCTTCCACCTCGGTGAACAGCGAGTTGAGGATCTCCGGCCGCATCGCTTTTCGTCATTGCGAGGAACCAAGCGACGAAGCAATCCAGCGCCGCTCGTGGATTGCTTCGCTACGCTCGCAATGACGGCAAAAGCCTCCTATCTCGCTCGTCATGCCCTCGAACCCGGACTTGAAGCGCCTCGCCTGGCGCGCGCACCATCGCGGCACCAAGGAGGCCGACCTCATGATCGGCGGTTTTTTCGATGCTCACCACCAGCAATGGGGTTCGCGGGAACGCGCGCAATTCGAAGCCATGCTTGAGGAACAGGACGTCGACATCATGGCCTGGGCGCTAGGAACCGCGACGCCGCCCGAGCGCTTCGAAGGTCCCATGATCGAGGCGCTCCGAAAGCTCGACTATATCCGGATCGCCCGATGAGCGAACCGCTCCAGCGCGTCCTTCGCGCCGACGAGCCGCTGACCCTCGCCAGCGTTCCGACGGGCTTCCTGCCGTGGCTTGCCGCGGATCTCGCCCGCGCCGCGCACGGCTCCAGCAAAGGCGGCCGTGGGGTCGTGATTGTCGCGGATGAAGCGGCCATGCGCGCGCTTGCCGAGACCGTGCCGCTATTCGCGCCCGAGGTCCAGGTCCTGACGCTGCCCGGCTGGGACTGCCTGCCCTACGACCGCGCGTCGCCGGCCTTGCGGGTGATGGCTGAGCGGTTGGCAACGTTGAGCGCGCTTCAGGCCAGCAGCGACAATCCGCAGCTTCTGGTTGCGACCGCAAGCGCCGCGTCGCAACGCCTCCTGACCCCATTCCGCATCCGCCAACTGACCCGTCAGATCGGCGAAGGCGAGCGGGTCGAGCGCGAAGCGCTGGTCGGTCAGCTCAACGCGCTGGGCTATCAACGCGCCGACACGGTTGCCGAGCATGGCGAATATGCGGTCCGCGGCTCGCTGATCGACGTGTTTCCGGCTGGCGAGGAGCTGGCGCTTCGGCTCGATTTCTTCGGCGACGAGATCGACAGCGTCCGGCGTTTCGATCCGGCTGACCAGCGCTCCACCGACAAGACGGAGGCATTCACGCTCATGCCGGCCTCGGAGGCGCTGCTCGATGTGGAGACCATCAAGCGCTTCCGCTCGCGCTACCGCGAGCAGTTCGGCGCCACCGCGACCCAGGATCCGCTTTACCAGGCGCTATCCGAAGGGCGTCGGATGGCGGGCATGGAGCATTGGCTGCCGCTGCTGGAAGAGCGGCTGGAAGACCTGTTCGACCATCTTGGCGAAAACGACCTCATCGTTCGGGACACCGCCGCCGATCAGGCCCTTCGAGAGTCGGCGCGAGTTCGATCGAGGATTATTACGACAACCGGGTTCGGGCGATGGAGGGCGAGCCGGGAAGCTATCGGCCGTTGAAGCCGGAGGCGCTGTACCTGACCGAGCAGCGAGTGGTCGGACGTCGCCGCCGATCGGCCGATCCATCTCGCAACGCCCTTTCCCGAGCCCGAGTCGGACCGCGTCATCGATTTCGGAGTCCAGCCAGCCCGCGACTTCGCGCCCGAGCGGGCGCAGCAGGCCAACGTCTACGAAGCCGTGGCGAAGCATGTTGCTGACCTTCGCAAGGGCGGGCGCAAGATCGTGCTGGCGAGCTACACGCGCGGCGCCCGCGAGCGTCTCGGGCCGTTGCTCGAAGATCACGGGCTCAAATCGCCGAAGCAGGTCGACAACTGGCAGGGCGCGCTGGGAAGCAAGTCCCCGGCGCTGCTGGTGCTTCCGCTCGATCACGGGTTCACGACACCGGACGTCGCCGTCCTCACCGAGCAGGACATGCTCGGCGACCGGCTCGTCCGCCGTCGCAAGAAGCGCAAGGCCGCGGCAGCCTTCCTGGAAGAACTCGCAACCCTGTCGCCCGGCGACCTCGTGGTTCACGCCGACCATGGTATCGGCCGCTACGAAGGCCTGACCCAAATTCCCGTGAGCAAGGTCCCGCACGACTGCGTCGCGATCGAATATGCGCGCGGCAACAAGCTCTACGTCCCGGTCGAGAACATCGAGCTGCTGAGCCGGTACGGCAGCGAAAGCGAGGGCGTGACCCTCGACAGCCTCGGCGGAGAGGCCTGGCAGCGCCGCAAAGCGCGGATGAAGGACCGGATCCGCGAAATCGCCGGCGAGCTGATCAAGCTCGCCGCGCTTCGCGCCACTCGCCCGGGCGTCATCGCCGAGCCGGACTCCAGCTACCCGCAATTCGTCGACCGTTTCCCCTACGAGGAAACCGACGACCAGGACCGGGCCATCTCGGACGTGCTCGGCGATCTCGAGGCTGGCCGGCCGATGGACCGGCTGGTCTGCGGCGACGTCGGCTTCGGCAAGACCGAGGTCGGGCTTCGCGCCGCCTTCGTGATGGCGATGACGGGCCGGCAGGTGGCGCTGATCTGCCCGACGACGCTGCTGACGCGGCAGCACTACAAGAACTTCGTGGAGCGCCTCCACGGCTTCCCGCTCAACGTCGGTCGCCTGTCGCGCCTCGTCCCCGCCGCGGAGGCCAAGAAAACAAAGGAGGGCATGGCCGATGGCACGATCGACATCGTGATCGGCACCCACGCGCTGCTTGCCAAGAGCATCGAATTCAAGCGCCTCGGCCTGGTGATCGTCGACGAGGAGCAGCATTTCGGAGTCGCCCACAAGGAGCGGCTGAAGGCGCTGAAAGCCGACGTCCACGTGCTGACTCTGACGGCGACGCCGATCCCGCGCACGCTGCAGATGGCGATGAGCGGCCTTCGCGAGCTGTCGGTCATCCAGACCCCGCCGGTCGATCGCCTCGCGGTGCGCACCTATGTTACGCCGTGGGATGGCGTCGTCCTTCGCGAGGCGCTTGCTGCGCGAACATTTCCGCGGCGGGCAGAGCTTCTTCGTCGCGCCGCGCATCGCCGACCTGCCCGACATCGAAGAATGGCTTCGCGAGCAGGTGCCCGAGGTGAAGTTCATCACCGCGCATGGCCAGATGAGCCCGACCGAGGTCGAGGAGCGCATGAGCGCTTTCTACGACCGGAAATATGACGTGCTGCTGTCGACCACGATTGTCGAGAGCGGCCTCGACATCCCGACCGCCAATACGCTGATCGTCCATCGTTCCGACCGCTTCGGCCTGGCCCAACTCTACCAGCTCCGCGGCCGCGTCGGCCGGGCGAAGACCCGCGCCTATGCCTATCTTACGATGCCCGCGACGCGGACGATCACCGAGGCGGCGCAGAAGCGGCTTCAGGTGCTCGCCGACCTCGACAGCCTCGGCGCCGGCTTCCAGCTCGCCAGCCACGATCTCGACATCCGCGGCGCCGGCAATCTGCTCGGCGACGAGCAATCGGGCCATATCAAGGAAGTCGGTTTCGAGCTTTACCAATCGATGCTCGAGGACGCGATTCTCGAGGTGAAGGCGGGCGGCGTTTCTCGACAGGAAGAATTCACGCCGCAGATCAGCGTCGACGCGCCAATCATGATCCCGGAACTTTACGTTCCCGATCTCGACCTTCGCATGGGTCTCTACCGCCGGCTCGGCGACCTCGACGACCGTCAGGCGATCGATGCCTTTGCCGCCGAAATGATCGACCGCTTCGGCGCTTTGCCCGAAGAAACCGCCAACCTGATGAAAATCGTCGAGGTGAAGCTGAACCTCAAACAGGCGTTGGTCGCCAAGCTCGACATCGGCGCCGAAGGGCGCGGTCGTCACCTTCGCCGATCGCGGCTTCCCCGATCTCGCCGGCCTGCTCGGCTATATCGACCGGCTGAAGGGGACTGCGAAACTTCGTCCGGACAGCAAAATGGCGGTCTCCCGCGATTGGCCGACGCCGACGCCCGTCTCAGCGGCGCAGTACAGCTCTCGCGTGGACTTGCCCGCGTCGCCGCGGCCGGCAAGAGTCCTCGAAGGAGCTTGAGCCCGCCTAGCTCGGCTTCACGAACTTGTAGGCGAACTGGCTGGTGTGCCCTCGGATCGACTTGTCGAACACGGGGATGTTCGATCGGGTCGGCCGGGTTCCTGAGCACGTCGCTCTCGCCCTCGAACTTGAAGCCCGCGCCTTCCACGATCTTGCGGACGGCGGCCGGATCGATCCGGTGGAGCTTCTCCGTGTCCTGCAATCCCGCGCCCCGCCTTGGCCTCATGATCGATGACGATGAAACACGCCGCCGGGCTTCAGGATCCTGAAGGCGTCCTTGGCCAGCTGCGAGGGATCGCCCTTGCCCATGAATTCGTCGGGATAATCGTGAAAATTCTGCGAGGTCCAGACGATGTCGAGCGGTTCGGGCGCGGTCAGGGTCGTCGACGGTTGCACCTCCGCGACGACATTCCCGTAATATTTATCCGCCGACAGTTTCCGCAGCTCGCCGACATTGCCCATCGCCTCCCGCGCATAGGCTTGCGGCCAGACGGCATAAACTTTGCCATGCGGGCCGACGACCTTGCTGAAGATCCGCGTCCAATATCCGCTGCCCGGAATGAGATCGAGCACCTTGTCGCCCGGCTTCATCCCCGGCAAGCGCGATCAGCGGGCCGGGCTTGCGGACGGCATCGGAAGCGTCGCGTTGATCCTTGCGACCCGGATCGGCAAGCGCCTTGTCGAGAACCGCCTGGGAGAATTGCCGCGGCGCCTCTGGAGCCGCCTTCTGGCAACCTCCAATCAGCGCCGAAGCCACCACCAACCCCATCGCAAGATATTTCATCGACCGCTCCCTTTTCTCCTCGAGAGCAGATGACGCCCGTCCGGCTCCATCCAATCGACGAATGGTCAGGCGGCTTCGGCGTGCGCCGCGCTGACGAACCGGCTCAATTCCTCGTGGGTCAGCGCTCCGGCGCCAAGGAAACCCTGGTAGAGATCGCAGCCCCAGTCGGCGAGCAGCGACAATTGCCCTGCGGTTTCCACGCCTTCGATGACGACCTTCAGGTCGAGCTCGCGCGCCAAATGGATCATCGCGCGAACCACGATCCGGTCGCGCTCGCCGCCGACGATATCGGCGACGAGGCTGCGGTCGATCTTGATCGCGTCGAGCGGCAATGAGGTGAGATAAGCGAGACTGGTATAGCCAGTGCCGAAGTCGTCGACCGCAATTCGGATCCCCGCCTCGCGCAGTCGGCTCAGCCGCTCGGCGACGGCTTCCTGATCGACCAGCAGCGCACTTTCGGTGATTTCGGCCGTCACCCTGCGCGGATCGATTCCGGCGATCCGGATCTCGTCGAGCAGCCAATTCTCATAGCCTTCGCGCGAGATGTCGGCCGGAAGAACATTGATCGACAGGCCGAGGCCCTTCAGGCAGCCTTCCCAAATCGCGGCGCAACGGAGCGCCTTGCGTTGCACCAGGCGCGATAAGCGCTCGGCGAGGCCGCCGATAGCGGCGCGCTCGAACAACGCCTGGGCATCCTCGACCAACGCGCTCCGCGCCAGCGCTTCGGCGCCGACGATCATGCCCGAGGAGGGGTCGATCTGTGGCTGGAACAGGACATCCACCTGCTCACGCGCGATGGCTGCTTCCAGCATGAGGTCACGCCGTGGGGCGGCGGGAACAATTGCCCCTGTATCCGACTCCCGCCGGCCCCACTTACTGATGTTATCCCAGGTCAACATTCGATACCCCACTGATTGATTGCCGTCCCTGGTCAACACGCTGCTGGAGGTAAGCAGAGAACAGGGAGGCGGAAACGTCGGGTTCCCGCCACGGTTCGAAACGGGACAGTGACGTTAAGGCGAGCAGGCCCTATCTTGTGCTCCCGCGACCACGACGAGGAGCGACCTGTTGAACGCTGACGCACGCCAACCCGGCGATCACTCGCCGCTGGATCTCCGGAGCGCCGGAATCGGGCTGTTGTCATCACCGACGGATGTCGCTCAAGCCGCCGAAGCCCTGCTCCGCCGCCGCTACGGATTTGCCGAGATTGGCGCGGCCGAGACACTGGTCGCGCTGGGCGGCGACGGCTTCATGCTTCAGACCCTGCACCGGATGCTCGAGCAAAGCTGCCCGAGGCCGGTGTTCGGAATGAACCGCGGTACGGTCGGCTTCCTCATGAACGATTGGCGGATCGACCTCTTGCTCGATCGAATCGCCGGCGCCAAATCCATTCGCGTCACCCCGTTGGAAATGCGCGCGACGACGGTGAGCGGCGACACGTTCGTCCATGCCGCGATCAATGAAGTGTCCCTCCTCAGGGAAACGCGCCAGACCGCGAAGATCGAAATTTCCGTCAATGGCCGCGTCGCGCTGCCGGAGCTCGCGTGTGATGGCGTGCTGGTCGCCACCCCCGCGGGCTCGACGGCTTACAATTTGTCGGCGCGGGGCCCGATCCTTCCGCTCGCTGCCAAGATGCTTGCGCTGACGCCCATCAGCCCGTTCCGGCCGCGTCGCTGGTCAGGCGCGATCCTTCCCGACGACACCGCCATCTGCTTCAAGATACTGGAAGCGCACAATCGGCCGGTGTCGGCCGTGGCCGACCAGATCGAGGTGCGGGACGTCGCGCGTGTCGAAGTTCGCCTCGATCGCGAGCGATCGTTAACCCTCCTCTTCGACCCTGAGCATGCCCTCGACGAACGCATCGCGATGGAGCAATTCGCGACCTGAAATGTCGCGCGGTCACTTGCGTTTAAGGAACGCCACGCTAATTAGCGCGCGCTGCCCTTCGGGGCTGCTCCCCGGTAGCTCAGCGGTAGAGCGTTCGACTGTTAATCGAATGGTCGCCTGTTCGAATCAGGCCCGGGGAGCCAACTTTTTCAAACGCTTAGCCTATACTCCCGCCTTTGCGTTCTCCCACTTAGGGGACAACTTAGGGGGTTTTTGCCAAAGTCACGAACCCCGCAAATTCTCTGTTTTCTTGTACTTAGCAGCGGGTCGCGATCTGATGCGATGATCCGCACTGAGCCTGCGGGAGGGCAGCAAGCACACGACTTCTCAATGTCCGCTTTCGACCCAAAGCAGACATTAGCGGCATTGGTCTGCTTTCGCCCAAACCAAGGCAATCGGCCTAATTTGTCGTTGGAAACTCGGGCCGAGCGTCGAATTACGATGATTTTTGGTGGATCCTTGCGAGCGAGCTTAGGTCTGATTTCGGCCACATACGCAGCATCGCTGCGACCGCAAATCAGACCCACAAGCGGCGCCAGATCGTACTCCGATCTAGCAAGGTCAGGAGACGCTGAGCCGAGCTGGGTGCGAAGTGAGATGATTTCCAAAGCCATGAGGTGGTCGGCTGGAAACCAGCGGGACCGATAATTTCCGAAGGCGATTAGTCCAGTGCGCTCATTGCTAAACGTGTATCGCCCAAGGTTACGTCCGTGCCCAGGCGTCAGGACGAGAACCTCTCCAGTCTCGCTATTGATCGCCTTGCCGGGTCTTGGCATTGAACGAAACTGAATGGAGTGGACCCGGGCGATACACTTTGACGCCCTTCTCGCTCCCACGGCCTGGCTTCACCGGACAGCTCCTGATCTCCTGAACCCGCGTTATACGCTTTGGTCGCGACAGATGCGCCCATCGGCGATTGGCTGTGTCTGCTCGTCTCATTGGCGTGCGCGCTGCAGGCGGGAAGCGTCAAGGCTGCTGAGAGAGCAAGAACGCACGGACTAGCGCGTTTTAAATACATAGCCGCGCCATAGCC
The DNA here is from genome assembly GCA_963748685.1 of uncultured Pseudomonadota bacterium. Taxonomy (GTDB): domain Bacteria; phylum Pseudomonadota; class Alphaproteobacteria; order Sphingomonadales; family Sphingomonadaceae; genus Sphingomicrobium. Next base: position 14,427 of record CAVVKB010000032.1, on the reverse strand, counting down.
GCGATTTCCCTAACGTCAGCTTTCCACCCATTGCGGACAAGGCGCTTTGCCGCAAAATTAGACCGTTCGACAAACAATCGAATGCTCTACAAACTTGGGGAAGGGGATTTGCGTCCGGCAGGGCCTTTCCAGTCCCTCCAGTCCCGCCCTGCTGATTTCGGAGGAATTGGCTCGTGTCAGCAACTTACTGGAATCATTAGGCGCCGAATCTCTAAAGCATGAGACTGTTAATCGAATGGTCGCCTGTTTGAATCAGGCCCGGGGAGCCATTTCTTCCGACAGCGAAAGAACGAAGCGGCCGAGCTTGGACGTCCCGGCCGCTCCGGCAGGACGTGTTCGTGTCCGCTAAGAGGACCGCCCCGCGCCTCTGGAACACTCAGATCGCGATCTTGCTCCGGCGACCGCCGCGGTCGTGCCAGACTGAAACAACTAGCCGTCGATGGACGCCATCAGCGACGCATTTCCGCCGGCTGCCGTCGTATCGATGCAGGTCACGCGCTCGGTTGCGAACCGGGCCACATAATGCGGCCCCCCGGCCTTCGGCCCGGTGCCGCTCAGCCCCTCGCCGCCGAACGGCTGGCTTTCGACGACGGCGCCGATCTGGTTGCGGTTGACGTAGAAATTGCCGACCCGGGCATGCTCCTCGACATAGTCGCGGACGGTGTCGATGCGGCTTTGAAGGCCCAGCGTCAGTCCATAGCCCGTTGTGTTGATGGCCTCGACGACCTTGTCGAGTTTGTCGCCCGGAAAGCGAATCGACATGGAGGATTGCGCCGAAATTCTCCTGATTTAATTCGCTTAGCGACTGAATCTCATAGAAAGCGGGAGCAACGAACCAGCCATTCACTGCCTCTTTTGGCGGCCCCAGCCGGCAGATTTTCTTCGCATTCTTGTCGAGCCACTCAAGATGCTCATCGAGCACCTTCTTGGCAGGCTCGTCGATCACCGGGCCGACGTCGGTCGCGAAGTTGGCCGGATCACCAACGGTCAGCGCCTCCATCGCGCCCGCAATCATTCGGATCATCCCATCGGCGACGTCCTCCTGAACGAACAGGACGCGCAGGGCGGAGCAGCGTTGGCCCGCGCTCTGGAACGCCGAGGAAATGACGTCACGAGTCACCTGCTCGGGCAGCGCCGAGCTATCGACGATCATCGCATTCTGCCCGCCGGTTTCGGCGACGAACGGGATGATCGGGCCGTCGCGCTCCGCGAGCGTGCGGTTGATCATTCGCGCCGTTTCGGTCGAGCCGGTGAAAACGACGCCCGAAACGAGCGGATGAGCGGTCAGTGTCCCGCCGACGATCCGGCCGGATCCGGGTGCGAGCTGGACCACATCCCTGGGAATTCCCGGCCTGGTGCATCAGATCCACCGCCAAGGCGCCGATCAGCGGCGTTTGCCCCGCCGGCTTGGCGATGACGGCATTGCCCGCGGCCAGCGGCGCCGACACCAGGCCGGTGAAGATAGCGAGCGGGAAATTCCACGGCGAGATGGCCGCGATCACGCCGCGGCCATGCAAGCGAAGCTCGTTCTGCTCCCCGGTCGGACCCGGAAGCGGGAGCGGCTTTGTGAACTGGCGTCGAGCTTCGGACGCATAGAAACGCAGGAAATCGACCGCCTCGCGCACTTCCAACACGCCGTCGATCAATGTCTTCCCGGCTTCGCGGATGCAGAGCGAGAAGAGTTCTTCCGCATGCTCCTCGTAGAGATCGGCGGCGCGCTCGAGCAATTTCGCGCGGGCTTCACCGCCCAGCGCATCCCACCCGACTTGCGCGGCATGCCCGGCGTGGGCCATCCGGTCGACCTCGGCCGCCGTCGCTTCGAAGGTGGTCCCGACAGTGACGCGATGGTCATGGGGCGACACAATCGGCCTTCCCTCGCCCTTTCCAATGCCTGGCTTCGCGATCCAGCAGCGCGATTCAAGCGCTTTCAAGCGCTCGAGCAACGGCTCGCGCACCAACGGGTCGCTAAGGTCGACGCCGACGCTGTTGCGGCGCGCTGCGCCAAAGAGGTCGCGTGGCAGGATGATCTTTGGGTTGCGCTTCGGGTTCAGCGCTTCCAGTTCCGCGACCGGGTTGCGCACCAGCTCATCGATTGAGACCTGCTCGTCGGCAATCCGGTTGACGAAGCTCGAATTGGCGCCGTTCTCGAGCAGTCGACGAACGAGATAGGCAAGCAATTCCTTGTGGCTTCCGACCGGGGCATAGATGCGCACCGGCGTGCGGCTTCATTGATGCCCTGCTCAAGCTTGGCGAGCTCTTCGTAAAGCTCTTCGCCCATGCCGTGGAGGCGCTGGAATTCGACCTGCTTGCCATGCGCCAGCGCCTTCACCTGGCCGATGGTGTTGGCATTATGCGTCGCGAACGCGGGATAGATGACGTCGTCCGCGGCAAGCAGATTCCTGGCGCAGGCGAGATAGGAAACGTCGGTCGCGACCTTGCGCGTGAAGACCGGGTAATCCGGCAGCCCCCCAACCTGCGCTGCCTTGATTTCCGTGTCCCAATAAGCGCCTTTCACGAGCCGGCACATGAGCTTGCGGCCATGAGCGCGAGCTGCCGCAACCACCCACTCGCACAGCGGCGCGGCGCGCTTCTGATAGGCCTGGATCGCGACCCCGAACCCGCCCCAGCCATTGGCGAACAATGCGTCGTCGGCGAGCAGCGCCTCGAACACGTCCATCTGCAGCTCGAGCCGATCGGCTTCTTCGGCGTCGATCGTGAAATGGACGTCCGCCTTCGATGCTTTGAGCGCCAGTTCGCGAACGACCGGAATGACCGCGGCGAGCGCTTCGTCCCGATGCGTATATTCGAAGCGCGGGTGAAGCGCCGTCAGCTTGACCGATATGCCCGGAGATTTCTTGAAACCGCCCGTCGCTTCCTTCGCGATCCGGTCGAGCGCGTTCGCGTATGAGGCCTCGTAGCGTTTGGCGTCGTCGAATGTCTTGGCCGCTTCGCCAAGCATGTCGAAGCTATGGCTCAGCGACTTGCGCTGCTCGGGCTCAGCGCGCTTCAGCGCTTCGTCGATTGTTCGTCCGAACACGAAGTTGCGGCCGAGGATCTTCATCGCCTCGCGCACCGCGGTGCGGACGACTGGCTCGCCGAGACGCCCGACGGCGCGGCCGAGCGCCGCCTTCCAATTGCCCGAGCGGTCCTGAGCCCCTTCGAGCACCTTGCCAGTCAGCAGGAGCGAGAAGGTCGCGGCGTTGACGAAAGCCGAGCCCGACTGCCCGAGTTTTTCCGACCAGTCGGGACCCGCCAATTTGTCGGCGATCAACTCGTCGGCGGTATGGGCGTCAGGAATTCGAAGCAGCGCCTCAGCGAGGCACATCATCGCGATGCCCTCATCCGAGCCGAGGTCATAGGCCTGCAGGAAAGCATCGACGCCCGACGGTTTGTGCGCCCGCATGCCCTTGACGAGCGTGCGGGCCATTGCGGTCGCCTCGCCGGCCTCGGATGATTTCAGCCGGGCCTGGCCGAGCCGCTCCTCGACTATTGCGTCTTCGTCAGGCCGATAGGCCCGGCGGAGCGCCGAACGGTCGATCCGCGGCACGGACCGCACATCCGCTACGCGGGCTGTCCGTGACAATGCTTGTACTTCTTGCCCGAGCCGCACGGGCAGGGTGCATTCCGGCTGATTGGTTCTTCGGCAACATCGCCCCCGTCATCGCGGCGGGGCAGTGCGGGCCGCGGGATGTTAAGGAGAGGCACCACGCCGGACATCAGGCCGCGCGAGCCCGCATCCATGTCGGCGGTATCGTCGGTGGCGGTGAAGGGATCGAGGTGCTGCGTGATGAAATCCGGCAGTTCGGGCAGTGGCACCGGCTGCAGCTGGATCTGCGCCTTCATGAGCGTTTGCGTCACTTCCTCGCGGATCGATACCAGCAAGCGCTCGAACAGCAGGAAGGCTTCCTGCTTATATTCATCGATCGGCTTTTTCTGGGCGTAGCTCCGGAGGTGGATAACCTGGCGAAGTGCATCGAGCGTCGCGAGATGCTCCTTCCAGTGATGATCCAGCGTCTGGATCAGGATCTGTTTCTCGATATCGTTCCAGCGCTCCGGTTCGACCTCGTCGAGCTTCGCTGCCATCACATCGTCCGCCAGCTTTTGCAGGCGCTCGGCCATGATCTCCGGATCGACCGCTTCTTCATGAAGCCAGTCGTCGATCGGCGGCTGAAGCCCGAACACCTCGTTGATGCTTTCCTTGAGCACGTCGACGTTCCACTGCTCCGGATAGGTGCCTTCGGGGCAATTCACCGCCACGATCGCGGCGACCGTCTCCGCGCGCATGTCGTTGATGACATCGCCAACAGTTTCGGCGTCCATGATGTCGGCCCGCTGCTCGTAGATCACCTTGCGCTGGTCGTTCATCACGTCGTCGAATTCGACGACCTGCTTGCGGATGTCGTAATTGCGCGCCTCGACCTTCTTCTGCGCGGTCTCGATCGCCTTCGAAATCCACGGGCTAACGATCGCTTCGCCGTCCTCGAGATTCTTGTTCATCAACCGCGAGAACATCGTCTGCGGGCCGAAGATGCGGAGCAGGTCGTCGTCGAGGCTGAGGTAGAATTTCGACAGCCCCGGATCGCCCTGCCGGCCTGAGCGGCCGCGCAGCTGGTTATCGATACGGCGGCTTTCATGCCGCTCGGTGCCGAGCACGTAGAGCCCGCCGGCGGCGAGCACCCGCTCCTTCTCCGCCGCGATTTCGGTCCGCACGGTTTCGGCGCGTGCCTCATATTCAGGCGTCCAGCAACGAGCTCGGGAGTTTCGTCCAGCATGCGGAAGTCGAGATTGCCGCCGAGCTGAATGTCGGTGCCGCGGCCAGCCATGTTGGTCGCGATGGTCACCGCGCCCATCCGCCCCGCCTGGGCGACGATATGGGCTTCCTGTTCGTGGAACCGGGCATTCAACACCGAATGCTTGATGCCTTCCTGCTCGAGGAATTCCGACAGCATTTCGGACTTTTCGATCGACACCGTGCCGACCAGTGCCGGCTGTCCGAGCTCCTGCTTGACCTTCAGCTCCTTGGCGATGGCCGCGAACTTCTCGGTCATCGTCTTGTAGAATTCGTCGTCCTCGTCGCGGCGCTGAACCGGCACGTTGGTTGGAATCGCGACCACGTTCATCTTGTAGATGTCGAAGAATTCGGGCGCTTCGGTCATCGCCGTGCCCGTCATGCCGGACAGCTTCGGATACATGCGGAAATAGTTCTGGAAGGTAATCGACGCGAGCGTCTGGTTCTCCGGCTCGATCGTCACGCCTTCCTTGGCCTCCACCGCCTGGTGAAGCCCGTCCGACCAGCGGCGGCCGTCCATCATGCGGCCGGTGAACTCATCGATGATGACGACCTTCCCGTCCTTCACGATATAATCGATGTCCTTCTTGAACATCATATTGGCCTTGAGGGCCTGGTTCAGGTGATGGACGACCTGCGTATTGGCGACGTCGTAAAGATTCCGCCCTTCGATCAGGCCTGCGCTTTCGAGCATCCGCTCTGCATTCTCGGTGCCGTCCTCGGTGAGGACTATGCTCTTCTGCTTTTCGTCTTTTTCATAATGCGCCGGCTCAAACGTTTTCACGATGCCGTCGACCGAAATGTACAGGTCCGACTTGTCGTCCGTCGGCCCCGAGATGATCAATGGCGTCCGCGCTTCATCGATCAGGATCGAAGTCCACCTCGTCGACGATCGCAAAATTGAAGGGCCGCTGGACCATTTGCTCGCGCGAGAATTTCATGTTGTCGCGCAGGTAATCGAAGCCGAGTTCGTTGTTGGTCGCGTAAGTGATGTCGGCATTGTAGGCATCGCGCCGTTCCTGGTCGGTCAGGTTCGGGACGATCACGCCGACCGTCATGCCAAGGAAGCGGTAAACCTCGCCCATCCACCCGGCGTCGCGCGTCGCGAGATAATCGTTCACCGTGACGACGTGGACGCCCTTGCCCTCGAGCGCATTGAGGTAGACCGCGAGGGTCGCGACGAGGGTTTTTCCTTCACCCGTTTTCATCTCGGCGATTTCGCCACGATGGAGCGCGATGCCGCCGATCAGCTGGACGTCATAATGGCGCTGGCCGAGCGTTCGGATCGCGGCTTCGCGCACGGTTGCGAAGGCTTCGGGAAGCAAATCGTCGAGCTTCTCGCCGCTCGCCAGGCGCTGCCTCAACCGCTCGGTCTGGCCGCGAAGCTCTTCGTCCGACAAGGCATGGATATTGGCTTCGAAGCCGTTGATCGAGTCGACATATTTGCCGAGGCCCCGGACATAGCGATCGTTGGCCGATCCGAAGATACTCTTTGCCACTGCGGCGAACATGGAAATCCCTTAAAAACCCGCGCGTTGAAGAAAGGGCGAAAGCTCCCGCCGACGCTGGGGGAATTGCGTCCGGCGATGTAGGGAGCACCCCTGCGCTAGTCAATTAAGGCGAACGATAATGGGACTGACCGGAGGGTGCATGTGCGGCGCCGTGCGTTACGAGCTGAGAAGCGATCCGTTCGACTGCGGCTGGTGCCATTGCCGCACCTGCCAGCTCAACAGCGGTGCGCCGGCGATGGTCTTCGCCAGCGTCGCGGATGGCGACTTTGCCTGGACCAAAGGAGCGGAAAGTGTTCGCTCCGTGACCTCTTCGAGCTTCGGCCACCGCGAATTTTGCGGGCAATGCGGGACCCCGTTTCTGATGAAGGTCGATCATCAGCCGAAGACCGTGGATTTCAGCGTCGTCACGCTCGATGAGCCCGAAGCAGTCACACCCGGCTTTCATATTTTTTGGGGAAGCCGGATCGCCTGGTCCGAACCGAACGACGACTTGCCAAGGCACGAAAAATTCAGGCCGGATACGCGGGGGCTCGCTGGCACCGAGCCGCCCGCGTGAATTCGGCTACCCGGCGCTCGACTGCGGCTGGGCGTCGAGATTGCTCTCGAGCCATTGCTGGATCTGGCTTCGCGGCGCCGCTCCCACCTTCTGCGCGATCGGCTGGCCGCCCTTGAACAGCAGCATCGTCGGGATGCCGCGGACGCCGTAGCGGCCGGGCGTGTCCGGATTTTCGTCGATGTTGAGCTTGGCAACCGTTACCTTGTCGCCGAGCTCACCGGCGATTTCCTCCAGCGCCGGTGCGATCATCCTGCATGGCCCGCACCATTCCGCCCAGAAATCGACGAGCACAGGGCCTTCGGCACCGAGAACGTCGGATGCAAAGCTCTGGTCGGTGACGGTCTTGGTGGCCATGGCGGCGAATCTCCTGGCTGAATCAAAGGTTAACGAGCATATGGGCGTTCGGCGCTGCGCCCTCAAGCCGTCACGTCGAAGAGTTTTGGGCCGGATGTGTACAGCAATGACGCAATGATCCGCCGGCCAGGGAAGATCACCCCCAACGCCTCCACATAAGCGCTCATCTGCGCCCGGTGGGAGTTGGGGATTTCGGCGCGCTTGCGGGAACTCGCCCGGTCTTGAAGTCGATCACTGCTACCTGCTCTTCATGAACGAGCAAGCGATCGACGGTGCCGGCGATCACCCTTCCGTCGGGCAGGGTCGCGGCGAGTGGCGCCTCGCCCAGCGACCCGTCTCCAAAGAGCCCGCTAATCGCGGGTTCGAGATGATGCCACAGACCTGATCGACGATTTCCGCCCGGGCCAAAGGATCGGCGATGCCCGCCGACCGTTCGAGCCACCGATCGGCCACCGACGGCCGAGCCGCGGAAGCGACCGCCGGCAACCGCTCCAGCAGCTGGTGGATCCACGTGCCGCGCAGCGCAGCAGCGCGCATCGCCGCGCTCGGTGCTGGCGCGCTTTCGTCGTCGGTGCCGATGGATGAGGGCGCGAGCGGACGCGGAGGGCGCGCTTCCGGCGGTGCCGGGGATGTCGCCCAGTCCGGAACCGTTGCGACTGGCAGCTCGACCTTCGATCTGGCCCCCTTGGCCTTGGGACTGACGGCAGACCCGTAACTCAGGGCGACATGAGCTTCGCCGGCCTGCCCGGCATGCCGAGCATCGCCTGCTCGACGACCCGGTGCCAGCAATTCATCGGCCGGGGATCAGCGCCGTCCTTGCGCTCCTTGGGGCGGACGCCGCTGACGATCAGGCGGTCCGCGGCGCGGGTCAGGGCGACGTAAAGCAGCCGAAAATGCTCCTCGAGGTCGCGCTTCTCCTGCCCGGTGATAATTTCTTCGAACGGCGCACATCGCTCGTCCTTCCGGGGACGCAGCAGCGGCGCCGTTCCTCCGCTCTCGACCCCGACATCCACGGTTAGGGGCGTCCGGCCCAGCCGCGCCGGATCGGCCGTTGCGTCCGCCAATATGACCACCGGCGCCTCCAGGCCCTTGGCGCCGTGGACCGTCATCACTCGAACCTCGTTGGCGGGCTGACCCGGATCCCGCTGAACATCGACCGTTCCGCGCGAAAACCAGGACAGGAACCGGTCGAGCGAGGGCGTTTCGTTGCGCTCGAATTCCAGCGCGCTGTTCATCAGCTCGTCGATCGCATCGCGCGACGCCATGCCGAGACGTGAATAGAGCTTCCGCCGGCCCAGCATCGGGCCGCTCAGGATGGTCTCGAAGAAGCGCGATGGCGTGATGAAGTCGGCGATGCGAAGCAATTCCGCGAGTTCGTCATGCGCCGTCGTAAAAGCCCCGCCATCGCCCGACCGCGAGCGCAACTCGCGCCACAGGCTTCCCTTCCGGCCATAAGCGAGCGAGCGCAGCTGATCCTGGTCCCACCCGATCAGTGGCGACACCAGCAGACAGGCGAGACTGAGGTCGTCATTGGGCTGGACGGCGAACCGCACTGCCGCCAGCAGATCCTGCACGGCCAGCGGCTCGTGGAGGTGAAGCCGGTCCACGCCCGCAACGGGCACGCCGGCAGCGAACAGGCGAGCAACGATCAGTGCCGCAAGCTCGCCCCGGCTGCGCACCAGGATCAGGACATCGCCAGGCGTCATCGCCCGCTCGGTGGAAGCGAGCACTGGCGCTTCCGAGATCATCGAGCGCACGCGCTCCGCGAGTTCCTCGGCGTAACGGCGATCGCGCAACGCAACCCAGCGCTCTTCCCCTTCATCGGAATCGTCGGGCGACTCTTCGACCGCGAACGGGTGCCAAAGCTCGACATGCCCGGGGCGATCCCCATGATGCGCGCGGTGTGGCTGCGGGGCTTCCGGGAGCCCCATCGCGGCCGGCCCAACCGTCTCGATCACGGCATCGACGACATCCAGCACCGGCTGCGACGACCGGAAGCTCGCTGCGATCGACAGGTCGCGGAATTGCTGCCCGCGAACCTGATATGAAAATAGGTCACCGCCAGCGCTCAAGGAGGCGGCGCGCCGTCTGAATTCTTCGCGCGCCTGGTTGAACCGTGCCGGGTCGGTCCCTTGGAACCCGTAGATCGCCTGCTTGAAGTCGCCGACCATGAACAAGGTCCGGACACGCCGGTCGGCCTCGCTCGACCCGGTGAAAAACTCTTCGACCAGGTGATGGACGATGTCCCACTGCGCGGCGTTGGTATCTTGCGCTTCATCGACGAGGACGTGATCGACCTGCCGGTCGAGCTTGTAGCGGACCCAGTCGCCCATGCCCGGCTTCAGCGAGCAGCTTCCGCGTCCATTCGATGAGGTCATTGAAGTCGGCAACACCGGCTGCGCGCTTGGCCCGGCTGTAAGCGCTGGCAAAGGCCTGGCCGGCCCGCAGCCCGGCCGCCATTTCGGCAGCCAGCCTGGCACCCGTCTGAATCTGGAGCAGCTCGGCAAGCAGGGTAGCCAGCCGGCCCGCATGGGATTCATAATGAGGCTCGGCCCTGGCTTGTCCGGCCGAGACCCGGATGGTGCCCTTGTCGGTGAGCACGATCTTGCGAAGCCGCGGCAAGGCGGCCGCGCGCTCGATCGGAGTTAGCGCCAGCCAGTCCTCGATGAGATCGGCATAACCGGTCCCACTCTTGGATCCCCATCGCCGGTTGGCGTCCGCCACCGCGCGCAGGAGCTCGCAATCGAAGCGGTCGTCGCCGCAATGGTGGGCGATATAGTCTTCGACCGTCTCGTCCGGGAGCGCCATCAGGCGCCAATCGCGGGCTCGATGTCGGCGCGCTCGCCGAAAGCGAGCAATGCGTCGGGCCGCCGCGCGCAAATCTGGAGATATTCGACGGCGCCGGCCTCCCCCAGCCGGCGGCTCAAGCACTGCACGTCGCTGATGAGGTCTTCGTCGCCGTTTCGTTCCGCTCCCTCCATCAAGTCGGCGAGCGTGCGCCGGACCAGTTCCTGCTCGGCTCGCCCCTCGATCGGCTTGAATCCCGGCACGATCCCTGCCTCGGCGGGGAAAGCCGCGAGCAGAGACTGCGCAAAGCTATGGATGGTCTGGATCTTGAGACCCCCAGGGCAATCGAGAACCCTGGCGAACAATTGCCGTGCGCGCTCAAGTTGCAGCGGTCCGTTGGGCTCGCCGAGCGCGAATAGCTCCTTTTTGAGGACCTTGTCGGGAAGGCGCACCCAGTCGGCGAGACGCTTGCCGACGCGGTTCGCCATCTCTGCCGCTGCCGCTTTCGTGAAGGTCAGACAAAGGATCGATTTGGGCCGCGCGTTATTGAGCAACAACCTCAACACGCGCGCCGTGAGCACGTGGGTCTTCCCGCTTCCCGCCGAAGCCGACACGGCCGCGCCGGCAGCTGGATCAGTGGCAAGCGCCTGCGCGTCCTTCAGTTCAGGCAGCGACTTGAACCGCGCGCTCATCGCGCTTCCCAACGGGCGCCGAACGCCATAGAGAATCGGCCATGGACGACAGCAACGACAACATCGATCGTGCCAACGAGCAGCGTCGGACGAAGCTGGTCAAAGCCGGTGTCGCGGTCGGAATCGGCTCGGCGGCGATCGTCGCGGCTTTGCTTTATGCCTCCAAGGTGAAGAAGAAGCCGCGCCGCTGAATTCACTTGCGGCCGTACCATTCTTCCAGCCGCATAAGCTGGTCGTAATCGCCATAAGGCGCATAAGCTGGATTGAGCTTGGCTTCGAACGCTTTTGTCCCGGTCAGATAATCGCCGGCGACCTTCACGAAGTTTTTGTTTGCATGGTCGAGAAACTCGCCTGGCTGCATCCCCTTGTCAGGCTGCATCAGCCGGCCGAACTTGCCTCGGTACCGGGCAAGCGACCAATATTCGAACGCCTCAGGCTCGCCCGATACGCCTTCGAACCCGCCCGCCCGGCCAATCAGCGCGAGCAAGCCGAGCTGCAGCGCGAACCCTTCGTTCACGGTCTTCTGCGAGGGCGGCTGCCCGGTCTTATAGTCGATGATCGCGAGACCGCCGCCGGCAAGAGGTCTATCCGGTCGACCCGGCCCTGGACCGTGATTCCCGCCAGTGGAGCTTCGCCCGTCACCTCGGCCTTCAATGGGCGGCGGCCGGACGCCCGGTTTTCCCGTTCGAGCTCGGCGATCCAATCGATCGCCTCGAGCAATCGCGGCGCCCAAAGCGCGCGAAGCATCGGATGGATCGCTTCGTCCTGCAAAAGCCGCTCAGCGCGCGGCCTGAGCTTGTCCGGGTCGCATTCATCATCCCGCAGCCATTCCTCGAGGACCTCGTGCACGGCGATGCCCTTCCACCGCGCCCTGTGATCGTCATCGACCGGGTCGATCTTTCCGAAGCTTGAGGATCGCTTGCGCGTAGAAGCGAAGGGTCGGCCTTCAGCCGATCGACTTAGGTCACCGAGATGCTGTCCGGCCGTTGCTCCGCCGGCGGGCATGGCGCGGGCCGGTCGACCGGCTGGGTGGGCCGCGGTCGTCGAGTGCGTCAGCCAGGGCTCGACCCGCAGGTCGCGCGGGCAAGCCGCCGGTCATCGCTTTCAACCGAAGGAGAAGCGCGAGGCGACGGTCGGTGAGTTCGCGTCCCGCCGCGCACGCGTGATCAGGACTTCGGGCGCGCCGAGCGCACTGGCGAAATCGTGGGCGGCAAGCCCGATCCGCGTGTCGAGCGTCGGGCATTCCGAGCAGCGCGCGAACCTTGGGCGGGAGCCACGGGTCCGGCGCCGGCGGCGCTGGCCACACCCCTTCGTTCAGCCCGCCAAGGATCATCAGGTCAGCGCGCTGTAGCCGCGCTTCGAGGAGACCCCAGATGGAGATCCGCGGATGCCGGCCATAGGGCGGACGAACTGCCTTGCATCGAGCACTGGCGAAGGAGCGGAAGGGCATCGGCGGCTGTCGACGTTAGCCCTTGCGCTGCAGGCGACGATTGCAGCTCGGCGAGCAATTCCGCTGCCAAGCGCCCGTCTGCCCCGCGCCAGGCGGCCTCGCCAGCCAGAGCTCTGTGCGGCAGCGGAGATCGATTCGCGCGAAGAGGCATAGCGATACCGGCGAGCGCAACAGCCCGTCGAGCACCGCCACCCGTGGGCGAACCGCCTGCCACTGCGGCAACTCGCCGAATCCTCGGTCCAATCCCGCGAGGCCGGCCGGTGGACGAGGGCCGCGCACTTAGGTCGAGGACCCTCACCTTGTCGAGCCACGCCATCCGCTCTTCTTCCGCGCCGCCCACGAGCGGGTGCTTCAACAAGGCAAGCAGGCTGACCGGCGCCAGTTCCTGGCAACTGCGCTGACGATCGCCGAGCAGCAAGGTGCCGGCCGGCGCGACGGACAACGGTCTTCCTGCACTATCATCGGCGCCAATGCCCCACCGGGCGAGCAGGGCGGACACTCGAGCGGCAAGCTGCCGATCCGGCGTGATCATGTGCGGCCGTCTTGCCGAAGTCTCGAGCGCCTGGCGGAGAGTGAGGGCAATGACCTGGGCCTCGGTGGCGGGATCTCGGACTTCAGCGACCCGGATCCCGCTCAATCTGCGCTGCTGCGCCGGCAAGGTTTCCCATTTGTGGGAGAAGTCGGGCGCCGCCATGGCATTTGCAACGGCTGGGCGCGAGCAGCGGGCGAAGCCGCGCGCCCGGACCAGCGCCAAGGCCGGACCTCGGCCCGCGCGATGCCGATCCGGTCCAGCAAAGCTTCAGATGGAATTGAGGATGGGCGGGTTCCGAGCGGTTTTCCTCGTCCGGCCCAAGTGCCTGCCACTCATCATCGGGGAAGCTTTGGCAAGCCACAGGCCAGGCAGCACGACATGCCGCTCTCCATCCGGGCCACTTGCGCCGGACCGCCGCCACCGCCGGCGCCGCGGTGGTTACGCCTGCCGCGACCGTGAAACCGGGCGGTGGCTCCGATTTCCAGCGTTCCGCCAACTGCCGCAGCATCCGGTTGCGGCGCTCCGCAAGGTCGATTGCACCCTTGGCCGCCAACAGCTGCGGCCAAACGTCATAGATCAGTTGAAGCTTTTCGAGTGATTTCTCCCAGTGGCGGGCAGGTCGGTCGCTTCGCCGGCGGCTTCCTTCAATCGAGCCGGGTCGATCTCTTCCGCCAACAGGGCATCGAGCGTCCGCGCGAGATCGCCGGCCAGCCGCAGGCTTTCCGCCGACCCCTCCCCTCGCACAATCGAGGCCAGCCTCAACAAGCGCTCCATCGGATCGATGGCCGGTGGCGAGCTGTCTTGATCGTCGATCAGGTCGAGAGCGCCACCCACGCGTTCTTCGAGTTCAGGATCGCCGATCGGGATCAGGCGCGGCAGCAACAAGCCATTGCCGCTTGCACGAACGAAGGCCTCGGTGACGGCGCGAACCGCGCGATTGTTCGGAAGCAGGATACGGCCCTGGGCCAGGCCAAGCCGATCCTTGCCAAAGCGGGCGATCAGTCCGGCCGCAAGTGCGTCGGCAAACGATCGATGCGAGGGAATGGTGTAGACGGTGACCCGCTTCGGGTCAGACATTCTCGAGTGCCGCTTCCGTCATCGGAATGGATTGGGGCGTGCCGACATCGAACCAGAGGCCCTGGTGGACGGCGCCGAATGCGCGCCCTTCCTCAATCGCCCGGTCCCACAGGACATTGGTCGAAAACGGACCCTCCGGCGCATCGCGCAAAAGCCGCTTCGACACGATCTGGATGCCGGTAAAGACGAACGGAGCGACATGGCTTCGCTCGCGCCGGCGAATGCGCCCGGTCCGGTCCATATGGAAATCGCCGATACCGCGGTGATTGAGCGCGCCGGATTGCGGGACGAGCAGCAGCAGGCGCATCCATCTTCTCGCCATCCCATTGCGAGGCGAGCAGCCGGATCGTGTCGGCTGGGCCATCGATCCAGAGATTGTCGCTATTGAGCGCGATAAACGGGTCGCTGTCGATCAGCGGCTCGGCCTGGACATGCCGCCGCCAGTTTCCATCAGGAGATTGCGTCGTTGGAAATGGCCACTTCAAGCCCATGCGCTCGGCTGGCGAGATGCGCTTCCACCGCGTCGGCAAGGTAATGGACGTTGACCACCACCTTCCGAACTCCAGCGGCATGAGCCGGTCAAGCACGTGATCCAGCAATGTCTTCCCGTTCACTTCGATCAGCGGCTTGGGGCGCGTCGCCGTCAGTGGTCGCATTCGCTTGCCGAGGCCGGCAATGA
>CAVVKB010000031.1:0-19753 GCA_963748685.1 uncultured Pseudomonadota bacterium | reverse complement strand
CGATCCCGAATGCGAAGCGATCATGCCGCTGGTCGACGGTGACTTCGCGCAATTGCTGATGAGCGTGGCGACCGGCCAGCTGGCGGAAATTAGGTCACCCAAACTGACCGGCGACCATGCCGTCACTGTCGTGGTGGCCGCGCGGGGCTATCCGGGAACGCCGCTCGGCGGCGGCGTGATCAACGCGGTGGACGCGGCCGAGCAGGTCGACGGAGTTACAATTTTCCATGCCGGCAAAGCGCTCGCCGAAGGAGCGCTGGTTGCGCGCGGCGGCCGGGTGCTGGCGGTTACCGCGGTCGCGGACGCCCCAGCGAACGCCCGCGCCCGCGCCTACCGCGCGATCGATCAGATCGAATATGCCGATGGATTCCACCGCCGTGACATCGGCTGGCGCGAACTGGCGCGGGATCAAGCATGAGCGTGCTGTGGAGCTATTTCTGGCCGTGCTTCGCGATCGGGCTCGTCGTCGGACTGCTTGTCGGAGTCTTCCGCTTTTCATCGCTGGCCGAGGAGAAAGCGAAACCTGGCACTTGGCGCGGGCGTCGTTTTGGCCTTTGCGCTGACGTTGATGTGGCACGGACCCCTTGGCGGCGCGGACCGGTTCGCAGCCCGGGTGGACCGCATGGCCCGCGCCGGCGCCATTTTCTATCGAAGTCCCCAATATCGAGGGGAAGCTGCACCGCGGGCCGCTGACCCGAAGACTCATCCTGACCGGCACCCCGGCCACTGACTTCCAGCGGGCCGAGCTGGCAGGGCTGTTCAGCCAGCTTCCTGGAGTCGGCAAAGCTCAATGGGGTAGATCGCCGGGTGGAGTCCCCTTGATGACTTTGGGCGCGGCGGTCACAGTTCCTGGGCTTTCTTTTCGGCTTGTTGCTCGCTTATCTGATCGAGCTTCACCGTCGGCATAATGCGCAATGGAGTTGGTGAACTGATGGATTTGATTCGCGACTATTGGTGGGTGATCGTTGTTGTCCCTGGCCCTCGCGCTGGCGTTCATCCTGCTGCGCCCGAAGCAGCGCGTAACGCTGAGCGACAGCGCGCCTGCCCGACCCACATGACCCAGCAAAAGCGTCCTCCGGAAGGGCGCGGGCTGGCGGGTGAACATGCGGCGGCGGCGAGCGACGTGACGGGCGATATCCTCGCGCGCCGGTTCATCGCCAGCTCGATGGGGACAAGGAGCCCTATGACGACCTTTGCCAGATCAAGGGCGTCGGGCAAATTCGCCGACGCTCTGCGCGGCCTCGGTTTCAATCGTTTCGAGCAACTTGCCCGGATGACCGGGGCGGAAATCGATCGGCTCGACCAGCAATCGGGTGGTTCCCCGGCCGCATCGTTCGCGACCGGATCGTCGAGCAGTCCGACTATCTCGCGCGCGACGACAAGGATGGCTTCGAGCAGAGGTTCGGCAAGCTCTAGCCCTGAAGACTTCGCCCTGAGCAGGCTTCCTCCCCGTTGATGGGGTCGCGACGCGATAAGCTTGTCGATCTTGCGGCCGTCCATGTCGACGATCTCGAACGACCAGCCGTCGTGACGGAATTTTTCGCCGTTCCGGAATGTGCTTGAGGACCGAGAGCGCGAAGCCGGCGACGGTCGAATAGTCGCGGTCGTGGGGAAGATTGATCCCGAGGCGGGCAGCCAGCAGGTCGGCGCTGCCCGCACCGGACAATAGCCAGCTGCCATCGTCGCGTTCCAGCAGCGCGGCTCTTCGCCTTGCTCCACGTCATGGGCAAACGTGCCGGCAAGAGCCGCTAGGATGCTGCCCGGAGTCACGATCCCGTCAAGATGGCCATATTCGTCGGAGACAAGCGCCAGCGGCACATCCGCCGCTCGAAGGACCGCGAGCGCATCCATGGCGTCCATCAGGTCGGGAATCACCGGCGCGCTCCGGCACAGGCGGTTGAGCTCGATCGCTCCCCCCGCAGAACCGCGGCGAGCACGTCGCGAGTCTGGATGACGCCGACGATATTCTCGATCGAGCCGTCGGCGACCGGAATCCGTGTGTGCTGGCTTTCGAGCAAGGTTTCGCGGATTTCCTCGGGGGTTGCGCCGACATCGATCCAGTCGATCTCGGTTCGTGGAGTCATGACCTCGCGAACGGGCCGGTCGGCGAGCCGGACGATGCCCGATCATGGCGCGCTCGTCTTCTTCGAGGACCCCGGCGGTCTGCGCTTCGGCGACGACCAGGTGCAATTCCTCCGCCGTCACGTGATTCTTCGATTTCGCGATCGAGCCCGAAGAGTTTGAGAAGCAGGGCGCTCGACCGTTCGAGTATCCACACGAACGGCGCCACTACCTTCGACAGAATTCGCATCGGCCCCGACACCACTACCGCGATCGGCTCGGGTGAACGGAGCGCGATCTGCTTGGGCACGATCTCACCGATGACCAGGGACACATAGGTGGTCAGCACGATGACGATCCCGAAACCCACGGTTCGGGCCGAGTCGCGCCGAGGCCGAGCGCCTGGAGTCGCTCGGCGGTCGGCTGGCCGAGCTTCTCGCCGGAGAAAGCGCCGGCAAAGATGGCGATCATGGTGATGCCGCTCTGGACGGTCGACAGGAAGCCGCCCGGATCGGCGGCGAGGTCGAGCGCCTTCTGCGCGCCTCGACTGCCGCTCTTGGCCATCGCCTTCAGCCTCGCTTCGCGCGACGAGACAATGGCGAGCTCGCTCATCGCCAGCACGCCGTTCAACAGGACCAGCGCGAGGATCAGAAGGACGTCGAGCCAGGGTATGGGGGATAGATGGTCGCTCATAAGCGGCCCGGTGAATGTAGACGGTTCGGCCGTTCTTCACAAGCGCCCGCTCGATAGAGTAGCGGAACCAGTGCCAGTCGCGCCGGTTACATCGGCGATCGAGAGGGGAGCTTGCCCGAATACCATCCATCGCCGACTTGGGACACTGCTGCTTGGTGCGGGGCTGATCTACCGTAGCGGCCTGCCAGTCCGCGCCGCCGCCAGTCATGGCGCCGCCCGTGTCACGGCGCTTGGGATTCTGCGCCCCTACCTCCTCGGCGATGTCATCGGTGGGCAGAAAGCGCGATGGCCAAACTGCGCGCGGCAAAGATCAGGGCGCTCAGCCCGGCGGAGGTCCCGGTCTATATGGCCGACCTCGATGCCGACTTGCGACGGCAGACGGCGGGGATCGGTCTCGACATCCTCCAGGTCGGCGGAAACATCGTTATCCGCATCCCCGCGATCTTCACTTCGATGCCGGGAGCGCGGTGGTCAAAGCGACGACCGACGCCACTCTGCCGGAAATCGCGCGCACCGTTAAGACGCGCAACCGCACCTATGTCGATGTTCTGGCGCATACCAATTCATCCGGAACGCCACAGATCAACCGCGCCTTGTCGGAGAAACGAGCGGCAGCGGTCGCGACCTATCTCGCGGGGCATGGAGTGTCCAAGGCGCGTATCGCGTCGCGCGGCCTCGGCGAGAGCTCACCGCTCTACAATCCAGAAACGGATGAGACGGAGAAGGCCGCCAATCGCCGGATCGAGATTCGGCTCGTCCCCTATCGCGGCTAGCGGCGCCCGGCAAAGAACCGCCGAAGCTGCTCGGCGGCTTCCGTCTCGCCGATGCCGCCGAGCACGTCGGGGCGATGATGACAGGTCGGCTGGGCAAAAATCCGCGGACCATGGAGGACGCCGCCGCCTTTCGGATCCTCCGCGGCAAACCGCAGCGCCTTGAACCGTGCAAGACCGATTGCCGCGGCGCACATCGCGCACGGTTCTAGCGTGACCCAGAGGACGCACTCATCCAGCCGCGACGTTTCCAAGCGAGGTGGCCGCGGCGCGGATGGCTTCGATCTCCGCATGAGCTGTCGGATCGCTCGACCCCCGCATCGCGTTGCGCCGCTCGGCAACAATCCGGTCATCGATGGTGACCACTGCACCGACGGGCACCTCGCCAGCGGCGGCGGCTTCGGCGGCTAGCTCGAGCGCCCGGCGCATCGGCATCGGCAGCGGAAAGCCCTGCCCCGAGTCCGGTTGGAGGGTCATCACGCCGCGGCTAGCCGAGGCGCGCGACCATGTCACATCGCGTTATTGGTGGTCGGCAGCGGCCTGCTTCTGTCCCGGCTTTTCGACGACGACCGCCGGAACTTTGACGGTGGCGGTGCCAGTCCCGCTTTGACCGATCCGGTTTCGACGTCGAAGGCCGGCGCCTGCCACCCTTGCGGTCACGCCATTGCGTGTGGCGCTGATCTGAGGGGCCTTGGCCCCGCCGAATCTGGTTGATGTTGAGGAAGCCGGTGGCGACCGCCGCAATGACGACAATGATGGCTAGGATCAGGACGAAAAGAACGGCCCTCATAAATTCCCCTGGTTCAGTTGCTGACCAATACGCCGACACGGTCTTCCGGGACCCAGGCTTGCCTAACGCAAATATTGCCCGCCGGTTGCCCTTGCCGGTCTGCGTACCAAGGCAGCACAACATTGACGAGCAGGGACCGAGCCGCTAACGGGCGGCGCTCTTCGGGCCCTCATTGCGGGGCTCGCACACAACATCAGGATAAAGACCATGTCGCGGGTTTGCGAGCTGACCGGCAAGGGCCGGCAGGTGGGAAATAACGTTTCCCACGCCAACAACAAGACGAAGCGCACGTTCCTGCCGAACCTGCAGAACGTCACCTTGATCTCGGATGCACTTGGCCAGAGCGTCAAGCTGCGCGTGTCGACCCACGGCCTGCGCTCGGTCGAGCATGTCGGCGGCCTCGACAATTGGGTCCTGAAGACGAGCGACGACAAGCTCAGCCAGAAGGTCCGCAAGCTCAAGAGAGAGATCGCCAAGAAGGCTACTCGGGAAGCCGCTCAGCTCTCTTAAGCTGCTGACTTTCCTAGAGTTTTCCTGAACGCTGGCTGCACGCCGCGTTCAGCCTTCATTGCCCGCGAATCGCGCATAAGCCCTGTCATCGACGGGGTTATCCCCTTTTCCCCGTCGCGCCTGAACAGGCGAATTTCCCTCGCGTCGCGTAACGAGGGGCCCCGTCGCGCGTAGTCGCGCCGGGGCCATTTTTGTCCGGATCGGGCCGCTGCGGCCGCGAAATTCCCAAAGTTCGCACTCACCACGCGCGCGAGGTCAGCGAACCTCGATGCGCCCCGCCTGGACGTGCGCCAGCCAGTCGATCGCTGCATCGAGCTCGGCGCCTGTCTCCGCTGCAAGCCTTGGCCGCTTCGCGGGATCGGCTTGACCAAGAGATGGCGGTTTCGGCTGCCCGCGCATCTCGGCCTCGCGGCGCATCTGTCATCGGCGATTTTGCGAATAGGGACATGGGTCAGCTCTCCTCCAGAGCCCAATCATAAGTCCGCCATTACCTGTAGGACAGGGAAAAAATGATCCACGTAGGAATTTAGTAGGATTTTTCCTATTGCGTTGTAGGAATTCGAGCGCTTTCTGATCATCCTCGCTGGCTCCAAGTCGCATCGGCGCCGGGCGCAATAAGGAGAACAACTCATGCGCATTGGATCGGTCAGGCTCAGGACGAATCGACGACTTCACCTCGTCCTGGCGGCAGCGTTCGTCGGCCTCCCCCTGCTGGCGGCAAGTCCTGCCGGAGCCAGCCGAGACCCTCGCCTACAGCTATGACGCGCGGGGGCGGCTACCAAGCAGATCGTGCACAGCGGCACCGTGAACAGCGGCGTGTCGACGACCTATCGGACGACAAGGCGAACAACCGCACCAGCAAGACGACCACCGGCGCGCCGTAAGCCAGGCGTCACCCCACCCCTGCCCCTCCCCAT
Organism: uncultured Pseudomonadota bacterium; assembly: GCA_963748685.1. GTDB lineage: Bacteria > Pseudomonadota > Alphaproteobacteria > Sphingomonadales > Sphingomonadaceae > Sphingomicrobium. The sequence goes on along the minus strand of CAVVKB010000031.1, from coordinate 14,012 downwards.
CAAGGGGAGGTGGGAGGGGCCACAAGAACAAAAAAATTGGAGTTCAACCAATGACCAACCGCATTTCGCGGCGCGCGTTCGCGTGCGCGCTGCTGCCACCACCGCGCTTATTGCAACGCCAGCCTTCGGACAGGTCAGTGGCCCGCCCGCCTATCGAAACTTCGATGCAAGCGGAGTCGACCTTGTCCGCGGCGACTACCTGCTGACTTTCAGCGAAGGATCGATCGGGTCTGGTTCTGGCGAACTTTCGCTGGTCCGGACCGCCGGTTCAGCGGCCGGCGGACCCACTCGATGGGACGGCATCGACCTGCGACTGACCCGCCCTTACGCGGGGGATCCCGAAACAGTGACCGTGACACTCGGCAATCATGGCGAGACCTTCGTGAACGGCGTGTCGGCGGTTTCGCTGGGATCGACGCTGGAGGGGGGCGGGAGCGATCTCGTCTACGCGATGCATGACGGGACGCGACACTTTCTCCGATCCGAGCGGCAATCCGAATTTCGGCGCCACCGATTTCTGCAAGGACAACAATCAGCTAAGCTGCACCTTGGTACCGACGCAGATCTCCCGGCCGGACGGCAAAACGGTCACGCTGAGCTGGGGCTTGAACGAGCGCTGCGCGACCGAATTCAACCCTGATGGTTCGCTGGACTGCGAATATGATTCGCGTCTCGGCGGAGTGAGCAACAGCTACGGTTATTCGATCGGATTCACTACACGACCAATTCCGCGAACGGTCAGCCGCCGGCAAGCTGGTACCAGCGCACCGGAGCTGCCTTTTACAACAATCAGCTAAGCAGCACCGCCCAGGCGACCGTATCTTATTCCTATCCATCAACGGAGTGACCGACGTCACCGATACAGGCGGGGGGTCTGGCGCGTCAGTCCAGGAACCGTCCGGCGGCCTGGAGCGACGAACGATACGACCGTCGTGACCACGAACGGCAGCGGGGGCGTCAGCGCAGTCACGCGCGACAGCGTGACCACCAATTACGCGCGATCGGTGTCAGGTGCCACGGCGACTACGACCGTCACCGATGCGCTCAATCATGCGACGACGATCGTTTCTGATCTCAACGTCAGCCGGCCCACCGCGATCACCGACCCGCTCAACCATACGACATGCTATCTCTATGATACCGGCGGCCGACTGACGCGACAGACGCTGCCCGAAGGCAATTACACCGACTACACCTATGACGGCCGAAGCAATGTCACCCAGGTGGCATGTCGCCAAGGCAGGCTGGGCCTTGCGGACATCGTCACGACCAGCTCTTTCCAATCAAGCTGTCTCGGCGATCATCTGCAATCAGGCGCAACCACCGATGGCAAAGGCAATACTACCGATTACACCTACGACACCGATACGGGGCAGTCGCTGACGTCACCGGCCCGCGCCGAGCAGGGGCGCGGTGCGTCCCCAAACGCGGTACAGCTACACTATCGACAGCCAGAGCGGCCGCAGCCAGCTGACCGGCATTTCACAATGCCAGACGCAGGCCAGCTGCGCCGGTCATCGGATGAACTGAAGACCACTTTCGCCTACGATGCCAACGGGAACGTCACGTCCACCAGCGAAGGCAACGGCAGCGACACATTAACCGCGACGGAAGCGCGCACCTACGATTCGATCGGCAACCTCATCACCGTCGATGGACCGCTCGCGGGAGCTGCCGATACCACCAAATATCGCTACGATGCCGCCAACCAGCCCGTTGAAGTCACTGACCCGGACCCGGACGGCACGGGCGCGCTCAAGATGCGCCGGAGCGGCTGACCTATCGCCCCGACGGGCAAGTCAGCAAGCAGGAGCTGGGCACTGTGATCGACCAGTCCGATGCCGCCTGGGGCGGCATTCGCGCCCGCAGACGGTCAACATTGGCTATGACTCGAACTCGCGTCCGAACACAAACTTGCTGTCATCCGGCGGAACGACCTATTCCTTCACGCATCGCAGCTACGATGCGCTCGGCCGCGCCGACTGCACCGCAACCCGGATGAACCCGGCGGTCTATACGTCGCTTCCGGACGCGTGCGCGCTTTCGACAGAGGGCAGCGACGGCCCCGACCGGATCAGTCAGATGGTCTATGACGCGGCGAGCCGGCCGATCCAGCTCAAGGTCGCCGTCGGGACCGCCGATGAGGCGGTCGAGCGCACGCTGACCTATAACAACAACGGTGTCGTCAATCGCTAACCGACGGCGAGAACAACAAGACGACGTTCCTCAATGACGGTTTCGACCAGCTCGGCGTGATCCAATATCCGAGCCTTTCGTCGAGCTCGGATATTGGATCACGCCGAGCTGGTCGAAACCGTCATTGAGGAACGTCGTCTTGTTGTTCTCGCCGTCGGTCAGCGTATTGACGACACCGTTCTTGTATAGGTAGCCTGCGCTCGACCGCCTCATCGGCGGTCCCGACGGCGACCTTGAGCTGGATCGGCCGGCTCGCCGCGTCATAGACCATCTGACTGATCCGGTCGGGGCCGTCGCCGCCCTCTGTCGAAAGCGCGCACGCGTCCGGAAGCGACGTATAGACCGCCGGGTTCATCCGGGTTGCGGTGCAGTCGGCCGGCCGAGCGCATCGTAGCTGCGATGCGTGAAGGAATCGGTCCTTCCGCCGGATGACAGCAAGTTTGTGTTCGGACGCGAGTTCAAGTCATAGCCGATGTTCGATTGTCGCGCCGGCGCCGATGCCGCCCAGGCGGCATCGGACTGGTCGATCACAGTGCCCAGCTCCTGCTTGCTGACTTGCCCGTCGGGCGATCGGTCAGCCGCTCCGCGCGCATCTTGACGCGCCGTGCCGTCCGGGTCCAGGTAGGTGACTCCAACGAGCTGGTTGGCGGCATCGTAGCGATATTTGGTGGTATCGGCAGCTCCCGCGAGCGGTCCATCGACGGTGATGATGTTGCCGATCGAATCGTAGGTGCGCGCTTCCGTCGCGGTTATGTCTCGCTGCCGTTGCCTTTGCTGGTGGACGTAGTTCCCGTTGGCATCGTGGCGAAAGTGGTCTTCAGTTCATCCGATGTACCGGCGCAGCTGGCCTGCGTCTGGCATTGCGAAATGCCAGTCGCTGGCTGCGACAACTCTGGTTGTCGATAGTGTAGCTGTACCGCATTTTGGGGACGCACCGCGCCACTGCTCGGCGCGGGCGCGGTGATCATCAGCGACTCCCCTTTATCGCTGACCGAGGTGTAATCGGTTCTTATTTTTTTTGCTCTCGTTGGTTGTGGCCTGATTGCACGATGCATCGCCGAGACAGCTTGATGGGAAAGAGCTTGTCGTGACGATGTCCGCGAGGCCGAGCCTGTTTGGCGACATGCCACCTGCGTGACATTGCTTCGGCCGTCATAGGTGTAGTCGGTGTAAGCGTGTGTCGCTTCAGTCGGCCACCGGAATCGTCCGAGATAGGATGTCGTACGGTTGAGCGGGTCAGGTCATAGCGGTGGGCCGGCTGACGTTGAGATCAAGAAACGATTGTCATCACATGATTGAGCGCATCGGTGACGGTCGTAGTCGCCGTGGCACCTGACACCGACGCGCGTAATTGGTGGTCACGCTGTCGCGCGTAACTGCGCTGACGCCCCGCTCGTTCGTGGTCACGACGGTCGTATCATTCGTCGCTCCAGGCGGCCGGACGGTTCCTGGACTGACGCGCCAGACCCGGCCCGCTTATCGGTGACGTCGGTCACTCCGTTCGATGGATAGGAATAATATACGGTCGCCTGGGCGGTGCTGCTTAGCAGATTGTTGGAAAAGCAGCTCCGGTGCGCTGGTCCCAGCTTGCCGGCGGCTGACCCTTCGCGGAATCGGTCGTGTACGTCAATCCGATCGAATAACCGTAGCTTGTTGCTCACTCCGCCGAGACGCGAATCATTATTCGCAGTCCAGCGAACCGTCCGGGTTGAATTCGGTCGCGCAGCGCTCGTTCAAGCCCCAGCTCAGCGTGACCGTTTTGCCGTCCGGCCGGGAAATATCATCAGTCCGAGGGTGCAGCTTAGCTGATTGTTGTCCTTGCAGAAATTGGTGGCGCCGAAATTCGGATTGCCGCTCGGATCGGAGAAAGTGATCCGCGTCCCGTCATGCATCGCGTAGACGAGATTGCTCCCGCCCCCCTCCAGCGTCGATCCCAGCGAAACCGCCGACACGCCGTTCACGAAGGTCTCGCCATGATTGCCCAATTAACGGTCACTGTTTCGGGACCCCCCGCGTAAGGGCGGGTCAGTCGCAGGTCGATGGCGTCCCATTGAGTGGGTCCGCCGGCCGCTGAACCGGCGGTCCGGACCAGCGAAAGTTCGCCAGAACGAAACCCGATCGATCCTTCGCTGAAATGCATCAGGTAGTCGCCGCGGACAAGGTCAACTCCGCTTGCATCGAAGTTTCGATAGGCGGGCGGACGAAAGGCCGAGCGAAGACAAGCGTAACGATGAGCGCGGTGGTGAGCAAGCAGCGCGCACGCGAACACACACAGCACAATGCGGTTGGTGATTGGTTGAACTCCAATTTTTTTGTTCTTGTGGCCCCTCCCACCTCCCCTTGATGGGGGAGGGGCAGGGGTGGGGTGACGCCAGGTTTACGGCGCGCCGGTGGTCGTCTTGCTGGTGCGGTTGTTCAGGCCTCCTCGTCCGAATCGGTCGTCGACACGCCGCTTGTTCACGGTGCCGCTGTGCACGAGTGTCCCTGAGCCGCCCCCGCGCGTCATAGCTGTAGGCGAGGGTCTCGGCTTCAGGGCTCCGGCGGGACTTGCCGCCAGCAGGGGGAGGCCGACGGACGCCTACGCCAGAGCGAGGCGAAGTGAGTCAATTCGTCCTGAGCCTGACCGATCCAATGCGCAGTGCAGTTGTTCTCCCTTATTGCGCCCGGCGCCGATGAGACTCGGAGCCCAACGAGGTGATCATACACGCTCGAATTCCTACAACGCAATAGGAAAAATCCTTCTAAATTCCTACGTGGATCATTTTTTCCCTGTCCTACAGGTCATGGCGGAACTTATGGTCGGCGCTCTGGAGGAGAGCCGACCGATGTCCCATTCGCAAAATCGCCAATGCAGATGCGCCGCGAGGCCGAGATGCGCGGGCAGCCGAAACCGCCTCTCCTGGTCAAGCCGATCCGCGAAGCGGCCAACGCTGCAGCGAAGACAGGCGCCGAGCTGATGTGGCGATCGACTGGCTGGCGCATGTCCAGGCGGCCGCATCGAGTTCGCTGACCTCGCGCGCGTGGTGAGTGCGAACTTTGGGAACTTTCGCGGGCGTGGCGGCGCCGATCCGGAACAAAAATGGCCCCGGCGCAACTACGCGCGCCGGGGCCCTCGTTACGCGACGCGAGGGAAATTCGCCTGTTCAGGCGCGACGGGGAAAAGGGGATAACCCCGTCGATGACAGGGCTTATGCGCGATTCGCGGGCAATGAAGGCTGAACGCGGCGTGCAGCCAGCGTTCAGGAAAACTCCTAGGAAAGTCAGCAGCTTAAGAGAGCTAGGCGGCTTCCGAGTAGCCTTCTTGGCGATCTCTTTCTTGAGCTTGCGGACCTTCTGGCTGAGCTTGTCGTCGCTCGTCTTCAGGACCCAATTGTCGAGGCCGCCGACATGCTCGACCGAGCGCAGGCCGTGGGTCGACACGCGCAGCTTGACGCTCTGGCCAAGTGCATCCGAGATCAAGGTGACGTTCTGCAGGTTCGGCAGGAACGTGCGCTTCGTCTTGTTGTTGGCGTGGGAAACGTTATTTCCCACCTGCCGGCCCTTGCCGGTCAGCTCGCAAACCCGCGACATGGTCTTTATCCTGATGTTGTGTGCGAGCCCCGCAATGAGGGCCCGAAGAGCGCCGCCCGTTAGCGGCTCGGTCCCTGCTCGTCAATGTTGTGCTGCCTTGGTACGCAGACCGGCAAGGGCAACCAGCGGGCGATATTTCGTTAGGCAAGCCTGGGTCCCGGAAGACCGTGTCGGCGTATTGGTCAGCAACTGAACCAGGGGAATTTATGAGGGCCGTTCTTTTCGTCCTGATCCTAGCCATCATTGTCGTCATTGCGGCGGTCGCCACCGGCTTCCTCAACATCAACCAGATTCGGGGGGGCCACGCCCCTCAGATCAGCGCCACACGCAATGGCGTGACCGCGAAGGGTGGGCAGGCGCCGGCCTTCGACGTCGAAACCGGATCGGTCAAAGTCGGGACTGGCACCGCCACCGTCAAAGTTCCGGCGGTCGTCGTCGAAAAGCCGGGACAGAAGCAGGCCGCTGCGACCACCAATAACGCGATGTGACATGGTCGCGCGCCTCGGCTAGCCGCGGCGTGATGACCCTCCAACCGGACTCAGGGCAGGGCTTTCCGCTGCCGATGCCGATGCGCCGGGCGCTCGAGCTAGCCGCCGAAGCCGCCGCCGCTGGCGAGGTGCCCGTCGGTGCAGTGGTCACCATCGATGACCGGATTGTTGCCGAGCGGCGCAACGCGATGCGGGGGTCGAGCGATCCGACAGCTCATGCGGAGATCGAAGCCATCCGCGCCGCGGCCACCTCGCTTGGAACGTCGCGGCTGGATGAGTGCGTCCTCTGGGTCACGCTAGAACCGTGCGCGATGTGCGCCGCGGCAATCGGTCTTGCACGGTTCAAGGCGCTGCGGTTTGCCGCGGAGGATCCGAAAGGCGGCGGCGTCCTCCATGGTCCGCGCGATTTTTGCCCAGCCGACCTGTCATCATCGCCCCGACGTGCTCGGCGGCATCGGCGAGACGGAAGCCGCCGAGCAGCTTCGGCGGTTCTTTGCCGGGCGCCGCTAGCCGCGATAGGGGACGAGCCGAATCTCGATCCGGCGATTGGCGGCCTTCTCCGTCTCATCCGTTTCTGGATTGTAGAGCGGTGAGCTCTCGCCGAGGCCGCGCGACGCGATACGCGCCTTGGACACTCCATGCCCCGCGAGATAGGTCGCGACCGCTGCCGCTCGTTTCTCCGACAAGGCGCGGTTGATCTGTGGCGTTCCGGATAAATCGGTATGCGCCAGAACATCGACATAAGTGCGGTTGCGCGTCTTAACGGTGCGCGCGATTTCCAGCAGAGTGGCATCGGTCTTCGCTTTGACCACCGCGCTCCCGGCATCGAAAGTGAAGATCGCCGGGATGCGGATAACGATGCTTCCGCCGACCCTGGAGGATGTCGAGGCCGATCCCCGCCGTCTGCCGTCGCAACTCGGCATCGAGGTCGGCCATATAGACCGGAACCTCGGCCGGGCTGAGCGCCCTGATCTTGGCCGCGCGCAGTCTTGGCCGATCGCGCTTTCTGCCCGCCGATGACATCGCCGAGGAGGTAGGGCGCACTAATCCCAAGCGCCGTGAACGCGGGCGGCACCATGACTGGCGGCGGCGCGGGACTGGCAGGCCGGCTACGGTAATCAGCCCCGCACCAAGCAGCAGTGTCCCAAGTCGGCGATGGATGGTCATTCGGGCAAGCTCCCCTCTCGATCGCCGATGTAACCGGCGCGACTGGCACTGGTTCCGCTACTCTATTGAGCGGGCGCTTGTGAAGAACGGCCCGAACCGTCTACATTCACCGGGCCGCTTATGAGCGACCATCTATTCCCCATACCCTGGCTCGACGTCCTTCTGATCCTCGCGCTGGTCCTGTTGAACGGCGTGCTGGCGATGAGCGAGCTCGCCATCGTCTCGTCGCGCGAAGCGAGGCTGAAGGCGATGGCCAAGAGCGGCAGTCGAGGCGCGCAGAAGGCGCTCGACCTCGCCGCCGATCCGGGCCGCTTCCTGTCGACCGTCCAGCGGCATCACCATGATCGCCATCTTCGCCGGCGCCTTTCTCCGGCGAGAAGCTCGGCCAGCCGACCGCCGAGCGGCTCCAGGCGCTCGGCCTCGGCGCGGCCGGCCCGAACCGTGGGTTTCGGGATCGTCATCGTGCTGACCACCTATGTGTCCCTGGTCATCGGTGAGATCGTGCCCAAGCAGATCGCGCTCCGTTCACCCGAGCCGATCGCGGTAGTGATGTCGGGGCCGATGCGAATTCTGTCGAAGGTAGTGGCGCCGTTCGTGTGGATACTCGAACGGTCGAGCGCCCTGCTTCTCAAACTCTTCGGGCTCGATCGCGAATCGAAGAATCACGTGACGGCGGAGGAATTGCACCTGGTCGTCGCCGAAGCGCAGACCGCCGGGGTCCTCGAGGAAGACGAGCGCGCCATGATCTCGGGCATCGTCCGGCTCGCCGACCGGCCCGTTCGCGAAGTCATGACTCCACGAACCGAGATCGACTGGATCGATGTCGGCGCAACCCCCGAGGAAATCCGCGAAACCTTGCTCGAAAGCCAGCACACACGGATTCCGGTCGCCGACGGCTCGATCGAGAATATCGTCGGCGTCATCCAAACTCGCGACGTGCTAGCCGCGGTTCTGCGGGGGGAACCGATCGAGCTCAACCGCCTGTGCCGGAGCGCGCCGGTGATTCCCGACCTGATGGACGCCATGGATGCGCTCGCGGTCCTTCGAGCGGCGGATGTGCCGCTGGCGCTTGTCTCCGACGAATATGGCCATCTTGACGGGATCGTGACTCCGGGCAGCATCCTCGCGGCTCTTGCCGGCACGTTTGCCCATGACGTGGAGCAAGGCGAAGAGCCGCCGCTGCTGGAACGCGACGATGGCAGCTGGCTATTGTCCGGTGCGGGCAGCGCCGACCTGCTGGCTGCCCGCCTCGGGATCAATCTTCCCCACGACCGCGACTATTCGACCGTCGCCGGCTTCGCGCTCTCGGTCCTCAAGCACATTCCGGAGACGGGCGAAAAATTCCGTCACGACGGCTGGTCGTTCGAGATCGTCGACATGGACGGCCGCAAGATCGACAAGCTTATCGCGTCGCGACCCCATCAACGGGAGGTAGCTGCTCAGGGCGAAGTCTTGGGCTAGAGCTTGCCGAACCTCTGCTCGAAGCCATCCTTGTCGTCGCGCGCGAGATAGTCGGACTGCTCGACGATCCGGTCGCGAACGATGCGGCCCCGGAACGCACCCAATTGCTGGTCGAGCCGATCGATCTCCGCCCCGGTCATCCGGGCAAGTTGCTCGAAACGATTGAAACCGAGGCCGCGCAGCGCGTCGGCGAATTTCGGCCCGACGCCCTTGATCTGGCAAAGGTCGTCATAGGGCTCCTTGTCCCCATCGAGCTGGCGATGAACCGGCGCGCGGAGGATATCGCCCGTCACGTCGCTCGCCGCCGCCGCATGTTCACCCGCCAGGCCGCGCCCTTCCGGAGGACGCTTTTGCTGGGTCATGTGGGGGCGGGCAGGCGCGCTGTCGGTCAGCGTTACACGCTGCTTCGGGCGCAGCAGGATGAACGCCAGCGCGAGGGCCAGCACAACAACGATCACCCACCAATAGTCGCGAATCAAATCCATCAGTTCACCAACTCCATTGCGCATTATGCCGACGGTGAAGCTCGATCAGATAAGCGAGCAACAAGCCGAAAAGAAAGCCCAGGAACGCGACCGCCGCGCCCTCGGCCATCAAGGGGACTCCACCCGGCGATCTACCCCATTGAGCTTTGCTGACTCCAGGAAGCTGGCTGAACAGCCGCGCGAGCTCGGCCCGCTGGAAGTCAGTGGCCGGGGTGCCGGTCAGGATGAGTCTTCGGGTCAGCGGCCCGCGGTGCAGCTTCCCCTCGATATTGGGGACTTCATAATAAATGAGGCCGGCGCGGGCCATGCGGTCCACCTGGGCTGCGAACCGGTCCGCGCCGCCAAGGGGCCCGTGCCACATCAACGTCAGCGCAAAGGCCAAAACGACGCCCGCGCCAAGTGCCAGGTTTCGCTTTCTCCTCGGCCAGCGATGAAAAGCGAAGACTCCGACAAGCAGTCCGACGACGAGCCCGATCGCGAAGCACGGCCAGAAATAGCTCCACAGCACGCTCATGCTTGATCCCGCGCCAGTTCGCGCCAGCCGATGTCACGGCGGTGGAATCCATCGGCATATTCGATCTGGTCGATCGCGCGGTAGGCGCGGGCGCGGGCGTTCGCGAAGGTTTCCGCGACCGCGGTAACCGCCAGCACCCGGCCGCCGCGCGCAACCAGCGCTCCTTCGGCGAGCGCGGTCCCGGCATGGAAAATTGTAACTCCGTCGACCTGCTCGGCCGCGTCCACCGCGTTGATCACGCCGCCGCCGAGCGGCGTTCCCGGATAGCCCCGCGCGGCCACCACGACAGTGACGGCATGGTCGCCGGTCAGTTTGGGTGACTGAATCTCCGCCAGCCGGCCGGTCGCCACGCTCATCAGCAATTGCGCGAAGTCACCGTCGACCAGCGGCATGATCGCTTCGCATTCGGGATCGCCGAAGCGGACGTTATATTCGATCAGCTTTGGGCCATCTTCGGTCAGCATCAGGCCGGCATAAAGCACGCCATTGAACGGCGTTCCTTGCGCCGCCATCGCTTCGGCCGTCGGCCGGACGATTTCTTCCATCGCCCGGCGCTCGAGATCGTTCGTCAGAACGGGAGCCGGCGCGTAGGCTCCCATGCCGCCGGTATTGGGTCCGGTATCGCCTTCGCCGACCCTTTTGTGGTCCTGCGCGGAGGCGAGGAAGACGGCCGTTTCGCCATCGACCAGGGCGAACAGGCTGGCTTCCTCGCCGTCGAGAAATTCTTCGATCACCATCGGTCCATCGCCCGCCGCGGCGATCGCCGCCCCGGCCTCGGCGCGAGTCATCGCGATCGTCACGCCTTTGCCGGCCGCCAACCCATCGGCCTTGATGACGACGGGCAGGCCAAAGCCGTCAATCGCAGCCAACGCCTCGCTGATGTCTCGACCCGAACATAGTCGGCGGTGGGGATTGCGTTGGCCCGGCACAAATCCTTCGTGAAGCCCTTCGACCCTTCGAGCTCAGCAGCAGCGGCGCTCGGTCCGAAGGTCGCGATCCCGGCTGCTCGAAGGGCATCGGCAACGCCGGCGACGAGCGGCGCTTCGGGTCCGACGACGACGAGGTCGATGGCTTCGCGTTGAGCGAGCCCGATCACGTCGGCGCTGGCGCATGGATCGATCGCGAAGCAATCGGCCCAGCGCGCGATGCCGGGATTGCCCGGCGCCGCGATCAGCTTGTCACAGCTCGGCGATTGCCTAAGGCGCCAGGCGAGCGCATCCTCCCTGCCGCCCGAGCCCAGAAGCAGAATATTCATGGATCTCCCTGACGACACGCGTGCCGGCCTGTTAGCGAACGTCGCCCCCGGCGACAATTCGCCCGCGCTCAGCGTCAGCGAGCTTTCGGGCGCGCTCAAGCGGACGGTCGAGAATGCCTTCGGCCAGGTCCGGGTGCGCGGCGAGATTAGCGGATTCAAGCGCCATTCGTCCGGTCACTGCTATTTCAGCCTTAAGGACGAGAATGCGTGCATGGACGCGGTGATCTGGCGGACCAGCGCGGGAGCGCTCGCCTTCCGGCCCGAGGACGGCGCCGAGGTGATCGCGACCGGAAAGCTCACCACCTACCCGGGCCGGTCGAAATATCAGATCGTGGTCGAGCGGATGGAGCTTGCCGGCGAGGGCGCCTTGCTCGCCTTGCTCGAAAAGCGACGGAAGGCGCTGGCCGCCGAAGGACTGTTCGACCCCGCACGCAAGCGCAAGCTCCCGTTCCTGCCGCGGGTGATCGGGGTTGTGACGTCTCCCACAGGGGCGGTGATCCGCGACATCCTTCACCGGCTCGAGGACCGCTGTCCGACCCGGGTCATCCTGTGGCCGGTCCCGGTCCAGGGCGAAGGCGCGGCCGGCAAGATCGCCGCGGCAATCCGCGCCTTTGCAACGCTTGATCCCAAGCCGGACCTCCTGATCGTCGCGCGCGGTGGTGGCTCGATCGAGGACCTGTGGGCCTTCAACGAAGAGGAGGTCGTTCGCGCCGCAGCCGAATCGCCGATCCCGCTGATTTCGGCGGTTGGGCATGAAACCGACACGACGCTGATCGACCATGCCTCCGACCTGCGCGCGCCGACCCCGACTGCCGCGGCGGAGATCGCAGTACCGGTGAGGGCCGAGCTTTATGCGCAGCTCGGCGAGCTCCAGCACCGGGCGCAGCACTGCCTTTCGCGCCGGGTGGAGCGCGGGCGCGAGCGCTTCGACCTGACCAGCTGCCGCTGGCCAACGCCGCAGGCGATCTTCGCCCCCATGGTTCAGCGGCTGGACGAGGTTGGCGAGCGCCTGCCACGCTCGCTCGGCGCGCGCGCCGGTAATGCCCGGGCCGACCTCAATCTGGTCTCGGGCCGTCTTCGCCGCGATCTGGTCGATCAGCGCATTTCGCGACTGTCGGAGCAGCTGGGGTCGCTCTGGCGCCTCGCGCAGCTTGCGCATCCGGACAAGCCCTTGTCGCGCGGCTTCGCGCGGGTGACAGATCGTGACGGCCGAACGCTCTCTGCAGCCGGGGATGCCCGGCAGGCAGCTCTGCTTACCTTGCACTTTGGCGATGGTGCGCTTGACGTCGCCACGAGCGGCGCCGCGCCAAAGCAAGGTGTTGAGCGCAAGGGCCGCAAACCCTACAGCGCCGCTCAGCCGGGCTTGTTCGACCCGGCCGAGGATTAAGCCATGTTGATGAGCGGTAGCGGAAGAGCCGCGCGGGTCTATTATTTACCGGGCACCTTTCGCCTGCTGAGCGATGGCGATCATGTCGTCTGTGCGGTGACCGGCGCCCACATTCCGCTGCATGAGCTGCGCTACTGGAGCGTCGATCGGCAGGAGGCCTATCTCGATGCCGAGGCGAGCCTCAAGGCGGAGCGGGCCGTCGCTCGATGATCGCCAGTGGCGGAGGCGTCCAGCAGGCGGTCGCTGAAGCAAGCCGGCTGTGGCAGTCGGGCAACGGCATCGCCGCAGCCGATCTTCTTCGCTCGGCGACCGCGCGGGAACCCGGCGTTGCGCCGGCGTGGAATTTGCTCGGCGTCATCGAGCTGGACCTGGGTGATGCGCAATCGGCCGTTCAGAGCTTCAATCGCGGCATCGCCATCGAAGCCGCGCCGCCGCTGTGGCTCAATCTTGCCCGCGCCCAACGCGCGCTTGGCTTGCGCTCGGAGGAGCTCGGCAGCCTTGAGCAGGCCCTTGCCCGCGACCCGCTCTACTTGCCGGCGATCCTCGCCAAGGGCGAAGTGCTCATTGCCCTCGATCGCGAGCCGGAAGCGGTGGAGCTGTACCGCCTGGTGCTCCAGGGCCTGACCTCGGAAGCCGACATTCCGCCGGCGATCGCGGCGCAACTCGATGCCGCGCGCGCATTCCTGGCCCGCCATGGCGACCGTCAGATGCAATCGTTCGAAACGGCGCTGGCCGAGGTTGCCACCAAAAACCCCGGTCAAAATCTCGATCGCGTCCGCGCCTATGCCGAGCAGCGCGCGGGCAAGCGGCAGGTCTATCAGCAGCGGCCGATCGGCAGCCATTTCCCTTATTTGCCGGCGATCGAGTTCTTCGATCGCGACTTGTTCCCCTGGCTGCCCGAACTCGAACAGCACACGGCGCGATGCAGGAGGAAATCCTCGGGCTGTGGGCGGAGAATGCCGAGGAGGGGTTCCGGCCCTACGTCATCCATCCCCCCGGCGTGCCCCTCGGCCAATGGGCGGAGCTCAATCATTCGCCGCGGTGGAGCGCCTGGTTCTTCTGGGAGAACGGCGTTCGCAACGACGCCAATTGCGCGCGCTGCCCAAAGACCACGGCGGTGCTGGACACGCTGCCGCTGCTCGATATCCCGAGCAAGGGCCCAACCGCGATGTTCTCGATCCTTGAGCCGCATACCCGGATCCCGCCCCACACCGGGACGAGCAACACGCGCACCACCATCCACCTGCCCCTGGTCGTGCCGCCAGGTTGTGGATTCCGGGTCGGCGCCGAAACCCGCGAATGGCACGAAGGCGAGGCGTGGGCGTTCGATGACACGATCGAGCATGAGGCGTGGAACGACAGCGACCGCCCCCGCGCGATCCTGATCATCGACAGCTGGAATCCCTTGCTGACCGAAGCCGAGCGCGAGGTCGTGCGCCGGATCGGCTAGCGGCCCCTAGTTCACGCGCTGGACGCGCACCGCGATCTG
>CAVVKB010000030.1:0-29658 GCA_963748685.1 uncultured Pseudomonadota bacterium | reverse complement strand
GGACTTCGCCTTCGCCGTCACGTCGTCATAGACCGCTTCGAGGAGCGTCCGGTGGCCCGATAGGTTCGCTGCAGCGGCGTTGAGGTCGTCTAGGATGGAGCGGCCTTCCAGCCGGAGGGTTTCGCCGTCGGTCAGCCGGTCGCACACCTCAGAGCCGACGGTGGACAGGTAGTGGTAGCACTGGAACACAGCCTGGATCGTGTCGGCGTCTCGCTCGCCGTGGGGTTGAGGGAACTGAAGGTAGGGGCGTTCGGACCAGCCAGCACTGCAAAAGCCGTTGCTGGTTCTCCTGCTCTGCCAGGATGAACGGGTCGGAGAGGCCAAAGTTGAACAGGTTGTGGAGTGCCTCCATCCGGAGCCCGCCCCAGATTTCCTCGACGCTTGCGCCCTCGCTGCGGTGGACAGGGTAGGGCAGGTCTCCAGTAGTGACGGCGTCAACGTAGTCCTTCACGGCCTCCGCAATGGCGACTGCCAGGGCCTTGGACGAGATGCCGGCCTTGATGAAGGCTAGGGCCTCGTCGTCAACCAGCTCCTCGATCTTCCGCTTACGCCAGAACCTCCGGAACACGGCTCAGTCCCCCATGTTGGGCCAGCGTAGCAGCCGCGTTGCGGGTTTCAATCTGGGGCTGACGTGCTTCCAGCCGGCTAATCCTGCGACAGTTCGCCGACCTCTGAACCATCGGCAGCGAGGAGCGGGAGCGGCCGTTCCCGCGAGCGCCGCGTTCAATTGGTCGCGGTCGAGCGCGTTTTCCCAGCGCGCGACGACGATCGTCGCGACGGCATTGCCGATGAAGTTGGTCAGGCTCCGGCACTCGCTCATGAAGCGGTCGATGCCGAGGATCAGCGCCATGCCGGCGACCGGCACCGAGGGCACGATCGACAGCGTCGCGGCGAGCGTGATGAAGCCCGCGCCGGTGACGCCGGCCGCGCCCTTCGAGCTCAGCATCGCGACCAGCAGCAGCGCGATCTGGTCGCCGAGCGAGAGGTGGACGCCGGTCGCCTGGGCGATGAACAGCGCCGCCAGCGTCATGTAGATGTTGGTGCCGTCGAGATTGAACGAATAGCCGGTCGGGACGACCAGCCCGACCACCGCTGCGCGAGCAGCCGGCGCGCTCCAGCTTGTCGATCAGTGCGGGCAGCGCCGCCTCGGACGACGAGGTGCCGAGCACCAGCAGCAGCTCCGCCTTGAGATAGCGGATCAGGCGCGAGGATCGAGAAGCCGGTCAGCGCGCGCCATCGTGCCGAGCACGACGCAGCACGAAGATCAGCGAGGTCAGATAGAAGGTCGAGCAGCAGTTCGCCGAGATTGGCGAGCGTGCCGATCCCGTATTTGCCGATGGTGAAGGCCATGGCGCCGAACGCACCGATCGGCGCGGCGCGCATCAGGATCCCGACCAGCCGGAACACGACCAGGCTTAGCCGTTCGAGAAAGTCGACCACCGGCTCCGCGGCCGTCGCCGACCAGCGACAACGCGATCGCCGAACAGGATCGCGACGAACAAGATCTGCAGGATCGACCCTTCGGTCAGCGCCGACACCATCGTGGTCGGGATGATCGTCGAGCAGGAAGCCGGTGACCGACGTCTCGTGCGCCTGCGCCGCGTAGGTCGCGACCGCGCCCTGCGTCGAGCGTCGCGGGATCGACGTTCATGCCCGCGCCCGGCTGGACCACATTGGCGACGATCAGGCCGACGATCAGCGCGAGCGTCGAGAAGAACAGGAAATAAGCGAAGGCCTTGCCGGCGACACGGCCGACCGCTGCCATCTCGCGCATGCCGGCGATGCCGGTTGACGAGCGTCAGGAAGATCACCGGCGCGATGATCATCTTCACCAGCTTGATGAAGCCGTCGCCGAGCGGCTTCAGCGACTGTCCGAGTGTTGGCCAGAAATGGCCGATGATCACGCCCAGGACGATCGCCACCAGCACCTGGACGTAGAGATGGCGATAAAGCGGCGGGCGTCGGGGCGCTTCGGGCGCGTGCGCGGATGGAATGTCGATCATACTCCCCCCTCGCCCTTGCCGGCGACACTTGCCAGGACGCGCGGCTCGTGCATCCTATGGCCTGCGCGATGCGGTTCCAGAGGCGAGTGGATTTTGTCAAATACCCGAACGATGACCCCGCTGTTAGCTGCGGTCCCGGTCGCCCTTGCGCTGGCCGGCGCCCTTGGCGGCTGCAAACTGCTTCGCTCGCCAACGCAAAAGCAGGAAAGTCAGGCGCGCCCGGAACATGCGCAAGCTAAGCCCGAAACCGACGCCGTATCGATGGCCGGGCGAACCCCGATCGGCGCAGACCAGAACTCCGCTGCGCTCGCGTCGGGGTTGATCGACCACCCGGTCAAAACGCTCCTCACTGTGAAATCCGCGATGCATTACGGCGAATGGGTCTGGAACGATCGCGGTGTCCCGGCTGGTGCGACCTGGGTCCGCGTCGACCTGCATTCGCAACTGCTGTCGGTGTTCCGTTCGGGCCACGAGATCGGCACCGCAGTGGTGCTCTACGGCGCGGACGGGCTGCCGACGCCAACCGGCAAGTTCCCGATCCTCGCCAAGCTCAAGGATCATGTCTCCGCGACCTACGGCAATGCGCCGATGCCCTACACGCTGCGGCTGACCAATGATGGCGTCGCCATTCACGGCAGCAATGTCCGCTGGGGCTTTGCGACCCACGGTTGCGTCGGCGTTCCCAAGGACTTTGCGGCGAAGCTGTTCGAGGTGGTTTCGAAGGGCGACGAGGTGCTGATCGTCAAGGGCGAGACCAGACCCTCGCTCCCCAGCTAGGAAGCGACGGCGTTCGCTCGCCGTTTGCCGCCGCGCTCTTAACGGCGACTGCGCCAGGCCGCGCCGGAGCTGCGGCGGCCCGAACTATCCTGCAAGCGCTCGATGGCTATCCTTGCCGCTCAATCGGGAGAGCATGAATGGGCTGGTGTATCGGGCGGACCGAAGCGATGGCGGATCCGGTGTCGGCGCGGCGCAAGGCCCTGGCGAAACTGCGACTGCTGGGAGACCTCGACGATCCCGAGAGCCTGGTCGTGCCGATCCTGATCGACGCCATCCTCATGGCCGAAAGCTATCGCGGCGCGCGCCACCAGGTGACCTTCCTCGACGAGCTTAGCCGCGGCGTCGATGCGCTCATTCGCGAATTAAACAGCGCCGAAAAAGCGCGCGAGTGGGCGGAGCCCGTAACCGGCGCCTGACTGCCCCGGACTTGGTAAACCATCCCGCAACCACCTTCATTCAGCCATTGATCAATCAACTGCTTCACAACGGCCGCGTGGAACCCCGTGCGCTCGAGTGGACGCGAGCGCGCCTGACGTGAAGTGGATGCAAGATGAAGCATGAAGCGATTCTGGCTGGCGAGGAATGGCCGCCGCGTGACCCGCGGGTTGAGGTCGGGTTCGACGTGCAGGTTCATTGCGAGGCGGGCCAGGTCGATGCCCAGCTCGTCAACCTGTCGAGCGACGGCTTTCGGCTCCATTCGGCCGGCCCGCTCGAGGCGGGTTGGGAAGTGACGCTTCAGGCGGCCACGCAATTCCCCGTCCGCGCCCTCATCTGCTGGGCCTGCGGCAATGAGTCCGGCGGCGTGTTCGCGGAGCCGGTCGCGCTCTAGACCCGCAGTGCCGCGGCAGCTTCGGCCTCGCGCTTCAGGTTGCGCGCGAGCTGGGACATTCCGTTCAGATATTGCGGCGGGATCGCGACGTCGCGGTAATCGAGCTGCGCGGCGGCGCGCAGAGTCCAGAACGGATCGATCAGATGCGGCCTCGCCAGCGCCACGAGATCGGCGCGGCCGGCGGCGAGGATCGAATTGGCGTGGTCGGGCTCGTAGATATTGCCGACGGCCATCGTGGCCAGCCGACCCTCGTTGCGGATGCGGTCACTGAACGGCGTCTGGAACATGCGGCCATAGACCGGCTGCTGATCGGCCCAGGTCTGGCCCGCTGATACGTCGATCAGGTCCGCGCCTTGTTGCGCGAACGCTTCGCCAATGAGCACGGCCTCGTCGGGCGTGATGCCGTCCTCTCCGGCCCAGTCGGTTGCCGAAATCCGAACCGACATCGGCCGGTCCGACGGCCATGCGGAGCGCATCGCCGCGAACACTTCGAGCGGATAGCGCAGGCGATTATCGAGGCTCCCCCCGTATTCGTCGGTCCGTTCGTTCTGCAGCGGGGTGATGAAGCTCGACAGCAGGTAACCGTGCGCGGCGTGCAGCTCGATCATGTCGAAGCCGCATTCGAGTCCCATCCGCACCGCGGCGACGAACTGCTTGCGGACCGCATCCATGTCGGCGCGGCTCATCGGCGTCGGCACCTGGTTGACCGGCGACCATGGCACGGCGCTCGCCGCCATCACTGGCCAGTTGCCGTTGTCGAGCGGGACGTCATTGCCTTCCCAACCGACGCGCGTCGAACCCTTGCCGCCCGAATGGCCCAGCTGCAGGCAGATTTTAGCCTTCGACTGCGCGTGAACAAAATCGACGATGCGCTTCCAAGCGGCAATGTGGTCGTCGTTCCACATCCCGGTGCAGCCCGGGCTGATCCGACCTTCCGGCGAGACGCAGGTCATCTCGGTGAACAGCAGCCCGGCGCCGCCGATCGCGCGCTCGCCATAATGAACGAAGTGAAAATCGTTGGGCGTGCCGTCGACCGCGGAATACATCGCCATCGGTGAGACGGTGATGCGGTTCTGCAGTTCCATCTCGCGGAGCTTGAGCGGTGCAAACATCGGCGGCGCCGCTTTGTCGGAACGCCCCTCGGTCGCGCGTGTCCAGAACCAGCGCTCGACGCCTTCCAGCCATTCGCGATCGCGCAGCCGCAGATTCTCGTGACTGATCCGCTGGCTGCGCGTCAGCAGCGAATAAGCGAACTGGACCGGCTCGAAGTGCAGGTAGCGGTGCAGCGTCTCGAACCATTCGGTCGAATTGCGCGCGCTGTTCTGGAGCTTCAGCACCTCGAGGTTGCGCTCGGCCTGATATTCGTCGAGCGCGGCTTCGAGGGTGAGCCCCGCCCGGTTCAGCACCTCGGCGAGCTTGATCGCGTCTTCGAGCGCGAGTTTGGTCCCGCTTCCAATCGAAAAATGCGCGGTGTGCGCGGCGTCGCCGAGCAGGATGACATTGCCGCTCGACCAGCGCTCGCACTTGATGCGCCGGAAGTTGAGCCATGCCGCGGAACCGACGAGGTGCGACGCGTTCGATTGCAATGCGTGGCCGTCGAGATAGTTGGCGAACAGCTTTTCGCAGGCCGCGATGCTTTCATCCTGCGACATGCGGTCGAAGCCGAGGCCGCGCCAGGTTTCTTCCGAACATTCGGTGATGAAGGTCGAGCAGTCGGGCGCGAACCGATAGGCGTGCGCCCAGATCCAGCCGTGCTCGGTCTCTTCAAACGCGAAGGTGAACGCGTCGAACACTTTCGATGTGCCGAGCCACACGAACTTGTTTGCGCGCACGTCGACATCGACGCCGAACGCTTCTGGGTCCGCATCGCGAAAACGCGAGTTGGCGCCGTCGCAGGCGATGACGAGATCGTAATCGCGCCACCTGCGGATCGGCGGGATCGCACTCGGCATTGAAGTGAAGGACGACGCCCAGCTCGCGGGCCCGCTCCTGCAGGATTTCGAGCAAGCGCTTGCGGCCGATGCCGATGAAGCCGTGTCCTCCAGAGGTGATCGTCTGGCCGCGCAGGTGGACGTCGATGTCGTCCCAATGCGCGAACTCCGCCGCGATGACCGCCGCCGATTGCGGGTCGTTGCGCTGGAGGTTCTCGACCGTCTGGTCGGAAAAGACGACGCCCCAGCCGAAGGTGACGCCGGGCGCATTCCGTTCGAATATTTCGATCTCGTGCGAGGCGTCGCGAAGCTTCATCGAGATCGCGAAATAGAGCCCCGCTGGCCCGCCGCCGATGCAGGCGATCTTCATGCTTCGAGCAACTCCAGGAAAGCGTCGACAAGGCGATTGAATTCACGGGGCCGCTCGAGGTTGGCAAGGTGTCCCGCCCGTTCGATCATCGCGAGCTTCGAGCAGCCGATCATTCGATGCAATTCATCCGACAGCGCCGGCGGCGTTGCCTGGTCTTCAGTGCCGCAGATCACCAGCGTCGCCACCTCGATCGCGGCGACCCGGTCACGCTGGTCGGCGAGCCATACCGCTTTCGCACCGATCTCAAACGCGTCAGGTGCGATCGCGGACATGGTCTCGACAACCTCGCGCCGCACGTCGGGGTCCGCGGGGTTCGCGAGAAGAAAATCAACGCGCGCCGCCGCCATGGCCCCTATGTCCGCACTCCCGGCCAGCGACCGCTCGTAAATGGCTTCGCCCTGCGGATGGACGGCGAAGGTATCGGCGAGCACAAGCGATGCGCATCGTTCCGGTGCGGCATGGTGGATCGCAATCGCGACGACCCCGCCCAGCGACAACCCGCATATATGGGCGCGATCGACACCAAGCTCGTGCATGGCGGAGATGATCGCCGCCGCATAATCGTCGCGCGTCGTACCTTCGGGCGCAGGGTCGCTGTCCCCGTAGCCCGGATAATCGAAGGCGATCGCGCGGCGCGCCCGGCCGAAATGTTCGAGCTGCGGGCGCCACACCGATTTGTCCGATCCGACGCCGTGCAGGAAGACGATCGGCGTGAGGAAGCTCCGTCCACGCTCCTCATAGCCGACGTCATATCCGTTGCTGGTCATCACACGCGGCATGGTTTCACCTTGGCAGCAGGGCAACGCCGACGCTAGCGTTGGCGGCATGGCGCGGATGACGGTCAATGGTGAGGGGGTCAATTACAAGCTGGACCCCGACACGCCG
This sequence comes from uncultured Pseudomonadota bacterium, assembly GCA_963748685.1. Classification (GTDB taxonomy): domain Bacteria; phylum Pseudomonadota; class Alphaproteobacteria; order Sphingomonadales; family Sphingomonadaceae; genus Sphingomicrobium. Next base: position 22,863 of record CAVVKB010000030.1, on the reverse strand, counting down.
CTGCTGTGGGCGCTGCGCGATGCGTCCAACCTCACGGGCACCAAATATGGCTGCGACAGCCGGGATTGCGGCGCGTGCACGGTGATCGTCGACGGGCGCGCAGCCCCGAGTTGCAGCGTAAAGCTGCGCGATCTCGAAGGCGCGACCGTGATCACGATCGAGGGTCTCTCCGCGAACGGCATGCATCCGGTTCAGCAGGCGTGGCTGGCCGAGCAGGTCACGATGTGCGGCTATTGCGAGCCCGGGTTTATCATGGCGATCGCGGCACTGATCGACGCGAGCGTGTCGCCGTCGGACGAGCAGATCGCGGCGCTGCCCAACATCTGCCGCTGCGGCGCCTATCCGCGCATCCGCAAGGCGATCCTCCGGGCCGCGCAATCGGCCGCCAAGCCGGCGCCGCAACCCGCGCCGCCAGCCTGAACAAACGCTTCCGAAACGGTTCAGCCACCGCTCACGGAAAAAGGCGCAACCCCGCTCTCAGGGAACTGAGAAAGTAAATGCCATGCGTAAAATCCTAATCACCCTTCTTCTGGCCGGGCGCGGCAACCTCGCCGGCTCTGGCCGCACAGGACGCGGATTTGCCGCATCACTGGCGAGGCGACCGTCCCGCCGAGAACGTGCAACCGCCCCAGGCTCACCAGGACGACCGCCAGCAAGCGCGCGAAGAGCATCAGCAGGCGCGTGCCGAGCGCTCGAACGTGGGGCAGCTTCAACCGCGGCGACCAGCCCCGGATGGATCGTCCGCAACCCCAGCCCGGTCCCGGCAGTACAGCAGGCCGATTTGGGGCGTCGCGGCGGCTGGGACCGTTCGCGATTGGTCACAGCGACAACCCAGCGCCGGCGGTCGATCAACGAGGGTCGTACGATCGCGCCTACCGCCAGGGTAGCCCAACTTGGACCGACAACCGCCAGTCGGGCGACCGCTCGAATTGGCAGCAACGCAGCGGGACCTGGGACGGCTCGACCGACCAGTATCGGCAGCGCGAGGCTCGGCAGTACCAGCAGCAGCGCGTCCGCGACGGCAGCCGCTGGGCGAGCGGCGGCTGGAACCGCGAGTGGCGGAACGACCGGCGTTACGATTGGCGGAATTACCGCGATCGCCATCGTTCAGTGTTCCGGCTTGGCATCTATTACGATCCGTTCGGCTACGGCTATCGTTCGTTCGACATCGGTTACCGACTGCAGCCCAACTATTTCGGGCAGCAATATTGGATCGATCCGGCGCGGTACGGCCTGCCCTTCCCGCCGCCAGGCACGAGCTGGGTGCGCTACTGGAACGACGCCCTGCTGGTCGACACATACAGTGGCGAAGTGGTCGACGTGATCCACAATTTCTTCTGGTAGAAACTCAAGGCTGATTGATCGAAGAGGCGTTGCGGCCTAGCCGCAGCGCCTCTTCCCCATTTGCGAAGAACAACATTCGAGGGTCGCCATGAACATTGCCGCTCGCCTGACCGTCTGCTGCTCCGTCGCCGCACTTGCGGCCTGCGCCCAAACGGTGCCGCCCCTGGCCGCGCCGAACCCGCCGCCGCAGCCGCCGATTGTGAACTCACCCACAGTCGTGCAAGCGACGCCGACGGTCAGCGCCCACGATCGCCTGTTCCAGCTGTTCAAGGACAGCGACGAAGCCAGCCTGAAGCGCAACCCGATCCAGGCCCTGTTCCGCGGCGACATGCGCTATGCCGACCGCCTCGGCGACCTCTTCAGCGATGCTCACTTCCAGGGCGAAAAGGCGGCGGCCGATCGTGATCTCGAGGCGCTTCATGCGATCCCGCGCGGCGAGCTCAATCCCTCCGACCAGATCGCCTACGACGTGTTCGAATATCAGACCAACGATACCCTGCGCGCGCTCCAGCCGGACCTGCTGACGCTGACCGAAGCGCTGCCGATGAATCACTTCTTCGGCATTCACACCGCATATCCGACGCTCGCCAGCGGGCAGGGCGGCGCGCCGTTCAAGACGGTCGAGGATTATGAGAATAACCTGAAGCGCAACCGCGACTTTGCGACCAACGTCGACGAGGCGATCGCGCAGTGGAAAAAGGGCGAGGCCGAAGGCGTCGTCGATACCAAGCTGACCGTCCGCAACATGATCGAGCAGCTCGACAATCAACTCAAGCTGAAGCCGGAAGAATCGCCTTATTGGGGTCCGATCAAGATCTTCCCGGATTCGATCGGCGCCGCCGACCGGGCACGGCTGACCACCGAATATCGCGACTCGATTGCGGGCGTCATCTACCCCGCGCTGACCCGCATGCACGACTTCCTGAAGGGCGAATATCTCGGCCATGCGCGCGAGGGCGTCGGCCTGTCCTACATGAAAGGCGGCGACGCGCTCTATCGTTACGATGTCCAGTCTACGACGACGCTGCCCATGACTCCCGACGAGATCCACAATCTCGGCCTCAGCGAGGTCGCGCGGATCACGAACGAATTCGAAAAGGTCCGGCAGGAAGTCGGCTTCAAGGGCGACCTCCACGCCTTCTTCGATTACATGCGCACCAGCCCCAAGTTCCAGCCCAAGAGCCGGGAGCAACTCACCCAGGATTTCTATCGCATCAAGACCGCGGTCGAGGCGAAGGTCCCGCAATATTTCTCGACGGTCCCGAAGACGCCGCTGGTGATCAAGCCCTATCCGCCGTACCGCGAAAAGTTCGAGGCCGGCGGCTCTTACGACAGCGGAACGCCCGACGGATCGCGGCCGGGCACCTTCTATTTCAACGCCTACGACCTGCCGTCGCGCAGCACCTGGGAAGAAACGACTTTGTTCCTCCACGAGGGCGAGCCCGGCCACCACTTCCAGATCAGCCTGGCGCAGGAAGACCCGAACCTCCCCAACTTCATGCGGTTCGGCGGGAATACCGCCTACGTCGAGGGCTGGGCGCTTTATTCGGAGACGCTCGGCTACGACATGGGCTTCTATAAGGATCCCTACGCACGGTTCGGAACGCTCAACGATGAGATGTTGCGGGCGATGCGTCTGGTCGTCGACACCGGCATCCACACCAAGGGTTGGACCCGCGACCAGGCGATCGACTACATGCTGTCGCACTCCGGCATGGGCAAGACCGACGCCACCGCCGAGGTCGAGCGCTACATCGCCATCCCGAGCCAGGCGACGGCCTACAAGATCGGCGCGCTAACCATCCAGCGCCTGCGCAAGAAGGCGCAGGACGAGCTCGGCCCGAAGTTCGACATCCGCGATTTCCACGCGCAGATCCTCGGCAGCGGCGCGCTTCCGCTCGCGATCCTCGAAAAGAAGGTCGACGCCTGGATCGCGGCGAAGAAGGCAAGCTAGCGGGCCGGACGCCTAAATCGTCAGGCGAAGCTCTTCCTCGCTTCGACCGCGTCGTCGAGTGCGGCCAGCAGTCGTCGAAGCGGGAGCAGCTGCCGTCGGGATGGAGAACGAAAACATTCTCGTTCTCGCACCCATCCCACACCCCGCTTAGCGTAATCGGGACCGCGACTCCGTCCTCGAGCACGCCCCACAGCACGACCGTCGACCGGAAATGCGTTCCGTCAGGCTGTGCATAAACGATCTGCGTCCCCTCCGGCGCCGGATGCGTCGCGACGATTGGAATGGTCTCTTTGTCGCCACCGTCGATCGCCCCAGCCACGCGATACTTCGGCATCTGCCACCTCCCCGACCTGTCAGCTCTCCGTAGCATGATCGAGCGGGATGGGGATGCTTACTCAATCCGCCCGAAGCTGGAATGGTGGAGAGGGCTGGATTCGAACCAGCGTACGCTTGCGCGGGCAGATTTACAGTCTGCTGCCTTTAACCACTCGGCCACCTCTCCACGAGGCAAGGCAGGGGCGCCATGTGGCGGCGCCGATGCAGCGTGTCAACGCGCCGGAGGGCCGAGGACGTTGCGGATGAAATCATCCATTACGGTAAGTTAACCAACCAATCTTGTCGTTTAATTCGCCTTATGCCATCCATGTCCCCGCTCGGTTTGTCTGATTCGCCAACAGGGAGGCGTCATGAGCCGAGTATTCCAAACTAATAGTGGCTCGTCTTCCTAAGCTATCGCAGCGGTAGCTCCATGGTCGTTGCTGAAATCCTCAGCCGCTTCGCGGCCGAGCTGGCGTTGTTCGCCGGCGTCGGCCTCCTCCTCTTCGCGGTCAACGACCTCCTCGTCGACCTCATCTATTTTTGCCGGCGACTGTGGCGCGGGCTGACCGTCTACAGCCGTTACCCCCGCGCCTATGCGAGCTATTACGTATTCAACAAGAACCCCGGCCTGATCGCGATCCTCGTCCCTGCCTGGGATGAGTTGGCGGTGATTGCGGCGATGCTGAAGGCGACGCTGGAGCGGCTCGATTACGACCCTTACCGGATTTTCGTCGGCCATTATCGCAACGATCCGGCGACCGCCGCCGCGATCGCCAGCGTCGCTGATCCGCGGATTGAGCCGGTCGAAATTGGCGTCGACGGCCCGACCACCAAGGCCGATTGCCTCAATCACCTTTATGATGCGCTGGTCGCTTATGAGGTCGGGCACGATTGTGAAGCGAAAGCGGTCGTCCTCCATGACGCCGAGGATGTCGTCCATCGGTTCGAGCTCCGGATCTTCGACGGCCTGATCGATCGGGCCGCGGTCATCCAGCTGCCGGTTCTGCCGTTGCCGGACCGCCATTCGCGGTGGATCGCCGGCCATTATTGCGACGAGTTCGCTGAGGCGCACATCAAGGAACTGGTGGTGCGCGAAGCAGTCGGTGCGGCCATCCCGCTGGCCGGGGTCGGCTGCGCAATCGAGCGGCGAGCCCTCAGCCGGCTCGCCGCGCTCCAGGACGGCCGGCCGTTCGCGGGACGAAGCATGACCGAGGATTATGAGCTCGGCCTCAAGCTTGGCGCGCTGGGCCTCAAAACGATGTTCGTGCGGATTCCCGCGCAGCCCGGCGACCGGGGCGTCGTTGCCAGCCGCGGCCATTTCCCAGCAACGCTTGGCGCGGCGGTTCGCCAAAAAGCCCGCTGGCTTGGCGGAATTGCTTTGTCGGGTTGGGATCGCCTCGGCTGGAGCGGCGGGCTCGGCGAACGATGGATGCGCATGCGCGACCGGCGCGGGCCGCTCGCGGCGCTGCTCCTCCTCTCAGCCTATGCGGCGGCCTTGTTATGGTCGCAGCTATGGCTCGCCGAAGCGCTCGGCGCGCCGATCCACGCGCGCCTCGATTCCCACGTTGGTTTTGCTGCTCACCATCAACGGATATGTGCTTGGCTGGCGCATCCTGATGCGCGTCTATTTCACGACCTCCGCATACGGCCTCGGCCAGGGGCTGCTCTCGGTCCCGCGGCTCCTGGTCGGCAATGCGATCGCCATGCTGGCCGCCGCGCGCGCGCTTTCGATCCACCTCGGTGGCGGCGCCACGCGATGGGAGAAGACCAGCCACATCTTCCCCGCCGAGTTGCCGCAGTGAGACCGTCGCTGCGGTTCCTTGGCCTGGCCATGATCGGATGGGCCGGGTTCAGGGCCTGGAGCCTCGGCGGCTTTCCCGACCCCGGGCTGTTCAAGGCCACCCCAAGTGAAGCCAGGACGCCGCCGATCGTCGCGACTCGATTCCCTGAGATCGAGCCGATCGCTCCGGCGCAACCGACGCCGCCGCTCATGCCGGCGGGCTTCCAAGCGCAAGTGCCATCGCCTGCTTCCAGGAGCATCGCGCCAGTCCGCTATGTACAGGCGCTCATCGGCGTGCCCATCTCGATGGCCCGCGGCGTCGGCGCGGTCTATCGGTTGCCGCCCGCCGAGCCCGCGCTTCCGGAAATCCCCGCGAGCCGCACCCGCTATGCGAGCGCCGCACCGCCAACGACACCAGCACTCTATGCCGATCTCCCGCCGATCGACCAATGGCCGATCGCCGAGCTTGCGCGCCTGTCTCGCCCTGCCGCTCAATCGGCGGTTCCAGCCCAGAGCCGGCCGTTCGATCCGCGCCGAATCGACCGCATCCAGCTGAGCAGCTGGGCGATGCTGCGCAATCAGCAAACTGGCGTCGCCGGGTCGCGGTCGCTCGCCAGCGACGGCCAGCTCGGCGCCAGTCAGGCGGGCGCCCGGCTGATCTACAATCTGGACCGCCGCTTGGCCGCCGTCGCCCGGATGAGCTCGGAAGTCGGACGACGGGGCGGCGAGGTCGCCGGCGGCGTGCGCATCCGGCCGTTCGTCAGCATCCCCATCTGGTTCACCGCCGAGCGTCGCCAGGCGATCGGTCGCTACGGCGGTGGCCGCGACGCTTTCGCGTTCTTTGCCGAGGGCGGCCTTTATGAGCGCCCGCTGCCGTGGCAATTTTCGCTCGACGCTTATTTCCAGGGCGGCGTGGTCGGGCTCCGCAGCCGCGACCTGTTCGTCGACGGCGGCGCAACCGTGACCCGGCCCTTGTTTCACGGCATTTCCGCCGGCTTTGGCGTCTGGGGCGGTGCCCAACCCGGCCTTTATCGGGTCGATGCCGGCCCGCGAGTGACCGTGCGCCTGCCCCATCACCTCAAGGCCCATGTCGACTGGCGGCAGAAACTGGCGGGCAATGCTCGCCCCGGATCGGGACCGGTGCTCACGCTCGCTGGCGATTTCTAGCCGCGCTTCACTTTGAAGGTGCCGCCGTTTGCGGCTAGTCCAGCCGCCAATGGACATCTACCTCCCGATCGCCGGTCAGTCGGTCAATGCGCTGATCATCATCGTGCTCGGGTTCCTGGTCGGCATCCTGTCGGGCATGTTCGGCGTGGGCGGCGGCTTCCTGACCACGCCTCTGCTCATCTTCTACGGCATTCCGCCGACCGTCGCGGTGGCATCCGCTACAACCCAGATCACGGGGGCCAGCGTCTCGGGCGCGATGGTTCACATGCGCCGCGGCGGCGTCGATTTGAAAATGGCCGGAGTGATGATCGCGGGTGGCCTGCTCGGCTCCTTCGTCGGCGCCGCTCTGTTCCGGCTGCTCCAATCGACCGGGCAGATCGATGTCGTGATTGGCTCGCTCTACGTCCTGATCCTGAGCTGGATCGGCGGCCTGATGCTCCTCGATAGCCTGAAGTCGCTCGGCTATTTGAAGCTCGTCCAAGCTGAGGACGGAGTGCCGAGGCCTCGCCACAACCGCTGGGTCGCGTCGCTTCCCTATCGCTGGCGCTTCCATGGTTCGGGTCTTTATTTGTCCCCGGTCGCGCCATTCGCGCTCGGTTTCCTCGCGGGCACGCTGACGGTCTTCCTGGGGATTGGTGGCGGCTTCGTGCTAGTCCCGGCGATGATCTATTTGCTCGGCATGCCGGCGCGCGTGGTGATCGGCACCAGCCTGGTCATGATTCTGACCGTGAGCGCGGCAACCACGATGGTCCATGCGATCACGACGCGCGCGGTCGATGCGGTCCTGGCCGGGCTTCTGCTCGTCGGCGGCGTCATCGGCGCGCAATATGGCGCCTTGCTCGCACTCCGGATCAAGCCCGATTACCTGCGCCTCGCTTTGGCCGTGATCATCCTTCTCGTCGCCCTTCGCATGGCGCTTGGCCTTGCCTGGCACCCGGACGAGATTTTCTCGATCGAATATCTATGAGCGTGCGCTTCGCCACGCTCCTGCTCGCGCTGGTGGCGCCCCTCCTCGTCGCGGCCGACAAGCCGGTCCTCGTCCCCGACATCTCCGCTCGCCAGGTGCAGATCCGGTACAGCTTCACCGGGGCCCAACTGCTGCTGTTCGGGGCGGTGGTCTATCCCGGCGGCCGTCCGCCGGATCGGCAGATCGACATCGCCGTGGTTCTCCGCGGCCCGGTCCAGCCCATCCTGATCCGCGAGAAGGAGAAGATCGCCGGCATCTGGATGAACGCCGATTCGAACCGCTTTCGCTCGGCGCCTTCCTTTTACGCGGTCGCCTCGTCGCGGCCCATTGCGCGACTGGTCGATGAGCGCACCGCCGCCATCTACGAGCTCGGCGTCCACAATTTGCAGCTGTCGCCCGGCGGCGGCGCCCTTCCCGAGAAGGAGCGGCGGTTCGAGGCCGGGCTGCTCGACCTTCGCAGCCGCCAGAACCTGTATCAGGAGAACCCGAACGGCGTCGAAATCAACGGCGGCGTTTTGTACCGTGCGGTGATCACCATCCCCAGCCAGGTGCCGGTTGGAACCTACACCGCCGAGACATTCCTGATCGATCGCCACAAGGTCATCGCGGCAGCGACGCGCGACATCGAAATCGATAAGTCGGGGTTCGAGCGTTACGTTGCGCTTGCTGCCCGCCGCCACCGCTTCGCCTATGGGCTTGCCTGCGTCGCTTTGTCCCTCGGTCTCGGCTGGGCGGCGGCCGCTGCTTTCCGCCGCCGCTTCTAGGACACCTGCTAAAGTTAATCTTAACCGCTTTTGGCTATCTCTGCGCTCGACTGTGCAAGCCGGAGTAATCGACAGCATGACCGACCAGCCGAACCTGCGTGAGTTCCTCAACGAGGTCAGTAGCTTCCAGGACGAGGAGGCGCCCGCCGCCGCCCCTCGCGCGCCGGCCCAGGCGCTCGCCGCGATCGGCAAGGTGGTCGAAATCGCGGGTTCGGGCTCGCAGATCGTGCTCGATGCCGCGGTCGTCGCAAACTACCAGTCGCATTCCGATCCCTCGGTCGCCATGTCGGGCCAGGTCGGTAGCCAGGTCAAGACCATCGTCGGCACCAGCTGGCTCATCGCCAACGTCCGCACGCTCCGCGCCGGCAACCCTGGCGAGCTCGTCGCTTATGTCGACTTCCTCGGCGAGGGCAGCCGCGATTCCGCCGGCCGGATGACGAATTTCCGCCGCGGCGTCACCCGCTACCCGATTCCGGGCAACGAAGTGCTGCCGGTCAGCACGGACGACCTTCGCGCCATCTTCGCCGCCAGCGACGAGCCGCATATCGAGATCGGCACGGTTTACCCGACCGACGACATCCGCGGCGCGTTGTACGTCGACCCAATGCTCGGCAAGCATTTCGCCGTGCTCGGATCGACCGGCACCGGTAAATCGACGAGCGTCAGCCTGATCCTCCATCGCATCTCGGAGCTCAGCCCGGAGGGTCACATCGTGATGATCGACCCCCACGGCGAATATTCCGCGGCCTTCAAGGGCTGCGGCGAGCTGTTCAACGTCGATAATTTGCAGCTTCCGTACTGGCTGATGAACTTCGAAGAGCATTGCGAAGTCATCCTGACCACGCAGGGCCAGGAGCGGCAGCGCGACGCCGACATCCTCGCCAAGTGCCTGCTCGCCGCCCGCACCAAGGGCAAGGACATGAGCCAGTTCGGCAAGGTCACCGTCGACAGCCCGATCCCGTACCTGCTGACCGATCTCAACGCGATCATCGTCAATGAGATGGGCAAGCTCGACCGTGCCGGCGACACATTGCCGTTCCAGCGCATCAAGACCAAGCTCGACGAACTCCGCGCCGATCCGCGCTACACCTTCATGTTCTCGGGCATGCTGGTGTCGGATTCGATGCCAGGGTTCGTTGCCAAGCTGTTTCGACTGCCGAGCCAGGGGCGTCCGATTTCGATCGTCGACGTTTCCGGCGTTCCGTCCGAGGTCACTTCTGTCGTCGTCTCGGTGCTTGCCCGAATGGTGTTCGATTATGCGATCTGGTCGCGGACCGAGGCGCAGCGCCCGCTGCTGCTGGTCTGCGAAGAGGCGCACCGCTACGTGCCCAAGGATGAAACATCAGGCGGCCAGTCCGTCCGCCGGATCCTCGAGCGTATTGCCAAGGAAGGCCGTAAGTACGGCGTCTCCCTCGGCCTGATCACGCAGCGCCCGTCGGACCTGGCCGAAGGCGTGCTCTCGCAGTGCGGCACGATTATCTCGATGCGCTTGAACAACGATCGCGACCAGGCCTGCGTCCGCGCCGCGATGCCCGAAGGCGCGCGCGGCTTCCTCGATGCCATCCCGGCGCTTCGCAACCGCGAATGCATCGTGTGCGGCGAAGGCGTCGCGATCCCGATCCGGGTCCGCTTCGACGACCTCGAACCCGAAAAACGCCCGGCCTCCTCCGACCCGAGCTTCGCCCGCCTGTGGCGCGAAACCGGCGACGAGGAAGGCATCATCAATCGCACAATCAAGCGTTGGCGGGGCCACGGCCGGTAAGCCGCGCCGCGTAAGGGCAAGCAGAGCGTCGCTGATGTCGGCGGCACGCCCTTCGACAATAAGCGTTGGATCGCCATGCTTCGCGCCCTTGGCCTTGCCGTTGCCGATCTCGCCGATCGCCGAATCCTCGCCATCATGGCGCAGGCGCTGGCGGTCACGCTGCTGATCTTCGTTCTGCTCGGCGGCTTGCTGTTCTGGCTCTTCGCCGGTGCCGATCCCTGTTCGAGCGTTGGCATGGACAGCTGCCCGCTCGACATCGGGACCGGTGGCCTCGGTGCCGTCCTGCTCACATTGCTGGCCCTGTGGTTCGTCTTTCCGGCTGTGGCGATTGCGGTCGCGACGACCTTCACCGACCGCGTCGCGCACGTGGTCGAAGAGCGCCATTATCCTGACGCCGCCCGCGAGGCCCGGCCGATCGGCATCCTCGCCGGGCTCGCCATGGGCCTTCGCTCGGGCGGCCGCCTGCTATTGTTCAACCTGTTCGCCTTGCCCTTCTACCTGCTTCTGCTGGTCACCGGCATCGGCCCGTTCATCCTGTTCGTGATCGTCAACGGCATCGCCTTCGGCCGCGACCTCGCCGAGCTCGCGGCGGCTCGACATGGCGACGGCGCCTCTCGCCGGGCATGGCTGAGGTCGACGCGCGGCCGGCAGCACGCGATCGGTCTTGTGGTCAGCACCCTGTTCCTCGTGCCGATCGCCAATTTCTTTGCCCCCATCATCGGCGCGGCGGCCGGCGTTCACCTGTTCAACCGGTCCTTTTGGGCGGCCAACGGCCAGCGAAATTCGCCTGTCCCGTCGACTGCTCGCTCCACCGTAAGCCGGGGGCACTGAACAGGCCTTTCAGCTATCGAGGGACCTCGCGGGGCGGGAGAAAACTGATGGACCTCAATTATCTCTTTCATCGACAGCAGGTCGAACGCACTCGCGCCGAGGCCGCGCAAAGCGAGGAAGCCCGTGTCGCGCATGAGCAACTGGCCCGCTGCTACGAAACTCAGATCAATGAGGCGACGGAAGGCGACTTTGCCTTTTCCCCGGAGGATACCCGGCTCAGCTCGGCCGAAGCCCGACGTTCAGCAGGTTCCTGAGCCGTGCCTTGACCGCCTCGGCCAAGTGCGGGTCGGCGACCGGTGCGCTGACCAGCCTGACCCCGAGCGGATTGACCGGCTCGCCCCCTTGCTTGACCTCGAAGTGAACGTGCGGTCCGGTCGATAGCCCTGACGACCCGACATAGCCGATCAGTTGCCCGCGCCGGACAAAGCTGCCGGGCGCGGCGACGATCTCGCTCATGTGGCTGTAGCTGCTGACCATCCCACCTCCATGCGCGATCTGCACTTGCCGGCCGTAGCCACCGGCCCAGCCGGCCGCCGCGACCTGCCCATCGGCAGCGGCGACGATCGGGCTGCCCCAGCTCGCGCCGATGTCGATGCCGGCATGGAAGCGCGTGAAGTGGAGGATCGGGTGATAGCGATAGCCGAAATAGGAGGTGATCGGCCCCGCCGCCGGCATCGCCATTCCGCTTTCAACAGGCGCCGGTTGCGCGGCGTTGGCGGCATCGATCCATTGGCTTCGGCCATTGGCGGACCAACGCACCAGCTGCAGGTCCGAGTCCGCGACCCGATCGAGACCCGCGTAAAGCAGCGCCCGGTTCGCGCCGAGAACAAGGTCGAAACCATCGTTGGCGGCCACCTCGCCGACGTCGATCTCCGTCGCCAGGGCCGAGAGATATTGGGCGGCGACCTCGGGCGAAGCCCCGGCCGCGCGCAGCGACCAGTAGAGGCCGTCACCAACCCGTCCGCGGATTCGCAGCGGTGCAGTCGTGACCGGCATGGGCCGGGCCGTCGCTTCGGCAAGCGCAGCAGGCGTCCGCCGTGGCACGAAATCGACCGGCTCGACGGCCGCGGTCGGCGCCATCGGCATGCCGCTCACGCCGCCGCCGGACAGCGGACGAACGCTAAGCGCCTGCCACTGCTGCCGCTCGTCGATCGGTGCCGGCACCGGATGAGGCAGCGACGCCCAGGCAACGCCGCTGAAAGCCAAAGCGAGCGCGCCCGCCCCCGCCCAGCCTGGCCGCGGCCAGGTTGAGGACAGCGACTGGCGCAACGAATGATGCGCTTGGACCTGTGACGTCAACACGATGCCGGTGTGCCCAATCAAGGTTAAGACGGGCCTAAAATCCACTCGTCGAAAGGAACCTTGCGCTTCGCCCGCGCGCTGCCATGTTTGAATCATGGCGCGCCACAATGACGCTCCCGTCCGGGCCATCCTTGGCCCTACGAACACGGGCAAGACCCATCTCGCGATTGAGCGGATGTGCGGCCACAGCTCGGGAGTCATCGGCTTTCCGCTGCGGCTGCTGGCCCGCGAGGTCTACGAGCGCGTCGTTGCCATCAAGGGTGAGAAGCAGGTCGCGTTGCTGACCGGCGAGGAGCGGATCGTCCCGCCCCATGCCCGCTATGTGCTGTGCACCGCGGAATCGATGCCGGTGAAGACCGGCCGCGCCGACCGCGCTGCCGAAGGGCCGTTCCCCGACCAGTTCGCCTTCGCCGCCATCGACGAAGCCCAACTCGGCGCCGATCCCGAGCGCGGCCACGTTTTCACCGACCGGATGCTCCGCGCCCGGGGCCGTGAGGAAACGCTCATCCTCGGCTCCGAGACGCTAAAGCCGATCATCCGCGAGCTTCTGCCTGAGGCCGAGATCGTCAGCCGCCCGCGCTTCTCGACGCTTCGCTATGCCGGTAACACCAAGCTTTCGCGCCTGCCGCCTCGTTCGGCCGTCGTCGCCTTCTCCGCCGAGCAGGTTTACGCGCTGGCCGAGATGCTGCGCCGCTTCAAGGGCGGTGCGGCGGTCGTGATGGGCGCGCTCTCGCCGTCCACCCGCAACGCCCAGGTCGCGATGTTCCAGCGCGGCGAGGTCGATTATCTCGTCGCCACCGACGCGATCGGCATGGGCCTCAACATGGACGTGACGCATGTCGCCTTCGCCGGCCTCGAGAAATTCGACGGCCGCCGCGACCGCCGCCTGACCATTGCCGAAATGGCCCAGATCGCGGGCCGCGCCGGGCGCCATCAGAAGGACGGCAGCTTCGGCACCCTCGGCCTGACCGAGGAAAGCGGCGGTTTCAGCGAGGAAGAGATCAACGCGATCGAGGATCACCGCTTTCGCCCGCTCGATTTCGTCCACTGGCGCAATGCCGAGCTCGACTTCAGCGACGTCCGCGCGCTGATCAAAAGCCTCGAAGCCAAGAGCGACGACCCGATCCTCCGCTCGGCGCCGGAGGCGATCGACCTTGCCGTCCTCAAGCTGGTTGCCGAGGACCCGGCGATAGCAGCCAAGCGCGACATCCAGGCGCGCCGCTTGTGGTCGGTTTGCGGCCTGCCCGATTTTCGTAAGGTCGGGCCGATGCACCACGCGCGCATGGTCCGCCGGCTGTTCAGTTATATCGGCGAAGGGGGCCACGTCCCCCACGAATGGTTCGCGGCCGAGGTCGCGCGGCTCGAAAACGTAAGCGGGGACATCGAAGCGCTCGCCGACCGCCTCGCCGGAATCCGCAGCTGGGCTTATATCGCGCACCGCTCGGACTGGATGAGCGACCCCGCCAAGTGGGCCGAGCGGACGCGCGCCGTCGAAGCCCGCCTCAGCGACGCGCTTCACGAGCGGTTGACCCAGCGCTTCGTCGACCGCCGGACCGCGGTGCTCATCCGCGACATCGGCGCGCGCGGGTCCGATGCGCTCCCGGTGACCGTCGCCGCGGACGGCGAAGTCAGCGTCGGGCCCGAGCCGATCGGGCACCTGACCGGTTTCGAGTTCCGCGTCGATCCGTCGGCCCGGCTTGCCGACAAGCGGCTGCTGCTCGCGGCCGCCGAACGCCGCCTTGGCGAGGAGCTAGACCGCCGCGCCAAGGCTCTGGTCGGCGCCGAGGATCACGCCTTCCAGCTTTCGGTCGAGGACGGCGGCGCTGTCGCGGTGGCGTGGGAGGGCCATGTCCTCGCGCGCCTTGCGGCCGGCCGATCGCTGCTCGAGCCAGCGCTGCGCACCGCCCGCGCTCTCGACCGGCTGTCGGCGCCGACCCGCGCGGCGCTGCGCGAGCGGCTCGAACGCTGGCTCGACGCCCAGATCGAGCGTCACCTGCGCCAGCTCAAGCAATTGGCGGCAACCGCCGTCGATCCCGCGATCTCGGGCGGCGTCCGCGCGCTCGCGGCGATGCTGACCGACGCCGGCGGCCTGCTGCCCCGCAAGGCAGTGGTCGGCGCGATCGCGCATCTCGAACAAGCCGATCGCCAATCGCTCCATCGCTTGCGGGTCAGGCTCGGGCCGCTCGACGTCTTCCTGCCGGTCCTGCTCAAGCCCGCTTCGCAGCAATGGCGCGCCGCGTTGATCGCAGTTCGGCAGAGCCAGGCGATGCCCGCCTTGCCGTCGCCTGGCGCCGCGACCCTGCTCGGCGATGCCGACCCGCGTGGTGCCGCGCTCGCTTACCGCCGCTTGGGCTCGACCTGGCTCCGCATCGACCTTGCCGACCGCCTTGCCAGCCATGCCCGCAAGGTGCGCTCGGCTGGCGGCGATGACCCGGTCGACCAGGAACTGGCAACGTCCGTCGGGCTTGACCCCGAAGCGCTCGCGCGTCTGATGAACGAGATCGGCTTCGTGCGAGCCGGCGACGCCTGGAAGTGGCGCGGCCGCCGCGGACCGCGCCAGCAGCCCCGCCCGCGTTCCTCCCATGCCTTCGCCGAGCTCGCCAAGCTCCGCACCAGGTGAGGATCGATCGCTTCGAAGAAAACTAGGCGCTAGCCAAACGCGCTCGCCCTGAGCTTGTCGAAGGGTCAGCGCCTCGCTCGCGTTTCGACAAGCTCAACGTGAGCGCTTCGGAGGAGAATTGACGAGGCCAGTTTGGACTCTTAGCGAACAGTTTAAAGGGAGCGTGCTTCATGACCTACGTCGTCACCGACGCCTGCATCAAATGCAAATATATGGATTGCGTCGAGGTCTGCCCGGTCGACTGTTTCTATGAGGGTGAAGTGATGCTGGTCATCAACCCCAACGAATGCATCGACTGCGGCGTGTGCGAGCCCGAATGCCCCGCCGAGGCGATCCTCCCCGACACTGAGAGCGGCCAGGAAAAATGGCTCGAGCTGAACGCCAATTTCTCCGCCGAATGGCCGAACATCACGCGCAAGAAGGACAGTCCCGCCGACGCCGACGACTTCAAGGGCAAGGACGGGAAGTACGAGGAGTTCTTCACGCCGGAGGGCGGCGCCGGCGACTAGGGCCGCGGAATGTTCGCTCGATCAGGTCTTCGGGCCGCGGTGAATGATGAAGGTGTAATTCAGCCCAATGCCGCCGGACAATTGGTTGCGCGACCCAAAGTCGCGAACGATCGGCGATCGTGCCGCATCCCGCACCAGCCGCTCGTAGCGCGCAAAGCCGAACAAGCCCCACCGATCATTCACCGCGTAGGTCATGCCGCTCGCCACGGCGACGCCGTATATGCCGCTTCGGGGCCGGTAGGTTGGCAAGCCGGACGCCACGGACACAGCCGGGCTGACGCCGAAGTAAGTGCGCTGGTAGCGGCCATCGGAAAACAGGACGCGCGGCCCCAATGAAATCACGTAGCGATCGCCGTCCCGCCAGATCTTGTCGGCGCTGAGGGTCCCGAGCACTCCGTCGTGACCGTTGATTCCCTTCAGCAGCTCGGCACGAACGCGGAAGGAATTGCGCCATTCATATTGAGCGAACGCCCCAACCTCGAACGTTCGCTTGATGTCGCCAACCGGGCCGCCGACATCTGACTTTTTGCGGCGTCCCGCGATATTTGCGGCCGGACCGAACGATAAGCCGTTGGCCGACGTCAGCGCGATGCTGGGACTATCGTCCGGCGCACCGAAGCTGAACTGCCTCGTTCCGCGTGCGATGTTGACATGCAACAGCGGTGAAACGCTGGTCTTGTCCGCTCCGACATATTCGGGCCGAAGTTGTGCACCCACCCCAACCCGAACGCGAATGTCGCGGCTATCCTGAGCGTGGACACCACTCCAGGCCGGAAGGGTGGCGGCGATTCCGATCAGTAGACATCTCATCTTCGCCTAACCGCCGGCCGTGATTTTGGTTGCACTACCGTATCGGCTTGATCGCCGACGGTTTATCGCCGTCGACGTATCAGCTCCTCGACGATCCGTTCGGCGGCCGCTTCCGCACTCAGCGCCGTCGTGTCGATCCTGATCTCCGGGGCCTCGGGCGCCTCGTACGGGCTGTCGATGCCGGTGAAATTCTTGAGCTCGCCCGCGCGCGCCTTGGCATAGAGCCCCTTGGCGTCGCGCTTCTCGGCTTCGGCGAGCGGCGTATCGACGAACACCTCGATGAACTCCCCTTCCGGCAGCATCTTGCGCACCATCTCCCGCTCCGCCCGGAACGGGGAGATGAAGGCCGTCAGCACGATCAGGCCGGCATCGGCCATCAGCCGCGCGACCTCGCCCACGCGGCGGATATTCTCGATCCGGTCCGCCTCGGTGAAGCCGAGGTCGCGGTTGAGCCCGTGGCGAACGTTGTCGCCGTCGAGCAGGAACGTGTGGCGGCCAAGGGCCGTCAACTTCCGCTCCACGATGTTGGCGATGGTCGACTTGCCCGCGCCCGACAGGCCGGTGAACCACAATATCGCCGGCCTCTGACCCTTGAGCGCGGCATGGCTGTCGCGGCTGACATCGAGATGCTGGCGATGGATGTTCATCGCTCGCCGCAGCGCGAAGTGAAGCATCCCACATGCGACCGTCGCACTGCTGAGCTTGTCGATCAGGATGAACCCGCCCAGCACGCGGTTCGGGCTGCCGCCCTCGACGGCGTAGGGCTCGAACACGATCTCGCGGTCGGTCGCAACTTCCGCGACGCCGATGCCATTCAGCTCCAGCGTGGTCGCGGCCAGCCGCTCAAGCGAGTTCACGTTGAGCTCGTATTTCGGCTCCTGGACGGTAGCCGTGACGATCTGGGTCCCGATCTTCAGCCAATAGCCGCGCCCCGGTACGAGTGCGTGCTCGTCCATCCAGACGATCGTCGCCTCGAACTGGTCTGCGGCCTGCGGCGGCTCGGAAGCCGAGGCGATGACGTCACCGCGCGAGCAATCGACTTCGTCGGCAAAGGTGAGCGTCACCGATTGTCCGGCCACGGCCTCGTTGACGTCGCTGTTGCCGGCAATGATCCGCCGCACCGTCGTCGTCTGGCCCGATGGCACCACCCGAACCGCTGCTCCGGCCGCCAGCGATCCGCTCGCGATCTGGCCGGCGAACCCCCGAAAATCCAGGTTGGGGCGATTGACCCACTGCACCGGCATCCGCAGCGGCTTGCGGCGTCGGCATCGAGATCGAGCGGCACGCTGTCGAGGTGATCGAGCAAGCTCAGCCCGTCATACCAGCCCATCGCGGCACCGCGCTCGACGACGTTGTCGCCAGCCAGCCCGCACACCGGGATCGCGTGCCAATCGGCAATCCCGATCTACTCCGCAAAGGCGCGATAATCAGCTGCGATCGAGTCGAATGCGCCCTGGTCGTAGTCGACCAGGTCCATCTTGTTCACCGCCAGCACGATGCGCCGGATGCCGAGCAAATGCGCGAGATAGGAGTGGCGCCGGGTCTGCGTCAGCACGCCCTTGCGCGCGTCCACCAGCACCACCGCGAGGTCAGCGGTCGAGGCGCCGGTCACCATGTTGCGCGTATATTGCTCGTGGCCCGGCGTGTCGGCGACGATGAACTTGCGCGTCTCGCTCGAAAAATAGCGGTAGGCGACGTCGATCGTGATGCCCTGCTCGCGCTCCGCCGACAGCCCGTCGACCAGCAGCGCGAAGTCGATCGCCTCGCCCTGCGTCCCATGCCGCTTGCTGTCCGCCTCCAGCGCCGCCAGTTGGTCGTCGAACAATTGCCTGGTCTCGTAGAGCAGCCGCCCGATCAGCGTTGACTTGCCGTCGTCGACGCTCCCGCAGGTGATGAAGCGCAGCAGCTCCCTGCGCTCCTGCTCCGCCAGCCACGCCCTGATGTCGGCCGGGGCGCTCAAAAATATCCCTCCTGCTTCTTCTTCTCCATCGACGCGCTGCCACCGTCACGGTCGATCGCGCGGCCCTGGCGCTCGGCTGGTCGCGGCAGCCAGCATCTCGGCGACGATGTCCTCGACGCGTCGCCGCATCGCTCTCGACCGCGCCCGACAGCGGGTAGCAGCCGAGCGTCCGGAACCGCACCTTGCGCATCACGACCTTCTCGCCCTCCTCCAGCCGCATGCGCTCGTCGTCGACCATCAGGATCAGGCCGTCGCGCTCCACCGTCGGCCGCTCCGCGGCGAAATAGAGCGGCACGACCTCGATCCCCTCGCGCAACATATATTGCCACACGTCGAGCTCGGTCCAGTTGGACAGCGGGAACACGCGGATGCTCTCGCCCTTGGCTTTGCGGACATTGTAGAGCGACCACAGCTCCGGCCGCTGCCGCTTGGGGTCCCAGCGGTGGTTCCGGTCGCGGAAGCTGAACACGCGCTCCTTCGCCCGGCTCTTCTCCTCGTCGCGCCGGGCGCCGCCGAACGCCGCGTCGAAACCGTGCGCGTCGAGCGCCTGCTTCAGCCCTTCGGTCTTCCACATGTCGGTGTGCAGCGGGCCGTGGTCGAACGGGTTGATCCCGCGCTCCCGCGCCTCGGGATTGCTGGTGGACGATCAGCTCGATGCCCGGCTCCGCCGCGACCTTGTCGCGCACCGCGTACATGTCGCCGGAACTTCCAGGTCGTATCGACGTGCAGCAGCGGGAACGGCAGCGGCCCCGGGAAGAACGCCTTCCTCGCCAGGTGCAGCATCACCGCGCGATCCTTGCCGATCGAATAGAGCATCACCGGCCGCGCGGCTTCGGCGACCGTCTCGCGCAGGATGAAGATGCTCTCCGCCTCGAGCCGGTCGAGATGGGTCAGGGCGACTGCGTCATCGGTCGGCTGCGGCTTTGCCCGCATCGCTGCCGCGCTTGTCACTTGCGAGCGCGGCGCATGCTCGGCCTAGCGCTGTCGCACGGGGAGAATGCGCATGAAGCATCAGCTTCTGGCGACAGCGCGTGCGCGCTGCATCGCCTTCGCGCTGCCGCCGCGGCGCTGCGCCCAGCGCCGCGCTCAGGCCGCAGCCCGGCAGACCCGCAGCCGATCAGCGCGCTCAGCTCATCGCAGCAACTCGACGCCCGCTTTGCGCGGATCGACGCCAACCACGACGGCACAGCTCAGCAAGGCCGAAATCCAGGCCCAGCCAGCCGCGACTGCAGCAGCGCCAGACGCAGCATCAACAGCAAGCTCGTAGGCCGTGTTCAAGCAGCTCGACACCAACAAGGACGGCCAATTCAGCCTCGCAGGAATTCCAGGCGCGGCGCCGACGGTCAAAGTCGAACCGGAACGCCCGACCAGCTGCTCGCAGCAGCTCGACACCAACCATGACGGCAAGGTCAGCCGCCGACGAATTCCGCGCGCCGCACGCTGGCCAAGTTCAACCAGGTCGACACCAACCATGACGGCATCGTCAGCCCCGCCGAAGCCCGCGCCGCCGCCGGCCAGAAATAACCGCCGCGCGGGTGGCGCCGCGCCTCGCGCCGTCCTAAGGACCACTCTTCCCTGGGGAGCCGCTGACGGGCGGCTTGAGAGGCGGGCCCGAGCGCCGAGACCCATCGAACCTGATCCGGCTGACACCGGCGTAGGAAGAGGAAGTCAACAATGGCCGACGTTCCCGGCACGCACCGAACTCAAAGTCACCACCGGCCCGATCCGCGGCAGCCGCAAGATCCACGTCGGCGATCGCTCGAGGTCGCGATGCGCGCCGTCGATCTCGAGCCGTCGTCGGGCGAGCCGCCGGTCATCCTTTACGACACCAGCGGCCCCTACACCGACCCGGCCAGCGCATCGACATCATGGCCGGCCTGCCCGAGCTCCGCGCGACAGTGGATCCGCGCCCGCGGCGACGTCGAGGAAGTCGCCCAGCGCGAAGTCCGCCCCGAGGACAACGGCCAGCTCGGCCCCGACCGCAGCGGCGGCGTCCAGCCCTTCCCCAACGTCCGCAAGCGCGTGCTGCGCGCCAAGTCCCGGCGCCAACGTCACCCAGATGCATTACGCCCGGCGCGGCATCGTCACGCCCGGAGATGGAATATGTCGCCGCCCGCGAAAACCTCGGCCGCGAAGACCGCGCTCGAGCACCGCCCGCGACGGCGAAGATTTCGGCGCCGCCATCCCCGACTTCGTCACCCCCGAGTTCGTCCGCGACGAGGTCGCGCGCGGCCGCGCGATCATCCCCAACAACATCAACCACCCCGAAACCGAGCCGATGGCGATCGGCCGCAACTTCCTGGTCAAGATCAACGCCAACATCGGCAACAGCGCGGTCGCCTCCGACGTCGCGTCCGAAGTCGACAAGATGGTGTGGGCGATCCGCTGGGGCGCCGACACGGTCATGGACCTCTCGACCGGCCGCAACATCCACGACACCCGCGAATGGATCGTCCGCAATTCGCCCGTGCCCGATCGGCACCGTCCCCATCTACCAGGCGCTCGAAAAGGTCGGCGGCGTCGCCGAGGACCTCAGCTGGGAAATCTACCGCGACACGCTTGATCGAGCAGGCCGAGCAGGGCGTCGACTACTTCACCATCCACGCCGGCGTCCGCCTGCCCTACGTCCCGCTGACCGCCAAGCGCGTCACCGGCATCGTCAGCCGCGGCGGCTCGATCATGGCCAAATGGTGCCTCGCCCACCACCGCGAGAGCTTCCTCTACGAGCGCTTCGACGAGATCTGCGAGATCATGAAGGCCTATGACATCGCCTTCAGCCTCGGCGACGGCCTGCGCCCCGGCAGCACCGCCGACGCCAATGACGAAGCCCAGTTCGCCGAGCTCTACACGCTCGGCGAGCTGACCAAGAAGGCCTGGGCGCACGACGTCCAGGTGATGATCGAGGGCCCCGGCCACGTGCCGATGCACAAGATCAAGGAGAATATGGACAAGCAGCTCGAGGTCTGCGGCGAGGCGCCCTTCTACACCTTGGGCCCGCTCGTCGACCGACATCGCGCCCGGCTACGACCACATCACCAGCGGCATCGGCGCGGCGATGATCGGCTGGTTCGGCACCGCGATGCTCTGCTACGTCACGCCCAAGGAGCACCTCGGCCTCCCCGACCGCGACGACGTGAAGGTCGGCGTCGTCACCTACAAGCTCGCCGCCCACGCCGCCGACCTCGCCAAGGGCCACCCCGCCGCGCGCCTCCACGACGACGCGCTGTCCAAGCGCCCGCTTCGAGTTCCGCTGGCGCGACCAGTTCAACCTCAGCCTCGATCCCGAAACCGCCGAGCAATACCACGACCAGACCCTCCCGGCGGAAGGCGCCAAGACCGCCCACTTCTGCTCGCATGTGCGGCCCCAAATTCTGCAGCATGAAGATCAGCCAGGAAGTCAGCGAGTTCGCCCGCCTAAACCCTCCCCCCTCCCGCGGGGGAGGGTCGACTGCCCGCGCCTGACGGCGTCGAGCGGGGAGAGGGGCCTCGTCGACGCGGAGGCCGGCATGGCCGAAATGTCCGAGCGCTACCGCGACGGCGGCAACGAGCTCTACATCGGCGCCGGCGACCGGACACACGACTGAACGAAGGAAATCTGAATGAGCGAAAAAGTGAAGGGCCCTGCGTCCTATTTCCCGTCGATCGAAAAGAACTACGGCCAGCCGATCGCTTACTGGCAGGACCTGATCCGGGGCCGCCAGCCCGCGAAACACATGGAACTCGTCAGCTTCCTCAAGGACGAGCATGGCCTCGGCCACGGTCACGCCAACGCCCTCGTCGCCGCGACCTTGGCCGAGAAATGAGGACGGGCCGCACCAGGCTTGAGGCAATGGTCCGCGGCACGCAGGGCAATTGATGGCCGACCTCTACGCCAAGCGCGCTGGAGTCCGAACGCAAGACGCTCTGGGCCACCTGCCGCCTCAAGGGCCTCGCCAAGGACACGCCCGAGCGCCAGCGCATCGCCGAGCTCGATCGGCTTATTCGCGGAGCACAGGGCCAAGGGCATTGAGCGTCCACCCTCACCGACCTGCTCGTCCCCACCTACCGCAACATGCTGCAGCTGCTCAAAGGCCTGCTCGACAAGGCGCAAGCCCAGCTCGGCGCCGACCATGCCGAGGCCCTGCTGTCGGCGCGGCTCGCGCCCGACATGTTCCCGCTCGCGACCCAGCTGCGCTTCGCCGCCGTCCAGGCGCAGGAAGCCCCGCTCCGCATCCTCGGGCAGCCGCGCCCGCCCGCGCTCGACGAACTCCTCGACGAGGGCCGCAACGCCGGCGATCACCCCGGCTCGATTGCGGAGGCAAAGGCGCGGATCGACCAGGCGCTGGCCTTCCTGACACCCTCGGCCCCGACGCGCTCGATCAGGTTGCGGGGACCAGCCGATGGTTCTCGACCTGCCCAACGGAACGTTCGACCTCACCGATCTCGACCAATTCGCCCGGACTGGGCCCTCGGCCAATTCTATTTCCACGTCATGGCCGCCTACGCGATCCTGAGGAAAGAAGGCGTCGAGATCGGCAAGGCCGATTACGTGCCGCACATGTTCGGGTATTTGCGGGCGGAGGCGGCATGATCGAGCGCGTTCACGACAATGGCGGCGAGCTCTACGTGCCGGCGGCGGATTGAGAGGCGCTTAGATCGGCCGAGCTATATCGTTCGGCCAATAGCCCTGTCCTTCGACGGTTTCGAACTTCTTGGACCGCCAAATATTGGTTCCCAAGACCTTTGATTTGTCACGCCCTTCGATCAGAAAACCTGCCTGCTCAGCCTTCTAGAAG
>CAVVKB010000029.1:0-80457 GCA_963748685.1 uncultured Pseudomonadota bacterium | reverse complement strand
GACGCCCTCCACAACGTCGTTCGCGACCCCGGAGAAAAGCCGCCGAGATCAAAATCAGCCAGGCCAAGCAGCGCAATCAGCTCACGCAAATCGCGCGCCAGGATGCCGCGCGGATAATGGCCCGGCTCGTGCGGCTTGCCGCTCAGGCCGTGAGCGCGAAGGTCGGGCATGATCACGCGGAAGCCGTCCGCGGCGATGCGCTCCGCATGGCCGAACTTGATCCAGTTCATGGTCGCGTCCGAAAACAGCCCGTGGAGCAGCACCACCGGCCGCCCCTCGCCAAGTTCGTGATAAGCGAGCTGAATGCCGTCCGAGGCGGACCAATAACGGACCTGAGCGTCGCTCATCCGGGGAATTGCCCGGTCGCCTCGACCCACTTGTCGACCAGCTTTTGATGCTCCTCGGTCCGGATCTCCTTGAGACCCTCGGTGTTGAGCCATGCACGGTGCATGCTCTCGGCGCCGAAATGATGCTTGGGCTCAAACGCGGAGGTCATCAAACGAGGCGACGGTCAAGTCCATATTTTCGGTACCGTCCTTGAACCGGAAGCCGAACGAGGTGCCGCATTCGCGACAGTAGGGCCGCTCTGCGATCGGCGAGCTGTCGTACCAGTCGGGCTCACGAGCCCAATCGACGTCGGCCTGTTTCACGTTCTTGAAGGCGATCGAGATCGAACCCGTGGCGCGCTGGCACATGCGGCAGTGGCACAGATAGGCGTCATGATCATGGACGGTCGCGGTAAAACGCACCCGCCCGCAGGCGCAGCCGCCGGTCATCTGTTCGGCCACGGCGGTTCCTTCCCAGGGCCGACGGCGCTACGCCGCCTTCTGTAGATGCTTGCGGCCGAGCAGCTCGGCGATCTGCACCGCGTTGAGGGCCGCGCCCTTGCGGAGGTTGTCGCTGACAATCCACAGGCTGAGCCCGTTCTCGACCGTCGAGTCCTCGCGAATGCGGCTGACATAGGTCGCAAAATCGCCGACGCACTCGACCGGCGTCACGTAGCCACCGTCCTCGCGCTTATCGACCACCATTACGCCAGGTGCCTCGCGCAGGATCGCACGCGCTTCGTCGGCGCTGATCTCATTTTCGAACTCGATGTTCACTGCCTCGCTGATGGCCGACGAATACGGGCACCCGAACGCAGGTGGCGGTGAGCTTGATCGCCGGATCAAGGATCTTCTTGGTCTCGACGACCAGCTTCCATTCCTCGGTAGTCGAGCCATCGTCGAGGAAATCGCCCGCCTGCGGGATGACGTTGAAGGCGATCTGCTTGGGATAGACTTCGGGCTCGTTGGAATCGCCGACGAAGATGTTGCGCGATTGGGTGAACAGCTCGTCCATCGCCGCTTTGCCGGTGCCTGACACCGATTGATAGGTCGCGACGACGACTCGCTTGATCTTCGCCGCATCGTGCAATGGCTTGAGCGCCACGACCAGCTGCGCGGTCGAGCAATTGGGATTGGCGATGATATTCTTGCGCGCGTAGCCGGCAATCGCGTCGGCATTCACTTCGGGCACGATCAGCGGAACGTCAGGGTCCATCCGGAACAGCGAGCTATTGTCGATCACGGTGCAGCCGGCCGCTGCGGCCTTGGGCGCGTAGATTTTCGAGGCCTCGGAGCCGGCGGCGAACAGCGCAATGTCCCAGCCGGAAAAGTCGAAATGCTCCAGGTTTTTGACCTTGAGCTCCTCGCCGCTGTCACCGAATCGATGACGTCGCCGGTCGAGCGGGCTGACGCAATCGCCGCCACCTCGTCGAACGGAAACTGGCGCTCGGCGAGGATATTCAAAATCTCGCGTCCGACGTTACCCGTCGCACCGACGACCGCGACCCGGTAGCCCATTTTGCTCTTATCCTTGGCCTGTCCTGAAGTGCCGGCGAAGTGGGCTTGCGCCTGGCGATTGTCAACGCGGCGGAACATGTCACATTCTGTCCCGCGAGGGGGAGCACGGACATGGCCGGACAGTGGCGCGCTTTGCTGGTTTGATTGGCGCTGCTTCTCGCCGGTTTTGCTCTGAAAGGCGCGCTGATCGCGCCGCCTACAGCCGCACTCGCCAGCATGCCGGGACGCATTCGATACCGACCGCGCGCTTGCCCGCCTGCAGCGCATTCTTGGCGACCAGCGGCCTCATCCCGGTGGACAGCGCCGACTGACGACGCCGTGCGCGACCGCCTGATCGCCGAGTTGCGAGCGATCGGCCTCCATCCCGGGTCGAGGAGAGGATGGACTGCAGCGCAATGCCGAAAGCGCGCGCCGTGAGCTGTTCGCGAGTGAGGAACGTCATCGCCATCGTTCCGTCGCTCGGCCCGGACCAGTTCTGCTCCTTAACGCCCATTACGACAGCACGCCGACCGGTCCCGGGGCCGCCGACGACGGACTGGGCGTTGCGACCTGCTCGAGATCGGCTCGATCCTGAAAACGTCGCCGCCGCCGCGACCGGTGGCCCTGCTGTTCAACGAAGGCGAGGAATTCGGGCTCAACGGCGCCCACGCATTCGTGCGCGGCGATCCCTTGGCGAGCCAAGTCAATGCGCTGGTCAATATCGACGTGCGCGGCGTGAACGGACCGGCGCTGATGTACGAGACCAGCGACCCGAACGGAGCAGCCTTGCAGCTCTATGCAAGTGCAACGCAGCGCCCCTACGCCAATTCGATCAGCACTGATTTCGCCAAGCTGATTCCGAACACGACCGACGTCGTCTTCTTCAAGCCGAAAGGCTGGACGCTGCTCAACTACAGCATCATCGGCAATGAGACCCGCTACCACTCGCCGGGTGACACGGTCGCCGCGCTCAACCGAGATAGTGTCGGCCATGTCGGGACCGAGGTGCTTGCTGCGACCAGAGTGATGGCTGCCACGCCGAAGCCGGCGGCTGCCGGATCCGGCCGAACGGTCTTTACCGACGTCGCGGGCCGAGGCTTCCTGCATCTCCCGCTAGTCGTCGCGGGCGTCGTGTTGGGCTACTCCTCATCGCTTCCTTCTATCTGGCATGGCGACGCAAAGCGCTTGGCATGCCGCTCGCAACCGCGGGCGCGATGGTGATCGGCGGTATCGCCGCAGCCTTTGTTCTCAACTTCTCGATGGGAGTGCTGCGTGCCGGAGACTTCTGGCGAGCCACTCCGCTCATTTCCTACCTCGCGATCTACGCGATCATGTTGGTCGCAATGGCGGCGATCCTGTCGCGGCTGGCGCGTGGACTCGAAGTCTCGCGGCTAAGGCCGGCGAGCTGGCTTTTGATCCTGGCGCTCGGCAGCGCGGCCAGCCTTGCCCTGCCTGGCGCGACGATTTTCTTCCTCGTTGCACCGGCACTGGCACTGATCGGGATTGCGCTAGCCGAGCGTACGCCGCGCCTCGCCGTGATTCTCGGCATCCTCGCCATCCTCATCCAGTTCCTCATGTTCGCCGAGTTGCTGGCGCTGGTCGAGATGCTGCTCATCGATGGACCGTTGTGGGCGGTCGCGCCCCTGGCCGCGCTTGCCGCTTTGCCTGCCCTGATTGAAGTGGAAGCCCGCGCGCTCCGGCCGCTATTGGTTGCACTGGCCTGCTTAGCCGTGGCGCTTACCGTCGCCGCGCTCACCATCGCCCGAGGAAGCGCGGAGCGTCCCCTCGCCTTCCGCATCGAATATTTCCGGGACCTGACCGACAACAAGGCGCTGTGGGCGATCTCGGACAAGGAAGCCCCGATTCCCTCCTGATGCCCGGCCGCTGGTCCCGATCGATCCCCGCGTACACCACCGGATATCGCTGGATCTCTGCCCGCGCCGGCGCTCCAGGCGCCGACGGCCCGAGCAACGGTGATCGGCACCGAGCCCGCCGGAGAGGACCGTCGCGTTCGACTGACCTTTTCGGCCGGCGGCGCCGACGCGGTAACCCTGCGCTTTCCCGCCACCACGAAAATCCGCGCAATGGGCATTGCCGGCGCGCCGGTTTTCATCCCGGCAACTGGGCAACCGGAGCAGGCCATCCTGCGCTGCAGCGGACGATCCTGCGACGGACTCACCGTCGACCTTCTGCTCGCCGATCGCGCGCCGCTGATCGCAGAACTCTACGCCTTGCGGTTCGCACTGCCGTCGCAAGGCGCGGCACTGGCAGCCGCTCGCCCAAAGAATGCTCAACCGCAATATGCGCCGGACCAGACGATTGTCCGATCGCTGGTGAAACTCTGACCACCTCGCCAGCGAATATGCTAATGGGAGTTGCAAGGCGCCCGGCGCCTTCGGCCCCCGAGGCAGCGCCGGTTGGCACCATTCGAGGAGGCGTTCATGGCAACCAAAATCATCAACCGCCCGGTTCCCCGCTCGGCGAATGACCTTGCGGTCCGCAAGATCAGCCATGAGGACCTCAGCATTGCCCTCAGGCAAGGTCTCGATGATTTCCTGACCTTCCGCGGCGATATCGTCTTTGCCGGTGTCATTTACACCGTGATCGGCCTCGCCGCGGTGGTGATGACGACCAGCATGCCGCTGATGCCGTTCTTCTTCCCGGTCGTCGCCGGCGTCGGTTTGCTCGGACCGGTCGCCGCCGTCGGCTTCTACGAGCTCGCAAAACGTCGCGAAGAGGGCGAGCAGGACATCCACTGGTTTAACTTCCTCGACGTCCGCAAGCGACCCTCGGTCGACGACATCGGAATGGTCGCGGGCCTGCTGCTCCTCATCTTCTTCGTGTGGCTGCTGGCCGCCGGCGCACTCTACGCAGCGCTGTTCCATTGGGCGACTCCTACCTCGATCCCGCAATTCCTCGAACAGGTGTTCATGACCTCACGCGGCTGGGCGCTGATCCTCGGCGGCGCGGTTATCGGCGCGCTGTTCGGCTGGGTCGTGCTGGCGCTGAGCGTCGTGTCGCTGCCCATGCTTGTCGACCGGAATGTCAGCGCCGCCGAAGCGGTGAAGGCGTCATGGCGGGCGTCGCACGAGAACAAAAGCGAGATGATCCGCTGGGGCCTGATCGTCCTCGGGCTGCTCGTGATCGGCTCGATCCCGTTGTTCGTGGGGCTAGCGTTTGTCCTGCCCTGGCTCGGCTATTCGACCTGGCACCTCTACACCCGGCTCGTCGATCGGGGAGCGGGCCGCTACTTCGACGGACGGTCGCGCACCTTCTCGTTGAGGAAACGCGTGATGGTCGTCCAGACGTGCGTCTGCGGCCCCTCGCCCGCGATGGCGTGAGTCGCTCCTGGATAGGCCATCATCTGGAACGGCTTCTTCGCCTGCTGGAGCCGGGCATAGAGCTCGGTGCTGTTCTGGAAGACGACATTGTCGTCCGACATGCCGTGGACCAGCAGCAGCGGGTCGGTGATCTTCACCGCATCCTCGATCGCGTCCGAAGACTGATAGGACCTTGGATCGGTGTTGGGGTTGCCGAGATAACGCTCGGTGTAGGCGGTATCGTACAATTCCCATTTCGTGACTGGCGCGACCGCCGCACCCGCCGCGAACACGCCGGGAGCCTTCTCGAGGAGCTTTAGCGTCATGTAGCCGCCGTAAGACCAGCCCTGGACGGCGATCCGGGTTGGATCGACGAACGGCTGGCGCGTCAGCCATTGCAAGCCCGCGAGCTGGTCGGTCACCTCCACATCGCCCATGGAGCGGTAGATCGCGTCTTCGAACTTCGTGCCGCGTCGATCGGTCCCGCGATTGTCGATCGTAAAGACGATCCAGCCTTGGTCGACCAACGCCTCGTGGAGGGGCAGCGCACCGTACCAGGCGTCCGTCACCTGCTGCCCGTGCGGCCCGCCATAAACGTAAAGATAGACGGGATAGCGCTTGCCCGGAACGCGGGGCGGCGACAGCATCCGGTAGTAGAGCATCGAACCGTCCGGGCCAGTAATGCTGCCGAAAATCGGCCGCACATGGCTGTCGAGGTACGGCGCGTAGGGATGCGCCGCATTCAGCGCATTTTCCTCGACCCACGTGAGCCGCTTGCCCGATGCGTCGGCAAGATAAGTTTGCGATGGCTGCGCGGTGTTCGATCGCGTGACGAGCGCATGCGTCGCGCCC
The DNA here is from genome assembly GCA_963748685.1 of uncultured Pseudomonadota bacterium. Lineage (GTDB taxonomy): Bacteria > Pseudomonadota > Alphaproteobacteria > Sphingomonadales > Sphingomonadaceae > Sphingomicrobium. The sequence goes on along the minus strand of CAVVKB010000029.1, from coordinate 74,462 downwards.
TTGTCCATCACCGCATTGTTGAACCAGCCGGTCTCGGTCACGCGTACCGGCGCCCGCGGCCGGTCGTAGCTTACCCAGTAGAGCTGCTGCTCGATGGGAGTTTCGGCGGTGCCGGTGAAGTAAATGCGCTTGCTCGCTTCATCGACGCCCACGACCTTTTCGACCGCCCAGTTGCCGTGCGTCAGCTGGGTCCATCGGCCCGCCTTCCAGCGGTAGAGGTGCTCAAAGCCGCTGCGTTCCGACGACCAGATCAGGCTGCCGTCCTTCAGCGGCTTGAAATTGTCGTTGAGGTTGACCCAGGTCGGCGAGGTCTCCGAGAAGATGGTCGTGGATCGGCCGGTCGCCGGGTCGACACGAAGCATGTCGAGCCGCTTCTGGTCGCGGCTGAGACGCTGGACGAACAGGGTCCGCCCGTCCTTCGCCCAATCGACGCGCGCCAAGTAATAATCCGGGTTCGCGCCAAGGTCCGCCTTTACGCGTGACTTGCCGTCTGGCGTGATCAAATAAAGGTCGACGATGGCGTTCTTCGTGCCCGCCGATGGATAGCGCTGCTCGATCAACTGCGTGCCAGAGGCGCCGATCGCCGCCCGCTTCACGATCGCCACTGGGCTTTCGTCAACCCGCGTCACCGCGATGGTGCGATCGTCAGGCGACCACCAGTAACCCGTCTCGCGACCGAGCTCCTCCTGAGCGACGAACTCCGCCGCGCCCCAGCTCAGCGTATCCCCGCCATTGGTGGTCAGCGGGTGCTCGGTATCGGACGCGGCATCCATCACCACGAGGTTCTGATCGCGCAGGAACGAAAGATACCGGCCCGTCTCCGATACCTTCGCGTCGATTTCCGTCGCCGGCGTATTCGTTAGCCGGCGTACTTTCCCGTCGAGCGTCGCGAGATAGAGGTCGCCATCGATCGGCACCAGGATCGACCTTGAGTCAGGCGCCCAGCCGTAAGCGGTGATTCCCTTGGTGCCGGCAATGCGCGCCCGCTCGCGCCGCATTTTCTCCTCTTCGGAGATGGCAGCGCCCGTTCCGATCTTCTGGGAATCGACCAGCATCCGCTCCGCGCCCGTCGCCGTATCGATCGCCCACAGGTCGTAACGGTCTTTGTCGGACGGCCGGTTCTTCAGGAGGGTGACGAACTTGCCGTCGGGCGACAGCTTGGCCTGACGTGGCGTCGGCCCGCTTAGTGCGGGACTGGAAAAGACGCGCTCGAGGGGCAGGTCGCCGGCAACGGCTGGAGCGGCAACGGCGGCGAGAAGCAGAGAAGCAAGGTGAATGCGCATGGCGTGACCCTAAGGGCGCTCGCGCAAAAGAAAAGGCGGGCCCCGAAGGCCCCGCCCAACTTCTTTAGCCGATCGAAAGCTTAAGTTTCCGAACCGGTCTCGGTCGCTTTCGGCGCGTCGCGGCGGACGTCGCGGCGCTCGGCGATCCGCGCCGACTTACCGGTGCGGCCACGCAGGTAATAAAGCTTGGCGCGGCGAACGGCGCCGCGGCGCACGACCTCGATCTTGTCGATGATCGGCGAATAGAGCGGGAAGACGCGCTCGACGCCTTCGCCGAACGAAATCTTGCGGACGGTGAAGCTCGAGCCGACGCCCTTGTTCGAGCGGGCGATGCACACGCCTTCGAACGCCTGGACGCGGGTGCGCTCGCCTTCGATGACCTTGACGCCGACCCGGAGGGTGTCGCCAGGGCGGAATTCGGGAATTGGCTTGTCGGCGGTCAGCGCGTCGATCGCCTCACGCTCGAGAGTCTGGATCAGGTTCATTTCTTGTCAGCCTTCGTATCTCGTCGCCGCGCGCCAGAGGGCGGTGCCTGCGATGCGCCCCCGTGGCGCTCGATCAGGTCCGGCCGCCTTAGCCGTGTATCTTCGACCGCTCTTGCGTGTCTCCACGCGGCGATCTTCGCATGATCCCCCGATCGCAGCACTTCGGGGATCGTGCGTCCTTCCCATGTCACTGGTCGGGTATAATGCGGATATTCCAGGAGACCTTCATTGAAGCTCTCCTCCTCTCCGCTGGAGGCCGCGCCCATTACCCCGGGAAGCAGCCGCACGCAAGCGTCGAGCACGACCATTGCACCCAGCTCTCCGCCGGAAAGCACATAGTCGCCCATCGACACCTCTTCGATCCGCCGCGCCACGAAAATCCGCTCGTCGAATCCCTCGAAACGGCCGCATATCAGGACGACCCCCTCGCCCGCCGCCAACGCGCGGACTCGAGCTTGCGTCAACGGGGCTCCGCGCGGCGTCAGCGCGATTATCGGCCGTCCGTCGGTCACGCTGTCGAGTGCCGCAGCAAGAACATCCGGCTTGAGCACCATCCCCGCTCCGCCCCCGGCCGGGGTGTCATCGACGCTGCGGTGCTTGTCGATCGCGAAGTCGCGGATGTTCGCCGCATCGAGGCTCCAGATGCCCTCCTCCAACGCCCGCCCCGCCAGGCTCGCGCCGAGCGGTCCCGGAAACATGTCGGGGTACAGGGTCAGCACGGAAGCTCGGAAGGTCATTGGGAACCGCCGCTATCACAATCCATTGGGCTGCGCATGGACGAGCCCATTCTCGATTGCCTGATCGTCGGCGGCGGCCCTGCCGGGCTGACCGCCGCCATCTATCTCGCCCGCTTCCACCTCGACATCCTCGTGGTCGACGGCGGCAAGAGCCGCGCAGCATGGATCCCCTGCACCCGCAATCACGCCGGCTATCCCGACGGGATCGAAGGCAAGGAGTTGCTGCAACGGATGCGGGACCAAGCCTGCAAATATGGAGCGAAGATCGAAAGCGAGCAGGTCACCAAGCTCGAGCGAGACGAGATCGACCGGCATCTTCACGGCCACGTGGGGCTCCGGATGCGAGCACGCCCGAACGGTCCTGCTGGCGACGGGCGTGGCCAATCGGCGCCCGCCGATGGACGAGCAACTGCACGACGACGCACTTGCGCGCGGGCTCGTCCGCTATTGCCCCATTTGCGACGGTTACGAGGTCACCGACAAGAAAGTCGGCGTGATCGGCAGCGGCAGCCATGGCGTCGCGGAAGCCCTGTTCATGCGCAGCTACACCGCGGACGTGACCCTGATCGCCCCCGATAAGGCGATGAATTTGGATCGCGCCGATCATCGCAAGCTGGACGACGCCGGGATCGAATGCGTCGACGGTCCCGCACAGGCCGTGGCGATCGCCGACCATTGCATCACCATCGACACCGCCGAGGGTCACTTCACCTTCGACAGCATCTACCCCGCGCTCGGCAGCGACACGCATACGCAGCTGGCCGAGATGGTCGCTGCCAGGCTCGCCGCCGACGGATGCATCGATTGTGACGATCACCAGCGCACGAGCGTCCCCGGCCTCTATGCCGCCGGCGATGTCGTCCATGGTCTCGACCAGATCAGCCACGCGATGGGTGAAGGCGGGGTCGCGGCAACGACCATCCGCAACGATTTGTGCGACCAACACCCCCGCTGGCGCGAACCGATCGATATTTTGGAGGAAGCGGAAACGGGGAGTTAGGCGAGGAATTCCCGGTCGAGGGTAATCTCATCGCCCGTCAGCTCAGCGATGCCCTCGCGGAACGGGATCAGCGATCGCTTCCCGTCCGGGGATTCGATTTCGAGCAGGTCTGCCGCGCCGTAGTTCTCGACGGCAACGACTGTGCCGACCCGACCGCCGTCACGATCAACGGCAGCCAGCCCGACAAGGTCGGCGTGATAATATTCGCCCTCCTGGAGCGCTGGCAAAGCCGTACGGTCAATTTCAACCAATGAACCGCGCAATGCCTCGGCGGCCGAGCGGTCGCGGACACCCTCGAACCGCGCCACCGCACTCTTTCCGCCATCCCGGACGGCAAGCAGGCGTCGTTCAACGCCTCCCACGTAGAGCCGGCCATGGTCCGCGAGGCCGGCGCTGCTCTCGGTGAACAGCTTGAGCCGTACCTCGCCATTCACGCCATGCGCGCCCGCGACCGCGGCGAGCGCGATTCGGCGCTCGCTACGATCGCTTGCCGGAGCCAAGCTTAGGCCTGCTCGCCTTCGGCCGGCGCTTCGGCCGATTTACCGTCGGCAACCGCTTCGGCGGCCTGCGGTGAATCCGCAGTCGGCGGATTGACGTCGTCGGCGCCTTCGGCCGGCGCTTCGCCCGCTTCGGCTTCGGCTTCGGCTTCGGCTGCTGCAGCCTCGGCGACCGGTTCTTCAGCCGGCTGCTCGGTGGCCTCGACCGTCGTTTCGCCGGCCTCGGCTTCAGCCGATGCCTCTTCCGCTACCGGCTCTTGGGTCGGCAAGTCGGCGGTGTCCGCCGGAGCCTGCTCCTCGGCAACGGTCGCTTCGGCGTCAACGTCAGCCGCTGCTTCGACCGGCGCCTGTTCCTCGGCGACCGGTTCTTCGACCGGCGCCGGAGCGGCGGCAGCCGCGGCGGCCTCCGCTTCCTTGGCGGCTCGCTGTTCAACGCGCTCCTTCGCCTTCTCGCCCGGTTCCGCCTTTTGCGGATTATTGCGCGCGGCCCGCTCACGCAGACCGGCCGCGTCGAGGAAGCGAAGCACGCGATCGGACGGCTGCGCACCGACGCTCAGCCAATGACTGATGCGGTCGCCGTCGAGCTTCACGCGCTCCGGCAAATCCTTGGCCAGCAGCGGGTTATAGGTGCCGACCTTCTCGATGAAGCGGCCGTCGCGGGCGTTGCGGCTGTCCGCCACGACGATCCGGTAATAAGGGCGCTTCTTGGAGCCACCGCGCGAAAGACGAATTGCAACTGCCATCATGTATTCCTTTCGTAACTTGTTCTATTTCTTTGAGAATTTATCGAAACCAACGGGAAGGTTGAACGGCTGGCCGCCCAATCCGGGAAGCGCGGCACCGCCGCCAAGCCCTGGAAGTCCGCCGGCACCGCCCGCACCACCGAGCCCGCCAAGCCCGCCACCACCGCCGAACATCGCCGCCAGCTTGCCGAGGCCGCCCATCTTCTTGAGCCGCTTCATCACCGTCGACATTTCCTGGTGCATCTTCAGCAGCTTGTTGATCTCCTGAACGGTCGTCCCGCTGCCCTTGGCAACGCGGATCTTCCGCTTGGCATTGATCAGCTCGGGCTTGGCGCGCTCCTTCGCGGTCATCGAGGACAGCATTGCTTCCATGTGGACCATGGCCTTGCTGCCCTGCGCCTCATCAACCGTGCCCTTCATGCCCTTCATCCCAGGCATCATGCCGGCGAGCGCCCCGATGCCGCCCATTCGCTGCATCTGCCGGAACTGCGCCCACAAGTCGTCGAGGTCGAACTTGCCCTTGGCCATCTTGGCCGCCAGCTTCTCCGCCTCCTCGACGTGGATCGTCTCGGCCGCCCGTTCGACCAGGCTGACGACGTCTCCCATGCCGAGGATTCGGCCCGCAACCCGGTCGGGGTGAAAAGCCTCGAGCTTGTCGAGCGCCTCGCCGACGCCCGCGAACTTGATCGGCTTGCCGGTGACCGCGCGCATCGACAGCGCCGCACCGCCACGCGCATCGCCGTCCAAGCGGGTCAGGACCACGCCGGTCAAATCGACCTCGGCCGCAAAGCCCTTGGCGACATTGACCGCATCCTGGCCGGTCAGGCTGTCGACGACGAGCAAGGTCTCGGTCGGGCTCGACGCGGCAGCGACCGCCTTCATCTCGGCCATCAACTGATCGTCGACGTGGAGCCGGCCCGCGGTGTCGAGCAGCACGACATCGAAACCCTGGAGCTTCGCCGACTGGAGTGCGCGCCTGGCGATATCGACCGGTTGCTGGCCGGCGACGACCGGTAACGTCTCCACATTTGTCTGGCGGCCGAGCACCGCCAGCTGCTCCTGAGCAGCCGGACGGGCGACGTCGAGCGACGCCATCAGCACCCGTTTGCGCTCTTTCTCGGTGAGCCGCTTGGCGAGTTTCGCGGTCGTCGTCGTCTTGCCCGAGCCCTGGAGGCCGACCATCATGATGACTGCGGGCGGCGCGACCGCGAGATCGAGCTCGGCGGTCTCGGCTCCCAACGTCTCGACCAGCGCGTCATGGACGATCTTGACGACCATTTGCCCCGGCGTGACCGACCGAAGCACTTCCTGGCCGATCGCTTTCTCGGTGACCTGTTCGACGAAATCGCGCGCGACCGGCAGCGCGACGTCGGCTTCGAGCAACGCGACGCGGACCTCGCGCATCGCCCCACGCACGTCAGCCTCCGTGAGCGCACCCCGCCCGCGAAGCCGATCAAAAACGCTGCCGAGCCGATCGCTCAACGTGTCGAACATTCAAATCTCCTCAGCGATGCGAAGCGCCCAGATGGGGTGCGAAACGCAAAAATCGCCGGCGGACGAAACCTCGTCGGCCGGCGCGCACCCGTGGGCGCTCACATCGATGTCTGTCCGTAGACGGGGCGGGCCTTAACCGCTTACGCCGTCAAATTCAACCGCGCGGCGTGCCGCCACCGGGCTTACCGCCACCGCCGCCGTTGCCGCCCCCTTTGGGAGGCCGTCCGCCGCGTCGATGTCCTTGCGCAGGGCCACGCGGCGGTCCGCGGCGGTCCGGACGCTGGCGCTCGGGGACCCGGTCAATCGGGCGCGATTGCTGCATTTGCTGACGGGGGCCGACGGCGTACCCTTCTTTCAGGAGAGCAGTGAACGCCGCGCGAGTACTTTCCGCGATCGCGTCCTGAAGCTCTTTGGGCAGGTCCGCCTGAGTCACATTGGGATGGATCGCCTGCACGTCCCGAAGCAGCTGGTTCGGCAATCCACCAGACGCGCGTTTCAGCGCAGCGATGCCGTCCAGCACCGCCGAGAAAATGACCGATTGCATGACGTCGCTCGCGGCTCTGGGCATCTGACTTCAATCCTCGCTTGTGGACTTGCGTCCGACCGCTCCCTAGGTGCCGCGGCGATGAACAGCCCCGGCAGCGCGCAACTTGCGGTCCTCTACGAGCACCCGCAGTGGTTTCAACCCCTGTTTGCGGCGCTCGATCGGCGGGGCCTGCCCTACGTTCCGGTGCAACTGTCGGGCCATCTCTTCGATCCGGCCGTCCCCGCGGTGCCGGCGCCGCTGATCCTGAGCCGCGTTGCCCAGTCGAGTTTCCTGCGTGAGCCGGAACATCCGATTTTTTACGCCGCGGCCCTGCTCGACCATTGGTCGCGCTGTGGCGCGCGCGTGCTCAACGGCGCCGAGGTGCTGGCCATCAACTCATCCAAAGCCAGGCAGCTCTCGCTGATCGCTTCGCTCGGCTACGCAATTCCCGAGACGAAGATCGTTCATCGCGCCCGCGACCTCATCCGTGCGACCGAGGGCATGGCCTGGCCGTTGCTGGTGAAGGCCAACATTGGTGGGTCCGGCGCCGGCATCGTCCGCTACTCGTCGCCAGAGGAGCTGCGGGCATCGATCGCCGACGGGTCGGTGCCGCAATCGGTCGACCAGGTGCTGCTCGTTCAAAATTACGTCCCGGCGCGAGGCGGGTCGATCACCCGGATCGAAACGCTAGGCGGGCATTTTCTTTACGCGATCGAGGTCGAAAGCGGCGGCGACAATTTCGATTTGTGCCCGGCGGATGCGTGCGTCGCGCAACCAGGACGCCCTGCCATCCGAATGACGGCTATGATGCCTCAGCCCAACATCATCGAAGCGGCCGAGCGGATTGCCCGCGCCGTGGGCCTCGATCTCGGCAGTGTCGAAATGGTCATCGATGACCGCGACGGCACCCCTCGCTTCTATGACGTCAACGCCATGTCGAACTTCGTCGCGGATCCTTTGAACGTTCTCGGGTGGGACCCGCACGACCGGCTGATCGATTTCATTCAAGCGCTGATGAAGGACAGGATGGTCGCATGAGGTTTGGTTACTGGATGCCTGTCTTTGGCGGCTGGCTGCGCAATATCCCCGATGAAGGCATGCAAGCGAGCTGGGACTACATCCGCGGCCTCACTCAGCGCAGCGAAGAAACTGGCTGGGACCTTAGCCTGATCGCTGAGCTCAATCTCAACGATATCAAGGGCATCGACCAGCCCGCGCTCGACGCGTGGTCAACGGCCGCCGCGCTTGCGGCGGTGACCTCGGCAATCGAGCTGATGGTCGCGGTTCGGCCCAATTTCCATCAACCGGCGCTGTTCGCCAAAGCGGCCGCGAACATCGACAATATCGCGGGCGGGCGACTGGCGCTCAACGTCGTCTCCTCCTGGTGGGCCGACGAGGCCACCCAATATGGCCTCCAGTTCGACCAGCACGACGATCGCTATGCGCGGACCAGCGAGTGGCTTCAGGTCGTCGATGGGCTTTGGACCAAGGACCGGTTCGATTTTGCAGGCGAGCGCTACACGCTGACCAACGCGGTGTGCGAGCCGAAGCCGGTTCGAAAGCCTCGTCCAACCATTTATGCAGGCGGCGAAAGCGAAGCGGCCAAGACAATGATCACTGCCCTGTGTGACGCCTTTGTCATGCACGGGGACGCCGCCGATGCCATCAAACCCAAGATCGCCGATATGGAAGAGCGCCGCGCCAGGGCCGGCAAAGGCCGGATGCACTATGGCATGGCCGCCTTCGCCATTGTTCGCGACAGCGAGGCCGAAGCCCGCCGCGAGCTTCAGCGCATTACCCAGATGCCGCCCAAGCCGCCCAAAGGCTTCGACAACTTCGAACAATGGCTGTCGGGCACCGAGCTTGAGCGCGAGCTGAAACTGCAAGAATATTCGGTATCGAACAGAGGCTTACGTCCCAACCTTGTCGGAACGCCTGAACAAATCCGCGAGCGGATCGAAGAATTTGAAGCGGTCGGGCTCGACCTGCTGCTTCTGCAAATGAGCCCGCAAGCCGAAGAGATGGACCGGTTCGCCGCGCAGGTGATCCAGCCGATGCGGCGCGCGAATCGCCTAGCAGGCCTTCGGCCGGCGCGGTGACTTGCGGCTGACCGCTCCTAAGTCGCGGGCTGATGCGGCGCCTTCCACAAGATGCATGGCCTCGGCAATGATTTCGTGATCGTCGACGCGCGCGAGCAGCCGTTCGAGGTCTCGCCCGCACTCGCGCGGGCGATCGCCGATCGCCGCACGGGCGTCGGCTGCGACCAGTTGATCGTCCTCGAGCCGAGCGACACCGCCGACCTCAAGATGCGCATCTGGAATAGCGACGGCGGCGAAGTCGAAAGCTGCGGCAATGCCACGCGCTGCGTGGTCCAGCTCACTGGCGCCCGCCGATCGACAGCGACGGCGGCCTGCTTGAAGGCGAAGATTTGGGCGCCGAGGTCGAAGTCAGTCTCTGCGTGCCCCGCTTCGGCTGGGACGAGATCCCGCTTGCCTACCCGATGGATACAAAGGCGCTGCCGCTGTCCTGGGACAAGCTCGAGCAGCCTTTCGCGCTCAACGTCGGCAATCCCCACGTCGTCTTCTTCGTGCCCGACGCCCGCGACGTGCCGCTTCAAGAGCTTGGTCCGCGGATCGAGCACGATCCGGCATTCCCCGAGCGGATCAACGTCAATGTCGCGACATATGTCCACGACCGCCTGAAACTGCGGACTTTCGAGCGCGGCGCGGGAGAAACGCTCGCCTGCGGCACCGGTGCCTGCGCGAGTGCGGTTGCGGCCATCGCCACGAAGCGCGCCGCATCGCCGGTCAGGGTCGACATGAACGGTGGCAGCCTCCTCGTCAGCTGGGCGGCTGGAGAGCCCGTCCGGATGCGGGGCGCGGCGACCCATGTCTTCTCCGGGGAGCTCGATCTCGAGACGCTGCAGTGAGCGTCGAGACGATCACGCTCGGCTGCCGCCTCAACTTTGCGGAAAGCGAGACCATCGCTCGTAGCGCACCTGCCGACGAGGACTGGATCGTCGTCAACAGCTGCGCCGTCACCAATGAAGCCGTCCGGCAAACACGCCAGGCGATCCGGCGCGCCCATCGTGCGAATTCCGAAGCCAGAATTCTCGTCACCGGCTGTGCCGCCGAGCTCGATCCGGACAGTTTCAGGGCCATGCCCGGTGTTGGTCGGGTTGTTGGAAATACGGGCAAGCTCAATAGCTTGACCCGACATGACGTCATGCCGTCAGGGGTCATCCGGAACCGCGCTCACCCTGAGCCTGTCGAAGGGCGAGCGCTCGCGTTTCGACAAGCTCAACGTGAGCTCACCGAAGACATCGTGCCCTCCGGATTCATGGGTCACGTCCGCAGCTTTGTCGCTATTCAAACCGGCTGCGACCATCGGTGCACCTTTTGCTCGATCTGGCAGGCGCGCGGTCCCAGCCTCTCCTTCCCGTTCGAAGCGATCCGCGACGCCGTCGAGCGTGAGCTCGATCGGGGCGCCAAAGAGATCGTGCTTACCGGCGTCGACATCACCGATTACGCGGGTGGGCTAGGCTCGCTTTGCCAGCGCCTGCTTCAGGGCCTGCCGCAACTTCAACGGCTGCGCTTGTCCTCACTCGACAGCGTCGAAATCGATGAAACGCTCGTCGAGCTGATCGCCGGTGAAGAACGGTTGATGCCGCACTTCCACCTCTCGCTCCAGGCAGGCGATGATGTGATCCTCAAGCGGATGAAGCGCCGCCACAGCCAGGCCGAGGCCGTCCGCGCGGTCGAGCGGATCAAGACCGCTCGCCCCGACGCCACAATCGGCGCCGATCTCATCGCCGGATTTCCCACTGAAACTGAAGAAATGGCTTTGAACACATTGAAACTGCTCGATGATTGCGATCTGATTGCCGCACACGTCTTCCCCTTTTCGCCCCGTCCGTCGACACCGGCGGCGCGCATGCCCCAGGTTGAGCGCGAGACGGTCAAGGCGCGCGCCGCTCGCCTACGGACCGCGGCCGCCGGACGACGTTCGCGTTGGCTCGATAGCATGGTGGGCAGTCTCCAGCCGGTGCTCATCGAAAACAACGGCAAGGGCCACACCGACAATTTTGCGCCGGTAGCCATCGCCGGCGCGACGCGCGGCGAAACCGGCAAGGCGCTCATCACGGGGCGGGCCGACGAGATTTGACGGCGGTTTGGGCATGAGTTGGCTCGACCGCCTGCGCGGCGGGTTCCAGAAGACGGCCGACCGGGTGGCCGACAATTTGACCGGCATCACCAGCCGCGCCGCGCTCGACACGTCGACCCTCGACGACATCGAGGAAGCGCTGATTGCTTCTGACCTTGGCCCCGAGGCCTCGCATCGAATCCGCGAGGCCATCGCCGCTCAACGCTTCGAGCGACTCGACGAACGCGGCCTCCGCTCGATCCTCGCCGACGAGATCGAGAAGATCTTGGCGCCAGTCGCCAAGCCACTCGAAATATTCGGCTTCCCCCGGCCGCATGTCATCCTGGTCATCGGCGTCAACGGCTCCGGCAAGACCACGACCATTGGCAAGCTCGCCCATTGGCTGAAGGAGCAGGATTATGGAGTCCTGCTTGCCGCCGGGGACACCTTCCGCGCGGCCGCGATCGAGCAGCTCCAGATCTGGGGCCAGCGCATCGGTGCGCCGGTCATCGCGGGCAAGGAAGGAGGAGACTCGGCCGGCATCGTCTTCGACGGCGTGAAGCAGGCCACCGCCACGGGCGAAGACGTGCTGATCGTCGACACCGCCGGCCGCCTTCAGAACAAGGCGCACCTGATGGAGGAGCTGGCAAAAATCCGCCGTGTCCTTGGCCGCCTCAATCCCGACGCCCCGCACGACATCCTGCTCGTTCTCGACGCGACCACCGGCCAGAACGCGCTTGCCCAGGTCGAGGTCTTCCGCGACACGGCCGGCGTGACCGGCCTCATCATGACCAAGCTTGACGGCACCGCGCGCGGCGGCATCCTCGTCGCCGCGGCCGAGAAGTTCGGCCTCCCAATCCACGCGATCGGCGTCGGCGAAACCGCCGACGACCTTCGGCCCTTCGATCCGCGCGCCGTCGCCCGCGCCATCGCCGGGCTGCCGGCCGAATGAGCGACGCACGCGAGCCGCAGGGCGGCGCCAAGCTCCTCATCGACCTCGGTCCGCTGCTCGTCTTCTTCCTCGTGAATTTTTTCGCGCCGGTCCCGGCCTTCACGAAAATCTTCTTCGCCACGGGCGCGTTCATGATCGCGATGGTGGCGGCGATGCTGTTCTCCGCGATCCGCTACCACCGCATCTCGCCCTTGCTGTGGTTCTCGGGAATCATGGTCGTGATCCTCGGCGGCCTCACCATCTGGCTCCACGACGAGACCTTCATCAAAATGAAGCCGACGCTTTATTACGTCCTCGTCGCCGGTCTCCTGACCTTTGGCCTGTCGACCGATCGCCCGCTTCTGCAGGGCGTTCTTGGTTCGACCTACCCGGGTCTCGACAAGGTGGGCTGGACCAAGCTCACCCGGAACTGGGCGATCTTCTTCGGTTTCATGGCCCTGCTCAACGAAGCGGTGTGGCGGAATAGTTCGACCAATTTCTGGATCGGATTCAAGCTGTGGGGCGCGCTGCCCCTCACCTTCCTGTTCGCGGCGGCCAACATCCCGATGCTGCTGCGCCACGGACTGATGAAGGATGATGCCGTCCCCGCTGAGCCGGGGCCAGTCGAATGAGCGAGCCGATCCTGTCCATCCGGAAACTCCGGAAAGCCTATGGCTCCGGTGTCGAGGCGCTGAAATCGGTCGACCTCGACATCAAGCGCGGGGAGATTTTCGCGCTGCTCGGCCCCAATGGCGCCGGGAAAACGACACTCATCAACATCATCTGCGGAATCGTCACGCCGACCGATGGCGAAGTCCTGGTCGAGGGCCAGGACTGGCAGCGCGATTACCGACACGCGCGCGAGCCGGATCGGCCTTGTTCCCCAGGAGCTTACGACCGACGCCTTCGAAACAGTCTGGAACACGGTCAGCTTCTCGCGCGGGATGTTCGGCAAGCCGCGCGACAACGCTCGGATCGAGGAACTGCTCAAGCAACTGACGCTGTGGGACAAGCGCAAGACGATCATGATGGCGCTGTCGGGGAGGCATGAAACGCCGGGTGATGATTGCGAAGGCGCTCAGCCACGACCCCGAGATTCTGTTCCTCGACGAGCCGACCGCCGGCGTCGACGTGGAGCTCCGCCGCGACATGTGGAACCTCGTCCGCAAGCTGCGCGATTCCGGCGTCACCATCATCCTCACCACCCATTACATCGAAGAGGCGGAGGAAATGGCCGACCGCGTCGGGGTCATCAGCAAAGGGGAATTGATCGCGGTCGACGAGAAGAAAGCGCTGATTGCGAGGATGGGCAAGAAGACCTTGAAGATCGCGCTTGCCGAGCCGTTGGCCGCGATCCCACCCGGCCTCGCAGAGTGGAACCTGGCGCTGGAAGAGGACGGCTACATCCTCTGTTACCGCTTCGACAGCCATGCCAAGGAAACGGGCATCGACCGGTTGATGCGCAAGCTTTCGGAGCTCCACCTCGCCTACAAGGACCTGTCGACCCACCAGTCGAGCCTGGAGGACATCTTCGTCGAGCTCGTCCACAACGATCGGGGCGCGGCATGAACTGGCACGGGATCGCCGCCATCTACCGTTTCGAGATGGCCCGCGCGCTCCGCACACTGTGGCAGAGCCTGATCACGCCCGTGATCACCACCTCGCTCTACTTCGTCGTATTCGGCTCGGCGCTCGGTGGCCGGATGAGCAGCATGGATGGCGTGAGTTTCGGCACCTTCATCGTCCCTGGGCTCACTTTGCTGTCGGTATTCATGCAATCGATCTTCAACTCGAGCTTCGGGATATTCTTCCCAAAATTCTCTGGCACCATCTACGAGCTGCTGTCCGCACCGCTGTCCGCGTTCGAAGCGGTGCTGGCCTATGTCGGCGCAGCGGTGACCAAATCCGTGGTCCTCGCCCTCGTTACGCTTGCAACCGCGACGCTGTTCGTTCCGGTTCGCCTCGATCACCCGATCCTGATGGTTATCTTCCTGCTCGCCATTTGCACGGGCTTTTGCCTGTTCGGCTTCGCGATCGGCATTTGGGCGAAGAATTTCGAGCAGCTGCAGATCATCCCGATGCTGATCATTACGCCGCTCACCTTCCTCGGCGGCGCCTTTTACTCGATCAAAAGCATCGGGGAGCCGTGGCGGACGGTCACCCTGTTCAATCCGGTGGTCCACCTCGTCAGCGGTTTCCGCTGGACCTTCACATCACAAGCCGACGTACCTCTCTGGGCAAGCATAGCCGTAATGGCCGGGCTGATCGCCTTTTGCCTGATCGTGATCGGCTGGATCTTCCGCACCGGCTACCGCCTCAAACAATAGCCGGTGACTGCTGCAGCTTAGGTGAGTTCGGGCGAACGCGCGCCTTCGCCCTGGTTGGCCCGTTCGAAGCCCTGACCATCGAGGTTCTGCGCGACGAAGTTCCAATTCACGATGTTGGTCAGCACGCTCGAGGCGAAACGGGGCCGCTCGTTGCGATAATCGATGTAATAAGCATGCTCCCAGACATCGAGCGTGAAGAGCGGCACCATGCCTTCGTGGACGATCGGGGTGTCCGCATCATGAAGCGAGGTGACCCTTAAGGACCCCCGGTCGAGCACGAGCCACGCCCAGCCGCTCGCGAAATGATTCACGGCTTCTTCCTGAACCTTGTCGAGTAGTGCTTGGGCATTGCCGAACCCATCCTCGATGAGCTTGGCGAGTTTGCCGTCGGGCTGTTGTCCCTGCGAGGGCGACAGGCATTGCCAGAAGAAGCTGTGGTTCCACAGCTGGGCGCTGTTGTTGAACAATTTCGCGTTGCCGGCACGCTTCGCTTCCTTGACGACCTGGAGCAGCGACGCGCCGCTCAGGTCCTGCTCGTTCTGGAGCAGCTCGTTGGTCTTGTTCACATAGGCGCGGTGATGCTTGCCATGATGAAACTCGAGCGTCTCGGCGGACATGACGGGCGCAAGCGCGTCGATGGCGAATGGCAGGTCGGGCAGCTGGAATGGCATTGGAAGGTAACTCCCTGAGTTATCAGGAATCGCCGCCGAAGCCGCGAATCCCATTGCAAGTCCCACCCCTCGTCTGCCCGACTTGCCTCAGCAGCGGCATTTTTCAAGCCTAGAAACGACCGCGCAACGAACCTTTGCGCCAAACAGGGGGCGAATTAGCGTCCGGTGACCCGGTACCGCTTCAGCTCTTCCTTGGGTAGCTTCCATGCGGGTTCCAGCTGAGCCGCTTTGGTATATCCCGCATAGGCAGCGTTGATGTTGCCGGATTCCTCTTCGGCCACGGCCTGGATGTACATGGCGACGGCGGGCTTCTTGGTTTGCAGGTCGAGCGCCCGCTGCGCGAGCTGGGACGCATTCCGGCTGTCGCCGCCATTCAGGACCATGACCGCCTTGTTGAGCCAGGCCTCCGGCTGCCTCGGATCGAGCTGCAGCGCGGCGTCATAATCCTGCGCCGCGGACGCAGCATCGCCGCGGAGCATCTTCAAAATCCCTCGATTGATGTGCGTCGCGACGACGTCATCGGCGGTCAGCGCCTGGACATCGAGCGCATAATTGCAATTCTGGATGGACGATTGCGAGCCATCGTGGGCCTCGGCAGCTTCGTAGCAGGAGCGGGCGAATCCTCCGCCAACCGTAATGATGCCCGCCGCCGCCGGGGCCGGTAGGCCGAATGCCAGCAGGGTCGTCGTGGCAAGGGTAAGCGCTTTCATCGAAGCCTCCTCCTTACTGAGCGAGCACTTTCTACGCGCCTTGGGCGGCTTCTTCGATGGCTTTTCGACCAATGGCCGAGTGACCGGGCGTCCTCGTTAAGCGGCACTGTCCTGCAGCTTGTGCCGCTTGAGCGCGTGGCGAAGCTGGTCGTAGCTAAGGTTGAGCGCCGCCGCCGTTGCGCGTTGGTTGAAGCGGTTTCGCCTCAATCCTTCTTCAAGCAGCTGACGTTCGTAATCGGACACGGCCGCGCGGAAATCATTGGTCGAGGCGGGAGGCGGGACGACCGAGGCCTGGGTTGGAACCTCATCCCCAGCGTCGGTCGTAGCTAGGCCCGCCACCACCTCGGATCGCCCTCCGGCCTTCGCCGGGGCCCACGGCGAGTGAAATGGATTGAAGACAATTTCGTCGACCTCGCGCTCGGCATCTTCGTGGCGGTAAACCGCGCGCTCGATGACGTTCCGCAGCTCGCGGACATTGCCCGGCCACGGGTAGGCCTCGAGCTCCGCCAGTGCCCGCGGCGTGAAGCCCGGCCAGTTCGTCCACTCCAGCTCGGCGGCCATGCGCCGCCCGAAATGCTCGGCCAACAAAGGAATGTCACCCTGCCGCGACCGCAGCGGCGGCAAAGTGATGACTTCGAATGACAATCGATCGAGCAGGTCGGCGCGGAACTTGCCATTATCGACCTGTGAGGGCAGATTTTCGTTGGTCGCGGCGACAATGCGGACATCGACCGAGATCGGCTTAGACGCGCCGATTCGAGTGATCTCGCCATATTCCGTCGCGCGCAACAGCCGGTCCTGCGCCGGCATGGAGAGCGTTCCGAGTTCATCGAGGAACAGGGTCCCGCCGTCCGCTTCCTCGAAGCGACCGTGGCGGGTTTTGGCAGCGCCGGTGAAGCTGCCCGCTTCGTGGCCGAACAGCTCCGCCTCGATCAGGTTTTCGGGCAGCGCCGCGCAGTTCATAATGACCAGCGGACCCGACCACCGCGATGACAGGTGATGCAGCCTCTCGGCGATGAACTCCTTGCCAGTGCCGCGTTCGCCGATAACGAGCACGGGACGGTTGAGCGGCGCGGCGCGGCTGGCGCGCTCGACGGCGTCGAGGAACGCAAGGCTTTGCCCAATGAACTGGTCCGTACGCTCCATGCTTCCCGCTCAGAAATCCGACCGACTGTTGGTGGCAAATCCCACCAATTGGCAAGGATTTTCACCGCTTTCCGACGACTTAAAATGGATAATTCCCTCAACTCCTATGTTTTGGCTGAACTGGCACGACGATTGCTTAGGATAAAGCAGGTTTAGGGCCCTAATGACGATTTTCGGAGTGACTGGATGAGTATCTTTTCCCGAACCCGGGATATCTTCGCTGCCAACATCACCGAGATGCTCGACCGCTCGGAAGATCCGGCGAAGATGATCCGCATGGTGATCCTCGAGATGGAGGAGACGCTGGTCGAGGTACGCGCCACTGCGGCGCGCTGCATCGCCGACGGGAAGGAAATGCGCCGCGCAATGTCGCGGCTCGACGACCTCCAGAAAAACTGGACGGAAAAGGCCGAGCTCGCGCTGTCGAAGGACCGCGAGGATCTGGCCAAAGCCGCACTGATGGAGCGCCAGAAGGCCGCCGATATGGGTCAGGGGCTGCGCGATGAGATCAAGGTCATCGACGATACGCTCAAGGGCTATGAAGGCGATATCGCCAAGCTCCAGAACAAGCTCCGCGAGGCCCGGGCGCGCCAGAACGCGATCGCCTCGCGCTTCGAAAGCGCCGTCACCCGCGCCCGCGCCCGCGAGCTGCTCAATGGCGGCCGCACCGAAGACGCGTTCTCCAAGTTCGAGATCCTCGAACGGCGCGCCGATTTCGCCGAAGGCCGCGCCGACGCGCTCGGCATGACCGGGCCGAAAAGCCTCGAAGAAGAAATCGCCGAGCTGAAGTCGGCCAAGTCCGTCGACGCTGAACTGGAAGCCATGAAGGCCGCTCTCAAGGCCAGGGGGAATTAATCGATGGATGATGTGCTGATTCCCTGCTCGTTGTCGGGATGCTGTTTATCGGGCTGCCGTGGCTCGTGTTCCACTACATCACCAAGTGGAAGACCGCCGCGACGCTCACGACCGGCGACGAGAAGCTGCTCGACGATCTGCACGACGCGGCGCGCCGTCTGGACGATCGGCTGTGCACGATCGAGCGGATCATGACCGCGGAAAACCCGAACTGGCGCCAGCAATGCCTGCCCGGCCGCGAGGATCGGCAGCGCCTGCTCGCCGACGGAGAGTGAGCGATGGCCTACGACCGCTATCCCGCCCCCCAGGAGCGTTCCAACCAGCCCGGAAAGGTCCAATCGCCCGCAATATGTGAGCGAGGAGCCGGCCTATTACGGGAACAGCCGGCGAGCCGCACCCGCTTCTATCGCGACAAGCGGAACGGCAAGATGTTTGGCGTTTGCGCGGGCATCGCCGACTACACCGGCTTCGATGTGGCCCTGGTCAGGATCTGCTTTCTCGCCGCCATGTTCATGAGCGGCGGCGGCATCCTGCCCTTCTATTTCATCGCCGCGATGGTGACGCCGACCAAGCCGCATGTCCCTGGAGCGGGTCGACAAGGAAGACCGCCAGTTCTGGCAGGGCGTGCGCGCTTCGCCGACCCGGGCGGCGCGCGACATCAGCTCGCGGATGAAAGACATCGATCGGCGTCTCGCGGACATCGAAAGCTATGTGACCACCGAAAATCGCACGCTCGCCCGGGAAATCGAGCAGCTGCGCTAAGCAATTCGATCCAAGGGGGAATTTTCAAATGCAGCATACCGACCTCGGCGAAGCCGTGATCGTTCCGAACCTGCCCTGGATGATTGGCGGTGGCCTCATCCTCGGGCTGGTCGCGATCCTCGGCTGGATCTTCACCACCTGGCTGCGCGTGCGCCACGGTTATCCGCTCGAGACCTCCTGGGGTAAGGCGATCGAGCCCGACCGTGGGCAAGGATTCGCCGAGCGGATCAAGCTGTTGACCGGCGAAAATGCGCAGCTTCGCGCGGAGCTCGGCTCACTTGAGGGACCGGCTCGAGACCGTCGAGCGGATTGTGACCGACCAGCCGAGTTCGCTCAGTAAGGAAATTGAGGCCCTGCGCCTCGACAAGGGAGGAAATGCGTAATGAACCCCGGTGACGTCATCGCTTTGTTGATCACGATCCTGCTGCCGACCGTGTTCCTGATTTACATCGCGCGCCGCTTTTTCGCGTTGAAGGAAAAGCAGCTTGAGCTCAATTCAAAGATCGCAGCCGAAAAAGCCGCCGAATATGCGACCAGCAACAGCGAGCTTGAGCGACGGGTCCGCGTGCTCGAGCAGATCGTGACCGACCAGGGAGCCCAGACCGCCGCCCAGATCGAAGCGTTGCGGGCGCCAAAGCGCCTGACGCCAAGCGACCACGCGGCTTGATACCGGAACCATCGATCACGACATTGCGGTCGAGAGCAAAAGGGGTCTTGCTTCATGAATGATATCGCCAGCTGGATCTGGGTGCTGATCCCTCTCGCCGCGATTGGCATCGCGCCATTCAAGATGTGGCTGAGGATCAAGGAAAAGCAGATCGAGTCCCAATCGAACCTCGCTGCCGAGAAGAGCGCCCAATATGCTCAGCACATGGAGCGGGTGGAATCGCGGCTTCGGGTGCTTGAGCAAATCGTCACTGACGGTGGAGTCCAGACTGCCGCCCAGATTGAGGCGCTGCGCGACAAACCACGCGCTCTCTCGAAGGAAGAAACCCAATGAACGGGCCCGAGTTTGTCCTCGTCCTCGTCGCGATGGTGTTCTTGTTCACCATCGTGAAGCATAAGCTTGGCATTCCCTCGCGATCGATGCGCGAAATGCGCGGCGATCCTGTCGATACTCACGAGACGCTTCGGCTCCGCGAAGAGGTCGGCCAGCTGAAGGAGCGCATCAAGGTGCTCGAGCGGATCACTGTCGAGAAAGAGAACAGCCTCGCCAAGGAAATCGAGTCCCTCCGCGACCGCTAGGTGCTCGTGGCCCGCGCTGCTAAAGCGCCGCCATGGCAGGCCTTCCGGTCCTTTCGGACATCCTCGAAGAATATCAGTTGGTCGACGCCGAAGACCGCTACCGGCTGCTGATCGATCTTGGCCGGCAGCTTGAGCCCATGCCGGAGCCACTGAAAACCGAGGCCACCAAGGTTCGCGGCTGCTCCGCCTCGGTGTGGGTCTATCCGACCGCCGACGAAGGCCGGCTTCATTTCCTGGCCGACAGTAATGCCGCCATCACCAAGGGCATCGTGGCGCTGGTGTTGAGCTCGGTCCAGGACAAGGCCGCGGCGGAGATCGCGACGCTCGACGTGGCCGCCTGTCTCGCCCCGTTCGAACTGTCGAGGCATCTTAGCGCCAATCGAACGCAAGGCGTGCCGAACATGATCGCGCTCGTCAAGGAAACCGCCCGGCGCTACGCAGCTAAGCTGTAGTTTCGCGCGGGACTGGAAGGCGGTCGTTCTCTGTGTCAGCATGGGCTGACGGTTCGCTTGGGTTTGAGAGAATGTCAGATGGAAAATGACTCAATTCGGGCGAGCGGCACCAACACCCTCGTCGACATCTGGATCGAGGGCAAGATGCGCTCGCTGTGCGTCTCGCAACAAGCGATTGGCGCCTATCTCGGGTTCAACGAAGCGAAGGGACTGACTGACCGCGATCGCTGCGAGTTCGTCCGCGCCAACCTGGCTTTGATCGTGACCGCCGCGCAAAGCCGGCTTCGGGAATCCGACGTGACGGCCGACGATGTCATCCTCGACGTCGGCCAACTGCCGCGGACCGACGGCGCGTCGGGCGACCGCCGCAAGACCGAGCGTCGAGCGGCTGATCGGCGAAAGACCGAACGTCCTCGCTCCGGCGCAACCCGAGCGTCGGCGCGGCGATCGTCGCAAGGGGCAACGCAGGACTCCGACAACCAAGCCGGATTGACGGGCTTAGGCAGCCTTGCCGTTCTTGCGCTCTTCCGCCTTTCGCAGAACGTCATAAGCCGCCTGGACCTGCTTGAATCGCCGGGCGGCTTCCGCGTCGCCAGGATTGGCGTCGGGATGGGTTTCCTTGACGAGCCTGCGATGGGCGCTTTTCACCGCGTGAAAGTCGGCGTCGCTCTCCAACTCCAGCGCATCGAGCGCCCGCATCTCATCACGGGTGCGGGTGCCATCGCCGGGACCCGCCCATTTCCATTGTGCTGATTGACGGAAGCCCTTGACGCCAAGCTCTTCATCCGCCTCGCGGCGGGCGGCTTCCTCCGCGCTGAGCCCAGCGAAGTAATTCCAGTTCCGGTTATATTCGGAGGCGTGCGTTTCGCAGAAATACCAGCGTTCGGGGCTGTTCGGCGCTTTCGGGGCCGGGCGATCGCCCACCTCGCTGCATCCCTCACGATCGCACAGCCGGATTTTGGCCGCCGAGCGTCCCTTGTCTCCATAGGAGCGCCAGCGCGGGAATCCCCAGTCGTTCGATCGCGTGTGCCGAGTCATCAACCGCTCCGATAAGGGTTGAACGTGCTCCTGCGAAGGCAGGAGCCCAGTCCAAAGAAAAGAAACTGGACCCCTGCCTTCGCAGGGGAACAGCGTGCCAGAGGGCCTGTAAGCCGGGTTCTGTCCCCCGCTCAGGCCCGGAGGCAAGAGCAGATGTGCGGCCATTCCTCTAGGGGACGGGTCACCCCGCCCCTCAAGCGACCAACCCGGGCGACGAGCCGAAACCAGGCCCATATGCCGCCCCTATTCGGTCTTGCACCCGATGGGGTTTACCGTGCCAACCCTGTTGCCAGGATCGCGGTGCGCTCTTGCCGCACCCTTTCGACCTTACCCGGCCGAGACCGGGCGGAATCCTTTCTGTGGCACTATCCCTGACCCTTCGACTAGCTCGGCGCCGCCGGGCGTTACCCGGCATCGTGGTTCCATGGAGCCCGGACTTTCCTCGCCTCACTTGCATGAGCCGCGGCCGCCCGGCCCTCTGGCAGGCGGCATATAGCGTGCTGGCTCCGAGGTTGCGAGTTAGGCTCGGCAATG
The DNA here is from genome assembly GCA_963748685.1 of uncultured Pseudomonadota bacterium. Taxonomy (GTDB): domain Bacteria; phylum Pseudomonadota; class Alphaproteobacteria; order Sphingomonadales; family Sphingomonadaceae; genus Sphingomicrobium. The sequence goes on along the minus strand of CAVVKB010000029.1, from coordinate 52,883 downwards.
TCCAGACGAGGTGCAAGACAGACAAAGCCGCACCTCGATTGAGCTTCTCATCGACTTGGAATTCCCGTAGGTTTTTGGCTCGCCGGCAGGGGGCAAGCCGTGAATGAACCGGAACCAGTCAGCGACCAAAGTCGCCGTATCTCGCGCTCCGTGTTCGTTAGCTATGCGACTCCCGACCGCAAGCAGGCCCTTGCGGTCTGCAAGGCTATCGAGCGTCGTGGCACTGCGTGCTGGATATCCACGCGCGACGTCGCTCCGGGCGAGAATTACCAGGAAGCGATCGTCCATTCGATCCGAAGTGCCCCGGCGCATGGTCCTTATATTCTCCGAGGCAGCCAACAACAGTGACGAGATCAAGAAGGAGCTCTCGCTCGCCAGCCGTTACCGCATCCCGGTCATTGCGCTCAGGATCGAAGACGTCGAGCCGAGCGACGCCTTCGCCTACGAGCTTTCGACCCGCCAGTGGATCGACGCCTTCAACGGCTGGGACAAGTCGATCGATTCACTGGTCAGTCGCATCGGGCAGCTTTCAGGCGCCGAGCCAGTCGCGGCGACGGCTGCTACACCCGCTATCCGCCGGCCGGCTTCCTGGTCGCTGCGTCGGATTGCGATCGCACGCCGTCGGCTTGCTTCTGCTGGTGCTGGCCGCCGGGTGCCTGGTGGCTTCGACCTCTCCGGCCGACGGCGCACAGCATGACGGTGCGCCTGGCCGGGTTCCAGCTCCTGTCCGCCGACTTGCCCGCAACCATTCGCGACACGGTCGACGCGGAAATCGCCGCGGCATTCAATGCCGACGGCGTCGTCGGTGTTTCGACGGCATCAGCCCCGGCGCCAGGCACGGCGCCCGCCTACGCACTGGGCGGGACGATCCAGCGCGTCGGCGACACGATCCGCGTCATCACTCGCCTGGCCAACGAGCGTTCCGGCGCCACCTTGTGGACCGACACTTTCAACTATGCCGGGAAGGAGGTCTCGAAAGTTCCGCGCCACATCGCCGTCGATGCCGGCAATGTCGTCCGCTGCGGCCTGTTCGGCGCTTCCACCTATCACAAGCCGCTGCCCGACGCTGTCCTCAGGGACTACATGCAATTCTGCCAGGGACATTGGGACCCCGATCTGCAGGAGGGCCGGAAAGCCCTCGTTCCCGCGCAACGGGTCGTTGCTGCCGTTCCGGACTTCTCCTGGGGCTGGGCGGCGGTCGCCGGGGCGTATTGGAAAGTTGCGATGAGTGCGGACAACGACCAGCTCGCCGAGGAGGCGCGCGCGAGTGGGCGTGAAGCGGCCGACCGCGCGGTCGCCATCGACAGCAGGAACAGCGAGGCGCTGTACATCAAGTCCATGCTGATCGATCGGCACGACTGGATCGGTCGGGAAGCGCTGTTGAAGCGCGCCGTCGCGGCCCGGCGGCTCGATTGCGGATGCGAGCATCATCAATATGGCTGGATGCTGGCGAATGTCGGTCGGACTGCCGAAGCGATCGAACAATTGCGCCAGGCCGACGACATGCTCGCCCTCTATGTGTACACGCCTTTGACCCTGGCCCGAGCGCTTGTCATCGCGGGAAAGCCCGACGAGGCGAAACCTATTTCGATGCCGCGATCGATCTCGCGCCCGAATCCCAGGCTTCGCGGAAAGCATCTGCGATGTACAAGGCAACCGCGACCGGTGACATCGAAGCGCTTGCTCGACCCGAAACTGGTCGCTTCCCCGGAACTGCGCGCGGCCCTGCTGAAAGGGTATCGCGCGACGGCATCGCGCGATTCCGGCGCCAAGGCGCAAGCGGTCCAGGCCCTTCTTGCGCTGCCCGAAGACCAGCAGAGAGGATGCGTCGCGAGGCTGCTCGCCGAGCTCGGCGCGAACCACGAGGCTTTCCAGATCGCGGCCCGGATTGCGACGCGCAGGAATACCCGGGGCCATCGCTTTCTGGGATCGGAGCATGCGCGGACATTGACCGATCCGGGCTTCCCGGCGCTGGCCACGCAACTCGGACTTATCAAATATTGGAAGACGACTCACACCAGGCCAGACGTCTGCGACGAAAAGGCGCCGCCGCCGTTCTGCCGGATGATTTAATACAATTCAGCCCATTGCGAACATGCCCGATGTCTGAAAACGATCGTAACGTCTTATGTCCTACTGCGGCCTTGGCAGTAGCAGCGCCAACAGCTTCGCCCGGCACTCGCCGTCGATGATCCCGTCGATAAGGTCTGGCCGGAAGCGCCGCTGGAATGCGATGACTGCCTTTGGGAGTCCGTCACGTCATAGCCGAAGCGTTCGAGGGCCAGGAGGAAGCCGGCATCGGTCCAATAGGGGTCGATAAGGTCGCGCGTCGGGCTCGGCAGCGCCAACCGCCGCTTTGCCAGTGCTGCCCAGGGGAACAGTTCGCCCGGATCGTCCTTGCGCGCCGGCGCGACGTCGGAATGGCCAACCACATTGCCGCGTCCAATTCCATGGCGCTCCTTGATATCGGCGACCAGTGGGATGAGCGCGGCCATCTGCTCGTCCGGAAAAGGCCGATAGCCGAATTCGTGCCCGGGATTGACGATCTCGATCCCGACACTGGCGGAATTGACGTCGCCAACGCCTCGCCAACGAGATTTCCCGGCATGCCAGGCGCGATGGTGTTCATCGACCAGCCGATAGACCGAGCCGTCCTCATCGATGAGATAATGGCAGGAGACCTTGGCTTGAGGCGAGGTCAGGCGATCGAGCGCGCCCTGGGCATCGGGCATTCCCGTATAATGGAGAACGATCATCGAGACCGGCAGCTTGCGGTTGTCGAAGTTGGGCGATGGCCGCTCGATGAAGTCCAGGTCCATGCGGCCTAATGGCGCATGAGACAGACGCCGGGGTCAAGCCCCAGCGGCGCTTCGGCGATCCGGACTGCGACGTTTTTCGACCCTGCTGCCATCCCCCGTCAGGCGATAAAGGCCGCGCGCATTGACGTCGCTGCCGAGCTTGGTGGTCTGGCCGATGACCGTCTCGCCAGCCCCGAGCATGAGCCAGCCGTCCTCTGCCATCGCGGTCGCGATCCGCTCGAACGCCAGCATCTTCTTCTCGGGACTTAGGTAAAGAAGAACGTTGCGGCACAGCACGATGTCGAAGTCGCCGGGATGCGGCGGCGGTTCGAGCAGGTTGTGAACCTGGAAGCGGATCGGCTTGCGGAGCGCCTCGACCGCGCGCCAGCCCTCGGCAAATTCCTCGAACCACTTGATCATCTGGCTGATCGCGAGCCCGCGCTGCACCTCGAATTGCGTATAGGCACCGGCCCGCGCGCGTTCGACGCACGCGGTCGAAACGTCGCTCCCCAGGATATCGATGGTCCAGCCCCGCCACTCGTCCGGCTGTTCGGCGAACAGCATGGCGAGCGAATAGACTTCCTGCCCCGTCGAGCAGCCCGCTGACCAGATCCGGAGACGTTTCGAGCTTTCGCGGCGCCGGGCGAGCTCCGGAAGTGCATGACGCTGCAGAACATCGAAAGGCGACCGGTCGCGGAAGAAATAGGTTTCGTTGTTGAGCAGGGCTTCGACCACATTTTGTGACAAGCTTGGCTCCTTGCCCATGACGAGGATGGTGATGAGTTCGTCGAGCGTGGAAATCCCGCGTTCGCGAAGCAGGGCCGACAGCGCTGTTTCCAGACGCCAACGGCGGCTCATGGTCAATTGCTGGCCGGTCCGGGCCTCGAGCAGGCCGGCGAGAATCCGGCTTGAGCTATCGCTTATCTGCACGCGCTGGTCCTCCGTGCGTGCAGCAATCCGCCGCGCGATCTTCTCCGGGGGCAGAATCGCGCAAGCGAGCCCGGCTTCGAGGACCGCACGCGGCATCCCCCAGACGGCGCAGCTGCCTTCGTCTTGGGCGAGAACGGCCCCGCCGCAAGCGACCAGCCGCGATGCGCCCTCGACACCGTCACGCCCCATCCCGGTCAGGACCACGCCTAGCGCTCCCGGCCGTAAAGCGCGCCGACCGACGCGAGCATGGGATCGACCGACGGCATGCACCCGCTGCTGCTGCGTCCATGCGTCAGCGGACGACGGCACCGCCACGCGTCGGTTCGAGCGTCAAATGGGCATCTCCCGGCGCCACCAGGATGCGATCAGGAACCACGGCCATCCCGTCGGCGGCGACGATCGCCTCGCGCCGCGCCACCACGCCGAGCTGGCGCGCGAACACGCTCATGAACGGATCGGCAAATGCTGGGTCACGAGGATCGGCACTCCGATCCGCTCAGGCAGCGCCTGGAAAAGCGCGCCAAGGGCATGAATGCCGCCGGTGGATGCGCCGATCGCGAGAGCGTCGATGGGGTCCGATGGCATCGCCCGAAGCAGCGTCTGCACGCTCCCGGCCGCAAGCGGCGCGGGCGGCTGGGCCGAGGCAAATCCAAGGTCCTTCAACTTTGCGACGAGGATTTCGGAAAACTTGCCATTGAAGCGGCCGGTGCCGGGCTTGGGCATTGTGTCCGCGGCGCCCAGGGCCAAAGCGGCCACCGTCTGCTCGGCACCGTCTTCCGCCAATGAGGAGACGACCATGACCTTGGCGCCTGCGCCCGCAGCGATGATCCGGGGAATCCATTTGAGCCCGCCGGCGCCTGGGCATCTCGAGATCGAGAATGACGACATCGACGCGGCATTCACCGAGGGCGACGATCGCGTCTTCCGCGGTTCCAGCGACCGCGATGATGTCAAAGGCCGGATCGCTGGCGATCATCCGCGAAAGAACCGCTCGGGCAACGGTCGTATTGTCGACGATCATCAGCCGCATTTTGCGGCCTGTGCGACGGGAATCCGAAAGGCGGTCCCGCGATCTGGCGAGCGCCCGCTCCATGGCCCGCGCTCTTACGCGACGCCGACGAGCTGGAGCTTGATGTGGAGCGTTTCTCGATCGAAGGGCTTCATCACATATTCGTCCGCCCCGGCCTCAAGTGCCGCGCGGATGTGCGCCATGTCGTTTTCGGTGGTGCAGAACACCACCTTGGGCTGATCCGAATGCCCGCGCTGGCGAAGCAGCCGAGAAATTCCATGCCGCTCATCACGGGCATGTTCCAGTCGAGCAGGACGACGTCCGGCATCTTCTGCTCGCAACGGATCAAGGCCTCCTGGCCGTCGCCGGCTTCCTCAACCTGGAACTCGAGAGTTTCGAGATGTGCCGAGCGACTTTCCGGATCACCTTCGAGTCATCGACGATCAAACAGCTTTTCATGCCAGCACTTCCCACCTTCGATGCCTAGGTCATTAAACGGCAAGGGTAACGAAGAGCTTAAGCTGCAGCCTGGCTTCGACGCCCGCGATCAACGCAGCGACGTCGACCAGCAACAGCGGGCCCTCCTCAGTATCAACCATTCCCAGCGACACGCGCGCCCAGCCAGGTTCCATCGCCGCCCTCATCGGCTGCGGTTCGAACATTGTCTCGACCACATCCTCGACGAGATCGACGATCAGCGCGTAATGATGGCCGTCGAGTTCGACGACGGCCGCTTCCCGGATCCCGTCCGAACAATCGGTCTCGCCGAGTTCTAGCGAGCGCATGCAATCGATCACCGTCAACACCCGGCTGCGAAGCGCGGACAGGCCGGCAACGTGCGGTGCCGCGCGCGGGACCGGGATCAACGTGTCCAGTTCGACAACCGATTCGACCGACGCGGCGCGGAGCGCGACACGCTCGCCGGCGATCGTGACGACCAGCAGCAATTCGGACATCTGCGCCTCCCTCCGGCCGTCGACTTCAGCGCACTCAGCAAGGCCGCGCGGTCATAGCGATAGATGGTGTCATCCTTGAGCTATGCCGGGTCGGATCCGAACGCAGGCGGATGACGCTCGCCGCTGCGGACGCCCGCCGTCGCTCGCGCTCGACACGATGGCGAGGTCGACTTCAAACTCGTCGACATCGGACACGACGCGATAGCCGGCCGCCTCGACCATCGGGCGAAGCATGTTTTGCATCCACGGATCGTCGCCCGGGAGCCGGCACACCGGTTGTTCCGGCGTCCGCTCCGAAGCGGTCAGATAGGTTGCGAACAGCCAATGCGGATCGATCAGTTCCGCCGGTTCGCCGGCGACCAGCGTCACCGCCGATATTTCGCCCGGGACTGCGGCGGGAATGACTTCGTTGGCGATGGTGGAGAGGTCGATCACCTCCTGGAAGGCGTAGCCGATCTCGCAGGTGCCATCGTTCAGCCGGAACAGCCTGACCTTTTCGGTCCCCAATTCACCGTTGGCCCCGGCCAAGGGCAGAATGGATTCGCCAAGCTGCACTCGAAGCTGACCCGCGCCCGGACGGATTGCTGCGGCCGGCACTTCCTCAATGCGGTCGACGATGGCGAGATGCATCGCTCGGCGGCCGCCATCCAACCCACGGAACAGGAGGACGGGGACGTCTTGATCGGCGACAGGCATCGGCGCTTCCGCGATCCGCGACGTCCGCTCCTGGACCTCGAGCCTGATCCCGCCCGCCTCGGCGATACCGGCCGGGTCCATCAGGAGGATGGGGCTGCCGTCGTCGGCCAGCGTCGTGCCGGCATAGAGGCCGGTCGCCATGACCGCCGGCGCCGCCGGCTTCACGACCAGTTCTTCATGGTCATGGATGCGGTCGACCGACAGGGCATAGACATCGCCGCCGGCCGGCCGAAGGACGATCAGGCGCCGGTCCTGCTGCTCGATCTTGCTTTCGACGTCCAGGATGGCGGCAAGCGATATCTCAGGCACGCGGCGGCCGCGAATGGTCGCGACCCGGCCCCGCCGAGATGCTCGAGCGTCACGCTCTCGCCGTTCGCGCGAACGATCTCTTCGATGGCGGAGCGCGGGATCGCGAAATGCTGTCCGGCAATCGAGACCGTCAGCGCCGGAATGATCGTCAACGTGAGCGGGACGCGCAGGGTCATGCGCGTTCCCTGGCCCAGCTTGCTGTCGACTTCGACGATGCCGCCGATCCGTTCGATGTTCGACCGCACGACGTCCATGCCGACGCCGCGCCCGGAGATCGCCGTGACCTGCTGCGCGGTCGATAGCCCGGCCTGGAAGATCAGCGCCAGTTGCTCGCTCGGCGACAGCTTCGCCGCTTCCTCTTTCGTCAGGACACCGTTCGAGATCGCCTTGTCGACCAGCTTCTTGCCGTCGATGCCGCGGCCGTCGTCCTGAATATCGATCAGGATCTGGTTGCCCGACTGGCGCGCGGAAACGGCGAGAATCCCGATCTCCCGCTTGCCGCTTTCATGCGATCGGCGGGACTTTCGATCCCGTGGTCGACCGCATTGCGAATGATATGGGTCAGCGGATCGCGGATCATTTCGATCATCTCGCGATCGAGCTCGACGTCGCCGCCTTCGATGTCGACCAGCACCTGCTTGCCGAGCTCGGCGGACAAATCGCGGACCATCCGGGGCAGCCCGACGAACAGATTCTCGATCCGCTGCATGCGGGTGCGGGTGATGGCGTCGCGCATTTCGGCGATGATCGAGGACAGGCGCTCGAATGCGCCATCCACCGGAACGTCCGTCGTCGGCCTCGCGGAGGCGCCGCGCGAGTTCGTTGCGCGCCAATACCATGTCGGACACCGTGCTCATCACCCGATCGAGCAATTCGACCGAAAGACGGATCGTCCGCGGCGCGCCTGAGGCTCTGGTCGCCGCATCGCCCGCTGCCGCGAGAACGGGCGACCGCTCCCTCAGCCCCGGGCTCGAGCGAGGCGATCAACATGCTGTCGTCGCCGACGGGCATCTCTTCACCGGCCTCGATCGCCGCCACCATCTCGCCGATCCGGTCGATCACCGCGAGAACCGCGAACACCAGCGCGCCATCAGGCTGGCGCCGGCCGGCGCGAACATCCGCGAGCGCGTCCTCGGCTGCATGGCTGAAGGATTTGAGCCGCGGGAATTCGAAAAAGCCGCAATTGCCCTTCACCGTATGGACAAAGCGAAAGATGGAATCGAGGCGGGCCCGGTCGTTGGGACTGGCTTCCCAGGCGACGATTTCACCGCCCAGGGCTTCGAGCATTTCGCGGCATTCGGCTACGAAATCGGCAATCAAATCGTCCATCGGCGAGTTCGCCCCTCAGCAATGCTTCAGGGGGCTTATGCCGGTCAGGAGTTAATGCGCCGTTATCCCTATCGGCCGATTAGTCCGGTTGCCGCGGCAGCCGAGCGCCGATCATCAGCATTTCGCTCGACGGGTCGGAGAGCTGGATCGATCCGCCGCAGTCCGCGACGAGCTGGTGCGCAAGCCAGGCCCCCGCCGCCCGAGGCTCGACCCGGCCGCCGCCTCCGCCATCCGACAGCGTCTCCCGAAGGCTTGGATCAAGCAGGATCCGGGCACCCTCAGCCCGCACCGCAAGCTCGATTTCGCCTTCGCGCCGCTCGGCGCCGACGTCGAGGCGGCCACCCCGGACGAGCGCATCCCCGGCAATCATCGCGAGATTTAGGAGCAATTTCACGGCATCCTTCGGCAGCTTTTCGTCGCTGACTACCCAGCCGAGCTCGATCCGCCGCTCCGGCCCGAACAGCCCGGCGAGCGCGACCTCCGCTTCATGCGTGTCGACTTCCTCGCCGAACCCTCCAGCAGCACCGAACGCAAGGCGGAAGAACTTCAGCTTGTTGGCCGATGCCCGCGCACTGTCGGCCAGCAGCTCCAGGCATTTCTCCCGCATCTCGGGGTCGGTCTCGTCAGCCAGCAACTCGATACCATTGTTGAGCGCGCCCACGGGCGACATGAGGTCGTGGCAAAGCCGCGAGCAGAGAAGGCTGGCAAAATCGACCGGTTTCATCGCAACGCGTTGATGGGGCAGAGTTTAATCTCGCGCAAGGTTCGACCTTGCCGACCGCCCATTGAAGGGCAGCCGGCCCAAACCCATATTCCTTGACGAAGATGGGGGGTCATCAAGCGATCAGCGTGCGGCTCGACGCCTGCTTATGCCGGCTGGCGCCTCGACCGGGCGCTGGCGGCGGCAGTTCCGACCATGTCGCGGGAACGTCTGAAATCACTGATCCGCAGCGGCGCGGTCGAAGCCTTCGGCAAACCGGTTCGCGATCCGGCGACCAAGGTGGCCGGCGGCGAAGCCTTGATCGTCGCGGTGCCCGAGCCGAAGCCTGCCCACAACCTCGCCCAGGATATCCCGCTCACGATCGTGTTCGAGGATGAGCATCTGCTCGTCGTCGAAAAGCCGGCGGGCCTCGTCGTCCACCCGGCCGCCGGAAATTTGGACGGCACCCTGGTCAACGCCCTCCTCCATCACTGCGGGGGGTCCCTGTCCGGGATTGGGGGGGTTGCGCGACCCGGGATCGTCCACCGTATCGACAAGGATACGTCGGGCTTGCTGGTGGTCGCCAAGAGCGACATTGCCCACGTCGGTCTCGCGAAACAATTCGCGGCTCATTCGATCGACCGGCGTTACCTCGCGATCGTCAATGGGGTGCCCCGAACCAGCGAAGGGAAAGTCGATGCGCCGCTGGCCCGTTCCGCGACCAACCGCAAGAAGATCGCAATCGTTCAAGGCGATCGCGGCAAGCGCGCGGTAACTCACTGGCGGCGCCTCGAAATCCTGAATGGCGCCTCGCTGGTCGAATGCTCGCTCGAAACCGGACGCACGCATCAGGTTCGCGTGCACATGGCTTCGATCGGACATTCGCTGGTCGGAGACCGGGTCTACGGCCGGACCGGAAAAACCCATGGTAAGCTGCTCACGGAGCTTGGATTTCATCGCCAGGCCCTCCATGCGGCGGCGCTTGGGTTCACCCATCCGGTGATGAAGCACAGGCTGTCGTTCTCGAGCGCCATGCCGCCCGACATGCAGGAACTGTTCAACGCGCTTGGTGTATAAGGTTTAACTAGCTAGGGCATTCCGCCGGTTCGCCGGTGCCCTGGGAAAGGGAGAAAGACGCAAGATCATGGCTCAAGGTAAAGGCATCGTCTCGATCCCATCGTCCGGTGGGGAGGCCGGACTCAACCGCTATCTCGCGGAGATCAAGAAATTCCCGATCCTCTCGCCGGAGGAAGAGTATATGCTCGCCAAGCGCTGGCGCGAGCATGGCGATACGGACGCCGCCGCGAAGCTCGTCAATTCGCACCTTCGGCTCGTGTCGAAGATCGCCATGGGGTACCGCGGCTACGGCCTCCCGGTCAGCGAGCTGATCAGCGAAGGCAATATCGGCCTGATGCAGGGCGTGAAGAAGTTCGAACCGGAGCGCGGCTTCCGCCTGGCGACTTACGCGATGTGGTGGATCCGCGCGTCGATCCAGGAATTCATCCTGCGCTCCTGGAGCCTGGTCAAAATGGGCACCACGGCGGCGCAGAAGAAGCTGTTCTTCAACCTCAGGCGGATGAAGAACCAGATCGACGCGTTCGAAGAGGGCGATCTCAAGCCGGACGCCGTCGCCAAGATCGCCACCGACCTCGGGGTGACCGAGGACGAAGTCGTCTCGATGAACCGCCGCATGGCGATGGGCGGCGATACCAGCCTGAACGTCTCGCTGAAGGGCGACGAAGGCGGCGAAAGCCAGTGGCAGGATTTCCTCGTCGATAATGGCCCGCTGCAGGACGAACTGATCGCCGACGATGAAGAGGCCCGGGTCCGCCACGACCTCCTCGTCAGCGCCCTCGACGGGCTCAACGACCGTGAAAAGCATATCCTGATGGAGCGGCGCCTCGCCGACGAACCGAAGACTCTGGAGGAACTGAGCCAGGTCTATGGCGTCAGCCGCGAACGCATCCGCCAGATCGAGGTGCGCGCGTTCGAAAAGCTGCAGGCCGGCCTGCTTCGCCTTGCCGGTGAGCGCCGGCTCCTTCCGGCCGCCTAGCCGCGCTCTTTGGCGATTTTGGGCGCGGCGCTGGTTAGCGCTTCGCCTTCACGCTGCTTCTCGGGCCGGTCCTGCACCTCATCGTCGGTGGCGACATTGTCGGCCGCCCAGGCGCCGCGATCGCCCATCACCTCGGGCGAGCCGGTCGTGCTGTCCGTGGCCGTCTGGTGCTCGATCTCGCTATTGAGCTCGGCACCGAAAATCAAAGCGTAGGCGGATAGGTACATCCACGTCAGCAAAGCCACGACCGCGCCGAGCGAACCGTAGCTCGCATGATAGTTGGTGAACCGCGCGACGTAGATTCCGAACCCCCACGTCAGCAAGAGCCAGGTAAGCGCGGCGACCATGCTGCCGGGGCTGATCCACTTCCACTGCGCATCCTCCCGCGACGGACCATAGCGGTAAAGCGTGGAGGCGATCAGCACCGCCACCATACCCATGAGCAGATATCCCGCGATCTTGCCGACGATGATCAAACGTGGCGGCGCGGCCGGCAGCAGGTGCTGGAGATAGGCGAGACCGGCCGTGCCGGCCAACGCGACAAGCGCGATGATCAACGCGCTTAGGGTCATCGAGATGGCCAGTGCATAGAAGCGGAACAGGCTGCGCTTCTCTTTCTCTTCATAAGCGATGTTGAGCGCGGTGATCACCGACGCGGCCCCGTTCGTCCCGCCGTAAGTGGCGACAAGGAAGGCCAGCAGGATCCCAAGCCCCTTCACACCTTCGGATGACTTAACGGCCGTCATCAGCTGATCGCCGATGATGAACGCAACATCCGTGGGCAGGACCCCGGTCAGCGCGCGCATATGCTCGATGACGGTAATCGGCGCGGCGACGAAGCCGTAGGCGAGAACGATCAGGCCGAGCAACGAAAGCAAAGCGAAGAAGCCGTAGAAAGCGACCCCCGCCGCAACGAGTCCGACATTGTCGTCCCACGTGCGCTTGTAGGTTCGCTTGATAATGTCCTTCCATGCCGCGCGGGGCATTTGCCACGGCGTTGCCGCCTGATGTCCTTTGGGATCGACCATTCGCGACCTCTTAGCCGGTGCGAAACTGTTCCGCGACCAACCGCCACGCCGGCGTAACGATCCCTCTTGCCAAGTCCGGCAAACAGGCTGACGGTGGAGGTTTCAAGGCGGCGCCCGAGCGCCTTCACGAGAAGCGACTCGCGCGCCGGTAACGGCACGAAGGGAGAGTTGCATGGCCGGACAACCATTCAAAGGCACCCGAGTAATCGCGCTGGTAGGACCTGCCGGCGCGGGAAAGACCAGCCTTGCCGAAGCGATGCTGTTCGCAGCCGGCGCCACCGACCGTTTGGGGTCGACGGCCAACTGCTCCAGCATCGGCGATTCCAGTCCCGAAAGCCGCCAGCGAAGCGGCTCGACCGAATTGAACCTCTACAATTTCCAGTATCTTGGCGACGATTTCGCCGTCATCGACGTACCCGGATCGATCGGCTTTGCGGCCGACGGTGCCCGGGCCCTCGCGATCGCCGATGTCGCGATCGTCGTCGTCGATCCGGATCCGGCGCGCGCGCCGCTCGCTGCCCCTGCTCTGCGAGCGCTCGATGAGCTTGGCATTCCGCACCTCATCTTCGTCAACCGCATCGATCAGGCGCACGGGCGAATTCGCGACCTGCTGACCGCGCTTCAGCCGATGAGCGTGTCGCCGCTGATCGCGCGCCAGGTTCCGATCTGGGATGGCGAAAAGGTCACCGGCTTCGTCGATCTCGCCCTCGAATATGCGTTCAAATATCGCCCCGGAAAGGAATCCGAGCGGATCGAAATCCCCGACGCGCTTCAGGACCGTGAGATCGAAGCGCGGACTCACATGCTGGAGCAGCTCGCTGATCACGACGACGAATTGCTCGAGCAGCTGCTGATGGACCAGGCGCCAAGCCGGGAAAAGGTGCTGCAGGACCTTGCCCGGGAAACCGGCGATGGCCTCGGGGTTTCGCTGCTGTTCGGTTCCGCGATCTCGTCCTGGGGGGTGCGGCGGCTCCTGAAGGCAATGCGCCATGAAGTACCGAGCCCACAGAACGCCGCCGACCGTCTCGGGGTGTCCGACCCATCGCTATACGCCTTCAAGATCGTCCATGGTTCGATTGGGCGGCTTGCTTTGTCGCGAGTGCTTGGCGGACGGGTCAGCGAGGGCGCGGACCTCAAAGCCGAAGCGGGCGAGCATGCTCGGCTTGGCGCCATGTTCCGGGTCCAGGGCGAAAAAACCGCCAAGGTTACCGAGGCGCGCGACGGCGACATCGTTGCTGTCGCCAAGATCGATTTCATCGCCGCCGGCGAATGGCTCGGGGCCGGCCAGCTGCCGCCATCGGTCGATGTTGGCTATCCGGCGCGCAACTGTGCCATCGCCATCGAGCCGGCCGATCGAAAAGACGACGTGAAACTATCCGGCGCCCTCCAGCGGCTGAGCGAAGAGGATGGGGCGCTGCTGATCGAGCATGATGACGAGAATCGCGAAATCCGGCTGCGCGGGGTCAATGACGAGCATCTCAATACAGTGCTCGCCCGGCTGAAGCGGCGGTACGGGGTCGAAGTGAAGAGCCACCAGCCAAGGGTTGGCTACCGCGAATCGATCCGCAAACCGGTGACCCAGAAGGGCCGCCACAAGAAGCAGTCGGGCGGCCACGGCCAGTTCGGCGACGTCATCATCGAATTGAAGCCCCTCCCCCGCGGCTCCGGCTTCACGTTCGAAGAAAGGATCCACGGCGGCTCCGTGCCCAAGCAATGGATTCCGGCGGTCGAAGACGGCGTGCGGGAAGCGATGGTCAAAGGACCGCTCGGCTTCCAGGTCGTCGATTGCTGCGTCACCCTGATCGACGGCAGCTATCACAGCGTCGACAGCTCCGAGCTTGCGTTCCGTCTTGCGGGCCGCATTGCGATGCAGGAAGCGCTTGCGGGGGCCGGGCCCCATCTGCTTGAGCCAATGCACAAGATGACCGTCGTCTGCCCATCGAGCGCGACCAGCCGCATCACGTCGGCGGTCGCGGGGCGGCGCGGCCAGATGCTCGGCATGGCGCCGCGCGACGGCTGGACCGGCTGGGACCGGATCGAGGCGCTGATCCCGGAGGCCGAGCTTTCCGGGCTCGAGGCCGAGCTGCGCTCGCAAAGCCAGGGTCTGGCCACCTATGAGGCCCAGTTCGACCATTTGGCCGAGCTCAACGGGCCGCTGGCCGACAAGGTGACGCAGCAGGTGTCCGAGCCGGCGTGATCTCGGCTTCTGCCCTCCCCCTTGTGGGGAGGGTTGGGTGGGGGCGTTGGTTCGTCAGCGCAGCTGGCGAACTGACCGCAAAGAATCACTTCGCCGCAGACGCGGCGAGCCCCCCTCCTAACCTCCCCACAAGGGGGGAGGCTTTCTGTTGGCGCGATTGAAATCGTCCCTTAAGCCCCACGCATGAGGCACTGGTTCAAAGACCAGCATTTCCGGTCGCTGCTCAAGAACAGCAGCTATCTCGGCGTGTCGAAGATCGTCGCCGCGCTGTGCGGCGTGGCGACGCTCGCGCTTGCCGGGCGCGGCCTTGGCGTCATCCTGTTTGGAACGCTGATCCTCATCACCAGCTACGTGAAGGCGGTCAGCGGGATCGCCAAGTTTCAATCGTGGCAGTTGATCGTGCGCTATGGCGGTCACGGCGTTGCGCATGGCGACCCCGAACATTTCAAGGTTGCCACCGGTTTCGCCTTCGCGCTCGACACTGTGAGCGGGATCGGCGGGATGCTCGTCGGCGCTGCGCTCCTGCCCTTCATCGCTGGGTGGGTCGGAATTGACCCCGCCTATCTCTGGCTTGGAATGCTCTATTGCACGGTCATCCCGATCCTGAGCGCGGCGACGCCGGACGGCGTGCTTCGCGTGCTCGACCGATTTGACCTGATCAGCTGGTCGGCGACGTTGATGCCGATCTCTCGCGCACTCCTGGCCGCGATCGCCTTCGCGACCGGCGCTTCCTTCGCCACTTATGTGGTGATCTGGTTCGTCACCGATCTCGCCGGCAATTTGTACCCCTGGTACCTCGCCTGGCGGGAGCTTCGCCGGAACGGGATGCTCGAAGGGAATCCGGCCGACGTTTCGGCCCACCGTTTTGGCAGGCGCCTGGCGTTTCGCGATCGAGGTCAACCTTGCCACCAGCGTCCAGGCTGTGTGGGGACCGATCGGCCGGCTGGTCGTAGGCGGCTTGCTCGGGCCTGCCGGCGCGGCATTGTTCCGGATCGCCTCCACGCTCGCCGAGAGCGCCGCCAAGCCCGCCGACCTCCTCGGCAAGGCCTTCTATCCCGAGGTGATGCGGATGGACCTGACGTCCAGGCAACCGTGGAAGCTCATGTTGCGGGGCACCGCGCTGGTCAGTGCCGTCGCGCTCTTCGCCATCCTCGTCATGCTGGTCGGCGGCAAGCCGCTGATGCAGTTGGTGTTCGGCAAGGAATTCCTGGGCGCCTACGCGCCGCTCGTCATTCTCATGGCGATCCCGTTCATCGGGATTTTCAGCTTCCCGCTGACGCCGATGCTCTATGCTCTGGGCCGGTCGGACGGTCCGCTTAAGGCGAAGCTGCTCGGCAGCGCCATCTTCTTCGTCTCGATCGCACCCTTATGCTGGACGTGGGGCATCATCGGTGCCGCTATCGCACTCGTCCTCGCGAATGCCGTCAATACCGGGGCGATGCTCGTCCAACTTCGCCGCGAGCACCGCCGCGTCCGGCCCAGGTCGGCCTAGAGCGCAGCTTCCTCGAAACCGCGCTGCTTCACCAACCGGTCGATCTCGACCAGCGTCGTCAGCAGGCTTTCCATCCGGTCGAGCGGCCAGGCATTGGGGCCGTCCGATTTGGCATTGGCCGGATCGGGATGTGTTTCCATGAACAGGCCGGCAATGCCGGTCGCCACCGCAGCCCGCGCCAGCACCGGCACGAACTCGCGCTGTCCGCCGGAGCTCGTCCCCTGCCCGCCCGGCAGCTGGACGCTATGCGTCGCATCGAACACGACCGGGCAATTGGTCTCGCGCATGATGGCCAGGCTGCGCATGTCGCTGACGAGATTGTTGTAGCCGAACGAGGCGCCGCGCTCGCACACCATGATCGTGTCCTGGTTGATTCCGGCCGCCTGCGCAGCGTTGCGAGCCTTGTCGACGACGTTCTTCATGTCGTGCGGCGCCATGAACTGCGCCTTCTTGATGTTCGCTGGTTTGCCCGATGCCGCGACGGCGTGGATGAAGTCCGTCTGCCGGGCGAGAAACGCCGGCGTCTGGAGCACGTCCACCACCTGGGCGACGGGCGCGATCTGAGAAATGTCGTGGACATCGGTCAGCACGGGTACGTCCAGCGCGCTCTTCACTTTTTCGAGGACGCGCAGCCCTTCATCCATTCCGGGGCCGCGGAAGCTCTTGTCCGATGAGCGGTTGGCCTTGTCGAAGCTCGACTTGAAGATGAAATGCACGCCCAGCTTTTCGGTGATGCCTTTGAACCGCTCCGCCGTTCGAAGTTGCAGGTCTTCGCTTTCGATCACGCACGGTCCGGCGATCAGGAAAAAGGGCTGGTCCAGCCCGACTTCGCGTCCATTGAGTTGCATGGCCGCCCCTGTAGGCGAGCCGGCCGCCGACCGCCACTGGCAATACATGTTCATGAATTGCAACACCGCTGCAATGATGCGGTAAGTAGCGGCTCTTAAGTGGCGCCTGATGAAAGGGCTGAGCAGCGCCGAAGCCTGGGTACTCCTGGGCCCGCATCGAGGCGACAATCATCAGGTCGTGGCACTAGCGGAATCGCTTGGCCTGCCCTTTCGAACCATCCAGTTGCGCTACCGCTGGTTCGCTCACCTCCCCGCCGTGATGCGCAGACTGACGCTCTCGCATCTGACCGCGGACTCTCGCCGCGAATTGACGCGCCCCTGGCCTTCGGTTGTCCTCGGGATCGGCCAGCGCAGTGTTCCTGTTGCGCGTTTCATCCAGCGCGCCTCGAGCGGACGACGAAGGTGGTTCGGCTCGGCGATCCGATGGTCTCGCACAGATTGTTCGACCTCGTGATCACGACGACGCAATATGCGGTCCGCGGCCGACAATGTCATCCGCCTGCCCGTCACCGTCACCAGCCAGCAGGATGTCGTTGCCGACGACCGGGAACGGCAATGGCTGCGGAGCTTTCCGCATCCCCGGCGGCTTATCGTGATCGGCGGCAAGACCTCGCTCTGGCGCTTCGATCGGAACGTCGTGACCGAGGCCATTCGAACCCTGCAACGCAAAGCCAACCTCGAGGTGGCTCGGTCATCGCGGTGACCAGCCCGCGCACCAGCAGGTTCTTGAAGGACGCGGCCCGCGCGGCGCTGGGACAGGACGCCTTGGTCGAGGGTCATTTTCCTCGCTACGCAGCACTTCTGGGCGCAGCGGACGAGATCCACGTGACGGGTGACAGCGTGTCGATGCTGTCAGACGCGATCGCAACCGGGAAACCTGTCGGACTCGTTCCGCTGGAGCCGAATGCAAGCGCGAAGTTCGTGCGTTTCGCGGGCAGGCTGCGCGGCGAGCCGTTCCGGATGCGCGACCTCGAGAAGTTCTGGAACGACCTCCGCGCCCGAGGCCTGGTCGGGACGGTAGAGCTGCCGCGCGCAGGAAGACTGGACATCTCTCCAATCAAGATTGCAGTCGATGCGATTCACGCCGTTCTCAATCGCGAACAAAGCCCTCGCGCGGCCCTCGTCGCCCCAGTGGTCGTCGCGGTGCCCGAGCCGCTCGCGCTCTAGGCGAGCCCCTCGACCACTGCGACCGGCTGCCAGTCGCCCAGGCCGTTCTGGGCTGCAAAGTCCTCCGGGAATGGCTCGCCCGCATGGATTCCGCCGCTGACAAAGACCGTATCGAATCCCTGCCTTGCCGCTCCCAGGATGTCGGTCACAAGACTGTCGCCGATCGCGAGGATCTCATCGCGCGGTGGATTGCCCGCTCGTTTGAGCGCGTGCTGATAAATGGCTTCGAACGGTTTCCCGTACCAGATCACCGGGCCGCCCAATCCCTGGTAAAGATCGGCAATCGCCCCGGCGCACGCCTCTGGAACTCCACCGCGGATCACGATCCGGTCGGGATTAAGGCAGTGCATCAGAACCGCCCGCTCTGCCCAATTTTTGAGATCAGGCAGATAGTCCTCGGGTCGCGGTCGATCTTCCGTCACGCCGGTACAGGCGAGGTCGCAGAAGTTGCCGTGATCGGCGATCGGCACTCGCCGCCCTTCGAGGATCGCCCGATCGCCTTGGGTGCCGATGAAGCCGACCGGACGGCCGAGCGCCAGCAACGCCTCGATTCCCGCCTCCCCGCTCGTCGCCACGAAATCATAACTGTCGCGAGCAAGGCCGATCCGCGCGAGCTGTTGCTCGACCGCGTCCGCGGTTCGCGGTGCATTGGTAATCAGCGCTACGGTGCGACCTTCGCCCCGCCATTGGCCAAGACGCTCCGCCGCGCCCGGATAAAGCGTGACCCCGTCATGCACCACGCCCCAGATGTCGCAGAGAATGAGTCGGTACCTGGGATCGAGCGTGCCGAGAAAGCTCACTCGAGCCCCGCCTCGCGCAGTGCCTGCTCGATCGGTTCGACATCTTCCGGATTGTTGAGTTCGCGAAGCGCGAACGGCGGGGTTTCGACATCGACCACCGCCATCCGGACGCCCGTCGTCAGGAAGCGCAGTTGCTCCAACCCTTCGAGGGTCTCGAGCTCGCTGACCGGAGTTGCGATATAACGTTCGAGCGCTTGGGGCCGATAGGCATAGACCCCGACATGGAGGCGAACCGGCGACATGTCGCGATCCAGCGCGCCCGGCGGCAAATGCGGGATGAGCCGCTTGGAGAAATAAAGCGCAAAGCCCTGATTGTCGGTGACAACGGTGGTTCCACCGACCCGTCCCGCGGCCTCTTCCGCCTGAAGCGCGCGCGCTTCATCGCTACGCAGCCTCATCGCCGGCGTTGCCACCAATGCGTCGGCATCCTGCTCCATCCGCGCGATGAGGGCCTCGACGAAGCCCGGCGGGGTCAACAGCGCATCGCCCTGAAAGTTGATGACCAAATCGGGATCATGGAGCGATGATAACGCTTCGGCGCAGCGCTCGGTCCCGTTGCGGCATTCGGGCGAGGTCATGATCACGCCAACGCCGAACGCCGAGCAGGCATCGGCAATGCGGTCGTCGTCGGTGGTGACGAACACGCCGGAGACGCCCGCAACCCGACGCGCGGCCTCGACGCTGCGCTGGATCAGCACTTTCCCGCCGCCGGTCGCGCCGCGAAGCTCGATCAGCGGCTTTCCGGGATAGCGCGTCGACTGGTAGCGCGCGGGAATCAGGATGACGCTGTTCATCGCGTCGCCGGGCAATCGTGGATATGCAGGACGCCCACCGGCTTGCGGCCGCTTTCATCATCCTCGACCACGAAGATCGACGTGATCTTATACTCGTCGAACAAGGCAAGCGCGTCGTCGACCAGATCGTTGGCGCGGACCGTCTTGGGATCGCGAGTCATGAATTCACCGGCGGTATGATCAAGCCCACGCTCGATATTGCGGCGAAGGTCACCGTCGGTAATGACGCCGACAAGATGGCCCTCGCCATCGGTCACCCCGACGACGCCGAGCCTTTTTTCGGTCATCTCGACGATCGCGTCATGCATCGAATTGTCGGCCCGCGTCAGCGGAACCGACTTGCCGCCATGCATCAGCCGGCGAACCGGCTTCAACCGCGCGCCGAGCGCGCCGCCCGGGTGCAGACGCCCGAAATCGGTCTTGGTGACACCCTTCTGCTGCATGACCGTCATGGCCAGCGCATCGCCAAGCGCCAGGGTCATGGTCGTCGACGTCGTGGGCGCCACTGACTTCGGGCCCGACTTCGGCCCAATGCGGAAGCAGCAGGGCCGCGGTCGCGGCTTCGGCCAGCATCGTCCCCGAATGGCCGGTGATGGCGATGATCGGGATTTTCGCTTGATGGAAATGGTCGATTACCGGCTCCAGCTCGGACGTCTCCCCGCTCTGCGAGATCAGGATCGCGACGTCGCCGCGCGCCGCCATGCCGAGATCGCCATGGATCGCTTCCGCGAGATGAAGGAAGACCGCGGTCGTGCCCGTCGAGGCGAAGGTCGCGGCGATCTTGCGCCCGATATGGCCGGACTTGCCAAGGCCGCTGACGATCAGCTTGCCCTTGCATTCGCGGATCAGCTCGACCGCTTGCTCGAAAGGTTCGCCGAGCCCGTCGGCGAGCGCGTCGAGCGCCCGTGCCTCGTCGTGCAGGATCGCGCGGCCGAATTGGAGGACGTCGGTGGCGGCACGATGGTCGGGGTTCATTCCTCGCGCCCTAGCCACGCCTCGCGCCGCTGTGAAGCGCTTGACGCCGCCGCCGCCTCCGGCTTGGGTTGCCATCAAAGGGGAACCCGATGGCCAAGAGACTGACCCGCTACATCCTGATCGCGCTGGTGCTCGGCGTGATCGCGGGCTGGGTGACCAATGCAGCGATCGACGATGGGACTGCGGCGAGCGCGGAGCGACTGAAGTCCATCGCCGACTATCTCAGCATCGTCACGGCCCTGTTCCTGCGCCTCATCAAGATGATCATTGCGCCGCTGGTCTTCTCGACGCTGGTCGCCGGGATCGCGCACATGGGCGACGTCGCGGCACTTGGTCGCGTCGGGATACGCTCGCTGGGCTGGTTCCTGCTTGCCAGCCTGGTCTCGCTGACGCTCGGGCTGATCCTCGTCACCTTGCTGCACCCGGGCGTCGGCCTCAACCTCCCCATCCCGCCCGCGACGGCGGCGAGCGGCGTGGAGACGGCCGCCTTCAACCTCAAGGACTTCGTCTCCCACCTCGTGCCGGCGTCGATCTTCGAGGCGATGAGCACCAACGAAATCCTGCCGATCGTCATCTTCTCGATCTTCTTCGGGGTCGCGCTGACCGCGATCGGGGAGAAGGGTGCGCCAATCGTCCGAGGGGTCGAGGCGCTGGTGAAGGTGATGCTCCAGGTCACCGATTATGTGATGCGCTTCGCACCCTTCGCCGTGTTCACCGCGGTCGCCAGCGCCCTCGCAGAGCGAGGCCCGCAGATCATCGCGACGTTGGGCAAGTTCGTCGGCAGCTTCTATCTCGGTCTGTTCATCCTGTGGGCGGTCCTGATTGGCGCCGCGTTCCTGATCGTCGGCCCGCGGACGCGCCACCTCGTTCGCTATATCCGCGATCCCGTCGTCCTGGCCTTCTCGACCGCTTCATCGGAGGCAGCCTATCCGCGGACGCTGGAAGCGCTCGACCGATTCGGGGTGCCGCCCCGCATCGCGAGCTTCGTCCTGCCGCTCGGTTATTCATTCAATCTCGACGGGTCGATGATGTACATGACCTTCGCGACGATCTTCATCGCGCAGGCCTATGGCATCCCCCTCAGCCTCGGTCAGGAGATCACCATGCTCCTCGTGCTGATGATCACGTCCAAGGGCATGGCGGGCGTCCCCCGCGCCAGCCTGGTGGTGATTGCGGCGACCATGTCGATGTTCCGGATCCCCGAGGCGGGCCTGCTGCTCATCCTTGCCGTCGACCATTTCCTCGACATGGGCCGCTCGGCCACCAATGTCGTCGGCAACGCCGTTGCCGCGAGCGTGGTCGCGCGCTGGGAAGGTGACTTCGACCCGCTCGAACCGGCTGATATCGAGCCGCGGCATGCCCCTTCGCACGTCGAACGGGACAAGCCGGTCCACGATCACTTCTAATCAGCCGAACGGCGTGTCCTGAGCTTAGCCGAAGGGCCCGTCGATGCTTGGCGGCGGCTGGGTGAAGAATTTCGGACCTGCCTCGGTCATGTGCCAGCAATCCTCGAGCCGCACGCCGAACTTGCCTGGAACATAGAGGCCGGGCTCGTCGGAAAAGCACATGCCGGGCGCGATCGGCGTCGTCTCGCCGTGGACGAGATAGATCGGTTCATGAACTTCCATGCCGATGCCGTGACCGGTTCGGTGCGACAGGCCGGGAAGCCGGTACCCGGGTCCGAATCCCCAGCTTTCATAGGTCCGGCGGACGGCGTCATCGACGCTTCCGGCGGCCACGCCGGGCTTGGCGGCGGCAATCGCGATCTGCTGACCCCGATGGACCTGGTCCCATAATTTGCGTTGCTCGGCCGTGGCAGCGGCGCCGAAGACGAAGGTCCGCGTGATGTCGGCCTGGTAGCCGTGCACCGCGCAGGTACAGTCCATCAGCACGATGTCGCCGCGCTTGACGATTTGCGGCTTGTGGCTGCCGTGCGGATAAGCCGACGCCTCGCCGATCAACACCAGGCCGCCGTCATAGGTGCCGCCGAGCCGCTTCTGCGCCGCGGCGATCATCGCGTCGATATCCGCCGGCGCCATGCCCTCGCGGGTCCGTTCGCCGGCATAGCGGAGCGAGGCAAGCATGATGTCATTGGCCGCCTGCATCAGCGCGAGTTCCGCCGGCGACTTGATCATCCGGCAGCCGCGCACCACCGGGTTGCCGCTGACCACGCGTACCGCGGGCAGTTGCTGGCGGAGGCGGTCGAGAATGAAATAGCGGTCGGTCTCCTCGAATCCGACCGGCTCGCCGGCAAGCCCCCGCTCCTTCAGGAATCCCGCCACCAGCTTGAGCGGCTCCTCGTCCTCGTTCCAGGTTCGGATCTCGGCCGGGATCGACAGGCTTTCGGCGACCGAGGGCCGCTCGAAGAATGGCGTGACGATGATCGGGTCCCCGTGCGCCGGGATGACGGCCGCCGTCAGCCGCTCCGAGCGCCACCATTGAACACCCGTGAAATAATCGAGGCTCGCGCCCGGCTCGACGATGATCGCGCCGATGCCGTTCCGTGCCATCAGCGCGCGCGCCTTGGCCAGGCGCTCCAGCCGTTCGGCCTGCGAGATCGGCGGCGGAATGGGGATCGAAGGCAATTCGACCGCGGCCTGCGCGGCGAGCCGGCTCAGCGGCACGGTCAGACCAGCGGCAACGGCGCCTGCGCTGGCCAGGAATCGTCGGCGGCAAATCGGCAAGTGGATCATACAGCCCCCCTTCTGATGCCTCCACACTGTTGCACGCCGCGCGGCTCATTGGCAGATCCTGTTTGCACCCCGATCCGACTTTTCGATGCGCTGCCGGCGCATTCGCCGCTGTCGAACCTGGCCGCGAAGCCACATGATCAGTCCAGTCACCGCCAATAATGGACCAAGCAATCCAGTGACGAAAATGATCATTTGCCAGACCAACGGCATTCCGGTGCCGTCATGAAGACGGCGCATTAGCCGCGATGTCGACTTCTGGCGGATTCAAAGTCACCCTTGACGCGCGGCCGGTCGCATCATCCACGGCGAAGCTGACAGGCCCCGCTTGCTCTTCAAAAAGCACCATCCAGCGCGGTTGAACCGCCGTGGGCCAGATGATCGCTTCCATCGCTTTCGACGAAGGTGAACCCACCGCGGCGAGAACCTGCCCGAGGCTCGATCGCGGCCGCGGCAACGGCGGAGCGCTATCGCGGACCAGTTCGGCACGGGTCGCCGCCCCATCGCCGGCCAAGGTAACGAACCTGCCGTGAAAGCTGATCGTAGCCCCGGTCAAGGACAGGACCACAAGCGGAACAGCGACCAAGTAACCGGCCTGGTGATGCAGGTTGGTGTTGGTGCTTTGGGTCCGCCGCCATCGAAGGCCGCGGTAGGAGCGCGCCCTTCGTTGGCCACCAAAGCCACAGTCCGGAAAAAGCCGACAGAAGCAAAATGAGCGCCACCAACCCAACGAAACGACCGCCAGGCCGTCCAAGCAGAAGCGAGCCATGCAACACGTGCACGAAGCGAATCGGCCGGGCGTCGAGGGAAGCTCGGTCGAGCAGAGCGCCGGTCACGGGGTGAAGGAAGTAACGCACGCGGCCTTGCATCGGCGACGCGCCCTCGCGGACTGTGGAGACGACCACCGGGCCTTCCCCCGATGGGTAAGTGAAACTCGCAATGCGCTCGGCGGGCGCGACGATCCGATTGGCCGCCGCCACATAAAAAGACGGAGCTTCTGAAGCGGCAGCCGCGACCCGGCGCTGCGGGTGAAGCAGGTCATCGACGCTGCCTTTCCAGACCAGTACTGCGCCGCTAAGGAAGATAAGCAGGACGGGAAGTCCGAGCGCAAGCCCGAGCCACTTGTGCACCGTGAACCAGAGGCCGCGAAGTCGCTGCTTATTTGCGATCATTGGAACGCGGACAGCTCAGTATCACCGAAGGGCTATTGCGCCCCGCGTTTCGCGTCGACGATGAACCAGACGCCACTGAACGCGAGCAACAGAAGGAGAATTGTCTCTATGATCCGGCTGACGGTCAATGGGCCGACTGGCGCCTGAAGAACCGCACCCGTAACGTAGAGCGCCAAACTATGGGCGATCGCGAGCAGCACGAGCAGGACGATCGCCAACGCCGCGATGTTTACCGACCGGTGAAGCGTGCGGAGCCGA
Source organism: uncultured Pseudomonadota bacterium (assembly GCA_963748685.1). Taxonomy (GTDB): domain Bacteria; phylum Pseudomonadota; class Alphaproteobacteria; order Sphingomonadales; family Sphingomonadaceae; genus Sphingomicrobium. Next base: position 28,682 of record CAVVKB010000029.1, on the reverse strand, counting down.
AACAGGAACAGGCCGGCCAGCGCAAAGCCGAACATGGCGATCGCCACCAGCATCAGATAAGGTCCGGGGCGCTTCCAGTCGGCTGAGGCCGGCGGAATGGCCAAAATCCCTGACAGCGCCGCTCATTGCCATTTGTGCGTCCAACAAGCGCAAAATCGCAAAGGCGCCGCAAATGACCGCAATTCGCAGCCAGAAGTGCGCGGTTGCCGCAGCTTCCGCATTGGGCCTCGTCCGCCACGCGGCGAGCGCAATGGCAGCGCAGACCAGATAGGCCGCAGCAAAAATCGGTTCCGCTCTCACCCCATCGCTCCCCTTTAGCCTCGGTGACTGGATAGACTCGCCATTCCTCCCCGCCAAGTGTTCCGCGATCGTCGGAAGGCGCGCTCAAGCCGCTGTGTGCGGCCCTTTGTCACGCTGGCTTCAGGAAGATTGCGAAATCTGCGTCAAATCGGGACGGCATGAATTTATTCGTTGCCCCGAAAACGGCGATTGCGGTAATTAACCGAAATTAAACCGAGCGGGGGCCCGGGATGAACGTTCAGACGCGTATCAGTCCTTTCATCGCCGGCAACTCATTCAATCGGAATGAGAAATCTGCCGCGGTGGCGATCATTGGCGGTGGGCCGGCTGGGTTGACCGCCGCCTATGAACTTCACAAGCACAGCGAGTCGCATCATCCGGTCGTTTTCGAAGAAAGCGACATGGTCGGGGGCATCGCTCGCACGGAAGTGTACAAGGGCTATCGCTACGACATTGGCGGGCACCGTTTCTTCACCAAGGTGAAACCGGTTCGGGATTTGTGGCGCGAGGTTTTGCCCAACGACTTCCTCAAGCGACCGCGGATGAGCCGCATTTACTATCGTAGTAAGTATTTCGCTTATCCGCTCAAGCCGATGAACGCGCTCCGCAACATGGGTGCGTACGAATCGTGCCGGATCCTGCTGAGCTACGCCAAGTGGCAGGTGCGGCCGAGCAAGGATGACTCGACGTTCGATCAGTGGGTGACGAACCGCTTCGGAGGACGGCTCTTTTGGCACTTCTTCAAGTCCTATACCGAGAAAGTCTGGGGCATTCCGTGCAACGAGATCCGAGCCGACTGGGCGGCGCAGCGAATCAAGAACCTGTCGCTCAAGAAGGCCGTGTGGAACGCCATCTCGGGGTCCAATGACACGACCAGTTTGATCGAGGAGTTCGACTATCCGCGACTCGGCCCCGGTATGATGTGGGAAGCCTTCCGCGACCGCGTTTCGAGAAGGGCGGAGAGGTGCGGATGCAGCAGCGGGTCCGCAAGATCCACCGCGACGACCGGGCGATCCGCGCGGTCGAGGTCGAGAACACCGCTGACGGTTCAACCTATCTGTTCAACGCCGACCAATTCATCTCGTCGATGCCGATCACGACGCTCGTCGAGAACATGGTGCCGGCGGCCCCGGCGCACGTCCAGCGGGCCGCGGCCCAGCTCAAGTATCGCGACTTCCTCATCGTCACCCTGATCCTCGAAGCAAAAGGATTTGTTTCCGGACAACTGGATCTACATCCACTCGCCCGAGGTGAACGTTGGCCGCATCCAGAACTTCCGCTCCTGGTCACCCGAAATGCTCCCGGACGACGAGCATTCCAGCATCGGCATGGAATATTTCTGCAATGAGGGCGATCGCCTCTGGGAAATGGACAATGAGCGAGCTAGTCAAGATGGCCGAACAGGAGCTGCGCAAGCTCAACCTGGTTGGTAACGCCGAGGTAATCGACGGCACCGTGATCCGGCAGCCCAAGGCCTATCCGGTGTACGATCACGAATATGCGCAGGCGCTGGAGGTGATCCGCAACTGGCTCGACAACTTCCCGAACCTGCAGCTGGTGGGCCGCAACGGCATGCACCGGTACAACAACCAGGACCACTCGATGCTGACCGCGATGCTGGCGGTGAAGAACATCCTCGGGGAGAGGCATGACCTGTGGTCGGTGAACGTCGAGCAGGAGTACCACGAAGAGGATGAGACGCAGGTCCAGGAGACGCGGCAGCCTGAATATGGCGAGCGTCTCCAACCGGTGCGGGTGCTCGCGCAAGCCTGAACAATGCGCGACGCCGTCTCAGTAATCGTACCCGCGTACAACGCCGAAGCCACGATCACTGAGTGCCTGGCCGCGCTGCGGGCGGCGATGCAGGCGGACGACGAGCTGATCGTCTTTGACGACGGCTCGACCGACTCGACGCCGGCCATCGCCGAAGCCGCGGGGGCGCGCATCGTCACAAATCCGGGATCACCGAAAGGGCCAGCGCACGGGAGGAATGCGGCGGCGGCGAGCGCCACCAAAGCCTTCCTCATGTTCGTCGATGCTGACGTGATCATCGGGCCCGAAGCAATCGATCGGCTGGTAGAGGCGGTACGGAAGACCGGCGCCGTGGCCGCATTCGGTTCCTACGACGATCATCCGCGCTCGAAGCGGCTGCCGGCGCTTTACGCCAACCTTCGCCACCACTTCGTGCACCAGGCTGGCTCGCTAGAGGCAACGACCTTCTGGTCGGGCATCGGCCTCATGAAGGCTGACATTTTCCGCCGGTTTGGCGGATATGACGAAGTACTGTTCGCGCACCCCAGCATCGAGGACGTGGAGCTTGGCATGCGTCTCGTCAATGCCGGCGAGCGGATCAGGCTCGTTCCGGAAGCGCAGGGCACGCATTGGAAGGACTGGACGCTATGGCGCGTCTGGCACACTGACGTCGTCCGGCGCGCGCTGCCTTGGTGTCGCCTGATCGCCGACGGCCAGCTGGCCGAGGCGGATCTCAATCTTGCACGCAAGGAGCGCGTCCTCGCCGTGCTCGCGCTCGGTGTCCCCGCGACGCTGCTCGGCGGGTTCTTCATTCACCTGCTGTGGATCGCGAGTGGGGTGCTGCTGGCGCTCTACGTGATTGGCATCATGCCTTTTGTGCGGGTGCTGGCGAAACGAATGAACCCGCTGCAGCTGGTCGCGGCGATTGCGATGCACCTCTGCTATCATGTCTATGCGAGCTGCACCTATGCAGCGGTTATGCTTGGCACTCGCCTTGGTTTGCGGCGGGGCGGCGGCCTGACTGCAGCACCATCAGCGCGAGCAACGGAATTAGCCAGATAACCCGCGCCTGATAACGGTCGGTGACGCCCGAGAAATAGACGCAGATGCACGCATTCAGGAGTATCCCCAGCACCACCAGCATAATCAACGGCCGAAGCTGCGGCATCGAGCGCCAACGCACGAACAACAGGGCCAGGGACGCAATCATGCCGGCGATGCTCAATATCCCGACGGCGCGAACCCAGGTCCGGTTATAGGACGCGGGCTCCGAAGCCGGATTGCCCTCCTGATCGAGGACGATCCGGGCATCCAGGCCGACGCCGGGCCGGAACAACACCAGCTGACGCCCGAAATTGAATGCCAGACGGCCAATCTCCTGGAATGGATAGGCCCGGGTGGCGGCGAGAACCACGTCGGACTCCTCGGCACGGATACGATCCAGCTGTTCGGCAGTCGCTCGCTCCTTCACGCCATTCTTCCCCCACAGGAAACTATTGATCGTGCCAGGAACGCCGTGCGGATAGACTTCGCAGATCGCATATTTGAGGGAACCGCAATTCTTGTCGAGGTACCATTTGGCTGGTCCCTCCGCGATCGACCGGGCGAGCGTCAGCGGATAGCGCTTGCCAGTGAGGCTCGGCCCCCCGAATGCCACCGAGTTCAATCCCACGGTCAGCGCGGCGCCCAGCAGGACCGGCCCGGCAAGCGCGACCCATTGCCCCTTCGGGACCGGGATTCGGCCGCGGCTTGCCCACAGCAACCATGCCGCGGCCAGCGCCGTAATGCCGAGCCCGATCGGCAAATGGCTCGCATGGAAGGTGATCCCGGCGCCACCGGTCAGGATGCTCGTGATCCGTACGCCGGGACTCAAGGATCGATAGGCCGTCGCAAGCAGGGCGATCACGAGGATCACCAGTTCCAGCGAAGACATCGGGGACGATCACGCATGCGACAAAGGCGACCGGGGTCAGGACGGCGAGCGCGGCAAGCTTGGCCGAAGTACCTCGCAGGCCGTCGCCGAAGAGCAGGAGCGCGACTGCGCACATGAAAGCCGTCGCAAGAGCCTGCGCCGCGACCAGCAGCCACATCTGCGGACGCGGCGCACCCAGGACATAGGCGGCGACGCTGTAGGCCACGGATCGCGCGCCGCGCACCTGTTGCGGATCCTGGGCGGGCAAGTCCGCAGCACTGCCCGCCGCGGCGGAAATCGTGCCGGCGCCGCCATCTGCGCCGGAGCCTGAAGATGGAGCTTTTCGAGCGCGAAGCCGACCGCCATGTGGCCGCCCTTGTAATAAGCAGCGCTGTCCTGGAAGTCGCCGGGCCGACCGTAAACAAGCAATGGCCACAGGAACAGCAGACAGCCGATCAGCGTCGTCAACAATAAGCGCCGATCGAGCGCGACCCTGTACCCCATATCGAAATTTACCATGGAATTGTGCTCGGTTCGAGCGACGCGCGACTGTACGTCCAACTACAGGCCCCCCCACCGCTTGCGGCAGCATTGCGGAAGCCTACCGATTTTGGCTCCACGGAGCAACAACTACGGTCGTTCTTCCACGGACGCGCTCGATCGCAAATCGGTTGCGGGGCTAGCCTCATTTTGGGACTGGGCCGAGAAAAATCGGCTGCGCGCTTGTTCGGCGATGCACGTCGACCCTAGGTTGCGCGATGAGAGAATTTCGTGTCGCGATTGCGGGCTTGGAGGGGCCGCAAGAAACATCCACTCCCGGCGCTGCGAAAAATCCCGCAGGTCACGGTCGTCGGCGCTTATGATCCGGCTGCGCAACCTTGTGAATTTCCGACCTTCGGCTCGCTCGAAGACTGCTCTCGACCAAGCCCGACGTGGTGCTCATCGCCACTCCGCCGGGCTCGCACCTGCCACTTGCCAAGGCCGCGCTGAAGGCGGGCGCCCATGTCTTCTGCGAGAAGCCGCTGGCGAACAGCGTCGAGGAGGCGGACGAGATCGCCGCCGCGGCCACGGCAGCGAAAAGGCAGGTCTGCGTCAACAGCGAATTCCCGTTCATGCCGACCCATCTCGCCGCCGCGCGGGAGATCGGCAGCAAGCGCTTCGGGCGCCTCCTGTTCGTCGAGGCGCACCAGACCTTCGTCGTCACTCCGGAAACCGAGGCAGGCTGGCGCGGCGAGGACCCGCAACGCACGTTCAAGGAGTTCGGCACTCACGCCATCGATCTGTGCAAGGCGTTTTTCGGTGAGCGCCCGATCGCAATGACGGCACGGATGCCGCGTCCGTTCGCGGCGGACCGGCCGGATTATCTGAACCTGGTGCGGCTCGAATTCAGCGGCGATCGGGTCGCTCAAATCACGCTCGACCGCCTGACCAGGGGACGCCATCGCTATCTCGACATGCGGCTGGTCGGGGAAAAGGGCACGATCGAAACCAGCGTCGGCGGAAGCGCCGAAGTCACGCTCGGGCTTCGGCCGCAAGGCCGGCGGCCCTTTGCCGATTTGAGGCTTCATATGGGCGGCTCGGCGCGGCTCTACCAGGGCGATCGCTACATGACCCTGGCCAAGGCGCCGCTAGACCTCTTCCCCGACGCGACCGCGCGGCTGTTCCGGGCCTTCCTGGAAGCGATCGACGAAGGACGAGACGTGCCCAACGGGATCGATGAGTCGCGCGACACGCTCGGCCTCATCTATCGCGCCTATGCGGAGGCGGAGGCAGCAAAGCCTTGAGCCGCCTCGCCCTCGCCATTGCCGTTAAAGGAGCTTGGGACGCGGATCAGCTCGTCGCGGCGCTGGAGGCAGCCGGCGTGCCCGCCGGGACGGAAGTCCACGTCGCCTGCGATCCGCAGTTCGCACCGTCAGCTCCGCCACCGTCGCTGTTCGTTCACGTCACGACGGGCGCGTCGCTGTTCGAGCTGTGGGGCGTTGCGATCGCGAATAGCAGCTCGGCGTGGGTCGCGGTACTGCACGCGGCCGCGCTTCCCGCGCCCGGCTGGTTCGCCGCGATGACGCGCGAGATCGAACGGGACGGCCAAAGCGACGGCTACTGGGGCCCGATCGAGCCAAAGCCAGCGATCTCGGCCGACCGGATGCTCGGCTACCTAACCGAATATTGCCAGTTTCATCGACCGCTGGAACCGGGGCTCCGGGAGGTTCCGGGAAGCAATCTCGTCCTCCCTCGAGAAAGGATCGGCGCGGCGACGGATTTCTCCAAGACCCGGCTGCTGCGCCAGGGGCTGCGCGCCGAAATATGTTGCCGATGCAGTCGTGCTTTATGCGCGGCCGAATCCATTCGCGGGCTATTGCCGACGACGATTCAGTCATGGTCGCGCTTATGCCGCCGAGCGCACGCCCCACCTGCCATTGGTGCAAGCATTGCCGCTTTGCGCCGCCTTGCCATTCGTCCGCGCGGGCCGGATCGTCCAGCACGCCTGGCGCCACAGGGAATTGCGCGGCGTCACACTCCGATTGCTGCCGGCAATCCTGCTCGCCGAAACCTGCTGGTCGGCAGGCGAGCTGACCGGTTACGTGACCCGGCGGGCGGGTGACGCTGCAGCGCTCGATTAGGAAAGCGCGGGCAGGCTGCACGCAAGCTCCGAGCGGCCTGGCTGGCGTAGGTCGCGTGGGCGATCTGAATCGCGCGCAGGCCATCCTCGCCAACGGCGAGCCGGCCGCTGTGCGGCTCGCCGCGTGCGGCGGCGACGAAGTCCGCCAACTCTTCGAGAAAGGTCTGGATCACCGTGCTCTGCCAGCCTTTGAGCTTCTCGCGCAAGATGGCCTTCGGATAGAAGCGGCGCTCGATCGGACCTGTTGCCGCCCGGTTTATCGAGGCGGATGACGGTCGACATCATTGGCGCATAATAAGCGCGGCGCCATGCCGCGATTGCCATAGGCCTCGATGTGGAAGCGGTAGCCGCGCCACTCGTGCCAGCTGGCTTCGATCGACGCCGTCGCCCCGTCCACAGTGCGCATCAAGGCAATTCCCTCGTCCTCGACTCCGAGGCCCCAGACCTTGTTGGTGGCGAGCCCGAAGACCTCGGTCGGATCGCCGCTGATGTAGCGGACGAGATCGATAAGGTGTGTCCCATTGTCCATCAAGGCGCCGCCGCCCATGACCTTTTTGTCATACATCCAGGGCGCCTTGAACTCGGATAGTCCGCTGTGGCCGGTGTAGGCGCGGACGTGCGACAAGGTGCCGATTTCGCCCGAGCGGACCACGTCCCGCACCAGCTTCAACGCGTCGAAGTAGCGGTGGTTGTAACCGACGGTGAGCAAGGTTCCCGCGGCTCGGGCAGCCTCAATCATATGCTCGCACGCCTCGGCCGTCGCCGCCATCGGCTTTTCCACCAGCACATGCTTGCCGGCCGAGGCCGCGGCTACGGCCAGGGGTTCGTGGAGCGGCGGCGGCGTGGAGATGATTATCGCGTCGACATCGGTCGCGGCGATCAGGCTTCCGCGTCGGCATAATATTCGCGCGCGGCGCCGCGGCCCGGGCGCGGCCCTCGTCAAGATCAGCGACCCCGACCAGTTCGCACATGGGCCGATCTGTGCCAGCGCATCCGCCCGGATCTTGCCGATTGCGCCGGCACCGATGAGACCGAACCGCATTGCCTCGCTCACTCGTCACTCCTTCACGAAGATGGCCTCGAAGACCGGTCCCGCATGGAGCAGGACGGTCCGCAGAAGCGGCACTTCGCTAGCATGGAATATCCGTTCGCGAACAACCGAAACAGCGCCGACCGGCCCTGCAAACTTCCCATTTCGGGCTGCAACGGGTCCCGCTTCGAGCTGACGCAGGCCAACGGTGCCGCGCCATCCGCCGAAGCGAACCCGGACTGACGAAACTGACCGCGCGAAGGATGTCGATGCCGTGGCGTCGGCGGAGGATCGAAGCGCGTAATGCCGCGGGCATCAGGCCGGCGGCCCACACGCCGGTCGCTGGGTGCGGACCGATCCACCGGGATTGCTCGAAGAGACATACAAGCGCCCTCCTGGCTGCAGCGCGACACCGGCAGAGCTCGATTGCCGCCGTGGGAACGAGTATGTTCGAGCAGGTCGCTGGCGAGGACATGGCTGAACCCGCCGTCGGCGAACGGCAGCGCTCTCGGCATCGGCGCAGACCAGCGCTGTACCTGCACGCCGCATTCTTCGAAGCGCTTCTGCGCGATCACCAACCATCGAAGCGCTATGTCGACGCCCACGCGCTCCGCAAATCGGGCTCCGCCGCGACCAGCGCTCCGCCGCTTCCGCAGCCGAGGTCGAGTAGCGAGGAGCCGCCGCCGGGCGCAAGCGAATGCAGCGCCGGCAGCGACCGCGCGGGCGCGTCCAGGACATAGTCGGTGAAGCGCGGCTCGAGATGCGGGGGCACATCGTCGGTAATCGAATAATAAAAAGCGACCAGCTGCCGGAAGGTCATGCACTCTGCCCGAACTCGTGGAGCCTTGCCGCCTTGGCGCGCTCGTCTTCCAGAGAGAGATAACGGTCGCCCTGGAGGCGAAAATCGGGAATTCCAAAGAGGATGGGATAGGCTCGCTTGCACGAACCGCAGGTGTACGCAGCCGCCCCCTCCTGGACGGCCGCACGGCATTGGGGGCAGACGAAACCGCGCCCTCTCATTCGATCATCGCGAGCGCCCGCCCGGGCCCTCGCAGGGCACCGACGCTCTCACCGATCGCCCAGATGAAGTAGAGCGGCACAAGGTAGGGGGAAGCCCGCAACATCTCGCGACCGAGTCCCTTCGCCCTCGCCGCCTTGACCGCGCGCACAAGCAGCAGGGGCGGAAGCGCGAGCGAGGCAGCCGAGGCCGCGATCCGCTTGGGCAGCGCCGCATCGCCGAACCGAAGCCCGGCGAAATAGCGCGAATAAATGAAGCGCTGCGAAGCGAAAAGTCCCCATGAAAAACGCTTCTTGTGGAGCATCACCAGCTCATTGAGCGAAACAAAGCGGCCGCCCTGCTTCAGCAGCAGCGGATGCAATGTGGTCTCCCAGAAGCCGCTGGTGAGTAGCTCGCGTGGTGCACTCTCCAGCGCGCTTCGGCGATAGGCGACATTCATGCCGGGAAGGATCGCGCTGTCGCCCTGAGCCACCGGGGGCGAGAAGAAACTGTACTCACAAAGGTAGGTCGCCCAATCGAGACCGGTGTCGGTGACTCCGTTCACCACGGTCCCCCCCACGGCGACTAGGTCCCGTCCGCCTTTCTTGAATGCGGTGGTGATGGTTTTCGCCCACCCCGGCGCGGGAACGCAGTGGTCCTCGGTCACCGCGACAATCGGTGCGCTGCTCGCCTCGAAGGCCAGGGTGCGCATTTCGGGAAGCGCCATTTCCGGAGGGCAATCCACGACTTTCACGTGCGGATAATCCCGCCGGATGCGAGCCGTCAGCTTGTCCTGCAGGCGGTCGGCAATGACAATTTCACACAGCTCGCCGCTCACGGCCGGATCGAGCGCTTCAATGGTTTCGATGACCCGGTCCGTGTCCTCGGTGCTCACGCGTCCGAGCACGACGGCGATGCCCGGTCCCTTCTTACTCCCCGATACCATCAAGCGTGCCCCTTCGACTGCATTGAGACTCCGTCGCGCCGCTTTTTCCTCAACGTCGCAAGATAGCCACTCGCCTCGCCGCTCGCCCAGGCCAAGGTGAAGCGAACCAGCGACGGGAATGCCGGAACGATTTTCGCTCGATAATTGGGGCGCTTGACGATCTTCGAGACAACTCGCGCCAGCAATAGCGGCGTGATCAGCGGACTCGAAAAAAGCAGCAGCAGGTTGTGCGCGAGACGTCGCCCGCTCAGCCCGCTCCACGCCGTAGGCGCAGCCATGAAGATACCGCTGGCGGGCAAAGCTTCGCGCCGAAACGGTGCCGTGATGGACGACGACCAACTCCGGATCGAGCATCAGTTTCCTGCCCGCGGCACGAAACCGGCGGTGAAACGAAGGTTCCCAAAAGCCTGCTTCAAGGAGATCGCGATGCTCCATGATCGCCGCGCGGTCATAAACGGCATTGTCGGCGGCGATCTCGTCGGTTTCCCCAGCCTGGATCGGCGGTGCGAAGGCCGAATATCGCAGGAAGAAAATCGCCCAATTGCGGGCCGAGGCTTTGGGATCATTGTCGATCGCCCCGCCGACCCCAGCCCACCGCGCAAGATCGGCGCTGTGCAGGCGCTGAAGCCAGTCCGATGCCGGCACGAATTGGGCCGTCGTCAGCGCGACGCGATCCCCGCGAGCGCGAGCGATGCCCTCGCTCCACAAGGACGGGATCAGCGTGTCTGCCGGAAAGGTCATCACGGTAAGGTTGTTTGGCGCACCAACCGGGCGCGGACCCGCGCTGCAGACGATGACCTCCGTCTCGGCCGGGCGGTCGAAAGCCGCGCCCAGCAACGCCGGCAGGTTCGACGCACCGTCCTTCACCGCGATGACGATGCTCAGCGTCGGTGTCTTTGCCATCAATGGCCCCGAAGGCGCCGAAGCGCGCGCCTCAGGCTGATATAGTGTTGCGCTGATTTCCCCGGCAGAGCCCGGATCAGTCGGGGCGAGCGAAGATAGTGAGAATCGAGCCTTGGCAACGCGGTCGGCTCGTCGCTCGCGTTGAGATAGTCCAGCCTGGTCGTAAAGCACGCGCTGTAGCGCTTGCCGGCAAGCCGGCGAACGCGCGCATCATGATAGCCGTACGGATAAGCGAAGAAGCGCGGCCGACGGCCGAGACGCGCTCGATCATGGCATCCGCCTCGCTCATGCTCCGCCTCGATCTGCAGCGTCGGGAAGAGCCCGCAGATCGGGATGGCTTGCCGTGTGCGCTTCGATTCGGAAGCCGGCATCCTGGATTGCCCCCAGCTGGTCCCAGTCCATGAGCTTGAACGGCGTGGCCTCGGCCGGCTGGCCGGGCCAGCGATTGTCGCCACCGACCCATTTCGTGATCACGAACACGTGGGCGGGCAGTTTGCGGTCGCGCAATATGGGCATTGCGGACTCGAAAACGGTGGAGATCCCGTCATCGAACGTCAGCGAGACGCCGCTCGCCTGTTCGTCGGCAAGAAGTTCATCAAGCGGCAGGATCGGAATGTTCGCTTCGGCAAGCGCATCGATCATCGTCTCCAGGCCGGCCGGAGAATAGGAAAGCGGACCCGGCAAATCGTCGATGGAATGAAAGGTGAGCACTGCGCGCATGTCAGGCTCGATCGCGCATGGCTGTTTCGACGTGCCTCAAGTAAGCCGCGAGATGCTTTTCCTTGGTGTAATGCGCCTTGTAACCGGCCCGCGCGAGAGCCCCAGGCGGCTCCGCAGGCTTGGGTCGCCGGTCACTCGCCGGATAGCCGCGGCAAGCTGGGCGTCGCCATCGTAAATCACGCCGCCTCCGGTTGTCTCGACGATTTCAGGCGCTCCCCCTGCCCCTTTGGCGACGATTGCCGGAGTCCCACAGGCGGCCGCTTCGACGACCGCCAGTCCGAACGTCTCCGGGACGATCGTCGGCACGACAACGGCCGCCGCTTCGGCATAATGCGCGGCAAGAGATTGCTGGTCGACCTTGCCAATGAAGCGAATGTTTGGGCGATCGGCATAGGCTTGGACGAGCTCGTGTTTCAGATCGCCATCACCGATTACCACCAGTTCGATGTCGGGCATCTCGGCGACGACACGCACCAGGTTCCCGACTCCCTTGAGCGCGGTGACGCGACCCGCGTAGATAATGCGGTTGGATACCGGATTTCCCGATGCACGCGAGCGCTCGATTGACGAGAACAGCGGAAGCACGTCGATCGGCATCCCGACTCCATTCGACCGATGCATGGCTGCGGTAAAGGCGCTCGGCGAGAGCAGTCGGTCGAGCTTGCGGAGCGACCGTTCCCTCAGGCCCGTGTAGCGCCAAAATTGCGGCGGAAGGCCCGACCGGATCGAGCAGGTGAAGCAGGTTCGTTTATCGCAGGCACGGCTGCGGTTTTTCCACAGGACGTGGGTCGGGCAGATCAGCCAATGGTCATGGAGCGACAGGAAGCGGGCCTTCGCGTCGCCCATGCCGAGGACGCCCGGCGCGCCCATCAGCGATATGTTGTGGAAATGCAGGACATCGAAAGGCTTGGAAAAAAACGACTGCAGCGCCGACGAGTATAGGCCGGGCTGGCCCGTTTGGTGGGTGATGAGCGGCGCTAAAAACCCGGCCGGATGTTCCAGTCGATGAACCTTGATCCCGTCGTCATCGCTCGCGGCTTGAACCGGCTCCCTGCTTCGGAGACGAAAGGCGTCGGTCGAAGCGATCACCTCAACCTCATGCCCGAGTTCGGCAAGGCTTCTGGCCAGGCTGCGGACGTAAGTCGCATCGCCGCCATAGCTGAACGGCGGATAGAAGGTCGTGACCATCCCGAATCGCATCAGCGACGCCCAAGGCAGGATTCGAGTAGATCGAGCATCTGAGCGCCGCTACGGCTCCAGCTCAGCTCCGCCGAGCGCGGCAGGCATTCGGACCTCAGTCGTTCGAGCTCTGAAAAATCCGCGGCCACTTTGCTGATTACCCGCGCGATGTCGCCTGGATCATGGGGATCGAAGCAAGCACCGGCCTTTCCCACAACCTCCGCGACCGCCCCTCCGCTCGTGGCGATGACCGGCGTTCCGCATGCAATCGCTTCGGCGGCAGGCAACCCGAATCCCTCGCTGAACGCCGGCATCGCGACCACCAGGGCGTCCGAATAGAGAGCCGGCAACAGCAGATCAGGGACGAACCCGGGAAAATGCACCCGGCCGCGCAGCGACGGGCTCGCGGCAAGCGCCCGCAATTCGTCGACGTTGGAGTGAAAGCCATCGCCTTTCGGGTCACCGGCAAGGACCAGGTCGACGTCGGCCATTGCAGGATCGGTTGCGACGGCCGCATCAAAGCCCCGGATAAGCCCTGCCAAATTCTTGTGTGGTGCAAGTCCTCCGACGTAGAGGATAAGTCGACGCCCGACCGGCAATCCGAGCTCCTCGCGTGCGGCGTGTCGCTCCATTTCGTCCTCGATCCGGCGGAACCGCACGTCCGCCGCTTCCAATATCACACTGATCTTTTCCGCCGGGATTCCGAGATAGCGGACGATCTCCTCGCGGGCGGCATGGGAGACAGTGGCAATATGCCGCGCGGAACACTTCGCGAGCCAAACCTTCAAATTCCAAAGAAGCCGGCCCCGAAGCTGTGGCATGACCAACGCGGTAAACCGTTCGGCGATTGCGTCATGGAACGTGACGATGGTCGGGATTGCGCGGTTGCTTGGGTACCAGGAATAGACGGCGGGGAACCAGAATACATCGATTTGCCGGCCGAAAGTCGCGCGCCGGAACGCGAGGACATCCCGCACGCTTCGGCTGCCATCGGCGACGGCGGAGTCGGTCACCGTTGCCGACGTCGCGACGCGCACGATCTCGACGTGAGGAAGGAGCATCTCCTCGACGGGCTCCTGGTCGACGAACAGCACGAACTTGTGCCCGCGCGGCTCGGCCAGCATCGCGCCGAGTTGCCCGCGGGTGAATCGGCCAATCCCCGCTTGTTCCACCACGTGGTAGCGTCCACGCCAATGGTCAGGCCCGCGTCGGTCATTGCCACTGGCTCAGACCCTCGGCTGATGGCCCGAAGACGGCGCCCGCGGCCTCGCCTGCCGCCCAGGCGGTGTGCTGCAGAATCAGCCAGCCAAGCGTGGGCACGGAGGCGCGCTCGGCTGGCGCGGCGTTGCGCAGGCTTCGCAGGGTCAGCACGGACGGCAGCAGCAATGCTTTCGCGGCGGCGACGGCACGATCTACTAGGCCGCGTCCCGGGTCCGAGCTCGCGTAGATGCGGCCGTGACGAATCGCGTTCTAAGGCGGGCGCCTTCCGCATTGGCGCGGCAGAATGTGACACGCCATCTCAGGAGCCCACAGGATCTCGCCGCCGAGCTCCGCGAGGCTTTTGAAGGTCAGCTGGTCGACCAGTCCTTCCGCACCTTCCAGAGCCTTCAGCAATGGCTGGCGGCGGAACGCGAAATTGCACCCGGGAAGCGTGGCCACCTGGCCCGCGCGGAGTCGAGCATTGTATGCGCCATATTCGGCAAGCGCCAAGGCGCGAGACGATGATGGAAGACCGCGATCAATCGATACCGGTCCGCCGCAGGCCAGGGCGGTTCCGCTTTCGAAAGCTTCAGCGATCGCTTCCGCCCACTGCGGCGCCGGCATCACCGTGTCCTCGATAAGCGCGACGACGGGCGTCGCCGCAAGCTCGACCGCCCGCTTTCGCTTCGACGGAATGTTGCAATGCTCGGCCCTGCCGATGGTCTTGCCCCCCAAGTCGGAGATGGTGCCGTCGCGGTCGACGAGCAAGACGGTCGCAGCTTGTGTGGCCACCGCCTCCGCGCAGCGCCGCAGCGCGTCCCCGCCGACAACGGCGACGACAATCGCGGTGAGCGTCTCAGCCACGCTCGGCGAGCCTGATGACTGTATCGCGAGCAGCGGCGACGTCGATCGACTGCTCGGCAGTAATCGGCGGTGTCGAACCGGGCTCACGAACCGCACGGTAGAAATCGCCGACCAGGGATTTGAGCCCCGGATAGGCAAACTCGCGCCGCGCCGCGCGCCCCAGCAGGTTGGCGGCCGCGGTGCCGAACTCCAGCCCGCTTCGAACGAATGGCGCAGCTGTCTTGCGCGACCTCGAGACCTGTCCGGGAAGGCCCACAACGAAATCGTGAAAGTGATCGATCTTAAGCGAGCCTCGATCGGCTGTAACGCTGGTCAGGAACCGCGTGGGCCGACCGTGTGCGCTGAGCGAGATGGTCAGCAAAGCGTCGTCCAGCACAGCGCTGGCCAGCCATTCGCCGTCCGCGGACCGCAGGCACGCCCAGTCCAACTTGCCCAATTCGATCGGCGGGAAAAGCCTTTGCAGGATCGAGAGCGGATGCGGAAGGATATCAGCGAGCAGCTGGTCGGGGCTATCTGACCGGCTGCCGCGCCCGCCGAACAAATGTCGAAGTCCAAGCGCCTCAACGTCCCCAGGCGCGGCAGCCTGGCCGTGGCCGTCCAAACGCTTCGTTGAAAGGCGTATTGGTGGGTTGGACAGGCGAGCTTGCCGGCGCGGATGAAGCAATCATGGATTAGCCGCGCTTCTGTTGCACTTGCGGCCACCGGCTTTTCGATCAGCGCGTGCAGTCCCGCATCGGCGACGGCGCGCGCGATCGCCTGATGGGTCGCGGCTGGCGTGCAAATGTGAGCGACCGCGGCATCGCTGCTTTTGAGCGCATCCGTGATTTCGTCCCACGCTTTGGCGCCGGGCCACCGCCGGGCCAGCGATTGGGCCGCCGAAAGATCGTGATCGACAATTCCGACGATCGATGCACCGGCGGCGGCGGCTGCCCGCGCATGCTGGCGGCCCATCAGTCCGGCGCCAATGATGATCGATGCCGTTTCCCGGCGGTCGGCGCGCCGGGCGCTCAACGGCAAGCGTCCATCGAAAAGCGCCCCACGCAAGAAATCATCACTAGCCAACTCCCCAAAGCAGGCCCGCGGGCGCTACTACCTGGCCTAAGAGATGTCGTAGTTCGGACGAACTTTTCCGGCCAGCCCCATAAGGCGAAGCAGGGGCGATGTTCCCAAATCGAAACAGCCGTTACTTACGTCAATGTTCGGCGCATTTATTTCTCGGAAGCAATGCGATACGCGAAGGACATGGGTCGGGCGTATTCCGAAAAAAAACAAATCCTTGTGACCGGCGGAGCCGGATTCCTTGGTTCACACCTTTGCGAACGGCTGATCGCCGAGGGGCACGAGGTGTTATGCGTCGACAACCTCTTCACCGGAAGCCGGCGCAACATCGCTCATCTGTTGAACCATTCGACCTTCGAATTCATGCGTCACGACGTGACCTTCCCCCTCTATGTCGAGGTTGACGAGATCTATAACCTCGCCTGTCCGGCTTCTCCGATTCACTACCAGCACGATCCCGTGCAGACGACGAAGACCAGTGTCCACGGGGCGATCAACATGCTGGGACTGGCCAAGAGGCTGGGCGCCAAGGTCCTGCAGGCGTCGACCAGCGAGGTCTACGGCGACCCTTCAGTGCATCCGCAGACCGAGGATTACTGGGGCCACGTCAATCCGATCGGCAAAGGAGCTGCTACGACGAAGGCAAAAGATGCGCTGAAACTCTGTTCTTCGATTATCACCGGCAGCTTGGGCTCGGCATCAAGGTCGCCCGAATTTTCAATACCTATGGCCCGCGGATGCATCCCAACGACGGCCGCGTCGTCTCCAACTTCATTGTCAGTGCGCTTCTGGCCAAGGACATCACATTATACGGCGAGGGATCCCAGACGCGCAGCTTCTGCTACGTCGATGATACGATCGACGGGCTGATCCGGTTGATGAACTCTCCGGACGAGGTGACGGGACCGGTCAACATCGGCAATCCAGTCGAAATCTCGGTCAAGCAACTGGCGGAGACCGTCATGGAGATGACCGGCGCGTCGATCGACATCGTCTATCACAAGCTTCCGGAGGACGATCCGAAACAGCGGCGGCCGGACATCACGCTGGCGCGTAACCTGTTGCAATGGGAGCCTCGGGTCTCGCTTGAGCAGGGGCTGAGCAGCACGATCGACTATTTCCGCCAGTCGCTCGCGGACAAGCTGCCCTCGCAGACGATCCCAAAGGCCGTCGCCTAAGACCTTCAAACGGCGACGGATTCGAAGCCATCCCCGCTGTCGTTGCAGCCATCGGTTGCATCCCCCCGGCCAATCCGCCAGCACCCCGCACCCCATGTTCGATTCGCTCTCCCATGATGGCGTGAAGCGCCCCGGCACGCGCGAAATGACGGTCATGCTTGCCGGCCTGATGGCGCTTAATGCCTTTGCCATCGATGCGATGGTTCCGGCCCTGCCCGCGATCGGCCGCTCGCTCCATGTGCTGCAGGAGAATGACCGGCAGCTGGTGGTGATCACCTATTTCGTCGGTTTCGCCTCGACCCAACTCCTGTGGGGCCCGCTCGCGGACCGGTTTGGGCGCAAGCCGGTGATGGGCATCGGCATCATCCTCTATGCCTTGTTCGCCTTGCTGTGCGCCGTCGCAAGCAGCTTCCCGCTGCTCCTTGCTTGCCGGTTCGCCATGGGTGCATCGGCGGCGGTGACCCGGGTGCTGGTCGTCGCCATGGTCCGCGACCTGTTCGAGGCCGAGGCGATGGCGCGGATCATGAGCCTGGTGTTCATGACCTTCATGCTCGTGCCGGTGCTCGCCCCCAACATTGGACAAGCGATCCTCGCCGTCGCTTCATGGCGCGCGATCTTCCTCGTGCTGACCGGCTATGCGATGACGATGCTCGCCTGGTCGTCATGGCGGCTGCCGGAGACGCTTCACCCCGAATTTCGCCGGTCGCTAAAGTGGACCGAGATGTCGGGCGCCATCGTGCAAACGATCAGCGATCCGCTTTCGCGCGGTTATACGCTGGCGATGACGGTCACCTTCTCCGCGCTGATCGCGTACATTTCGTCGATCCAGCAGATCGTGTTCGACATCTTCGGCGAAGGGCGCCTGATCGGCCTGGTGTTTGCCTGCATCGCGGCGCCGATGGCGCTGGCTTCGTGGCTCAATTCACGCTTCGTCGGGCGGTTCGGCCTCCGGCGCGTTGGGCACACTGCGGCTGTGGCCTTGGCGATTATCACTTCGCTGCACGCGCTGATCGGCCTTACCGGACACGAAAGCCTGCCCGTCTTCATCGTCATGCAGGGCTTGGTGATGGCGAGCTTCGCCTTCGCCTCGTCGAACTTCGGCACGCTGGCAATGGAACGAATGGCACCGATCGCCGGCACTGCATCGTCGGTCCAGGGAGTTGTCAGCACCCTTGGCGCAGCGGTCCTTGGCTTCGCCATTGGCCAGGCGTTCGACGGGACGTTAGGCCCCTATTTGATCGGCTGCGCCGCCGCCGCGATCGGCGGGCTCGTCATTGTTTTGCTGACCGAACCACAGCGGCTGTTCGCCCCGATCCGGATCGACAGCGGAGCGCAAATTCCGGCCTGTGTGCCCGAGGACCTCGCCTGACTGAACCAAGGGGCGGCGGGCGACAGCAATGCCGTCGGCCCGCCGCAGGGAGCTCTGAATTTGGTTGGCGAAGCCGGGAGCGCGCGGCCTATTCGGCGGCGAGTCCTCGCCGTCGTCGGGGCCGGCGCCGACCATCAGCGCCTCGCCGACTTCCTCGGTTCGCCCACGGATCGCATTTTCGATGCGCTTGGCGACGTCGGGATTTTCCTTGAGATACACCTTGGCGTTCTCGCGGCCCTGGCCGATCCGGATCGAAGTCGTAGCTGAACCAGGAGCCCGATTTCTCGACCAGCCCGGCCTTGACGCCGAGGTCGAGGATCTCGCCGACCTTGGAGATGCCCTCGCCGTACATGATGTCGAACTCGACCTGCTTGAACGGCGGCGCGACCTTGTTCTTGACCACCTTCACCCGCGTCGTGTTGCCGACGATATCGTCGCGGTCCTTGATCTGGCCGGTGCGGCGGATGTCGAGCCGGACCGAGGCGTAGAATTTGAGCGCGTTGCCGCCGGTCGTGGTCTCGGGATTGCCGTACATCACGCCGATCTTCATGCGCAGCTGGTTGATGAAGATGACCATGCAGCGCGAGCGGCTGATCGACCCGGTGAGCTTGCGCAGCGACTGGGACATCAGCCGCGCCTGCAGGCCGACATGGCTGTCGCCCATCTCGCCCTCGATTTCGGCGCGCGGCACCAGCGCGGCGACCGAATTCGACCACCAGCACGTCGACCGCGTTCGAGCGCACCAGCGTATCGACGATCTCGAGCGCCTGCTCGCCGGTGTCGGGCTGAGACACGATCAGCTCGTCGATATTGACGCCGAGCTTCTTGGCATAAGCCGGGTCGAGCGCATGCTCGGCATCGACGAACGCCGCGGTCCCGCCGCCGCGCTGAGCCTCGGCGATCACATGCAGCGCCAGCGTCGTCTTGCCCGAGCTTTCCGGCCCGTAAATCTCGATCACCCGGCCGCGCGGCAAGCCCGCCGACGCCGAGCGCGATGTCGAGCCCGAGGCTGCCGGTCGAGATCGTCTCGACCTCCATCTTCTCGCGGCTGCCCGAGCTTCATCGCCGAGCCCTTGCCGAAGGCGCGGTCGATCTGCGCGAGCGCCGCTTCGAGCGCCTTCTGACGATCCATGCCCGAATTCTGCATTTGGGCGATTCCAATCCGCTACCGATGACTTTCAACTGCGCTGCCATGTCCCCTGTCTCCGTTCAAGCACCAATCAAAAGCGGCCGAGCTCCGCCTGTGGATAGTTGCGTATCCTATTTGTTCTACAAGAACAAGAGGAGAACATTGACCTACAGGAACGCCTTGCACACTCGGCAGTCGCTATGGTTGGGGCGCGCACCGACGATATCCACAGCCCCGTGGTTCGCCCACCTTGCCCCCGCGACTCGCCGCCTCCTATAGTTTCCCCGCACATGTCCGATCTCTTCTCCGCCAATGCCGCTGCCACCCCTGACAGCTACGACGCCTCGTCGATCGAGGTGCTCGAGGGCCTGGAGCCGGTCCGCCGCCGCCCCGGCATGTACATCGGCGGCACTGACGAGCGCGCGCTCCATCACCTCGCCGCCGAGGTCATCGACAATTCGATGGACGAGGCGGTTGCCGGCCACGCCAGCCGGATCGAGGTCACGCTCGAACCGGGCAACCGCCTGACCGTCACCGACAATGGCCGCGGCATCCCGGTCGACCCGCACCCCAAATATCCGGGCAAGTCGGCGCTCGAGGTCATCATGACCACGCTCCACTCGGGCGGGAAGTTCGAGGGCAAGGCCTATTCCACCTCGGGCGGCCTCCACGGCGTCGGCGTCAGCGTCGTCAACGCTTTGTCGACCGAGACGATCGTCGAGGTTGCGCGCGACAAGACGCTCTACCGCCAGACCTTCTCGCAAGGGCATCGCCACCTCCCCGCTGGAGACCGTCGGCGCCGCGCCCAACCGCCGCGGCACCACCATCATCTTCACGCCCGACCCCGAGATCTTCGGCGCCGACGCCGTTTCAGCCCCGAGCGCCTCTACAAGCTCGCGCGGTCCAAGGCCTATCTCTTCGCCGGGGTCGAGATCCGCTGGCGCTGCGACCCCAGCCTCGCCAGCCGACAAGGTCCCCGAACAGGCCGTCTTCCAGTTCGCCAACGGCCTTGCCGACCATCTCGCCGAGCAGGTCGGCGATCGCCCGACCGTCACCAACCAGCCCTTCACCGGCCGCCAGGACTTCCCGAACGAGCAAGGCAGCGCCGAATGGGCGGTCGCCTGGCCGCTCTACAGCGACGGCAGCGAAAGTCCTATTACTGCAACACCATCCCGACGCCCGACGGCGGCACCCACGAAGCGGGCCTCCGCGCCGCCCTGACCAAGGGCATCCGCGGCTTCGGCGAGCTCGTCGGCAACAAGAAGTCGAAGGACATCACCGCCGACGACGTCTTCAACGGCGTCGAGCTGATGCTCTGCGTCTTCATCCGCAACCCCCATTTCCAGAGCCAGACCAAGGACCGCCTGACCTCCCTCGAAGCCGCCCGCTTCGTCGAGGCCGCGGTGCGCGACCATTTCGAC
The DNA here is from genome assembly GCA_963748685.1 of uncultured Pseudomonadota bacterium. GTDB lineage: Bacteria > Pseudomonadota > Alphaproteobacteria > Sphingomonadales > Sphingomonadaceae > Sphingomicrobium. The sequence continues at coordinate 8,103 of CAVVKB010000029.1, read as the reverse complement.
CATTATCTCGCCGACAACATGGACCGCGGCCGCGCCCTCCTCGGCTCGATCATCGAGCGCATGGACGAGCGCCTCCGCCGCCGCGCCGAGCGCGAGGTCCAGCGCAAGACCGCGACCAGCGCGCGCAAGCTCCGCCTCCCCGGCAAGCTCACCGATTGCTCGCACGACGACCCCGAAGGCACCGAGCTGTTCATCGTCGAGGGCGACAGCGCCGGCGGCAGCGCCAAGCAGGCGCGCGACCGCAAGACCCAGGCGATCCTCCCGATCCGCGGCAAGATCCTCAACGTCGCCTCCGCCACCGCAGAGAAGATCCGCGCCAACAGCGAGATCGCCGACCTCAACCTCGCGCTCGGCTGCGGCATCCGCGACAAGTTCAACGAGGACGCGCTGCGCTACGAGCGCATCGTCATCATGACCGACGCCGACGTCGACGGCGCCCACATCGCGACCCTGCTGATGACCTTCTTCTTCCAGGAAATGCCCGAGCTCGTCCGCCGCGGCCATTTGTTCCTCGCCCAGCCCCCGCTCTACCGCCTGACCAGCGGCGCCAAGACCCTCTACGCGCGCGACGACGCCCACCGCGCCGAGCTCGAAGCCGCCGAGTTCAAGGGCAAGAAGGTCGAGGTCAGCCGCTTCAAGGGCCTCGGCGAGATGAACCCCAACCAGCTCAAGGAAACCACCATGGACCCGAAGACGCGGTCCATGCTGAAGGTCACGCTGCCGGGGCCCTATGAGGAGCGTCAGGCGGCGCGCGATATCGTCGAGCGGCTGATGGGCCGCGACCCGGCGCCAGCGGTTCGAGTTCATCCAGAACAGCGCGGCGGCGGTGGATGAGGACGCGATCGACGCCTAGATCGTCATCCCGGCCTTGAGCCGGGACCTGCCTTCACTTCAACGGCAGCGGTCAAAACCGAAATCCTCCGCAAGATCGCGCCACGTCGGGTTTTCTCCTCGTATGAGGTCGTATCTTCCATGGCCCGCAGGCCAGCGCTTGATCGCTTTTCTCGCGGAGGATCGCCTGCTCCATCGTCTCGTGAACTTCGAACCACACGAGGCGCTTGATGCCGTAGCGTTGCGTGAAGCCATCGGCAACGTCCTCGCGGTGCTGCCAGATTCGCTACCGGAGAGGTCCGATGTCACGCCGGTGTAAAGCGTGCTGTGAGACGCTTCGCGAGGATGTAGACGCAGGGGCTGACTTGATCCATTCGGCGCAGCTAAAGAACAAGGCGGGTCCCGGCTCAAGGCCGGGATGACGCCGCCGGTCGCCCTTCCATTCGCCAGAATTTCGAGAGCGAGCGTAAGTGGCGGCGGCGTAGCGTCAGGATGCGATTGACGCTTGACGTCTCCGGATTGAATCGCGCGATGGCCTCTCCTCGTCACCCCAGACTTGATCCGAATGAGCGTCGGGATCCTCAGCGGAAGCTAACAGTTTTCCGGAGGCGCGTAAAGTGAGGGGAAAGGAGGTATAAAGCTCCTCATCATAGAACCTGGGTGCGCGCCCATGCGGGCAACCTTGTCTCGAAAGCCCAAGACGTCGAAGAACGCCAACTAGCGATCATTCATAGGCCCTCGAAACCCTTCGGTCGGTGAGCGTCAAGATTTGATGAGGTTTTCCGATGTACGTATCGTGGCGGAGACCGTCAAAATGGAATGTCGTCGGTAGGTGAAGAGAGGGGGGGAATCCCGCTTGCCTCTCTGGACATCCCCGTCCCGGCAGACTGTAATTCGTCGACTTAGTGAACATGAAGAGGTGGGCCGGGTCCGTATACTTTCAGGATTTGGCATTTGGCTCGTTCGCTACGACGTCATTTCTGAGGACCCCGTCAGGCTCGTATTGCCGGATCAGACGCTGGAAAACCGATCAATTGCGTCGCAGCCCCTCGGGAATTGCGGACGTATTGACATCGCAATAGCCTCCTCTATCGCGTCGCCTATCCTCGTTGCCGTGGTGATCTTGGTGAGCTCATTCACCGCGGCCCGGTTTTCCGCAACAACCTTGTTAACATCCAATATCGGCATTTGAAACCTATGCACCCTTGCCAAGATTGTAAGTTTTCATAAGCGGCGAACGCTTGAAACTGTCGGCAACTCGCTTTAGCCGGACCTCGAACTTCAGGCATCGCGCGAATGACTGGCCGACGAAGCTTTCAGAAATGTCTGGTGTCAAAGACTGTGAGCTGAAACGCAACGGCTAATCAGATGTTAGGTTCTGCCCGCCAGCTAGCCACAAACCGCTTTCCTACACCCCTCATCTTATGTTCCAATATGGTTCATGGAACAGCAGCACTCCGAACCACAACCGCCCTCCCCTCCTCCCGCCACACTCCGCCACGACGGCTGGACCGGCGAGAAAATGGCGACCTTCTGCGAAAGCCTCGCCGAGACCGCCGTCGTTGCCGAGGCTTGCGACGTCGCCAACATGGGCATCTCCGGCGCTTATGCGGCGCGCCGCCGCAACCCCGTCTTCGCCGCCGCCTGGGACGCGGCGCTGAGCATCGCGCGGGAACGGCTCGCCGACACGCTGCTCGCCCGCTCGATGGAGGGCAATGTCGAGCAGATCTACAAGGACGGCGAGCTGATCGGCGAGCGGCACTGCTCGACAACCGCCTCGGCCTCGCCATCCTCCGCCGCCTCGACCGCCTGGCCGAGATGGGCATGGCGGTCAGCACCATCGGCCAGCGTGTCACCCTCAATTATCAGCCGCGTCCGACCCCCGCCTGTAACCCTCAATCGATCGACTGGACCTTCGCCATCGACGCGCTCCGCACCGGCGACGACGAGGGCGTCGCCAGGGCCCTCGCGCTCATTGACGGGCCTGGCCTGAGCCAGGGTGACAAAGTGGAGGAAGTGGAAGGACCCCCGGATTCAAGCAGTGAGGGTGACGAGGACGAGGGCATCGACCTCTCCGACCGCTGCTGGCGCGACGAGATTGAGACCGACATCTGGATGACCGATTTTCCGCCGCCGGCCGGCTTTCGACGGCTACCAAAACCACGCTTATGACGATCTGGAGGACGAGGAATTCTACAAGCGCGCCTGCACGCCGGAGGAAACGGCGATCCTCGATGCCCACGCCGCGGCGGGCCGCGCCGCCGAGCTGGCCGAGGACGAAACGCTGCGCGACGCATGGTTCGAGATGTTGCGCGAGACGCTGCCCGTAGCGCCGGGCTTGATCCCGGATGCGCCTTGCCTTCAACAGCCAGGACATGACCAAGGGCCTGCGCCAATTCCTTGACGATGATCGGCAGCGCGACTGGCTGGAACACGGAACCGCTCCGCCCGATGCCGCCGAGCGCGCCGAGCAATCGCTCGAACAACGCTTCAAATATGCCGCGCGTTTCGAGAAGCTGCTGCGCCGTCCGCAGGCCGAGGACGTGCTCGATATCCTCCGCAGCTACGCCGAAACCTGCCTCCCCGTCCCGCGCATGACCGAGCGTTATTACTGGTCGGTATCCTGCCTGCCCTCGACCAACGACAAGCCGCTGACCCGCGTCAATGCAAGCTGGATGGAGCTGTTCACGCTCCTCCCCGATACCTGTCCTGAGCCCGGTCGAAGCGGCGACGGCCTCCGCGCCCGCATCATCCTCCACCTTGCCGATTTCACCGCCGACGGCTCGACCGAACCGGATCATCTCGACCATGCCTTGCTCGAAACCTGCGTCGAGCGCCCGGAGGACATCAGTCATTCAATCTGGAACGGAAAGGCAATTCTCATCGCCAAGGTGCGCGGCGCGGCCTCGATCCGCCACTTCCTCGCCAACCCCCACGCCCTGCGCGCCATCCGCCACTTCAACCTCACCCACCTGAACCGCGGCCGCAACGCCTATCAGGCGAGCCACTGCTACAGCCTCGCCGATGTCATGCTCGGGGAATGAGTGCTCTCAGAAGTCCAGTAGCCGGGACCGCTCCAGGTCCTTGGGTCGCCCAAACGACTTCAGCAACCGCACCAGCTCATCGCGCGAGGGAACGAACAATTGCGCCCCGCCGACCGTCACCGCTTGCCGCGTCGAGAGCGCCACCGGCCGCCATGCGCCGCCACTCAAGAGCTCAAACCCGCCGAACGCTTCGACCGCGAGCGGCGGCTGGGTCCAGACACCGAATACCGCGCTCCGGAACCGCTCGTCGCCGCTACCGCGCCGCGGCTGAACTCCGACGCGTCGCAGGAACTCTTCTGCATCACCCGGCGACATCATCAAGTCGACATCCTTCACCCGCGCCACGGCGCCGCCATGAAGAGCCACCGCCGTGCTGCCGATGATCCACCAAGGCTCGGCGGCGCGCGCCGCCGCTTGCGCGAGCATTCCGAGGGTTTCAGTCAGTGCGGCGAACATACCGCTTTTTCTCGCCGCAGGTTCGCGATCTGGCAATTGACTCGCTTGCCTGGCGGACCGAGCATGGCATCCGGGCGGCGTCATGGCCGCCATGGGGGAGTAGCAATGATGCGTGATCGACTGGTCGTGGTGGCCGCTGTCAGCCTGCTTCTCGAAGCCTGCTCGTCGCGTCCACGCGAATTCACGCCGACGCTTGGCATAGCGCCCACCGACCAGGCGAAATTCGATGCCGCTTATGCCGACTGCCAGCAGCTCTATGTCGCCGGCAAGCTCGATTCCAAGGGCAAGCTGGCCTCCGGCGGTGCGGGAGCAGCAGCAGGTGGCGCGCTGGCCATCGGCGGTACCGCCGCGGCGACCAGCGCGGGTCTCTACGGCGGGGTGGCGGTGATGAGCGCAACCCTGGTGCTGATGCCGGTCGCGATCATCGGCGGCGCCGTCGGCATGGCCAAGATCAAGCGCCATCATAAGGAAAAAGCGATCCAGTCGGTGATGGCCGGCTGCCTGCTCGATCGCGGCTATGAAGTCGCCGGCTGGCACAAGGTGCCCCACCGGAAAGTGCTTGCCCCCGCGAGCTAGGGCCGGTCCTCGACGACTTCCCAGCCATGGAGGCCGTGCTTGCGCATCGGGGTTCCGCAGCGGCGGCACCTGCTGTGCCAGCGACGCTCGACCGGATCGACAAAGACGCCGCGCGCCGAGCGGCGGTGGCCAAGGAGTCGGCAGAGCAGGAGACGAAATCCACGCATCACGATAGGCGCGCCTTTGCCGCCCGGCCCGTGAATGTCACGTTACCGCTTTGTCAGACAGCGGCGGATCGGGTCATTCCTGGCCTTCGCCGCTGCGATAATGGGGAACCACCGACGCCGACTTGGAAGCAGGCTTGGCGGGCTGCAGCAGCTTGAGGTTGAACTTGTCCTTGAACTGCACGCCGAACTGGGTCCCCTTGGCCCAGCGGACGGTGCCCTGGATGAGGCCGCCGGCCGCAAAATCGAGCCCGACGTCAATGCCGACCTCGACCGGCTCGCGGCATTCGACCAGCGCGCCGCCGCTCGAGATGTTGCGGAGCCGGGCGCCGCGCACCTGCCCTTGGTAGTGGAGCAAGGTGGCGCGGATGATCCGGATTCGCGGCTCGCGCGGGGTCAGATGGGCGTCGGGCCGTTCGGTCGCCCCTTTCTTCGCCAGCTCCAGCGCTTCGTCGGCGGGCATTGGCTTGCCGAAAAAATAGCCCTGGACCAACGAGCAGCCGAGCTTCCGGACCAGCGTCAGCTCGTCCTGCGTCTCGACCCCTTCGGCGGTCGTCTCCATCTTGAGGTCGGAGGCGAGCCCAACCATCGCCCGGATCAGCGCCGCGTTGCGGCTTTCGGGGTCCGATGCGCCACTGACGAAGGAGCGATCGACTTTGATCTTGTCGAACGGCACCCGAAGCAAATAGCTCAAGCTTGAATAGCCGGTGCCGAAGTCGTCGAGCGCGAGCTTGAGCCCGATCGCCTTCAGGCTTTTGATCATCTCGTCGACATGGTCGTCATTGCTGAGGAACACGCCCTCGGTGATCTCGAGCTCGAGCCGCTTGGCCGGGAAATCGGTCTCGCTGAGGATGGCCCGGATCGTCGCCGGCAGCGAATGGACCTTGAACTGGACGGGTGACAAATTGACCGCAACCGAGATTTGCGACGGCCATTTCGCCGCTTCCGCGCAGGCCGTCCGCAACACCCATTCGCCGATCTCGTTGATCAGGCCAATCTCCTCGGCCAGCGGGATGAATTCGGCGGGGCTGATCGGGCCCCGCTCGGGGTGGTCCCAGCGGACCAATGCCTCGAATCCGGTCACGGCTTCGGTGGTCGCATCGATGCTCGGCTGGAACGCGACCCACAGCTGGTTCTTCTCCATTGCAACGCGAAGGTCCGACTCCATCAGCTGCCGATCGCGCGCTGCCTCGTGCATTTCCGGGGCGAAGAAGCGGAAGCAGCCCTTGCCGCCCGCCTTGGCCGCGTAGAGCGCGAGGTCGGCGTCCCGCATCAGGTCATCGGAGGTCCGGTCATCATAATCGGAGGTGACGATGCCGACCGACGCCCCGATCGATACGACCGTGCCGTTGATCGTGTAAGGGCGCGACAGGCTGTCGATGATACCCTGGGCGAGGCCAGACAGCTCGGTTTTGTCCGACGTCGATGGCAACACCACTTCAAACTCGTCGCCGCCGAGGCGCCCGACTTGCCCGGCCTCGCCGATCACCTCGCGAAGACGAAGCGACACCAGGCGAAGCAAGGTGTCGCCGGCGGGGTGGCCGAGCGTATCGTTGACCGCCTTGAAGCGATCGAGATCGAGCAGGAAGACCGAGCAGCGGTGCTTCCGGCGAACCGCGCCGACCAGCGCATCATCGAGGGCCCGGCGAAGCACTTCGCGGTTGGGAAGCCCCGTCAGCGAGTCTTGGCGGGCAAGGCGATCGAGCTCCACCTCCGACTGCCGCATTTTGGTGAGGTCAGAGGCAAAGCCGCGAAAGCCGAAGAAGTGACCGAGCTCGTTATGCACCGGCCGGCCCGAGATGGACCACCAGACCTCGCTCTTGGTCTTGGCGCGGACGATCAGGTCTTGAAACGCCACATGCGACGACAGGTAAAAGCCGAGCGTCCGCTCCGATGTTGCGCCGCCGTCGGCGGTCTCGGAGGAAATCAGGTCGGTGAAGGGGCGATCGAGGAGGTCGCCCGCCTCGCGGCCCAGCGCCTCGGCGACGCATTCGCTGATATAGGACAAGGTGCCATCGCGCGTGGTTTCCCAGAACCAGCCTTTGCCGCTGCTCTCAAACTCGGCGAGCAGGCCATCGGAGCGCGAAGGTTGAGCGCGCAGCTCTTCCTGGGCGGATGTACCGCCACTGCGCAACAATCTGCCAATGCTTCCCACGCGCGACCTCTGTGGGAAGCACTAGGTAGATATGGTTACCATTAGGTTGAATTCGGCTGCTCCGAGGTGAACTAATTCCAGCGGGCGAACTTCAATCGTCGCTGCGTCAAGGCAGCTTCTCGGCATTGCATCCCTTGGCCACCGTCAGCGCTACGTGCATCAAGGCGCATGGCGCCGATGCAAGATCACGCGGAACAGGGCAATTCCGACCCGAAAATCCTGCCCCCTGGATCGCTGGCGGTGGCTGCATTCTCGACGATCGTCGAATGGTACGACTTCACCTTGTACCTCTATTTCGCGACCGTCCTGTCGCGGGTATTTTACGGCGGGGGATCGGGCTCGCTCCTGGTGACGCTCGGCGGCTTCGCGATCGCCTATCTGATGCGGCCGCTGGGCGCGATTTTCTTCAGCCATATCGGCGACCGGCGCGGCCGACGGCACATGATGCTGCTGTCGGTCGCATTGATGACCGCCGCGATGTTGGCAACGGCGTTATTGCCGACGCGCGCCGCGATCGGCCCCGCCGCGGGCTGGCTGTTGTTGCTTCTCCGCTGCGTCATGGGGTTTTCGGTTGGCGGCGAATATACCGGCGTGGTCGCTTATTTGCTCGAAGGATCGCCCGTGCGGCGGCGCGGACTGATCACTTCGTCCGCCTCCGCGGCGAGCGAAGTCGGCGGGCTGCTCGCGGTCGGCATTTCGGCCCTGACGGTCAGCCTGGTCAGCCCGCCCAACCTCGACGCCTGGGGCTGGCGCATCCCCTTCTTCGTCGGTGCCGCGCTCGCCGCCAGCGTCTGGGTTGCGCGTTCGACTATGGAGGAAAGCCCGAATTCCGCCGCCAGCAGGACGAAGGAACGGTGCCAGCGGTCCCGCTGAAGCA
>CAVVKB010000028.1:0-70836 GCA_963748685.1 uncultured Pseudomonadota bacterium | reverse complement strand
AACAATCCGAACTGAGACGGCTTTTTGGGATTTGCTCACTCTCGCGAGTTTGCTGCCCATTGTCACCGCCATTGTAGCACGTGTGTAGCCCAGCGTGTAAGGGCCATGAGGACTTGACGTCATCCCCACCTTCCTCCGGCTTATCACCGGCAGTTTCTCTAGAGTGCCCAACTAAATGATGGCAACTAAAGACGAGGGTTGCGCTCGTTGCGGGACTTAACCCAACATCTCACGACACGAGCTGACGACAGCCATGCAGCACCTGTGTGTAGGTCCCGTAAGGGAAGGAATCCATCTCTGGAAGCCGTCCTACCATGTCAAACGCTGGTAAGGTTCTGCGCGTTGCTTCGAATTAAACCACATGCTCCACCGCTTGTGCAGGCCCCCGTCAATTTCTTTGAGTTTTAACCTTGCGGCCGTACTCCCCAGGCGGATGACTTAACGCGTTAGCTGCGCCACCCAAGCACTAAGTGCCCGGACAGCTAGTCATCATCGTTTACGGCGTGGACTACCAGGGTATCTAATCCTGTTTGCTCCCCACGCTTTCGCACCTCAGCGTCAATATGTGTCCAGTAAGTCGCCTTCGCCACTGGTGTTCTTCCGAATATCTACGAATTTCACCTCTACACTCGGAATTCCACTTACCTCTCCACAATTCTAGCGATGCAGTCTTAAAGGCAATTCCGGAGTTGAGCCCCGGGCTTTCACCTCTAACTTACAAAGCCGCCTACGTGCGCTTTACGCCCAGTAATTCCGAACAACGCTAGCCCCCTCCGTATTACCGCGGCTGCTGGCACGGAGTTAGCCGGGGCTTATTCTCCCGGTACTGTCATTATCATCCCGGGTAAAAGAGCTTTACAACCCTAAGGCCTTCATCACTCACGCGGCATTGCTGGATCAGGCTTTCGCCCATTGTCCAATATTCCCCACTGCTGCCTCCCGTAGGAGTTTGGGCCGTGTCTCAGTCCCAGTGTGGCTGATCATCCTCTCAGACCAGCTAAGGATCGTCGCCTTGGTGAGCTTTTACCTCACCAACTAGCTAATCCTACGCGGGCTCATCCCTGGGCGATAAATCTTTGGACCGAAGTCATCATCCGGTATTAGCAGTCATTTCTAACTGTTATTCCAGACCCAAGGGCAGATTCCCACGCGTTACGCACCCGTGCGCCACTAAGCCCGAAGGCTTCGTTCGACTTGCATGTGTTAGGCATGCCGCCAGCGTTCGTTCTGAGCCAGAATCAAACTCTCAAGTTGATGTACGATCCGACCGGGTGGAATAACCCAGCCGAACCGGCATCTCCGGGAGCCGTTCCTGCACAAAAAATCACAATCTGGTGTGTTTGCGTTTTTGAGACATATGAGCTCCCAACGAAGCCAAAGCTTCGCCAGGATCCATAAGGAACGGCTTATATTTGACCGATCCGCCGATACCCAGAGGTTATCGGTGACCGGGCCGCCGCCCACATGTCCCTTCATCTAAACCAACAATGTCAAAGAGCCGACGCGCTTCCTCCCCCGGTTCGATTGGTTCCGGGCATCGGTTGTACCGACCAAGAAGAGGCACGAAACGAACGCGAGACCTCGTCGAGGCCGCGTCCGTCGCTGTGAGGGGCCATATATGGGTGGCTTCCGAAGCCGTCAACCGGGTAATTTGCAAATCTGTCGCAACCCGATTTTCGCCAACCGGAAGCCGATGGCTCCCCCTCGCCTCATCTGAAGATGGGTGGCGATCGACAACTTACAAGTGTCTAAGCAATTGAGCTGGCGAGTTTTTCCGGGCCGTGAGTAACACTCGGCGAGATCCGAACGTGCAAGCCGGGGCTGTATCGACAGGCAGCTTCCCGCTCGAGCGCCATATGCTAAGCCCGCTCGTGGAGGGGACGATGGGCACCAGCGCTGAATCATCGACGAGCTTGCGCCGAATCGTGCCCATCGCCGCGTCGGCGCTCCTCGTGGCGATCAGCATCGCCTTGCTCGTCCCGCGTTTGCGCAACTGGCCGATCACGCCCGACTTCACGATGCTGTGGGCGGGAGCCCGTCTGGCGGTCACCGATCCTCACCACGCTTATGACGTTGCGGCCACGACGGCACTGCAGATGAGCCTGCGCCCGCCGGTCGGGCCGCTGCCATTCCCTTACCCGCCATCGTCGTTGCCGCTGCTCGCCCCGTTCGGCTTGCTGCCATTCTGGCCCGCGTTCTGGCTGTGGACCCTGTTGTCCCTCGCGGCCTTCTGGAGCGCGGCACGGCAGATCACCTCACACTTTCCGACTGCTTTGATCGCGCCGCAAATGATCCTGGCGCTGGTGTTGGGCCAGACGACGTTGTGGATCGGGGCCTTGTTGATCTGGGGCGTTATTCTCCTGCGCTCGCGGCCTTTCGTGGCCGGCCTGCTGCTCGGAATTGCCGCAGGGATCAAGCCGCAGTTCGCGATCATGATTCCGATTGCCGTCATTGCGGGGCGGCACTGGAAAGCGATCGGCGGCGGCTTTGCGGGCCTTGGCGGAATGCTCCTCCTGTCGCTGCCCTTCGGCCTGTTCCTGTGGCCGGATTGGGCGCGGATGATCGCCCGGCACCCGGCCATCGTTTCGGGCTACGGACTGGACGTGCTCGGGGCATCGCCAATGATGGCGCTGAAGGTCCTGGGCTGGCCCAAGATCCTCGATGGATTGTTCGTCCTGCTGGCGATTGTGCTGACCTGGCGAGCGTTCCGCGACAACGACCTCAAACTGCGCGTGCTGATCTTGCTCGCGGCGACCTTGATCGCTTCGCCTTATTCAATTCGCTACGAGCTCGGCGATGCTTAGCCCATCGCTGGTCGACGCCTTGTGGGCCGGTACGGCGCGCGGGCTGCTGATCGCACTGCCGCTCTATGGACTAAACGTGCTGACCATCGTCCCGGCGCTCGTCGCGAGTGCAATCGCTGCCATCTTGCCGCCGGCGAAGAGCTAGGCGCTCTGGATGTAGGCGCGCATCGCGTCGGCTTCGGCTTCGATGCGGTCCATCCGGTATTTCACGAGGTCGCCGATCGACACGATGCCGCGCAGCTGGCCCTGATCAACCACCGGCAAATGGCGAATACGCCGCTGGGTCATGAGGCCGAGAGCGTGAAGGACCTCGGTCTGGGAATCGGCGGTGATGGCGGGCGAGCTCATGACCCGGCTGACCGGCCAGTCGAGAACCTCGGGCCCGTGCTCGCGCAGGCAATAGATGACGTCGCGTTCCGACATGATTCCGGCGATGCGCCCGGCATCGATCACCGGCAGTGCCCCGATCCGCTTCTCCCCCAGCCGTCGGACGGCGTCGAAGACGGTGTCGTCAACAGTGACTGTTTCGACGGCGCTCCCTTTTCCCTGGAGCACTGAGGCGATCGTCATTCGGCAGCTCCCGTGACTCGCGGTTTGTCACCTTGATAGTCCCACTTCGCGCGGCCAAAGGGAAGCTCAATGCCGCAACCAGACCCCATTCCGAGCCCTCGCCATTCGATGCGTCGCCGCTTCTGGCGGATCTTCCGCCTGCTCGCGCTGCTGTCGGTCGTGATCGCCGGGATTGCGGTCGTCCTGGTCACGCGCGGCGCCGGCGAAGTTCACGCCAGCCTGATCATCGCGACGGCACTAGGCGTGGGCCTGACGGTGCTGGTTGGGACCGGGCTCATGACCCTTGTCTTCATCAGCAATTCGAGCGGCCACGATGAGGCGGCGGCTCCACGTCATAAAGAGGAAGACAAGGAATGACCGATCTCGAGCGGGCACCGATCCTGCGCGTCGTCCCGGGCCCGACCGACATCAACGCCAACGGCCACATTTTCGGTGGGTGGGTGTTGAGCCAGATGGACATCGCGGCGGGCATCGTCGCCTCGCGGCGGGCGAAGGGCCCGGTGGCGACGGTCGCGATCCAGGCGATGGAGTTCCTCGCGCCGATCCATTTGCGCGACGTGATTTCGGTCTACGCGAGCGTCGAGCATGTCGGCCGCACGTCGATGGCGGTCCGGATCGAAGTCGTCGCGAATCGCGACCTCGGCGCGACAGAGGTCAAGGTCACCGAAGGTGTGTTCACCTTCGTCGCGCTCGACGCGAATCACCGTCCGCGCTCGGTCGACGGCGAAGTCTAGCTTGAGCGACTAGGCGGCCGGAGCGACCTCGTCGTCGCCTTCGGCCGGACGCGCTGTCCGTGCGCGGCGCCGAGGGCGGCGCGGTTCTTCGTCCGCAACTTCGGCAGTGTCGCTTTCGTCACGGCCGATTGCCGGCGGAAGCACGTCGAACGGGATGGTTTCGCCACCGCCGTTGACCGGCGCATTGTCGGAATCGCCATTGTCGCGTCCGCCCCGTTCCGCACGCTGCGGGCGGCGCTCCCGGGTAAAGCGTTCGTTGCGCTCCTGGCGTTGGAGCGGTTCCTCCGACGCGGCCTCTTCGGCCTCCATCAGTTCCTCGTCGCCCTCGTCCTCGTCCATCTCGTCATCGCGCTGGCGACGCGGATTCTGCTCTTCGAAGCGAGCGCGACTTTCGCTCAGCAGGCGGAAATAATGATCCGCATACTGAAGATAATATTCGGTTTGCACCCGATCGCCCGCGAGCTGCGAAGTCACGGGCCATGCTCTTGTATTTTTCGAGCAACTGGGCGGCGTTGCCGCGCTGGCGATTGTCCTGCCGGTTCCCCGGCTGTCCGGCGGCGCGATGCTGGTCGCGCTGTCCTTGCCCACCGCGGCCGCGCCGGCGGCCGCCCTGACGATTATTGATCAAATGCCTACGTCCTTACGCAGTGATTTTTTAGCCCCTTCGCCTCGACGGGACAGAGATGCGCCGGGCGGATAGCCTTGGCGCCAGCTCTGACCTTCTCGTTCCGGACTTGGCGCAAGGCGCGAAGCAAACGGCCGATTGTGTCGGGGTTGGGACAGGAGCGCTCGTCAGTTGATCTGGAGCGGGCCCGGCCCAGACCACCGATGTAGTGTGCCCGGCCACCGATGCCAAGCTAATTCGACCAACGGCCGGTTAATTCCAGCTTAGCAGCAAGGCACGCGGCCGGTCGGCGAGGTCGTTGACCACCCGCGCGCCGAGTCCGCCGCAGGCCAGAAGCTCGACCGTCGGCTGCGCCTGGTCGTGGCCGATTTCGACGGCCGCAAGCCCGCGCTTGTCGAGCAGTCGCGGCAGCTGGGGCGCCAACTCCGCATAAGCATCGAGCCCGCTTTCGCCGGCGAACAGCGCCTCGTCCGGCTCATATTCCCGGACCCCGGGGCCAAGCTCGGCGCCGTCGGCGACATAGGGCGGATTGCAGAGGATGAGGTCGAAGCACTCCCTGATCCCCTGGGCCCAATCGCCGATCTTGAACTTGAGCCGCGTTTCGAAGCCGAGGCGACGGGCATTGGCGGACGCGTAGGATAAGGCGCGGCGGGAGCTGTCGATCCCGATGCCCGTCGCGTCGGGCCAGACGTCGAGCGCGGCGAGCAGCAGGGTTCCTGGGCCAGTGCCGAGGTCGAGGATTCGTTGCGGCGCCGCCTTGCCGTCGAAATGCTCGATTGCGGATGCGATCAACACCTCGGAATCTGGCCGGGGGACGAGCACGCCGGGGCCGACGTGGAGGTCGATGTTCCAGAATGCGCGGCGCCCGGTGATGTAGGCAACCGGCTCGCCTTTCCCCCGCCGCTCAATCATCGTCCAGAAACTGTCGGGCACCGGCCGGTCCGGGGGGGACAGCAACAGCTTGTCGCGATCGATATGCAGCGCTTCGGCCATCAGCAGCTCGGCATCGAGGCGCGAAGTATCGCTGCTGGCCGAGAGTTTGCGCGCCGCGTCCGCGAGCGCGCGATTGATCGACTTCACGCCTCTTCCAGGCCCGCGAGCCGCTCCGCCTCATCCTCGGCGACCAGCGCGTCGATGATGTCCGTCAGGCCCTCGCCCTGCAGCACTTCGGGAAGATTGTGCTTGGTGAGATTGATGCGGTGGTCGGTAATTCGGCCCTGCGGGAAGTTGTAGGTGCGGATGCGCTCCGAGCGGTCGCCCGAGCCGACCATCGATTTGCGCGCGCCGGCCCGCTCGCTGGCGAGCCGCTCGCGCTCGAGTTCGAACAGGCGCGTACGAAGCACCTTCAAGGCCTTCGCCTTATTCTTGTGCTGAGACTTCTCGTCCTGCTGGATGACGACAAGGCCGCTCGGCAGGTGGGTGATCCGGACCGCGCTGTCGGTCGTGTTGACGGACTGCCCGCCGGGACCCGACGAGCGATAGACGTCGATGCGCAGGTCGTTGTCGTTAATCTGGACATCGACATCCTCCGCCTCGGGCAGCACAGCGACGGTCGCCGCCGAGGTGTGGATGCGGCCGCCGCTCTCGGTGGCAGGAACGCGCTGGACGCGATGGACTCCGCTTTCGAACTTGAGCCGCGCGAATACGCCCGGGCCGCTGATCGAGGCGACCGCTTCCTTATAGCCGCCGAGCTCGGGCTGGCTGGCCGAGATCAGCTCGAACCGCCAGCCCTGGAGGTCGGCGTAGCGCTGGTACATGCGGAGCAAGTCACCGGCGAACAACGCCGCTTCATCGCCGCCCGTCCCGGCGCGGACTTCGAGCATCGCCGCGCGGTCATCCGCGGCGTCGCGCGGCAGGAGCTTGAGCGCCAACTCACGCTCGGCGACCGGCAATTTGTGGCGAATTTCCTCCGCCTCCATCGCCGCCATTTCCTTGAGCTCCGCCTCTGCGGTCGGATCGGCCACCATGCCGTTCAGCACTTCGAGCTCGGCCCGCAAGCGCCGGACTTCGCGGGCAGCGGCGGCAACCGGCTCGATCGCCGCATAGTCTTTCGACAGCTTCACGAATTCTTCGGTCGCGAGATCGCCGCGCGACATCGCCTGCTGAAGCTCATTTTTGCGCGCCTCGATCGAGGCAATGCGTTCGGAGGAAATGGAGCTCATTCGTCCGGTAACCGAATCACAGCATCAAATTGGCTGCCCGATGGCTGCGACAAATGGCTATCAATACTTAACCTCCGTCTTAGCGCATCGAGAACGCGTAGAACCAGCGCATCCCCAGCTTCGTGTTCCTGATTGGCGCGGATAGAAATCCCGACGTTCCGCCCCCCTTCTGTTGTTGATCGAGGGGCACTAATCACGATCCGCCCATCGGCCCTCGCCTTAGCAGCCAGTTCGAAGCGCTTTTTTGCGTTTCCGCGAAAAGCCATGTCCGCGCTTAGCCCGTTCTTACGGAGGGTCGCGAGGATCGTTGTTGCTATCTCATTCACATCAATGGATTCGGGAATTACGCTTACATTGAGTTTTTCAACCGACGGCGCGCCGATCATCATCGCCAGACGCTCAATCCCGGCCGCCCAACCGACCGCAGGTGTATGCGGACCACCTAGCGATTCAATCAGCCCGTCATAGCGGCCGCCGGCGAGCACGGTGCCCTGCGCGCCGAGCCGGTCGGTGATGAACTCGAACGCGGTGTGGCGGTAATAATCGAGGCCGCGCACCAGCCGTGGCGCGCGTTCCCACGCGATCCCGGCGGCGTCGAGGCCGGCGGTGACTTTCCCGAAGAAGTCGGCCGCTTCCGGCGTGAGGAACTCGTCGATGGCAGGCGCGCTGTCGACGATCGGCCAGTCCTGGTGCGCCTTGCTGTCGAGAATGCGCAGGGGGTTGCGCTCAAGCCGGGTTTGACTGTCGTCGCTCAAGGCCGACGCATGGCCGCGAAAATGCTCGTGCAGCGCAGCGCGCCACCCGGCCCGGGTTTCCGGATCGCCGAGCGTATTCAGCTTCAGGATGGTGCCGTCGATGCCGAGTTCCTTCAGCAGCTGGTCGGCAAAGGCGAGCAGCTCGACATCGGCCTGGGGCTCGCCGGCGCCGATGATCTCGGCGTCGAGCTGGTGGAACTCGCGGAAGCGGCCCTTCTGCGGTCGCTCGTAGCGGAAGGCCGAGCCCGAGGCGGCGACCTTGATCGGGGCATGCTGCTGCCAGCCTTCGCTAAGGTAGGCGCGGCAGATGCCGGCGGTGAACTCGGGGCGCAGCGTGATTCCCTCGCCGCCGCGATCCTCGAACGAATACATCTCCTTCGAGACGACGTCGGTGGTCTCGCCGATGGTTCGGGCAAAGACGGCCGTATGCTCGATGGTCGGCACTTCGACCCGCTTGAAGCCGTACAAACGGCGCACCTTGTCGAATGCCGCGATCACCGCGGCGAGGCGATCGGCATCTTCTCCAAGCAGGCTTTGCGTGCCCCGGACGGGCTGAACTGGCGTCATTGCCGCGCGCTAAAGCACAAATTTCCGATTAGCGGAATCAGCCAGTCGTCGGCGGGGCCGGCGGCGGCGATGCCGGAGTGGCCGGTTGCTGTTGCTGCTGCCGTTCGCGCTGGAACATTTGCCGGATCGTGGCGGGCGACGGCAGGAAGAGCTTGCGGAAGCTGATCATCACGGTCCGGCCGAGGGGATCGAGCAGGCCGGGCTGATAATTGTTCGGCACGCCGCCCGCCGCGTCGCGCACCTGGGGCCGGCTGTTGAAGACGTTGTCCACCTCGAACCGGACCTGTGTACCGCGCAGCCAGGGATGCTTGACCGCGACTTCGGGAATGTCGCCTGGGTTAGCGAACAACCGCAGGTCGAAGGTCGCCAGCGACGAGAAACGAAGGTCATCGCCATTGAGCGCATTCACCGACGTTCCGCTGCGGTAATTGCCGATGATCCGGGCGCCGATGCCGTTGTTGAAATAACCCGCTTGCGCCTGGACGTTGTGGCGGGGCGTCCCGCCCGACGCGCCGCTGGCATCGCCATGAAGATAATCGAGGCCCAGGCCAGGTGCGATCACCACCTTGTCGACGAATGTGATGGTGTCGGTCAGCGAGAATTGCAGGCGCCCGCGACTGTTGCCGCCGCCGCCGCCAAAGAAGCCGCCGCCTCCCCCGCCACGGCCGCCGCGGCCCCCGCCAGCGCCTTCAGGTCGCGGACCGGGCGGCGGACCGCCGGCACCTGCAGTCCCACCTGGCCCGCTCGCCGGCCGCCGAAGCCGAACTGGGCGCGAAGCTGGTCGATCACGGCCTGCGACGGGCGCCGCGATTTCAGCGGCTTGCTGAAGTCGAAGCCGAGCCGGAGCGTGTCCTTGCGCGCGCTGTCGAAATCGATCGGCGTCAGATCGACGCTACCAGATTGCCATCTTCATCGCGCGTGAAACGCGACGGGAAGGCGGCTTCGATCGCCGATGTGACTGTAGATGTTGGAAATTGGCCGGTCGATCGTCTGGTGAACATAATCCGCGCGCAAGCGCAGGTCGGTATTCTTGAGCGGCTGCCAGTTGGTGCCGAACTTCCAGACGTTGCGCCGGTCGGCCTGAAGGTCAGGATTGCCACCCGTGGTCGCGGTCACGAGCACCGTCTGACCGGTGGTGAAGTCGAAGATGCGCGAGTTCGGCGTCTCGAGGACCGGGTCGCCAAGCTGCTGGATGGTCGGCGGGCCTTCCTCGCGGGTCCAGCTGCCGATGAAGATTGAGCCGATCGACCGGCGACCAATTCGCGCCCGCGCCGATCGTCGTCAGCGTGCCGAAATCCGAGAGCTGATCGACCTCGGCATTGGCGTTGAGCGTGAAGTTGCCGAGCGCGCTGAACTCGCGACCGCGGCGCGAGATCGGCAAGTCGAGGTTGATCGCGGCCTCGCCGCTGGTCCGCGCCGAGCGAAGTGGAGTTACCGACGCCCGCGCCGCCGGCTGCTGTCGAGATGCACGGTGCTCCCGCCGAGCGTCAGCGTGGTCCTGGCGTTGCCTGCGGGCAGCTTGAACAGATTGCCGTTGGCGGTCGCCGTTGAGTCGCCCGAGGCGCGTCGTCTCGCGCGCGCGGTCGATCGGGAACGGCATCGTCGCGGTCGGTCAGGTGGTGTCGCGATCGAGGTCGGCGTTGCCGGTGACGTTCCACTGCCACTGCGACCTTGTCCCCGTTGAGCATCACCGCCGGCGTGCGCGCTATTGCTGCTGGTGTTGCGGGCGAGCGGCTCGAGCAGGTCTCGGACAAGCCCGATCAGCGAGTGGCCGTCGCTATGCTCGAGCTCGGTGTTCAGGGTCGCCGAGACGTTGCCGAAGATTGGCGGTTGACGTCGCCGAGCCGCGGATGTCGCGCCTGGTTCCGACCAGCGAGCGCGCCGCGAGCTCTTGCTCCGTCGTGCCGCCGGCCGGCAGCGAGTCGAGCAGGATGTCGCGCTCATTTTCGGTCAGCATGCGTTGCCTTCGGCGTGGAGATTGAACTGGTCCGGCCATTGCGCTGGATCAGCAGCCGGGTGAGGTCGACGTTGCCGTTGGCATAGCCGCCATCGGTGGCCGTGCCCGCGCCGACTTGCGCGATGGTCGAACGGAAGCGCTGGCGAAGGACGATGTTCACGACCTTCTGGTCGGCACGATAGCCGTATTTGAGCGCGACCTCCTCGGGCATGATCTCGACCCGCTGGATCGCCTCGGTCGGGATGTCGCGAAGCTCGCGGAAGCCGGAAATGCGCTGGCCGTTGAGCAGCAGCACCGGCGCCTCGCCGCCGCGGCCCCGCGCGCTGCCGATCTGGGGCGCGAGCGCGTCGAGCAACTCGGTGATGTTGGTCGCGCCCGTCGCCCGGACATCGCGCGCGTCGAGCGTGTTCTCGGGCGGAATGTCGCCGACCACCGAGCCGCGCGGCTCGCGCGCCGGTGATGACGATCTGCTCCTCGTCGCCGTAATCATCGCCGGCTGCGGAGTCGGCCGGCGCGGCTGGCGGCGGAGTTGCCGGCGGCGGCGCTGCCGGCGGCGCGACAGCCTGCGCTTGCTGTAGCGATGGCAGGAGCAATCGGAACGAGCAGAGCGGCGCTGTAGCAGGAATACGAACGATAGGTCATCGACCCCGCTAGCTCGCGCGCTGAACGGCGCTGACAATGCAGTGCCTTCGACAAAGTGCCGACTCGACTCCGACAAAAGGCACTGGCCGAACGCGCATTTGCCGGTAGATCGATCCTCAACTTTCGTTAGCCTTCGATTTCAAGGAGTTCCGCGGATGCGCCGAGCCGCGCTGGCCTTGGTCCTTTCCTCCTGCCTGACCGGCGCCGCCGCCGCGCAGCTGGTCCCCCCGCTTAACAGCAAGCCGGAACCCATCGCCAGGCTCGACCGAGTGCCGGCCGCGCGCGACATTCCGTTTCCCGGGACGGTCAAGCTGACGGTCGATGCGACCGACGTCGCGCGCGGAATCTTCCGGGTCCGCGAACGCGTTCCGGTCACCAGCGCCGGCGATCTCGTCCTGCTTTATCCGAAATGGGTGCCGGGCGGGCACAGCCCACGCGATGAAATCAAGAATGTCGCCGGGATCAAGTTCAGCGCGAACGGCCAGCCGCTCAAGTGGATGCGCGATCCGATCGACGTCTACGCCTTCCATGTCTCGGTTCCGCAAGGCGTGGCGTCGGTTGACGTCGAATTCCAGTACCTTTCGCCGACGCCGACAACCAGGGCCGGACGGTGATGACGCCCGAAATGTCGAGCATCCAGTGTCTCTCGCTGTCGATGTATCCGGCGGGCTATTTCGTCCGGCAGATCCCGGTCCAGGCTTCAGTCATCGTCCCGGCAGGCTGGAAGGTCGCGACCGCGCTTCGGCCGAGCAGCCAGAGCTGGCGGCAAGATCGACTATCCGACGACCAGCTACGAAATCCTGGTCGATTCACCGCTGATCGCCGGCGCCACTATCACCGCGATCCCGCTCAGCCCGCGAGGTCACGCTCGACGTGATCGGCGACAACGCCGGCCGAACTCGCGGCAACGCCCGAGCAAATCGCCGCGCACAAGCGGCTGGTCGAGCAGGCGGTGAAAAACTTCGGCGCGCAGCATTATGACCATTACAATTTCCTGCTGACGATCTCGAACAATCTCGGCGGCAACGGGCTCGAACATCATCGCAGCTCCGAGGATGGCGTGAAGCGCGGCTATTTCACCGAGTGGGAGAACAAGCTTCGCGACCGCAACCTGCTGCCACATGAATATAGCCACAGCTGGGACGGCAAGTACCGCCGTCCGGCCGACCTGTGGACGCCCGACTACAACACCGTGCCGATGGAGGGTTCGCTGCTGTGGGTCTATGAAGGGCAGACCCAATTCTGGGGCTATGTGCTCGGCGCGCGGTCGGGATGCTGTCGCAAGCAGGACACGCTCGACGCGATCGCGGCGACTGCCGCCAGCTACAGCACTGGCACGCCGGGCCGCGCCTGGCGGCCGCTGGTCGACACCACCAACGATCCGGTCATCGCCAGTCGCGCGCCGCAGCCGTGGCGCAGCTGGCAGCGGAGCGAGGATTATTACAGCGAGGGCCAGCTGATCTGGATCGACGTCGACCGGATCATCCGCAACCAGTCGGGCGGCAAGCGCTCGATCGACGATTTCGCGCAAGGCCTTCTACGGCATGCGCGACCGCGATTATGGCGAGCTCACCTACACCCTCGACGATGTCGTCGCGACGCTCAACCGGGTCCAGCCCTACGACTGGCGCGGCTATCTCCAGCGCACGTCTACGACATCGCCGCAGACCCCGCCGCTCGAGGGCATCAACGAGGGTGGCTACAAGCTGGTCTACACCGCCGAGCCGACCAAGTGGATCAAGAGCGGCGAGAAATCCGGCAAGAACAACGACCTTACCTATTCGGGCGGGTTCGTCGTCGGCAATGACGGCAAGATCTCGAGTGTGCTGTGGGACAGCCCGGCCTTCAACGCCGGCCTGACGATCGGCTCGCAGATCTCGCGGTGAACGGCCGCGACTTCGATGCCGATGCGCTGAAGGAGGCGATCAAGGCCGCCGCCGGCACTGGCCGCGCGCCGCAGCTGCTGATCCACGACGGCGACGTCTACCGCACCGTCACGCTCGATTGGCACGGCGGCTTGCGCTATCCGCGGCTTGCAGAAGGTCGGAACGGGCATGGGAACGCTCGACGCGCTGCTCGCCCCTCGCTGACCGAAGTGATGGGGGAGTGCGATGCGTAGTCTGTTCCTGTTGTCATTACTGTCGGCGACGCGCGGCGACCGCCGCGCCCCCGGCGGAGACCAATGTCCGCACCGACGCTCGAGCGGATCGCCCGAATCGATCCGCAGCTTCACTCGGTCATCGCCGTCGACCCGACCGCGATCGACCAGGCGAGGCGGGTGGACGCCGGCGGCCTGCGCGGCCCGCTCGCCGGCCAGCCAGTGCTGATCAAGGACAATATCGAGAGCGCGGGCCCGCTGCCGACGACGGCCGGGCAGCCTCGCGCTCGCGAACAATGTCACCAACCGCGATGCCCCGCTGGTCGCGCGGCTGCGCGCGGCGGGCGCGGTGATCGTCGGCAAGACCAACCTTTCGGAATGGGCGAACATCCGCTCCAACAACTCGATTTCCGGCTGGAGCGCGGTCGGCGGCGTGGTCTCACAATCCCTGGGCGCTCGACCGCGACGCCTGCGGATCCTCGAGCGGGTCGCGGCGCGGCCGTCGCCGCCGGCCTGGTCCGGTTCGCGATCGGCACCGAGACCGACGGCTCGGTCACCTGCCCCGCCTCCATCAACGGTATCGTCGGCCTGAAGCCGACCGTCGGGCTGGTCAGCCGGACCCATGTCGTGCCGATCAGCCACACCCAGGACACGCGCCGGGCCGATGACCGCGACGGTGCGCGAAGCCGCCGAGTTGCTGACCGTCATCGCCGGCAGCGATCCGGCCGACCCGGCGACCGCGCGAAGCCGACAAGCACAAGCGCGACTATGCCGCCGGGCTCGATGCCAATTCGCTCAAGGGCAAGCGGATCGGCGTGATGCGCTTCGCCACCGGCTTCGGCACGGACACCGCATTCGAAACGGCGCTGGCGGTGCTCCGCGAGAAGGGCGCGATCCTGGTCGACATCAAGAAGTTCGACCGCAGCGTCATCAACAAGAACGAGCTGCCGATCCTGCTGACCGAGCTCAAGGCCGACATGGCGCACTATCTGAAGAGCAGTCCGGCGCCGATCGGCGTGCGCAGCCTTGCCGACCTGATCGCCTTCGACAACGCGCATGAGAAGCAGGAGTTGGCGCTGTTCGGGCAGGAACTGTTCGAACAGGCCGAGAAAACCAAGGGCCTTGCCGATCCGGCGTACAGGAAGGCCAAGGCCGCCGGCATTCCAGGCTGCGGGCCCGATGGGTATCGACAAGCTGCTCAAGGACAATCGGGTCGTCGCGCTGGTCGGCCCGACGATGCCGCCGGCGTGGAAGATCGATGCGGTCAACGGCGACCAGAGCGCTGGCGGCGGCGCGGGCGGGCTCGCGGCAGTTGCCGGCTATCCGCATCTCACCGTGCCGATGGGCCTGGTGAAGGGCCTGCCGGTCGGCCTGAGCTTCATCGGGCCCAAATGGTCGGAGGCCCTGCTGCTCAATCTAGGCTTCGCCTATGAGCAGGCGCGCGGCCCGTTCCCGACGCCGAAATTCTACCGCTCGATCGAAGAAAGCCCCGAGATCGCCCCGCTGCTACAGGCCGGCGCGGCGCTAGAGCCGACGCCGGTGCAAGTAGGCGGTCGCCGCGAGATCCTGCGCAACGTGACCGAGTGACTTGTAAATCGTGACCTGGCTGTCGTCTTCGCGGCCGCGAACGCGACCGGCGAGCACGTCGCCAATTTCACCGATCACATGCGTATCGTCGATCAACCCTGCCTCACGCGCGACCGCCAGTTCGGCGGCCTGGGCAAGTACGCCGGGACGATAGTCGGCGATGTAGCGCGCCCTCGCGACAAGGGCCGAGTCCACCTCGACCGGGCCCAAGATAACTCGAGCCGACGAGGTTGATGTGCGTTCCCGGCCTGACCCAGTCGCTCAACAGGATGGGCTCGGCCGATGAAGTCACGGTGCAGATCACGTCGGCGCGGGCAGCGGCTTCCTGGCCGTCCGATACGACAGTGATCGCTCGGCCCAGCAACGCGCTCATCTGCCGGGCGAATGCGCGCGTCCTTTGCGGCCGCTCGTCCCCAAATCAGGATTTCCCGAAATGGCCGCACCAGGGGCAAAGCGCGCAGGTGCGCCTCGGCCTGGACGCCGGTTCCGAAAACGGCGAGGACCTCGGCGTCGGCGCGGGCAAGCGCATCAGTGGCGACGGCGGTCGCGCAAGCCGGTGCGGATCTTGGTCACTGGCTCGGCATCGGCGATGCAGCTGACGGCCCCCGTCTTGCCCATCATAAACGACCACCACGCCCTGATGGCGCGACCGTCCGGGCCGATCCGGATCGCCGAAGACGCTGACCAGCTTGGCCCCAAACGATCGAAAGGGCCGCAAGCTCCCCGGGCATGGTCCCGAACATCTGGTCCTTGCCGACCGTGAATATCTGCCGCAGCGGCTGCAGCCGCTCGCCCGTCGACAGCGCGATCATTGCCTGTCGCATGGCCTCGATGCAGCCAGGATAGTCGAGCAGCTCCTCCACTTGGGCAGCGTCGTAGAAGGAAATCGCCATCGCTCGGCTTCCTTTTCAATCCGGCATGGGAACAGGCCGGCGCTTCGTGCCCGCCAGCTCCTGATCCATGTAGCGGACCTCCGCCGCCGCGGCGCGATCGCTGATATGTCCAGTCCGGATGCTTTGCCTTCAGCTTCGGCGCGACCTGCTGCACCAGCGCCTCATTCTTGAGTCCGGACTTGCGGCCCGCCGCCACCAGGCCGCTGAGATCGAGAAGATAGCCGCGGAACTCCTCCACGTCGTTGAGGTCGGCGACATCGCCATGGCCCGGCACGAAGACGATGCGCCGGGCATCGGGCATGGCCAGGAAGCCGGCGTCGGTCGCCGGTCCACTCGCTGACCGAGCCGTCGATCAGATTGGGCGCGATCTTGCGCCACAGCATGTCGCCAGTGAACAACACCTTCGCAGTCGGGGACGAAGATGGTGAAATCGCCGCCGGTATGGCCGAGCACCGTCCGCACCACGACCTTGCGTGATCCGAGCCACACGATGAGGTCTTTGTCGGTAACGAGATCGGGCAGCGGCAGCGCTTCAATCCGCGCCTTGAGCTCCGGCGTGATGCGGTCGCCGAACAGATTGATGTTGTTGGTCCGCACCCAGCCGCGCACGTTGCGATGGGCGATGATGATCGCGCCCGCGTCGCGCAGCACCTGGTCTCCGCCGGTGTGGTCGGCGTGGTAGTGGGTGTTGACGACGTAGCGGATCGGCTTGGGCGTCAGCCGGCGGATCTCGCTGACGAGCGCGCGAGCGGCTTCCTGGTTGAAGAAGGCGTCGACGACCAGCACGCCGTCGTCGCCGACCACGAAGCCGGCGTTGGAGCCTGCCTTGTGCTCCGGCCCGTCGATCGCCGCGAAAACGCCAGGTCCAACCTGCTTGAGAACGAACGGAAGCGGAGCCTGCGCTGAAGCGGCGCTGGCGAGCGAGAGCAGCGCCATCATCGCCAGCACAAACCGCGTCATGCCGTGAGCCGCAGCGCGGCGATCGCGGCGACGATGGCCAGGATCAGCAGGATCCGCACGATGCTCGACGGTTCGTGGAACCAGAGGATGCCGACGGCGACCGTGCCGACCGCGCCGATCCCGCCCCAGACGGCATAAGCGGTGCCCATCGGGATCGAGCGGGAGGCGACTTCGAGCAAGACCATGCTGACCGCGACCGAGGCGAGGAAAGCGAGCGTCCACGGCAGGTTTCGAAAGCCGTCCACAAATCGCAGCGACGTGGTGAAGCCGACTTCGAACAGGCCGCCGACGACCAGCCAGACCCAGGGCATGAATTTCCTTTCACTGGACGCGCGACGCGCTTTCGTTACGCTCCAGCCTCATGGCGACAAGGCTGAGCATCGGCAACAAAATCGCGCCGCCGCGCTTCCTCGCGTTCCTGGCGATGCTGCTGATCGGCATTCCCGGTGGCGGCGAGCCTGCTTCACCGCTGGGCGCTCGCCGCGATGGCCGCGTTCGACGTTGCGGCGTTCCTGTTCCTGATCTCCTGCCTGCCGCTGCTCGGGACGCGCGAGGCGCGGGTCATCCGCGATCATGCCAAGGCGAACGATGCCAACCGCGTGCTGCTGCTGGGCGTCACGGGCATCGTCATCGCCGTGATGCTGACCGCGATCAGCGCCGAGGCGGTCGGCCACAACCCGCAGCCGCTGACCAAGGCGCTGATCATCGTCACGCTGGCGCTGGCCTGGCTGTTCGCCAACACCGTCTACGCGCTTCCATTACGCGCACATGGTCTACAGCAAGCCGGACGTCGGCTGCGTCGGGCTCGAATTTCCCGCGCACGCCGCACCCGGTCTATTGGGACTTCGTCTATTTCTCCTTCACCTGCGGGATGGCGTTCGCGACGTCGGACGTCGTCATCACCGAACAGCACATGCGCAAGGTCGTGACGATCCACTGCCTCGCCGCCTTCGCCTTCAACATCGGCGTCATCGCCTTCACCATCAACGTGCTCGGCAGCGGCTAGGCGGCGACTCGATCTCGGGCGGTTCGGCGCGCTTGCCGCGCGCGGCGACGAGGCAGCCGCCGACGATCAGCACCGCGCCGGCGAGCGTGTAGGGCGACACGCTCTCGCGGAAGACGAGCCAGCCGAGCGCCGACGCCCACAGGAAGCCGCTATATTCGGTGACGGCGAGATAGCTCGCCGGTCCGCGCGCATAGCCCCAGGCGAACAGCAGGCGTGCCGGCGGTCGAGAGGAAGCGCGGCGACGACGATCCACAGCCATTGCCCGCCGGGCCAGGCGGGCAACGCCGACGACCGGCAGCGCGACAGCCACAGGGCCATGACCGTCGCCGTGGAAGAAGTTGATCTCGAGCGGCTCGGCGGCGAGCGCCTGCTGGCGCATCATCACGATGTTGACCGCGTAGCAGTCAGCGCCGAGCCGAGGATCGCGACGCTGCCGAGCAGGACCTCCGGACCCGGCCGGCGCTCGCCTGGCCGAACGACGATGATGATGACGCCGGCGAAGGCGGCGACGACACCGACGATCGAGCGGCGGCCGATCGTTCCTTGAGGAACCAGCGACGCGAGCAGCATCGCTATCAGCGGCGCGATGAAGGTCAGCGCGATCGCTTGGGCGAGCGGCACGCGGCCGATCCCCCAGAAGAACAGGAAAGCCATCACCGTCACGACCACGCCGCGCGAGACGTGGATCCTGCAGCGTCTCGCGGCCGACGGCCACCGCTTTCGGCGCGGCAGGTAGAGCATGGCTGCTGAGCGTCAGATTGACCGCGGCGCGCCAGATGCTGACGGCGATCATGCCGATGGCCAGCACCAGATGCTTCATCACCGCATCCATGACCGACAGCGCAGCGACCGCGCCAAGCGCGGCGATGAAGCCCTGGACCGGATGCTGGGTGACGCGGTTCACCCCGCGCGATTAGCGGCGATTAGTTCGCGGCGTCGAGGGTGGCGGAGCGGTGCGTGCCGAGTCGATCAGGAGCGGCGGCTGGGCTGTGCGCCGCAAGTCCCTTCGCGAGCGCGCCGATGAACAGGATGACGAGCAGCTTGGTCACCCGCCAAGCTGCGCCCACAAAATGAAGAAAGACTAAACTACTCGGCGGCGTCGAGCGTCGGCACTTGTTCGGCGGCCTCGAGCTCGGCGGCCTTCGCCTCGA
Organism: uncultured Pseudomonadota bacterium; assembly: GCA_963748685.1. Lineage (GTDB taxonomy): Bacteria > Pseudomonadota > Alphaproteobacteria > Sphingomonadales > Sphingomonadaceae > Sphingomicrobium. The sequence goes on along the minus strand of CAVVKB010000028.1, from coordinate 52,325 downwards.
CCAGCTTGACGATATGGTCGATCATGTCGGCGTCCTGCACATGGTGATCGGTGACGCCCGACAGATAGACCATGTGCTTGCCATTGCCGCCGCCGGTGATGCCGATGTCGGTCTCGCGCGCTTCGCCCGGTCCGTTGACGACGCAGCCGAGGACGCGACAGCGACATCGGCGTCTTGATATGCTGCAGCCGCGCTTCGAGCGCCTCGACTGTGCGGATCACGTCGAAGCCCTGGCGCGCGCAGCTCGGGCAGGAAACGACGCGGACGCCGCGGCTGCGGATGCCCAGGCTCTTCAGGATCTCGTAGCCGACGCGGACTTCCTCTTCGGGCTCGGCCGACAGCGACACGCGGATGGTGTCGCCGATCCCGGCCCACAGCAGATTGCCGATGCCGATCGACGATTTGACCGTGCCGCCGATCAGGCCGCCGGCCTCGGTGATGCCGAGGTGGAGCGGGCAATCGACCTGGCTCGCGAGCTGCTGGTAGGCGGCGACGGCGAGGAACACGTCGCTCGCCTTCACCGCGACCTTATAGTCGCGGAAGCCGTGGTCCTCGAGGATTCGGATATGGTCGAGCGCGCTTTCGACCAACGCCTCGGGGCAGGGCTCGCCGTATTTCTCGAGCAGGTCCTTTTCGAGGCTGCCGGCATTGACGCCGATGCGGATCGCGCAGCCGTTGGCGCGCGCCGCGGCGATCACTTCCTTGACCCGCTCTTCCGAACCGATGTTGCCGGGGTTGATGCGCAGGCAGGCGGCGCCGGCGTCGGCCGCCTCGAGCGCCCGCTTGTAGTGGAAGTGGATGTCGGCGACGATCGGCACGTTGGCCGCGCGGACGATCTCCTTGCAGCGCCGCCGTGCTTCCGCCGTCGGGCAGGACACGCGGATGATGTCCGCGCCGGCCTCTTCGCAGCGGCGGATCTGGTCGATCGTCGCCTTGGCGTCCTCGGTCGGCGTGTTGGTCATGGTCTGGACGCTGATCGGCGCGTCGCCGCCGACCGGCACGGAGCCGACCATGATCTGCCGCGACTTGCGCCGCTCGATATCGCGCCAGGGACGGATGGACATGGCGTGCGCATATAAGCGCCTTGGTTCGCGCCCGGAAAACCGGCATGGCGGAATCGCGTCACTTATCTCGTTGTGTTAACGGCGTTAACGAGACTCGCTCGGGGGCGGCGCATGGTCAGTCTTGCGCGATTGCCGACCATTGACGCGCTCGATCCGAGCGCGGCAGTGCCGCGCGTCCCGCGCCTGAGGACCCGCTATTACGCCTTCCTCAGCTACAGCCATAAAGACAAGGAGCTCGCCGACTGGCTGCACCGCGAGCTTGAGAAGTTCCGCGTGCCGCATTCGATCGCGGGCAAGCTCACCGCCAACGGCGTCGTGCCGCGGCGGCTGACGCCGATCTTCCGCGACCAGCAGGACCTCTCGGCCGGCGGCGACCTCGCCCAGGAGATCAAGGCCGCGCTCGCCGCCTCGCAATTCCTCGTCGTGCTGTGCTCGCCGACAGCGGCCAAGTCGCGCTGGACCAACCAGGAGATCGAATGCTTCAAGCGGACCCGGCCGGAGGGCTGCGTGCTCGCCGCGGTCGTCGCCGGCGAGCCGTTCGCGAGCGACATCCCGGCCGCGAAGCCGAAGAATGCTTCCCGCCCGCGCTGCGCTACAAATATGACCGGCGCGGCCACCAGACGACGAAGCGCGCCGAGCCGCTGGCCGCCGACTTCCGCGAAGCCGGCGAAGGCCGGCGCCTCGCCTTCCTCAAGCTCGTCGCCGGAATGCTCGGAGTTGGCCTCGACGAGCTCGTCCAGCGCGAGACGACGCGGCGTCATCGGCGCCTCGCCTGGCTTGCCGCCGGCTCGCTGGCCGGCATGGCGGTGACGAGCACGCTCGCGGTGACCGCGTTCGAGGCGCGCAACGAGGCGCGCGAGCAGCGCCGCGAAGCCGAAGGGCTGGTCGAGTTCATGGTCGGCGACCTCAGAGCAAGCTCGAGCCGATCGGCAAGCTCGACGCGCTGGATGGGGTCGGGTCGCGGGTGCTTGCTTATTACAGCAAGCAGGACGCTTCCGAGCTGGCCGACGACGCGCTGCTGCAGCGCTCGCAGGCGCTGAACCTGATGGCCGAAGTTGCCTTCAATCGCGGCAATCTGAGGAGGCCAGGGCCTTTATCGGCAAGCCATGGCCGGCACCGCCGAAGCGGTGCGCGCGATCGCCCAGATGATCCCAAGCGGCTGTTCGATCATGCGCAGAATGTTTTCTACGTCGGCGAAATCGCGCGTTACGGCGGCCACCGGCGCAGGCGGAAGCAGCCTATCGCGAATATAAGCGGCTTGCCGACAGCATGTCGGCGCTTGAGCCCGACAACCTGAAATATCGGATGGAGGTCCTGTACGCGAACGAGGACCTCGGGATTTCGCTCTACAATCAGCACCGCTTTGCCGGAAGCGATCGCGCAATTGCGAAAGCGCCGCCGGCCCGATGGCGACCTTGATGTCGCTCTACCCAGCCAACCTCGACCTATCAGAAGGAATTCGCGACGGTGCTCGCGTGGAGCGCCGATGCTCAGCGATCTGCCGGGAACCTGGCTTCAACCATCGATTTGCGCCAGCGCCAGATCGCAACCCTACTCCACTTGCTGCCCAAGCGGGAGATTCCGACGCGCGCTCGCGGATCATTACCGCGCACCAGGGCTTGGGTATTGTTTTGGCCGAAAGCGGCCAGACGGAGCGTGGGCTGGCCGAATTACGGACAGCAGTCGACGAAGCCGAATCAGTTGATCCCGATCGAGCCGCGCAATGCATTCTGGAAGCGGATCGCTGCTGCCGCACATCTGGACCTCGCGCGCGTGCTGATGACGTCTGGGAAGAAGGACGAGGCGGCCCAGCATGCCCAAGTTGGGTGCGCGCTGTCGGCGGCACTCCCGGCGACCTTCAGCTCCAGTGAACGAACGCGGCTTCAGATTACATGCTCCACCTTGCGCTCGCGCCTTGCGCAGGCGGCGGGCGACATGGGAGGCGCGTTGGCCTTCGCGCAAGAGGCCCTACGAGCATCCCGAAGCATTCACACGCAGGATCCGATCACCGACCATTATCAAGTGGCGTCCAGCTATCGCCTGGTTGGCGAAATCAAGGCGCTCACCGGCGACCGTCAGGGAGCAATGGACGCGTGGAACTCCGCGCTGGCCGTGCTTCCGCCCAACGTCACTGAACGGCCTTTGGAAATGAACGAGCGAGCGCAATGCTAACCCATTTAGGCCGGGACTCAGAAGCGCGGCCACTTGCTGCCCGCCTGGCGTCAATCGGCTATCGATCCGTTTTTTAGTTGGGGGAGAAAGACAATGCCCAATCCACCGAGAGACGTTCATGTTCAGGTCTTTGTCCATCCGGGCGCTCCGAACGGCGACTATCACTTCGAATCAAGCGACCTGCCGATGGGCAAGGATAATTTCCTCTACTTCCACAATTGCGAGCACGATGGCCTATACGTTCACTACGATATCCAGCCCGGATCAGGCTATGTTTTCCCTGACAAGACCATCAAGCAGTGGGACAAGGAAGTCTTATGGGTGCAGCAACAAACAGGTTGTCCAACGGGTCCAACAACCTGGGGACAATTCCAAGCGTATGACGTGACGCCGGGTGGTGCCACCTTGGTTGTGTGGAACAAGAATCCAAAGAAGGAGACCTTCTGGTACACCCTGCGCGTGACGAACGATGGCGGAACATCCTACCTTCCACTGGACCCCGGAGGCGGCAATGAGAATGGCGCCGTCCGAGCAACGATGTCGTTTTCCTTGGCTCTGGTGGGAGGCGCCGTCGCGGGCTCATTGATCACGCTCGGTGTGCAATCCCTGATGGGGAGCTAGCAACTGCCTTCGCGGCCCGCCGGCCCACCGCCCGTTCCGTTCGTCCTCGCTGTCGGGATCACCGGCCATCGCGCCGACGTGCTTCCCGACGGCAGCATCCCCGTGCTCCAGTCACGCATTCGCGATGTGCTGGAGCGGATCGAGCAATCGGGTCGCGCCTTGCTGGCGGTGGAGCAGGATTGCTTCGGACCGACGCCCGCCGGTCATGCGCTTCGTGTCGCCGATCGCCGATGGCGCCGACCAGATTGCAGCCGAGGTCGCGCTCGATCTCGGCTGGGAGCTGCAGGCGATCGTCCCGTTCGGACGGGATGCTTATCGCGCCAGCCTGGCCAATCACGCGGCCCGCGAGGGTTCGACGATCTGCTCGCGCGAGCCTCCTGCGTGCTCGAACTTCCGGGCGACGCGACGGATGGGCTCGACGCTTATGTGATGACCGGGCGGGCGACGGTTGCCCATTGCGATGTGTTGATCGCGGTCTGGGACGGCCTGCCGCCGCGCGGCCGGGGCGGCACTGGCGAAGTGGTCCAGCTGGCACTGACGCGCGGCACCGCTATCATCCACGTCCCGCTCACCCCTGGCGGCGACACGCGCATCTTGTGGAGCGCATTCGACCCGATGGTCGTGACGGTCGCTGACGACCCCACCGTCGCGCGGCCGCTGGAGCGCGGCGACGTCGACGCGTTGCTGCGCGGCCTGCTGATGGGCCCGCCCGACGAGATGGAGCAGGGATTCCTGCGGCGCTTTCTGACCGAGCGACCGCCGCGCAATCGCGCCCGCATCGAATATCCATTGCTCCTGACGGCGGCCGGCGTGCGCCCGTTCCGTGCGCGCGATTTCACCTCGCGCCATGCCGAGGCCCAGATCCGCGACGAATGGGCGCGCTATCGGGCGGGCTGCGCCGAGGCCCATAATATCCAGGCCCCGATCGGGCCGCTGGAGGAGGCGTACAGCTGGGCCGACCGGCTCGCGACCCATTTCGCGCAGACCTACCGAAGCGGGCACATTTTCAACTTCGTGCTCGGCGGGGTCGCCGTCTGCATGGGGCTCAGTGCGTTCATGGCGCCGCATTTGAAGTTCGAGTTTGCGGCGTTCGAACTGCTCATCAGCTTCGCGATCATCCTCAACGCGGTGGTCGGCGCGCGCCAGCAATGGCATCGCCGCTGGCTCGACTATCGCCAGCTCGCCGAGCGGCTGCGCCCGATGCGCAGCCTCAAGATGCTCGGAATTGCCGCGCCCGACCCGCCGGGGACCGCGACCAATCCCGTCCCGCTGCGCTGGATCGACTGGTATGCGAGCGGGATCTGGCGCGCGATGGGCTGTCCGGCGGGACTGATCGATCGCGCTTGCGCCGCGCGGCTCGGCAGCGCGATCGCCGAGCATGAGGTCGCGCCGCAAGTCGGCTATCACGAGCGCAACGCCAAGCAGATCAACCAGCTCGACCACCGGCTTGGCCAGATCGGCATGGTGCTGTTCGCAGCGACGCTCCTGGTATCGGTGGCGACCATCATCGGGCTGGGGTTCGGGTCCGACTACGTCAATCGCTACGGCAATTGGTTCACGCTGGTTTCGGCGGGATTTCCCGCCCTCGGCACCGCGGTGTTCGGAATCCGCTTCCAGGGCGATTTCGGCGGCGATGCGCTGCGATCCATGGCGACCGCCGACACGCTGCGCCAGATCGACAGCGAGTTGCGCAAGAACGTCACCCTGTCGCGGGCCGCTGACCTTGCCGAGCAGGCAGCGCGGATCATGCTGTCCGACCTCGACGAGTGGCGGCTGGTCAACCAGCAGCGCGACTTGTCGGTCGGCTAGTCGTCGTCGCCCCAGCGCCAGCGCCAGCCGCCGCGCGTTGTTCGGGCGGTAATGACCAGAAATGTGATGAAGATGGGCGCGATCGCGGCCAGCAACACGATTGGCCGATTGGCGAACGTGGCCGAGAGAAGGACCGCGATCGCGACGAAGGCGAGCGTCAGCGCCCAGCCCTGCCAGCTGATTGGAACGCCGGCCCCATAGCCGTAGCGCTTCGCCGCAAACCATTCGGGACGATCACTCATCCTTCTTCTCCTTCGGCGGCCTTCCGCGCTTACGCATCACTGGTGCCTTCAGCTTGATCCCCCGCGCCGACAGTGCCTCCCGGATGAGGCATTCGACCTGTGCGTTGACGCTGCGCAGGTCGGCCGCCGCGCACCGCTCGACCGCTGCCCACAGGGCGGGGTCGACGCGTAGCGGGTAGGCCTTGCGCTCGGCGTCGTCGGGCATGGCTTATTGGTATAGCGTGCCGGTGTTGACGACGGGCTGGGTGTCGCGCTCGCCGCACAGGACGACCATCAGGTTCGACACCATCGCCGCGCGGCGCTCGTCGTCGAGCTCGACGACGTTCTTCTCGGACAACATGGCGAGCGCCATCTCGACCATTCCGACCGCGCCTTCGACCAGCGTCTTGCGGGCAGCGACGACGGCCTGCGCCTGCTGGCGGCGGAGCATCGCGCCGGCGATTTCCTGTGCATAGGCAAGGTGCGTGAAACCACATTCGTCGACGGTGATTCCGGCGACGGCGAGCCGCGCCATCAGTTCGCTGCGCAGCTCGGTCCCGACCTGGTCGTGATTGCCGCGGAGCGTGATCTCCTGATGCTCGAAATCGTCATAAGGGTAACGCGAGCCGATGGTCCGGATCGCCGCTTCGACCTGGACCCGGACGAAGTTGCGGTAATCGTCGACGTCGAACAGCGCTTGCGCGGTGTCGACCACGCGCCACACGATCTGCGCCGCCATCTCGATCGGGTTACCGCGCAGGTCGTTGACCTTGATCTTGTCCGAGATGAAGTTGCTGGCGCGGACCGAAACCTTTTTCTTGGCAAGCCACGGCCAGGTCCAGCGCAGGCCCGTCGCCCGGTCCGTGCCGCGATATTCGCCGAACAAGGTGATCGCCACGGCCTGGTTTGGCTGCAGCATGAAAAAGCCCGGCATGACCAGGATGAAGGTGATGGTCGCGGCAACGACGATGACTAGCCCGAGCGGGCCGCCGCCGTAGCTGCCGAGCTGCTGGATGCCGTAAACGTCGGCGAGGATCGCGAGCAGCAGGACGATCAGCATCGCATAGCCGCTCGATGTCGACGCCGGCCGCTCGCCGGTTGCCGTCAGTGCAATGACTTTGTCGGTGGTCACTTCTGCCTCCCTTAAATATGATATCATAATAATATGGCTGCGTCGTGCCGTCAACTGGCGCTCCGCGAAGCCCGCCGCTAAGCGCGGCCTCATGGCAACAGTGAACTGGCGGCTGGTTATCCACGGTGGCGCAGGCTCGGAGCGGATCGCTCATGATGATCCAGGTCATGAGGCGCGCGCACGCGACGGGTCGAGCGAGGCGCTCGAGGCAGGCGCGGCAATCCTCGCGGCCGGCGGGAGCGCGGTTGACGCAGTCGAAGCTGCGGCGCGATCCCTGGAAGAGAATCCGTGCTTCAACGCGGGGCGCGGCAGTGTCCTCACCGAACAAGGCGAAGTCGAGCTCGACGCGGCGATCATGGACGGACGTGACCGGACCGCAGGGGCGGTGTCCGGCATCAAGACGACCCGGGCGCCGATCACGCTGGCGCGGCGATTGATGGAACGCGGGCCGCATGTGTTCCTCACCGGCACCGCAGCCGACAGCTTCGCGGCGGCAGCGGGGATCGAGCAGGTCACCAACGACTTTTTCATCCTGCCCGAACGCCGCCGGCAGCTGGAGGAGGCGCTCGCCGCTGGCGACCAGGCCGATCCGATCAAATATGGCACGATCGGTGCGGTCGCGGTCGACATGGACGGGAACGTGGCCGCAGCCACTTCAACCGGCGGGATCACGGCCAAGCGCTGGGGCCGAGTCGGCGATTCGCCGCTGATCGGCGCCGGAACCTATGCCGACAATCGCGCCGCCGCGGTTTCCGCGACCGGCTCGGGAGAATTTTTCATTCGCGCGGTGGCGGCTCACGAACTGGCCGCGCGGATCAGGATAGGCGGCGAAAGGCTGCAGCAGGCACTCGACGGCGTGCTCGCGGATATCCAGGCGCTCGGCGGAAAGGGCGGGTTGATCGCGGTCGGCCCGACCGGCGAAGTCGCCTGGGGGTTCACGACCCCCGCGATGTATCGCGGCCGCGCCGACGAGGATGGCCGAACGGTCGGAATCTATGCCGACGAGGAATCCGGCGCGCGGTAAGGCAGGTCGCGCCGAAGCCACTCGACCTCGGCGGCGACGCCTTCGCGCTCGGCATCGAGAAATTGTGAAACGGCCTCCCGAAAGCCGCGGTTGGGGATGAAGTGGGCGCTGTTGGTGATCACCGGCTCATAACCGCGCGCGACCTTGTGCTCGCCCTGGGCGCCGGCCTGAACCGACGCGAGGCCGTGGGCGATCGCCCATTCGATCGCCTGGTAATAGCAGAGCTCGAAGTGGAGGAACGGTACCTCCTCCGTGCAACCCCAATAGCGGCCGTAGAGTGCGTCCGGCCCGACAAAGTTCAGGGCACCCGCGATCGGGAGGCCCTCGCGTTCGGCCAGGAACAAGAGGCAGGACTCCCCCATCCGTTCTCCAACGAGGTCGAAGAATTGGCGGGTCAGATAAGGATGGCCCCACTTTCGCGAGCCAGTGTCCTGGTAGAATTGCCACATCGCGTCCCATTGGGCCGGGCCGATTTCGGCGCCGCGGAGCGTCCGGAACGATAATTCCTCGCGCGCTGACTGCCGCTCCTTGCGCAGGGTCTTGCGTTTGCGGCTGCTCAGCGACGCAAGGAAGTCGCCGAAGTCGCCATAGCCGCGATTGAACCAATGATATTGGAGGCCGTGTCGGATCATCCATTGCCGGCGAGTGCATTCCGCGACTCCGCGGTCATCGAGGAAGGTGATGTGCGCCGACGACATGTCGTTCTGCACCGTCACCGCCTCGATCGCGGCGAGCAGCTGTTGGGACCGTTCACCGAGCAGCCGCGCGCCCGGCACCGGCGTGAACGGCGTCGCGACCTGGAGCTTCGGATAATAATGCGCCGCCGGCGCGCTCCCAAGCCTCGGCCCAGCCTTGGTCGAACACATATTCGCCCTGGCTGTGCGTTTTCAGATAAGCGGGGGCCGCCGCGACCAGCCGGTCGGTTCCATCCTCGACCAGGATCGGGGCCGGGGTCCACCCGGTCCCCGGACCGACGCTTTTCGAATCCTCCAGCGCCGAAAGGAAGGCGTGACTGGTGAAAGGATTGCCTTCGCCGAGGCGGTCCCACGCTCGCGCGTTGAGGCCGGACACGCCCGAAGCGATCTTGGCGATGATCTCCGATTCGCGGTCGGCCATGCCCTCAGATGGGTAGCCGGCGCGAGATGAACTAGGCCTTCACCGCAACGATCGCGTCGACTTCCACCGCGACTCCGAGCGGCAGCACCGCGACCCCCACCGCGCTGCGGGCGTGGCGGCCCGCTTCGCCGAACACCTGCTGCATGAGCTCGGAGGCGCCGTTGCCGACCTTCGGCTGGTCGGTGAAGGAAGGCGCGCTGTTGACGAATACGCCGAGCTTGACGACGCGATCGACGCGGTCGAGCGAGCCGAGGGCGGTCTTCATCTGCGCGAGCAGCATGACGCCGCAGCGGCGCGCGGCGGCAACGCCGCCGTCGATGTCCATGTCCTCGCCGAGGCGACCTTTGATGAGGCTGCCGTCTTCGGCGAAGCTGATCTGGCCGGAGATGTGGAGAAGCCCGCCTTGCTCCACTGCCGGAACGTAGGAGGCGACCGGGGCGGCGGGTTGCGGAAGGGTGATTCCGAGTTCGGAAAGGCGCTGGTCAATGCTCATGGCCCGCCCCAAGCACTCGGCGCCCGTTGAATCAAGCCTCGCGCGCGACTGAGAAGCCGGCCCAGCTCTGGCTGACGGGCATCAGCTCGACGATGTTGATGTTGAGATGCGGCGGTAGGGTCGCCAGCCACCAGAACAGGTCGGCGAGGTCCTCCGCGGTCATCGCGCCCATGCCCGCGTAGAGCTTGTCCGACGCGGCCTTGTCGCCGCCGGTCCGGACAATGGTGAACTCGGTCTCGGCCATGCCCGGTTCGATCGAGGTGACGCGGACGCCGGTGCCGGCGAGGTCGCAGCGCAGATCGAGCGAGAACTGGCGGACGAACGCCTTGGTGCCAGCGTAAACCGCGCCGCCCTTGTACGGGTAGGTCGCAGCGACCGACGACAGGTTGATGATCTGTCCGCGGCGCTCGATCAGCTTGGGGAGCAGCGCGCGAGTCAGCGCGACCAGCCCGGTGATGTTGGTGCCGACAACCTCCTCGATCCGCGCCCAATCGGTTTCGGCGAGCGGATCGGTCGGCGGGGCGAGGCCGGCGTTGTTGAGCAGCAAGTCGATATTCCCCCAGCCCCCGTCGAGTTGCGCAAGGCTTTCGACGGCGGCACGGTCGCGCATGTCGATCTCGAGCGGAAGGAACGCGTCGCCGAGCTGTTCCTGAAGATGCTTGAGGCGATCGCCGCGACGCCCGGTGCCGACGACATGCCATCCCTCCGCGACGAATTTTCGCGCGGCGGCTTCGCCGAACCCCGCGGTGGCCCCGGTGATCAGGATGGTCTTCATGTCGTTCCTTTCTCAAGCTGGCGGCGTGCCTCTACGAGCTGTTCCGGCTTGGCGCCAATCGCTTCGGCGACGGCCATCAAGTCGGGCTCATGCGCCTCGAGGAAGCGGAGGAGGCCGGACAGCAGCGACGCTTCCGTCGCCCGCGCCCGAAGCTCGTCCGTCCCGATTCCGGTCAAATCGACAAAACGCTGCGCCCGCCGTTCGTCGCCGAGCGTTGCCGCCAGCGCCGACAGGCCAAGAATGACCGGATCATTGTCGTTTTTGTCGAGCAACGCCTAAGACGGGTGAGAAAGGGTTGAGGAAATTTTGGCCAGGATCCTGATCGTCGAGGACAATGCCCTCAACATCAAGCTGTTCTGCGATCTCCTCGCGGCGCACGGCCACCAGCCCGAGGCGGTGACCGACAGCCGCACCGCGCTCGACGCCGCGCGCGCGTTCGAGCCCGACCTGGTGATCACCGATATCCAGTTGCCGCACGTCAGCGGCATCGACCTCATCCGAATGATTTGCAAGGACGAGCAACTAGCCGCGGTGCCGATCATGGCGGTCACCGCTTATTCTGCGCAGGGAGATGAAGAGCGGATCCGCGCAGCGGGCGCGCAGGCCTATGTGTCGAAGCCGATCTCGGTGGTGAGGTTCGCGCAAACCGTCGACGATTTGCTGGCCAGCGGCAGCGATTCCGATCCCACCGACAAGGCGCCGGCCAGCCTAGACCAGCCTTAACGTCATTAAGGTCACGGAGAGCGGCGCTTTTGCCGTGACCTTAAGCGACAAGGTTACTTGATCTTGGCTTCCTTGAACTCGACGTGCTTGCGCACGCGCGGATCATATTTCTTCAAGCTCATCTTCTCGGTCTGGGTGCGCGGGTTCTTCTTGGTCACATAGAAGAAGCCGGTGTCGGCGGTGCTGACGAGCTTGATCTTGACGGTTGCCGGCTTGGCCATCGGACGGTCCCAAATGCTTGAAAAACAAAAAGCGGCCTGTCGCCGCTCGTGCGGGCGCTCCATGCCGGTCGTGACCGATTCTGTCAACCGGAACACAGGATTGTCACAGAGCCGTAACGGCCTGTTAACGACTTTGGGCGAACCTCCGTTAAATCAGGAGGACGCGCATGGCTACCGATCCGCTCGCAAAGGTGAGGAACGAGATCGGGCTGCGCGTGGCGGAAATACGCGGCGCCGCGCTTCGGCTTTCGCCGCTCGACCTGCACGCCCGGATGGATGCGATCCGCCAGCTCGCGGCGAGCCACGGCCTCGCCGCGCTCGAGGGCCTCGCCCGCTCGACCGCGCAGCGTGCGCTGCTGCCGGGGCATCGGGTGGCGATGCAATCCTGCCTTGAGCATCTCGACGAAGCGCTCGGCAGCCAGTCCGAGCAGGACACGACGGCCATCCTCGCCGCGCTCGCAGTGCGGCTGCACTAGGCACTCGTCGGCGGCTCATGCATTGAAGGCGCGATGCGCGCTTTCTCGCAGTTGCTCGACGACCTCGTCTACACCCGCTCGCGCAACACCAAGCTGCGGCTGATCGGCGATTACCTCAAGGCAACGCCGGATCCCGATCGCGGCTACGCGCTCGCCGCGCTGACCGGCACGCTCGATATCCCCCATGTGAAGCCGGCCGCGATCAGAGGTCTCGCCGAGGAACGGATCGATCCCGTCTTGCTGCGGATGAGCCGGGATTATGTCGGCGACGGTGCGGAGACGATCTCTTTGTTGTGGCCGACGCCGCCCGGCGAGCCGCCCGAGGTCGACGACGGTACGATCCGGCTCAACGATGCGATCGAGCGCCTGCGGTTGGCGAGCAAGGCCGAAGCGCCGCGCGAACTGGCGCGGATGCTCGATCACCTCGACGCGTCGGGGCGGTTCGCGCTGCTCAAGCTGGCGACCGGCGCGCTTCGGGTCGGCATTTCGGCAAGGCTTGCCAAGCAGGCGCTGGCGGACGCGTTCGGCCTAGACGTCGAGGGAGTCGAAGAGGTGTGGCACGGGCTGCGGCCGCCGTTTCCGGAGCTGTTCGAGTGGGCTGAGGGACGAGCCGGCCAACCGACGGCGCGCGATGTGCCGGTGTTCCGGCCCTTCATGCTCGCGCATGCGCTCGAACAGACCAAGGTCTCGCTCGACGATTATGCGGCGGAGTGGAAGTGGGACGGGATCCGGGTCCAGCTCGTCCATGCCGGCGGCCAGACACGCCTGTTCAGCCGCACCGGCGACGATGTCAGCGCCAGCTTTCCCGATGTTGCCGAAGCATTCCAAGAGCCCGGCGTGCTCGATGGCGAACTGCTCGTGCGCGGGTCGGACCAGGGCGACCGGGACCTCCACGGCGGCGCGGCGGCGAGCTTCAATGCCTTGCAGCAGCGGCTTGGGCGAAAGGCGGTCAGCCAGAAAACGCTCGGCGAGTTTCCGGCCTTTGTCCGCCTCTACGACATTCTGTTCGACGGTGCCGAGGACCTGCGCGGGCTGCCGTGGGACGAGCGCCGTGGTCGGTTGGAGCAGTTCGCTGCCACGCTAGACCCCGATCGCTTCGACGTGTCTCAACTGATCGCGGCATCGAGCTTCGAGGAGCTGGAAGACTTGCGGCTCAACGCCCGCGACGCGTCGATCGAGGGGCTGATGCTGAAGCGCCGTGACAGCGCTTACATCGGCGGCCGGCGGGCGGGGTTATGGTACAAGTGGAAGCGCGATCCGCTGACCGCCGACTGCGTGCTGATGTACGCGCAGCGGGGATCAGGAAAGCGGTCGAGCTATTACAGCGACTATACCTTCGGTTGCTGGACCGATGACGGGGAATTGCTGCCGGTTGGCAAGGCCTATTTCGGATTCACCGACGAGGAGCTGAAATGGCTCGACCGCTGGATCCGCACGCACAGCACGCAACGCTTCGGCCCGGTGCGCGAGGTCGAGAAAAGCCTGGTGCTCGAAGTCGCCTTCGATTCGATCCACAACAGCACGCGCCACAAATCGGGCCTGGCGATGCGCTTCCCGCGCGTCAGCCGAATCCGGACCGACAAGCCGGCCAACGAAGCCGACCGGCTGGCAACCCTCCTGGCACTGGTAACTTGAAGCGCGCGCGATAGCCGTTAAGCCAGTGTCTCTCGTTCGAGAGGGGACTCATGCTCAAAATTCTGCTCGCCGGCGTTGCCGCGCTGGCATCGGCCGCTTCGGCCAATGCCGAAACCTATGCGATCCAGGCCGGCCGCCTGATCGTCGACGCCGCCCAGCCCGCGCGCGGCAATTCAACCGTGATCGTCGAAAATGGCCGAATCGCCCGGGTCGAGAGCGGCTTCACCGCACCGGCGAGCGCGATCGTCGTCGACGAGCGCAACCGGACGGTGATGCCGGGCATGACGGATGTTCACGTCCATCTCACCAGCGACAGCGGCAAACCCTGGTACGAAGGCTACACGCAAAAATATTCCAACGCTTATTCGGTCACGCGCGGGCTCGTTCACGGGCTCGAGATGGCGCGCGCCGGCTTCACCACCGTGCGCGACCTCGGCGGCGACACGTCAGCCGTGATCGCCGTCCGCGATGCCTTCAAGGAGGGCGCTTTCCCGGGACCGCGATTGTTGGTGTCGGGCGCACCGCTGTCGATCGTCGGCGGCCATGCCGACCCCGCCACCGGCCTTCCGCCGCAACTCTTCTCGCTGGTCGAAAACGACCCTGAAAACTACACCGTCTGCACCGGCGTGCTGCAATGCCAGATCGCCGTTCGCAAGCTCGCTGCAGCCGGCGTCGACGTCATCAAGATCATGGCGACCGGCGGCGTTCTCGACCCCGGCGCAATGGGGCTGGAGCAGCACTTCTCCGACGAGGAAATGAAGGCCATCGTCGACATGGCGCATTCCATGCACCTCAAGGTCGCCGCTCATGCGCATGGCGCGCAGGGCATCCTCGCGGCGACCCGCGCCGGCGTCGATTCGATCGAGCATGGCACGTTCGTCGACGATGCCGGCATCGCCGAGATGAAGAAGCGCGGCACCTATTATTCGGCAACGCTGATGGCGATCAGCGGCGTCGAGAATGGGCTTCAGAAGCATTTGTTCACGCCCGCGATCGAAGCCAAGGCGCGGCTCGCCGACGCGGCCTGGGGCAAGGGCCTCGCCAAGGCCTACCGCGCGGGCGTCAAGATCGCGCTCGGCACCGACAGCGCGGTGGCCCCGCACAGCGAGTCCAACAAGGAGGTCGCGCTGATGGTCAGCAAGTCCGGCATGACCCCGCGCGACGCGTTGATCGCCGCAACCAAGGGCGGCCCGGACCTCCTCAACCTGTCGAGCGAGACCGGAACGCTCGAGCCTGGCAAGTCCGCCGACCTGATTGCAGTCGAGGGAGACCCGTTTGTCGATCCGACCGCGGTGCAGCGGATCGACTATGTCATGGTCCGCGGCAATCCGATCCCGATGAAAGGACATTGATGCGTTCGTCTCTACTCGCGCTTGCCCTCGCTTTAGCGCCCCCGCTTTTGCCGCCGATCGCCCGCGGGCGATGTTCCGCCCAAGGACGTCAAAGCCGACGCGCAAGACGACAAGGCCGACAAGGATGTCGTCAAGGCAAGCGTAACCGAAGACGCGCAGCCGGTGCGGCGTACCGCCAGTTCGGCGGGCGCGCCCTCGCCTACATGGTGACGCCCGGCCACCTGACCATCCGCAACGACAAGGGCGAGCCGACCGCGAGCATGTTCTATGTCTCGTACACCGTGGCGTCGCCGGGCCGCGCCCGGCCGGTGACCTTTCTGTTCAACGGCGGCCCGGGCTCCTCGACCATGTGGCTGCACATGGGGTCGTTCGGCCCGGTCAAGGTCGATGCGTCGCAGCCGGAAACGATCCCCGGCCCGCCGTTCCGCTACACGGGAAATCCGGACAGCTTGCTCGACATCAGCGATCTCGTCTTCATCGACGCGCCGACCACCGGCCTGTCGCGCGAAGTCGGCAAGGCCGAGCCCAAGGACTTCTTCAGCGTCGACAAGGACATCGACGCGTTCACGCGGACCATCCAGCGCTACCTGACCAAATACCAGCGCTGGAACAGCCCGAAGTTCATCATCGGCGAAAGCTATGGAACGACGCGCGCCGCCGGGCTTGTCGGATTCGCTGATGAATGCCGGCGTTCAATTGAACGGCATCGCCTTCGTCTCGACGGTGTTCAATTTCGCCGACTTCCAGGGCGACCAGTCCCTGATCAACTTCCTGCCCACCTATGCGGCCGACGCCTGGTATCACGGCAAGGTCGCGAACAAGCCGCCGCTCGACGCCTTCGTCCAGCAGGCGCGCGACTTCGCCAGCGGTCCCTATGCGAACGCGCTCCAGCGCGGCAACGCCCTCGGCGACACCGAACGGCAGTCAATCGCACAGCAGATGGCGCAGCTGACCGGGCTTTCGCCGGATTACATCCTTCGGTCGCACCTGCGCGTCCAGCCGGGTCGGTTCCAGCGCGAGCTGCTCCGCGACCGCCATCAGGTGATCGGGCGAATCGACTCGCGCTATGTCGGCACCGAGCCCGATCTCGTCGGCGAGCAGGCCGATTACGACCCGCAGGGCAGCGCGATCACCGGGGCCTTCGTCGGCGCGCTGAACGATTATCTGTTCCGCGACCTCGGCTACAAGACCGACCTCACGTACCGGCCGAACAATTATGCGGCGGTCTTCGGTGGCGACGGCTGGAGCTTCACCCACAAGGGGCCCGACGGCAATCAGCAGGTCGCCGACACCAGCGCCGATCTGGCCGACGCGATGCGGCAGAACCCGCGCATGAAAATCCTGTCGGTGAACGGTCTCTACGACCTCGCGACCCCGTTCCATGGCGCCGAATATGAGTTCAAGCATATGGCGCTCGAGCCCCAGCTGCAGGCCAACATCCGCTACACTTATTATTCGGCGGGCCACATGATGTATATCGATCCGCCGTCGGCACGGCAGCTGAAGGCCGACCTCGCAGCTTTCTACGCCAGCGCGCTCTAGGCAAAGAAAAGGACCGGAGAATCGCTTCTCCGGCCCTTCCGCCCCCTTGACCGGGGTTTAGTCCGCCTTCGACTGAAGGTTTACCGCGGCATATTTGCCGCGGCGGTCGACCTCGAGCTCGAAATCGAGCCGGTCACCTTCGTTGAGCGTCGGGATGCCCGCGCGCTCGACCGCCGAAATATGGACGAACGCGTCGGGTTGTCCGTCGTCGCGCTGAATGAAGCCGAAGCCCTTCATCGCGTTGAAGAACTTGACCGTGCCGCTGGCCTTCTCGCCAGTCAGCTGGCGCTGCGGGCCACCGGCGCCGCCGCCGGGACCGCCAGGGCCGCCGGCACTCGCACCGCCGCCGCTCCGCTCGACCGCCATCGGCTCGCCTTCGATGCGAAGGTTGGTCGCCGAGACCCGCCCACCGCGATCGACGAGCGTGAACTCGAGCGGCTGGCCGTCGGCGAGGTCGGTCAGGCCGGCCTGCTCGACCGCCGAGATGTGAACGAAGACATCTTCGCCGCCGTCATCGCGGACGATGAAGCCGAAGCCCTTTTGTGGGTTGAAGAATTTAACGACGCCCTTGCCTTCGCCAACGACCTGGGGCGGCATTCCGCCACCGCCGCCGCCGCCGCCGCCGCCTCGGAAACCGCCGCCGCCGCCACCGCCGCCACGAAAGCCGCCACCACCGCCGCCGCCGAAGCCACCGCGATCGCCGAAGCCACCACCGCCGCCGCCGCCGCCGCCGCCGCCAAACCCGGTGCGTCCGCCGCCGCCGTAGCCGCCGCGCTCCTGGTATGCGAATTCGCCGTGTTGTTGTGATTCGCCGCCGAAATCATCGCGTTTATCGCGACCGCGACCGCCGCGATCGCCTTTGCGCCCTCTATCGAAACCCATGAACCGTCCAGAACTTAAAAGCCCGCCTACCCCACAAACCAACGCGCTCGGGCTTCATGGCGCAACCGGTCATGGCGCGTAATTCACTCACGCACCGTTCAGGCCCTTACAGGAAAAATGCACCTGCCTCTAGTGACTCAGTTGGGGTCAGGGGTGGCATGGTTGGAGCGAAGCGGACTAAAGCGCTTCGAACGCTTGGCCAGGGAGACACAATGGCGGTGCATTTCCATGAAGAGGACCTACCGGCAGAGGTAAAATTCGCCGACGGTCCGATCGCCGTCGACACCGAAGCCATGGGCCTCAACCCCCATCGCGACCGGTTGTGCGTCGTCCAGCTGTCCGACGGCAAGGGCGACGAGCATCTCGTCCGCTTCAAGCAGGACAGCGATTATTCCGCGCCGAATCTGAGGGCGCTGCTTGGCGATTCGCAGCGGCTCAAGCTCTACCATTTCGCGCGCTTCGATATCGGCATCCTGCAGGCCTATCTCGGGATCATGGCCGCGCCGCTCTACTGCACGCGCACCGCGTCCCGGCTCATTCGCACCTATACCGACCGCCACGGCCTCAAGGAGCTGGTCAAGGAATTGCTTTGCATTGATCTTTCAAAGCAGCAGCAGACCAGCGACTGGGGCGCGGACGAGCTCAGCGAGGCGCAGCGCGAGTATGCCGCGAGCGACGTTCGCTATCTCCACCAGCTCAAGGAGAAGCTCGACGAACGGCTGGGCCGCGAAGGGCGGACCGAGCTTGCCCAGGCCTGCTTCGATTTCCTGCCGACACGCGCCCGCCTCGACCTTGCCGGTTGGCCGGAACAGGATATTTTCGCGCACGATGGCTGATCGAAGGGCCACCGAGCCGGTCGTGAAGCAGCGCTGGGCCGAGCCCGGCAGCGGCCATGACCGGCTGATCGGGTGGACCAAGGTCGCGCTCCCCGCCGCGGTCGGCGTGCTCGTGGCCTTCCTGGCGCTCGCCCCGCTCGACAAGAAGGGCGACGTGAGCTTCATCCTGGACAAGAAGAAAGTGCAGAGCGCGCCCGAACGGATGCGAGTCGAGACCGCCCGCTACACCGGTACCGACGACAAAGGGCAGCAGTTCACGATCCGGGCCAACCGCGCCATCCAGCAAAGCTCCGACACGCCGCTGGTCGATATTCGCGGCATGCTTGCCCGCCTCAATCTCGAAAAAGGACCCCTTCTGATCGCCGCCAATCAGGGCCGCTACAATGTCGATACGCAACGCGTTGCGATCGACGGCCCGATCAAGGTGGTTGGGACCGACGGCTTTCATCTCAGGACCAGCGATGTTCTGGTGGACCTGAAGCAACGCCATCTGGCGAGCCACGGCCCTGCCTCCGGCGAAATGCGCCTCGGCGACTTCCGCGCCAACCGCATTCAGGCCGACCTTGGCGAGCATAAGGTGGTGCTGGATGGCGGTGCTCGCTTGAAAATCTGCAAGGGGCGGTCAGATGAGTGCACATGCGCTCCATTGGCATCATCCTTGCAACCGTTCTCGCCGGTGTCCTCGCCGCGGCCACGACCGCCGACGCCCAGGTGCGGCAGGAGCAGCCGGTGTCGGCGCTCAAGGGCCACAACAGCAATGCGCCGGTCGATGTCACTGCCCAGCGGATCGAAGTGCAGGACCGCGCCGACCGCGCTATCTTCGCCGGCAATGTCCATGCGACGCAAGGCGAGCTGACGCTCGACACGCCGCGGCTGACCGTCGCATATTCGAGTGGTCAGGGTGGCAACAGCGGAGTGCAAATCCGCCGGCTCGACGCTGCCGGCGGAGTGACGGTCAAAAGCCCGTCCGAAACTGCCAAGGGCGACTTGGAATCTACGATCTCGACCGCAAGCTGATCACGCTCATTGGCAATGTCCAGCTCAACCGCGAGCAGAACCAGGTCAACGGCGCGCGCCTCGTCATCGACCTCGATTCCGGCCGTGCGGTCGTCGATGGCGGGCCGCCCGGGGTGAATTCGAGCGGCGGCCGGGTCAACGGTCATTTCACGGTGCCGCAGCGCCAGCAGCCGAAATAAGTGTGAACGAGACCGCGACCATCATGCGTCCGGGCGGGACGGCGCGGCGGTCGGACGATGGTCTCGAGGTTCGCTCAATCGCCAAGTCCTACGACCAGCGCGCGGTGCTCCATGACGTCAGCCTGGACGTTCACCGCGGCGAGGTGGTCGGCCTGCTTGGCCCCAATGGGGCCGGCAAGACGACCTGCTTTTACTCGGTGATGGGCCTGGTGATGCCCGACAGCGGACGAATCTATCTCGACGGCCGCGATATCACCCCTTGCCGATGTACCGCCGGGCCATCCTTGGCCTTGGCTATTTGCCTCAGGAAACGTCGATCTTCCGCGGCATGACCGTCGAGCAGAATATCATGGCCGTTCTCGAAGCAGCCGAACCGGACCGGCATGCTCGTCGCGACCGGCTCGAGCAATTGCTCGGCGAGTTCGGGCTGGCTGCGCTGCGGGACTCGCCGGCCATGGCGCTGTCGGGGGGTGAGCGTCGGCGCTGCGAAATTGCCCGGGCGCTGGCGGCCAAGCCGTCGATCATGCTGCTCGACGAGCCGTTCGCGGGCATCGACCCAATCTCAATCTCCGACATTCGCGAGCTCGTCCGTGAGCTCAAGAGCCGCGAGATTGGAGTGCTGATCACCGACCATAATGTGCGCGAGACGCTCGACATCGTCGACCGCGCCTGCATCATCTATGGCGGCCAGGTCCTGTTCGCCGGTACTCCCGAAGCGTTGGTCGCGGATCAGGAGGTCCGGCGCCTGTACCTCGGCGAGAGCTTCGCGCTGTAACGGCGCTTGACTGATGGGCCTGGGCCCCTCCCTCAGCATCCGCCAATCGCAGCAGCTGGTCCTGACGCCCCAGCTGACGCAGGCCATCAAGCTCTTGCAGCTGTCGAACCTGGAGCTCGACGCCTTTCTAGCCGAGGAACTGTCGAAGAACCCGCTGCTCGAAGCACAATCGCAGGAGGGCGACGAGCAACCGGCCGGCGACTTCGCAGCCGACGATGGTGACGGCCATGACGCGCCGGACGATCCCGGCGCCGACGACCTCATCAGTGGTCAGGCCGAAGACGACCGGCCGCTCGACATGGACTGGCAGTCCGAGGCACTCGAAACCGACAGCTTCAATGACGTCGTGACGTCGGGTGGCGGCGAGGAAGCCTTTGATTTCGAACGGGTTCAATATGCCGCATCCTCGCTCGCCCAGCATTTGCAGGATCAGCTTCACGGCGCTTCGGGTGCCGCCGGGGACCTCGCGCGAATCATTGCCGAGACGCTCGAAGAGACCGGGTATCTGACCGTTCGGCTGGAGCAGATCGCCGAGCTGACAGGGGCGCCGGTTGCGCTTGTCGAGCGGGGGCTCGCACTGGTCCAGGATCTCGAGCCCGCAGGCGTCGGCGCGCGGTCGCTGGCCGAATGCCTGGCGCTCCAGGCCAAAGCCGCCGATCGCTATGATCCGGCGATGGCGCGGTTGATCGACAATCTCGACCTGCTGTCGAAAGGGCGCACCGCCGACCTCAAGCGCATCTGCGGCGTCGACGACGAGGACATGGCGGACATGATCCGGGAGCTCCGCGCCTATGATCCGAAGCCCGGTTGCCAGTTCTCAAGCCAGCCGTCGGCGGAGGTGACGCCGGACGTCTTCGTGCGCCGGACCCGCGGCGGCTTCGCGGTTGAGCTCAACCAGGCGACGCTGCCGCGCGTGCTCGTCAACCGGCGCTATTATCAGGAACTGAAGACCGGGCCGCAGGACAAGGCGTCGCGGGCCTGGCTCAGCGAATGTTTGCAGAGCGCGAGCTGGCTGGTGAAGGCGCTCGACCAGCGGGCGCGGACGATCGTCAAGGTCGTGTCGGAAATTGTGAAGCGGCAGCAGGGGTTCTTCGAGCGCGGCGTGTCGGCGATGAAGCCGATGACTTTCCGCGACGTTGCCGAGGCGATCGGGATGCACGAGTTAACGGTCAGCCGCGTCACCTCGAACAAATATCTGCTGTGCGACCGGGGACTCCTCGAGCTCAAATATTTCTTCGGGTCGGGCGTCGCTTCGGCCCAGGGCGATGGCGCGGCCGCCGAGGCGGTCAAGGCCGGGATCAAGGAGCTGATCGATGCCGAGACCGACATCCTTAGCGACGATGCAATCGCCGGACTGCTGAAGGAGCGCGGCTTCGATGTCGCCCGCCGCACCGTCGTCAAATATCGCGAGGCGATGGGCATCGGCTCGTCGATCCAGCGGCGGCGGTTACGGAAGATCGGCGGCTAGACCTCTTTTTCGTCCACAGCGCTCACATTGAGCCTGTCGAAATGCGAGCGAGGCGGGCGGGCTGACCCTTCGACAAGCTCAGGGTGAGCGCATCTGTCAGACCACTATCCTTGCCCAGATCGGCAGATGATCGGAAGCCCGCCGCGCCGCCGCGCTCATGTGGACACCGGCCGCTTCGACGGTGAGGTCGCGGTGGACGATGATCCGGTCGAGCGCGGCGACCGGGTGCCGGGCGTGGAAGCTCGGGCCGGTCGGCGCCAGGTGGAATTCCGGGCCGAGGTCGTTGAGGCACCCCGCCACCGTCCGCCACTCGTTCGTGTCGCCCATCAGCACCGTGGGCATTTTGAGCGGTCGCCGCGACACGGCATCAAGGATCGCCTGCAGCTGGCGTTTGCGCCACAGGCCGGACAAATCGAGGTGCATGCCGACGACGCGCAGCGGCTTTTCGTCGATCAGCAGTTCCGCGATCACCGCACCCCGCGGCTCCAGCGTCGGCAGCTCCAGCGCCGCGCAATCGAGCACGCCGACGTGGCTCTTCACCAGGATCGCATTGCCGTGCCAGCCGATGTTGCGCGTATTAAGCCTGAGCAGCCAATCGGTATGGCGCCGCGTCTTGTCGAACATGCGCTTGTGGCGGACCCCGAGATGCACCGGCCGGTACAAGCCGTGGCTGTCGATCAGCTCATGCGGAACGGTCGAGCCGCGCCCGCCCATGCGCTTGTCCGCCTCCTGCAGCGCGACGATGTCGGCGTCGATCTCCTGCAGCACCTTAGCACGCGATGGGGGTCGCGCTTGCCGTCGAGGCCGACCGCCTTGTGCATGTTGTAACTGGCAAGGGTGATGCAGCCGCACGCCAGCGCCAACATCAACGAGCAGCATTCGAGTTCCTAGACGTCGAGATTGGCGATGTTGAGCGCATTGTCCTGGATGAACTCGCGGCGGGGCTCGACGACGTCGCCCATCAGGCGGGTGAAGATCTCGTCGGCGATGTCGGCCTGGGCGACTTCGACGCGAAGCAACGAGCGGTTGGCCGGATCGAGCGTGGTTTCCCACAATTGCTCGGCGTTCATTTCGCCAAGCCCCTTGTAGCGCTGGATGCTGAGGCCCTTGCGGCCCGCCGCTAGGACCGCGTCGAGCAGTTCGGACGGCCGGGTGACCGGCACCGGCTTGCCCTTGGTGTCGGCGTCGCTCGGTTGCTCGTCCGCTTCCGCGCCTTCGATCGGCTCGGGCTTCTGCTCTTCCGTCCCCGCGCCCTTCTTCAGCGCGCGGAGTGTCGACGGGCTGGCGTAGGCAGCCGCCTGCTCATTCGCCAGCGCGTCGAGCTTGCGCGCCTCGGTGGAGACGAGGAAGGCCGGCTCGATGATGTGGGCATCGGTGACGCCGCGCCACAGGCGCTGGACCAGATAGCCGCCTTCTTCGGCCACCGACCCTGACCAGCTCGCCTCGAGATCGCCCGCGCCGAGCCATTCCGCGACCTTGGCAATCGCCTTGGCCTTGGCACCCTTGTCGAGATCGGGCCGAAGCGCGCCATTGATTGCGAGCGCTTCGATGAGCGCCGGATCATATTTGCGCGGCGCATAGCGCATCAGCGTGCGCATGCGGCGGGCATGATCGACGAGCGTCTTCAGGTCCTTGCCGGAGCGCTGCCCCTCGGCGGTGTCGAGCACCAGCCCCTCGAGGCCGGCTTGCTCCAGATAATCGTCGAGCGCCGCGTCGTCCTTCACATAGACTTCCGAGCGGCCCCGGCTGACCTTGTAGAGCGGCGGCTGGGCGATGAAGAGATGCCCGTGCTCGATCAGCTCCGGCATCTGGCGGTAGAAGAAGGTCAGCAGCAGGGTGCGGATGTGGGCGCCGTCGACGTCGGCGTCGGTCATGATCACGATCTTGTGGTAGCGCAGCTTCTCGAGGTTGAACTCCTCGCGGCCGATCGAGGTGCCGAGCGCCTGGATCAGAGTCCCGATTTCCTTCGACCCGAGCATGCGGTCGAACCGCGCTCGCTCGACGTTCAGGATCTTGCCCTTCAACGGCAGGATCGCCTGGTTGTGGCGATTGCGGCCCTGCTTGGCCGAGCCGCCGGCCGAGTCACCCTCGACCAGGAACAGTTCGCTGAGCGCCGGGTCGCGCTCCTGGCAGTCGGCGAGCTTGCCCGGAAGCGAGGCGATGCCGAGCACCGACTTGCGGCTGGCCTCGCGGGCCTTTCGCGCGGCCTCGCGCGCTGCGGCGGCATCGATGACCTTCTGGATGATCGAGCGGGCATCGCCCGGATGCTCCTCGAGCCATTCGCTCATCTTGTCGCTCATCAGGCTTTCGAGCGGCTGGCGAACTTCCGAGCTGACCAATTTGTCCTTGGTCTGCGAGCTGAACTTGGGGTCGGGCAGCTTGACCGAGACGATCGCGGTCAGGCCTTCGCGCATGTCCTCGCCGGTCAGCGTGACCTTTTCCTTTTTCAGCATGCCGGACTTGTCGGCGTAATTGTTGACCGTGCGGGTCAGCGCCGCGCGAAACGCAGCCATGTGGGTGCCGCCGTCGCGCTGCGGGATGTTGTTGGTGAACGGCAGGACGTTCTCGTAATAGCTATCATTCCATTCGAGCGAGACGTCGATGCCAATGCCGTCGCGGACGGCGGAAATGGCGATCGGCTCGGGAAAGAGCGGCGTCTTGGCGCGGTCAAGATATTTGACGAAGGCCGCGATCCCGCCTTCGTAATAAAGCTCATGCTCGACCCGCTCCTCATGGCGCGCGTCGGCGAGGATCATGCGGACGCCGGAATTCAAGAAGGCAAGCTCGCGGTAGCGGTGCTCGAGCCGCTCGAAATCATATTCGGTGATCTTGAACGTGTCGGGGCTTGGCAGGAAGGTGACCCGGGTGCCCTTCTTGCCTTCGGGCGCCGGGCCCACGACCCTCAGTGGCGCTTCGGCGTCGCCGTGGCGGAAGCGCATGAAATGCTCCTCGCCGTCGCGCCAGATGGTAAGGTCGAGCCATTCGCTGAGGGCGTTGACGACGCTGACACCGACGCCGTGCAAGCCCCCCGACACTTTGTAGGCATTGTCGTCGGACGTGTTCTCGAACTTCCCGCCGGCATGAAGCTGGGTCATGATGACCTCGGCCGCCGACACCCCTTCCTCGGCATGGATGCCGGTCGGAATGCCGCGGCCATTGTCCTCGACGGTCACCGAGCCGTCGGGGTTCAGTTGGATCAGGATCCGGTCGCAATGGCCCGCGAGTGACTCGTCGATCGCATTGTCCGAGACCTCGAACACCATGTGGTGGAGGCCCGAGCCATCGTCGGTATCGCCGATGTACATCCCGGGCCGCTTGCGGACCGCGTCGAGGCCCTTGAGCACCTTGATGCTGTCAGCGCCATATTCATTCTGATTGGGGTCGGTTGCCATAGTCCGGATATAGGGATTTGTGACGGGAAGTCACGCGCGCGCGCCTGTGCGTGCGGGCGCGCACGCGTGAGTCGGCGGGGGTGATTAGCGCTCGGCACCAAGCTGCCACCCTGACCGGATGGAATCGGGGGGTCTTCCACTTCCTCCACTTGTCACCCTCGATGGGCGGATCGCGGAGGGTTTTGCCATCGGTCGAAGGTAATAGCGGGGGTCGCAGCCCTGGTGACCAAGAGGGTAACGCGAAGCTGCTTTCCCAAGAGGTCGCGGCATGAGCCATCACCGCGAATTGGCACGAAGCGCGGGTTGTAGGACAGTGTTTTCGACAGCGGCCTGACAGTGCAGGTTCACTGTGTTCGGCCGGTTACGTCTGCTTTGGGTGGAAGCTGCCGCTAGCTAATTCCGATAGAGCGTCACCAATTTCGAGCGCTCCACGTCAGGTGACGTGTCCGCATCTATGTTGAGGATTTCGATGCCGCGCGGCACGCATAGCTCCTGTGTCGCCTCCGCTGCCCGCACAACCGCGTCGACTGATTTTTCAACCCGCACCTTCGGGTAGAGAAACGCGCCCTCCCATCCGTCCACGTTGACCCAGCCGCAAGCCTTCAGGCTTTCCGAGACTTGCTGGAGGTTCTCAGGCGGACCCATAAGGTAGAAGGTTAGCCATACCCGGTCGCCGCTGAACTCTGGCCTCGCATCAAGCTTTGGTAGGTTCGCTTCGACCTGCTCTGCGAAGGTATTTGATTGTGCCATTCCTTCTCATAGCGTCCGAACAGCTAATGTCCGCAATGGGTCGA
Organism: uncultured Pseudomonadota bacterium; assembly: GCA_963748685.1. Lineage (GTDB taxonomy): Bacteria > Pseudomonadota > Alphaproteobacteria > Sphingomonadales > Sphingomonadaceae > Sphingomicrobium. The sequence continues at coordinate 26,606 of CAVVKB010000028.1, read as the reverse complement.
AGGCAAACATTAGCTGTAATGGAGCGATGGGGTGAAAGCGAACATTAGATTCCCCTCCCTGGAAGGGAGGGGTGAGGGGTGGGTGCGCGAAGTGCGCGTATGCTAAGGTCGATCGGTGTCTCGGCGCGTAAAAGTCGCAACCACCAAACGTGCTCGCTCGCTGCGCATCAATTCGACGCCCGAGGAGCGGAAGATTTGGCGGCTATTGTCCCGCTATCGACCGAAGTTCACGCGCCAGCTGCCAATCGGGCCATACATTGTGGACTTCGCGTGCCGACAAGCGAAGCTCGTCGTGGAGATCGACGGCGGACAACACGCTAAATCGGCGCGGGACGCAATCCGAGACGAGTGGCTGCGAAGTGAAGGTTGGGCAGTTTTCCGCGTCTGGAATGGCGACGTGCGCGAAAACGCCGATGGAGTGATCGAGGCTATTCTGACGCGCGCCGCCGAGTGCCTCGGCGGCACCCACCCCCAACCCCTCCCTTCCAGGGAGGGGCGGGTTAGGCGACCGATCGCTTAGCCTTGAGCGCGGCGCGGGCGGCCGTGGAACTTGCGATTGGGCTGGCCGGCGCCGTTTGAGCTATTTGGGGGCCGGTAGCCGCCGCGGCCCTCTTTGGGCTGGGGCTGGCGCTGGCCGCCTTCGGGACGGCGCTCGGTTCCCGCTTCGCGGTACGCTTCCGGACGGTAGGAGGGCTGTCCATCACGGCGCTGGGGCCGATGTCCGGCGTCGGTGCGCTGCGCCGAAAATCGTCGCGGCGCTGACCGTTGCGGTCCTGCGCTCCGGACCGATGAGCCTGATGCCCATCGCTTCGCTGCGGGTGGCGCTGCTGACCGTTGTTGCGATTGCCGCGCTGTTGCCCGTCGTAGCGGCGGTCGGCCTTGGTGAACGGACGCTCGGTCCGCTCGGGCTTAGCTTCGACGGGCGGCTTCAGGCGCTTGAACGCCTCGGCGCTGGCCATGAAATCCGCCGGCAGCGGCATGACCGGCAGGCGCTGACGCGTGGTGCGCTCGATATCGCGCAGGTTGCCGCGCTCGTCGGGCGCGCAGAAGGCGATGGCGATGCCGTCAGCACCGGCGCGGGCGGTGCGGCCGATGCGGTGGACATATTGTTCGGGAACGTCGGGCAGGTCGAAGTTGACGACATGGCTGACGCCCGGGATGTCGATCCCGCGCGCGGCGATGTCGGTCGCGATCAGCACCTTGGTTTGCGCCGGACTTGAACGCGGCGAGCGCGCGCTCGCGCTGCGCCTGGCTCTTGTTGCCGTGGATCGCGCCGGCCGGGATGTTGGCGGCGGCGAGCTGTTTCACGATCTTGTCGGCGCCGTGCTTGGTCCGGCTGAACACCAGCGCGCGCTCGACGCGGCTCATTTTGCAGCAGCAGGGCGAGCAGCGCCGTCTTTTCGGCCTGATTGACCATGGTCACGCGCTGATCGATCCGATCGACCGTAGTGGCCGTCGGCGTGACCGACACTTCGGCCGGATTGGTCAGATATTTGTCGGCCAGTTCCTTGATCGCGCGCGGCATGGTGGCCGAGAAGAACAGGGTCTGGCGCTTGGGCGGGACCAAAGCGACGATCCGCTTCAGCGCATGGATGAAGCCGAGGTCGAGCATCTGGTCGGCCTCGTCGAGCACGAGGATTTCGAGCTCGCGCAAGGCTCAGCGCGCGCTGGTCGATGAGGTCGAGCAGGCGGCCGGGCGTCGCGACGAGGACGTCGAGGCCGCGCGCGACGGTGCGCACGCTCTTGCGATTGGGAACGCCGCCGAAGATCACGCCGACCGACAGGCGCATGAACTTGCCATAGGCCTCGGCGCTGGCGGCGATCTGCGACGGCAAGCTCGCGCGTCGGCGCGAGCACCAGCATGCGGATCTGCCCTGGCTTCGGATTTGGCGTTGGCGGCCAGGCGGTCGAGCGATGGCAGCATGAAGGCCGCGGTCTTGCCGGTGCCGGTCTGGGCGATGCCGAGCAGGTCGCGGCCGGTGAGAACCGTCGGAATGGCCTGGAGCTGGATCGGCGTCGCCTGCGAATAATCCTTCGCGGCGAGCGCATCGAGCAGGGGCTTCGAGAGCCCGAGGAATGAAATGACATGATATGAAAATCCAAAATAAGCTGCGGGCGCGCGCAAAATGCGCGGTCCGCAGGGGGTAAAAAGCACCCCGCGTGAATTGGAGAAGCAAGTCGGTCGAGGCGCGGGCCGGGTCCTGCCAAAGGGCCGGACCGATCACGCCGCTTGCAAAAGCGCCTCGTGTTGCAGTGCAATATAGAGAGAAAGCTGAAAAAGTCCACCCGGCTGTCAGGACGGCGATGATCGGCCCGGCTGGACGTGGAAGCGCGACGCGCTCGCCGATGCCCGTCGAACAGCGCGGCTTCGGTGGCGGTCATCCACACCTGGCCGCGGCCTTCGAGGCGGGCGAACAGCGCGGCGCGGCGCTTGGGATCGAGGTGGGCGGCGACCTCGTCGAGCAGGAGGATCGGCGGCTGGCCGCGCCGCTCGGCGACCAGTTCGGCGTGGGCGAGGACCAGGCCGAGCAGCAGCGCCTTTTGCTCGCCGGTCGAGGATTGCGCGGCCGGCATCTGCTTGGCGCGGTGGAGGACCGCCAGGTCCTGGCGGTGCGGGCCCTCGGTGGCCCGGCCGGCCGCGGCGTCGCGCGCGCGATTGGCGCGGAGCGCCGCAGCGAGGTCGCCGGGCTCCCAGCCTTCCAGCGCGATCGCGGCGCGGGCGAATTCGTCGTCGGGCGCATCGCGAGTCGCTCGTCGAGTGCGCCGACCGTCCGCGTCGCGCGCCGTCGGCGATCGCCGCGCCGTGCTCGGCCATCGCCAGCTCCAGCGACGGCAGCCAGGCCTCGTCCCAGCGCTCGTCGGCGAGCAGCTTGTTGCGGGCGCGCATCGCCGCTTCGTAGCGGGACGATGGTGCGCGTGGCCGGGCTCCAGCGCGAGCACGAGGCGGTCGAGGAAGCGCCGCCGTTCGCCCGCGCTGCCGGTGAACAGGCGGTCCATCGCCGGCGTCAGCCACAGCACCGACAGCCATTCGCCAAGCGAGTTGACCGCGGCGGGCGCGCCGTTGATCCGGACCTGCCGCCGCTCGGGCGCGGTCGGCCAGCGTGCCGGTGCCGATGATCGGGATGTCGCTCCGAGCCTGCGCCGCCGACCGCCCGAAGCCGCCGGTCGCCGCCCTGCCGCGCCATTTCCGACAGCGCGGCGCCGCGCAGGCCGCGGCCGGGCGCGAGCATCGACACCGCTTCGAGGAGATTGGTCTTGCCCGCGCCATTCTCGCCGAACAGCAGCACGAAGCCGGGTCCCGGCTCGATCGTCGCCGACGGCGTAGGAGCGGAAATCGGTGAGGGTCGAGGCGGCTGACGGGCACCGCGGCGCTGTCTAGCCGCTATTGCGTCGCGCGGTCGATGACTTCGAAATGGGCGGCGCGATCGTCGAAGCTGTTGAGCACGGCGCGCGCCTCCAGCGGGCACATGGCTGACGCGCATAATCCTCGCCCATGAACGCCTTGATCGCGTCGAGATCGTCGAACCACATCAGCGTCTGGAACTCGATCTCGCCGTCGAGGTCGCGCCGCATCAGGTCGATGTGCCGGAAGCCCGGGATGTTCCGCGCTTCGATGCCGGGGATGACCTCGGTGCGGACGATCCGCTCATATTCGTCGGCATTCTCCGGCGAGGTCCAGCCGCGCCAGAGACGGCAGATCATCAGACCCGCATCGGCATCAGGACGTAGAGCGCGTTCGACTTGTCGTTTTCGCGCAGCAGCGTCGGCGCGGCGGCGTCGGCGAGGTGGACCTCGACCGTGTCGCCGTCGATCTCGCCGAGGATGTCGAGCAGGTAGCGGGCGTTGAAGCCGATCTCGAGCCCGTCCGAGCCATAGTCGGCCGGCGACTTCCTCGGTCGCGACGCCGTTTTCGGGCGAGGTCACCGACAACGTCACCTTGTCGCGGTCGACGCTCATCTTCACCGCGCGGGTCTTTTCGCTGGCGATGGTCGAGACGCGGTCGACGCCGGCCGAGAAGCTCTTCGGGTCGAGCTTCAGCAGCTTGTCGTTGCGCGGTCGGGATGACCCGGTTGTAGTCGGGGAAGGTGCCGTCGATCAGCTTGCTGGTGAGGATCGCGCTGCCGAGGCCGAAGCGGACCTTGGTCGGCGACAGCGAGATCTCGACCGTGCCCTCGAGCTCCTCGAGCAGGCGATAGAGCTCGCTCACCGCTTTGCGCGGGACGATCACGTCGGGCATGCCGTCGGCGCCGTCGGGCCGCGGCACGGTGACCCGCGCCAGCCGGTGGCCGTCGGTCGCCGCGGCGCGCAGCTGGTCGTCGACGACGTGGAGGAAGATGCCCATCAGATAATAGCGCGTCTCTTCGCTGGAGATGGCGAAGCGGGTCTTCTCGATGATCTGGCGAAGCGTCGCGGCGGGCAGCTCGAACCGGGTCGGCAGCTCGCCCTCGGCGATCACCGGGAAGTCGTCGCGCGGCAGGGTCGACAGGTTGAAGCGCGAGCGGCCGGCGACGACCTGCATCTTGCCCTCGGCGGCGGTCAGCTCGACCTGGCTGCCCTCGGGAAGCTTGCGGACGATGTCGAAGAAGGTGTGCGCGGAGACGGTGGTCGCGCCCGGCTGGCTGACGTTGGCGGGCACGCTTTCGTCGACCTGGAGGTCGAGGTCGGTCGCCATCAGCCGGAGCGAGCCGTCCTCGCGCGCCTCCATCAGCACGTTGGAGAGGATCGGGATGGTGTTCCGGCGCTCCACGACCGATTGGACGTGGCCCAGGCTCTTCAGGAGGGTCGCCCGCTCAATCGTCGCTTTCATGTCGCTTCAGCCCCATCATCCGCACGCGTCACGGCACGCTATAGCGAGCCGTTTGGCGCGCGGAAGTGGAATGATGCGGGAAGCGTATCTAGCGTGCCGGCTTACGCCGACCGCAAGATGTAGCGGCTATTGCCGGCCTTTTGGCCGACCGCCGGCCGCGGCGGCCGGCTTGCCCGGCATCAGCACGCGCGTCGACGTGGTGGACGACGCCGTTGGTGTACTGCTCGTCGCCCTGCGTGATCGTCGCCTTGTGGCCGGCGGCGTCGGTCAGCACGGTCTTGCCGCCGTCCTTGGTCGCGGTCAGCGTGCCGCCGCCCATCGTCGCGAGCACGGCCTTGCCCTTGCCGTTGTCGATCGCCTTGTCGATGTCGGCGACCATCACCGTGCCGGGCAGGATCAGATTGGTGAGCACGCCGGTCAGCTGCGCGCGGTTCTCGGGCTTGGTGTCGAAGGTGCCGGCGGGCGCCGCGTCGAACGCCGCGTCGTCGGGAACGAAGCACCGTGTAGGGCCCGGGCCCGGCGAGCGTCTGGTCGAGGCCGGCGGCCTTGGCCGCGGCCATGAACCGGCTGTCCGGCGGCGAGCCCGGCGGCGATCGTCTTGGTCGCCGGCCGCCTTCTGCGCCTTCGGGGTCTGCGCGTCTGGGCGCCGTTGGCGTTGCCGTTGCCGTTCTTGTTGCAGGCGCCGACCGCGATCAGCGCCGCGGCCGCCATGCCGAGCGCGAGCGCATGGGTTTTCATGCCTTTCTCCTTTATTTCGTTGTTGACATGCGAAATGGCCCGGCAGCGGATTGGGTTCCGCGCCGGGCCTTCGAATGTCTCGCGTCAGGTCAGCAGCGAAGCGACGATCGCCGTGACCAGCTGGGTCGTCGGGTCGACCTGGTAGATGTAGCCGTTGTTGTAACGGTACCAGGCGTCGGGCGTGTCGTAGTAGGTCGCCCGATAGTCATACGGCACGTTGTACACGCCGTATCCCGCCGGCAGCGGCTGGCCGACCGTGAAGCCCGGCGACAGCAGCGCCGCGACCGACGTGATCATGCTGCTGCGCGGATCGTACTGGTAGATCGCGCCCGGCGCGTACCAATAGCCGTAATCCGGCGTGTCATAGTACATGCTGCGATACTGCGTCGGCACGTTGTAGTAGCTGTAGGACGACGGCAGCATCTGCCCGACGCCATAGCCGCCGGCGTAGATCGGGATCACGTTTTCGACGTATCCGTCGTCGCAATCCACCTGGTAGATGACGCCGTTTCAGTACGGTTACAGACGTCCGTTGCCGATAGTCCGGTAGAAACTGTTGAACCCGTAATAGGCCGGCACGTAGCTGTTCATGTACGGCGCCGGCAGATACTGGCCCGGCAGATAGCCGCCCGCGAGCAGCGGGATCAGCGCCGCGATCAGATTCGTCGCCGCGGTCGACCTGGTAGAGATAGCCGTCGCCGTAGCGTAATAATAGTTGGCCGTCGCCGGATAGAGGTACTGATATCGACGCGGGAGCGGGCGAGGCCGTGATCGCCGTCGACGGCGCCAACCGGCTCGCCGATGAACTGCTCGACCTGCCGCACCGGAAGCATCTGGACGTCGTTGCCATAGCGTCAGCCGCCGATAGGCAGCGCGCTGAAGCGCCAGCGCGCGCGAATTCGCGATCTGGCGCAGTCGCATGCGCTGACCATCTGAAGGTCTCGGCCGCGAGCTGCTGGCGGCCAACTGCTGCTGCAGCCGCGCTGCTGCCTGGCTCGAACGCGCTGCTGCTGCGCCTGCTGGCGCGCGACCCGCGTTTGCGCCTGCTGCTGGCGCATCGCGCGACCTGCTGGCGGCCGACGCCATGCGGTTGCGCTGCGCCTGCTGGCATGCCGCTGCGACGCTGATCGCCGTCCGCGCTGCTGGCGCTGCTGGCGCACGCGCATCTGCTGCCGCGCCGTGCTGCGCGCTGCTGCGCGAGCCACGCGACTGCTGGCGCTCGAAGCCGCTGCGCGACCTGCTGGCGCTCGACGTGCATCTGCTGGCGCGCGAAGCCGCCGCCGCGCGCCATGGCCGCCGCCGCCGCTGCCATGCGCGCCGGGCCGCCGCCGCCGCCGCCGCCGCCATGCCGCGGCCGCCGCCGCCGCCATGCGGCCGCCGCCATGCGTGGCCGCCGCCGCCGCCGCTGGCCGGCCTGCCTGCGACCGCCGCCAGCCGCGCTGCGCCGCCACCGCCTGGCGGCCGCCGCCGCCATTGCCGTCCTGCCGTTGCCGCCACCACCTCCGTGGCCGCCGCCGGGCCCCGCACTTGCCGGGGCTGCGATCGCCAGCGCGGCTACGCCGGCGGCGAGAAACACCCTGGTCAACACAAAATCTCCTTTCGAACGGGAAAAACGGCCCGTTCGCTGCACCGTTCCAACGCTTAAACGGATGGAACTTTCACCCTAGCGCACTAGGTGAACCTCAAATGTCAGGTTATTCAGATACTTAGATCATTCAGTGGTCTTCGACCCAGCTCGTCTGCAGCCGCGCCGCACAGAGCAGCATCAGGAGGGCGGCGAGCACGTAGAAGCCGGTGCAGGCCACCGCCGCGTAACGCAGCGCTTCGGCGCCGTACGCTGTTTAAGCGCGTCGGAGATGCGCCCGATCAGGAAGGGCCCGACGCCGAGCCCGATCAGATTGTTGATCAGGAGGAAGCAGGCCGACGCCGTCGCCCGCATCGGCGCCGGGACCAGGTGCTGGACGGCGGTCAGGACCGGGCCCGAGCCAGAGGATGTTGAGCGCGTTGGGGATGAGCAGCAACGGCCAGGCGATGATAGGTTCGCGCCAGCAGGCCGGCCGCGAAGGTCGGCGCGGTGATCAGCCATGCGATCGCCGGAAGCTTCGCATACCAGCCGCGATCGCCGGCGCCGAGGCGGTCGGCGAGCCAGCCGCCCGCGAAGACCCCGGTGCAACCGCCAATGAACACGATCGAGGCGAGAAACTGCCCGCGCTGCACCAGGCCAAGGCCGAAGCTCCGCTCGATCACCGATGGAGTCCAGACGGCGAGGCCGTAGCCGCAGAGCGAGCTCGACGAAGCGGCGAAGGCCATCAGCCAGAACACCGGCTTTTTCGCGAGTAGAGGAAACACCCGCCCAAGCGGAACCGTGGTCTTGTCGGCGGAGGCCGCGGCAGATCGCGAACGAAGTACAGCATGAATGGGGCGAGCAGCAGCCCGATCACGCCCATCGTGTAGAACGCCACGCGCCAGTTTATCGCCGCGGCAATATAAGCGCCGATCAGCATCCCGAGCGACAGACCGATCGGCACGCCGAGCGAGAAGATCGCGAGGGCCCGGGCGCGTCGCTCGCGGCGGGAAATAATCGGAGATCAGCGCGTAGGAGGGCGCAACGCCGCCCGCCTCGCCGATCCCGACGCCCATTCGGAACAGGAACAGCTGCCAGAAGCTCGAAGCCGTGCCGCACAAGGCCGTGAACGCGCTCCAGAAGGCCAAGGCCGCCGCGACGACCCGGCTTCGGCTGGTGCGATCGGCGAGGAAGGCGAACGGAATGCCGAGCACCGAATAAAGAATGGCGAAAGGCGGCCCGCTGAGGATGCCGAACTGGGTGTCGGTGAGTCCAGTCGTCCTGATGATCGGACCGGCGAGGATGCCGAGGATCTGGCGGTCGAGGATAATTGAGGATGTAGGCGAACAGCAGCAGCGCCAGCACGATGGGCGCCGCGCCTGGGCGGCCAGATCGACGGTCCGTCACTGCACTTCCCCCAGAAGCTGGACCAGGCGATCGACGTCGCCTTCATCCTGATAAATCCCGAACCCGATCCTGAGCACGTCTCCGCGCACGTCGGTGATGCAATTGCGCGCTTTGAGCTGCTCGTACCAGCGCTGCGCGTTAGGGCTGCGAAAGGCGAGGAAGCGGGCGTGAGGAGCGTCGTCAAGCGGGTTGAGCAGCTCCGCCTCGCCGATCGGAGTCCGATCGATCGACTCCATCAGTTGGCGTTGAAGCTGGGCACAGTGGTCCGAAATGAGAGCCGTCGTGAGGCCGTTGTCGGCGAGCATTCGCCGGACATGGACGAAGCGGTAGAGCGCGGACGGATCGAAGGTCGCGCCGAGGAAGCGGGTGGCGTCCTTCGCATAGCCGACCATCCCCGGCGGAAGGCGCAAATCCTCGAACTCGGCGAACCAGCCGGTGATCCGCGGGCGTTCGCCGAAACCGGGCGGGCAGTGCATGAAGGCGCAGCCTTCCCCGGCCATCGCATATTTGTAGCCGCCGCCGAGGTAGAAGGCGGACGAGGCGGCAGTGGGGTTGAACGGCCGGTCGAGCGCCATGAAGGCGTGATAGCCATCGATCACAATCCACGGCCCATCCGCGCGTCCGAGCGCGGCAAGCCGGTCAACGGCGTCGAACAGGCGTCCACTGCCGAACATGACCTGGCTGAAGAAGACGAGCTGATGCTCGCCCTGCTCGGCGGCCGCGACGAAGCGCTCCGTGAATGTCTCGAACGGCTCGACAGAAATGCGCTCGAAGGTCGCCGCGCCGGCTTCCTCCCAGCGCGCGAACTGGCGACGAGCACTGTGGAATTCCCCGTCGGTCGTCAGCACTCGGATCGGCCAGGTCGACGAGACCGCGGCGAACAAACGAACGAGGAGCTCGTGCGTGTTCGGCGCGAAGACGATCGCGTCGGGCCGGCCGGTATCGAGCTCCGCCGCCACTTCGGCCTGCGCATCGGGCCAGATTTCGCCCATGACCTTGTCCCACTTGCGGTCGGCCAGGCGGGCCGCGTCGTTCCAGCATTCGACCTGTCCGTCGAAGCTGGCGTCGGGCCAGAGGTGATGGCTGTGGGCCGCGAAGTGCAGCCGGTCGGGATCGGCGCCGAGGCTTCGCGAAAACAGCCCTTTGAAACTCAAAGATCGGTCCTCAGGGACCATAGTTCGGGGAAGACCCGCTTCTCCAGCGTCGCGCGCAGATAGGGCGCGCCCGCCGAGCCGCCGGTGCCCTGCCGGTTGCCGATGATCCGCTCCACCGTCAGCACATGCTTGTGGCGCCACGAGGCGAGGGCATCGTCGATATCGACCAATTTCTCGGCGAGCTCGTACAGGTCGAACCAGCGCTCGGAATCGCGATAGACGTCGAGCCACGCGGTTGCGAGCGCGGGCACCGACCTGTCGCCAAGATCGAAGCCCGCGCGCTCGAGCGCGGCATGGGAGGCTTCGCGAAGACTCGGCTCTCGAAGCGCAACCGCAAGCGATTTGCGCTCAGCGCTGCCTTCTTCATAATGGTTGACGAAGTTGGGCTCCTTCAGGCCGAGCCGGAACTCGATCTCGCGGAACTGCGCCGACTGAAAGCCGGACGAGGTGCCGAGTACGTTGCGGAATTTGAGATAATCGACCGGCGTCAGGGTCGAGAGAACGTCCCAAGACAGGGTCATCACGGCCTGGATCCGGCTGATCCGCGCCATCGCCTTATAGGCTTCGGCAAACCGATCCGACTGGACGAGGCCGATCGCCAGCCGGAGCTCGTGCAGCAGCTCCTTCATCCACAGCTCCTTGGTCTGGTGGATGACGATGAACAGCATTTCATCGTGGAGGTCGGAGCGCGGCTGCTGGGCGCCGAGCAGCTGGTCGAGCTTGAGATAGTCGGCATAGGTGATGCCGGCGGGCGTCGCGGTCATGACCGACGCTTAGGCGAAACGATTGCCGCGCGGAAGCACGGCGGGCGCGGGTCCTACTGGTTCTGGCCCTGCTGGCCGGGAAGGCCGGGGCCGCCGATGCTGCCGATATTGCCGAACAGCTCCTCGAAGAAGCTGCGCTTGCGGCCGAGCGTCGGGGTGGTGTGGCCGGTCGGGCTGACATTCATCACCAGCTCGCGCGCCGGTGCGATCAACCTTTGCGACATTCCCCTTGGCGTCGAAATGAACGATCATCACCGTCTGCTTGACGACGTGCGCATTGCGGAAAGCGACCTGGTTTACGTCGCGGGAGACATAATACCAGTCGTTCGGCGTGAACTGGCCCACGAAGCTCGGCCGGCCGAGCGCCTTTTCGACGCTGTCCTTATTGTCGACCCCGGGCTGGACCGCGCTCACCATCTGGCTGTCGAGAACGACGCCCTTGTGCTGGCGGAATTGCGCACAGCCCGACAGCAGCACCGCCGCTGCAATGGTGGCTATCTTGAAAACCGCGAGCTTCATTCAACCACCTTCTTCGGGAATGCCGCCTTGCCTGCGGCCGTGCGGGCTCAATATGCGGGAGGGGTGGAGCGACGCAAGCTTAAGCTCCTCCGCCATCCGCAGTTTCAGCCACGAAGGACGCTATGCTGGGTTTCCTGTTCCGGGGATTAACGGCCGAACCGGCCCGCGGCGCGGCGCTGTTCGATGCGCTGACGGCGGAGGCTCGGCGGCACGGCTGGTATGTCGCGGCCGAAGTCCCCGACACGCTGGACGGACGGTTCGCCGTGGTGGCGACGGTGACGGCGATCACCATCGTCCGGCTGGAGCGCGAGGGTGAACCAGGCCGGGCCGCGTCGATCGCGCTGACGGAGCGCTTTATCGAGGTAATGGAGAGCGAGCATCGCGAGCTCGGGCTAGGCGATCCGACGCTGGGCAAGACGGTGCGCAAACTGGTGGGCATGCTCGGCAAGCGGACCGAGCTGTGGCGCGAGTCGCCCGATATCCGCGAGGCGACGCGCGAAAGCTTGTACAAGGACGACGTGTCCGACGTGGCGCTGGACCACAGCGCCGATTTGCTGCGGAGATTTCTCGACCGGATTGCGGCGAGTTCGATCGATCACCTGATGAAGGGAGACATCACATGAGCGACCGCTTCGCGCATCAGCTCCGGCTCGACCAGATTCGCGACGGCGACCGCCTCGATCTCGTCGCGGATGAGATCGAGCGGACCGCGATCGCGAAGCGGTTGAGTCTTCCTTCGCTCGGGCGGCTGGATGCGCATGTGACGCTCAGCCGGACCGGCGAGCAGGTCCGGGCGGAAGGGCGGCTCGGCGCCGCGCTCGACCAGAGCTGCGTCGTCACCGGCGATCCCGTCTCAACCTCGGTCGACGAACCATTCGCGATCCTGTTCACGCCGGAGCCCACTGGCGGCGGCGCCGATGTGGAGGTCGAACTAGGTCAGGAAGATTGCGATGTCGTCTTCCATGACGGGGCGATGATCGACCTTGGCGGCGCGATCGCCGACTCGCTTGCCCTCAGTCTCGACCTTTATCCCCGAAGCGCCGGCGCGGACGCGGCGCTCAGGGAGGCCGGCGTGCTTAGCGAAGAGCAGGCGGGGCCATTCGCGATCCTGGCCAAATTGAGGAAAGACGGCGCAACCTAGAAGGGGACGTCGTCGTCCAGATCGGTGTCGAATGCCGCCGGCTGTGGGCGTGACTGAGTGCGCTGGGGCGCTCCGCCGGAGTCATCGCCGCCGAAATCTTCGTTGAAGGCGCCGCGGCCGCCGGCGCCGCCGCCACCCTCGCGGCTGTCGAGCAGGACGAGCTCGCCGCGGAATTTCTGAAGCACGATCTCGGTCGTGTACCGATCGTTGCCCGACTGGTCCTGCCATTTGCGGGTTTGGATCTGGCCCTCGATGTACACTTTCGAGCCCTTGTGCAGGTAGCTCTTCGCGACTCGGCCGAGGTTCTCGTTGAAAATCGCGACCGAGTGCCATTCGGTCTTTTCCTGGCGGTTGCCGTCGCGGTCCTTCCAGGTTTCCGAGGTGGCAATGCGCAGGTTGACGACTTCGCCGCCGTTGCTGAACGAGCGCGACTCCGGATCCGCGCCCAGATTGCCGACCAGGATCACCTTGTTCACGCCTGCCATGTCACGCTCCTCTTGTTGAGGATCGCTATAAACCGAGCGCGACGGCCGTCCAGTAGGTCGCGCCAGCCGCGGCGTACGCCAGGACGAACAGGTAGGAGACCATGATGATCGGCCATTTCCAGCCGTTGGTCTCGCGACGCGTGACGGCGATCGTCGAGATGCACTGCGGCGCGAAGACGAACCAGGCGAGGAAGGCGAGGGCCGTCGCCAACGACCAGCGGTGGTGGAGCTTGTCCTGTAGGCGGGTCACGCCCGACTGATCGTCGGCCGAGTCGATCGAATAGACGGTGGCGATCGAGCTGACGGCGACCTCGCGCGCGGCCATGGCCGGAAGCAAGGCGAGGCTGATGTCGTGGTTGAAGCCGATCGGCCGAACCACGGTCTCGATGCCGTTGGCAATGTGGCCGGCGATCGAGACTTCGCTCTGCTTCTGGCCTGGCGCCGCCTGGGGCACGCTCGCCAGGACCCACAGGATGATCGTAGTGCCAAGGATGATGGTGCCGGCGCGCTTCAAAAAGATTTGCGCGCGGGTGAGAATGCCGATCGCAATGTCCTTGAGCGGTGGCCATTGATATTTCGGAAGCTCCATCATGAAGCCGCTGCCGCTGCCTTTGAGGACGCCGCGGCGAAGCACCAGGGCGGCCAGCAAGGCGCCGGCGATTCCGGTGACGTAGAGGCCGAACATGACCACCCCCTGCAGCCCGACTCCCCAGGCGAGGCGGCGATCGGGAATGAAGGCGGCGATGATCAGCGTGTAGACGGGCAGCCGCGCCGAGCAGGTCATCAGCGGCGCGACGAGAATGGTGGTCAGACGGTCCTTGGGATCGTCGATGGTCCGAGTCGCCATGATCCCCGGGACCGCGCAGGCGAAGCTGGACAATAAGGGAATGAATGCGCGCCCGGATAGCCCGACGCCATGCATCAACCGGTCCATCAGGAACGCGGCGCGGACCATGTAGCCGGTGCCTTCGAGCAGGAGAATAAAGAAGAACAGGATCAGGATCTGCGGCAGGAAGGTGATCACCGCACCGACGCCGGCGATCGCTCCGTCGACCACCGCGGAGCGCAGCAGCCCCGGCGGAAGCGCAACGCTGGCCTGCGCCGACAGCCACGCCACCAAATCCTCGATCCACGAAACCGGCGTCTGGCTCCAGGCGAACACGGCCTGGAACATGACGAACATGATTGCAGCGAGGATGAGCGGGCCGAAGAGGGGATGGAGCAGCGCGGCATCGAGACGGTGGGTCCAGCGGCGAACCGGGGTTTCGCTGATGACTGCCGCAGTGGCGATTTCGCGAGCCCGGCGCTGGAGGTGGACGAGGTCGCTTTTGACCAGGGGATGAACCCCGCAGAACGGCGCGGAAAGCATGTCGTCCAGGGCGCTGTGCAGCTCGGGAAGGCCGCGGCGGCGGACCGCGACCGTTTCGACAACGGGCACGCCAAGCTGCCGCTCAAGCACTTCGGCGTTGAGTTGAAGTCCGTCGCGCTGGGCAAGATCGACCATGTTGAGCGCGATGATCGTCGGCAGTCCAAGCTCGATGAGCTGCAGCGCGAAGCGGAGGTGATTGTCGAGGTTGGAGGCGTCGAGGACGATGATCAGGGCGTCGGGTTGGCGCTCGCCCTTCTGCTTGCCGAGCAGCACATCGCGAGTGACCGCTTCGTCGGGGCTGGCCGGCTCGAGACTGTAGGCGCCGGGCAGGTCGACGAGCTCGACCGGGCGCCCGTCCGCCAGCATTAGCCGGCCGGAGTGGCGTTCGACCGTCACGCCCGGATAGTTGCCGACCTTCTGGCGCGCCCCGGTGAGCGCGTTGAACAAGGCACTCTTGCCGGCATTGGGGCTACCGGCGACGGCAACGAGCGGGAGGGGATTCACCGGCCGCTGGCGTGTTGGCCGAGCGGCGTAACGCTGATCGCGCCGGCATGGCGGCGGCGAATCGCGACCGTCATCCGGCCTACCCGGATCGCGATCGGGTCGCGGCCGAACGGGCCGAGGTGCATCGGCTCGACCGTAACCCCCTCGTCGAAGCCGAAATGGCGGAGGCGGCAGGCCTCGCCTTCATCCAGCGAAGCCCAGTCGATTGACAGGACTCGAGCGCGCTTCCCGACCGTCAGGCAGTCGAGGCTGATCGCGTCGGGCTGGAAGGGCGCGTTCATTGTTGCGACTGATTATCATTTACGGCTGCGAAGTTCCAGCGCAATTAAGCGGAGCGTCGCGGCGGCCAATCCGGTCGATTATCGGGGCGGATATCGAAGCCGGCCAAGGAAGCGCGATAAGCTCAAATGGTCGGACGATCCGCGCCAGTCCGCCTTGAATTTTTCGAAGCGCATGACGTTGTCGATGCGGCGGTCGAGGAAGGCGGCGGTGTCGGCCCAGCCTTCGCTTTGGTCGTCGAGCCAGGTCAGCAGGGTCGAGCCATAGACGGCGCTTAATGTCATGCGCTTGGTATAGTGATTGAAGTCGGTGCTGGTGTCGCCGGCAGTGCGCCACATGAGGTCCGCCGTCCGCCAAGAAATCCGGAGCGCCAGCGGGAGGTTCTGCGGCATGGCGAGAAGCGCCAGCCCCTTGCGGACGCCTTCGCGGGCCGGGCCCATGATGTCGAGTCGGCGCCAGACGAGCGAGCGGATCTTTTCGCGGATCTTCATGCCGGCGAGTCGCTCCGGCGTAAACCAGGCCTCGAGCCCGCGATCGACTTCCTGGATGTAGACATCGACCATCGCCGCGGACTTCTTGGGCATGGCGAGCCGCGCCCGCACTGGGTCGATGCCGAGCTGCGCGGCGGCGCTGTCGACTGCGGCCTGGGTCCAGCCGTCGAACACCGCATTTTCCCCGACCGCGAGCGCGAGGCGGCGGCGGACCTTTTCGAGAGGGCTGGGCGCGTCCATCGCAGTCAACTGGGCGTCCCGGCCGCGGGGCGCAACCCTCGCTCGGGTAAGCGCACCAGCACCAGCGCCGCCGCAATCGCGACGGCGCCAATCAGGTCGACGGGCGACAAGGTCTCACGATAGGCGAACCAGCCGATCACGGCCGAGATCGCCGGCTGGGTCAGGAGCGCGAGCCCGACAACCAGCGGCGGAAGGGTACCGATCGAATAGACCAGCAGGCCCTGCCCGATTACCTGGCTCGACAAGGCGAAAATGATCAGCGGAGTCCAGTCGTGCGGCCAAATCTGCTCGCCGAGGCCGACGCTGATCGCGATCAACGGCGGGATCGCAAACGCGGTCGCGAGGACCAGCAGCGGCAATGGCTGGAGGCTGGCCCGGCCGCGCTCCACGAAAATGAGATAGCCGCCGTAGAGTAGGCCCGCGACGAGCGTCAGGAGATCGCCGGCAAAGTTCTTCGGGCTGAGCTCGTAGCTGCTGCTCATCAGGAGCGCGGCGCCGGCCGCCGTCAAAAGCAGCGCGGCAACCTGGCGACCTGACGGAAGCCGGTGGGCGAGGAAGAGGCCGTAGATGACGAAGACGAAGCTCCCGGTGTTGCCGAACAGGGTCGCATTGCCGAGCTTGGTCATGCGGATGCCCGCGTTCCAGGCGGCTAGATCGAGCGCGTAGAAGATCGCTGCGACGAGAATGATGAGGACCAATGCCTTGCGCGGCCAGTGCGGGCGCTGGCGGACGCCGAGCGCCACCAGCCACAGCACCGGAAGCGCGAGCACCAAACGCCAGATCCCGGCCGCCACCGGGCCGACGTCGGCGAGGCGGACCAGCCATGGTCCGAAGGCAAGCGCGACATTGCCGAGCAGAAGCGCCGGAAAGGCGAGGCGGTGAGGTCGGGCGCTAGTCATTGGGCGCCGCCTTAGCGGGGCGGCCTGGCGAGGCAACTAGGGCGCGTATTGCTGGCGGAGCTCGAACAAAGCGAGCGCCGCCCTGGCCGCGGCGCCGCCCTTGTCGAGGCCATTGGGGCTACAACGCTCGGTCGCCTGCTCTTCGTTCTCGACCGTCAGGATGCCGTTGCCGACAGCATAGCCTTTGAGCGTCAGGTCCATGATCCCGCGGGCGCTCTCGTTGGATACCAGCTCGAAATGATAGGTATCGCCGCGGATGACGACGCCGAGCGCGACGAAGGCGCAAAAGCGGCCGCTCCGCGCGGCGAGCGAGATGGCGCCCGGAATTTCGAGCGCGCCGGGCACCGTCATTGTCTCATGCTTGTGCCCGGCCGCCTCGATCGCGTGGCGGGCGCCGGCCAGCAGCATGTCGTTGAGGTGCGGGTAGAAGCGGGCTTCAACGAGGAGGATGGTCGACATCAGTTGGCCGCCTCGACCGGCCGCTCTTCGACGATGGCGAGGCCGTAGCCGGACAGGCCGACTGGTGCGTGGTGGGTGTTGGACAGGAGGATCATGTCGTGGACTCCGAGCGCGGCGAGGATCTGGGCGCCGGTGCCATAGCTGCGAACCGCGTCTCCGCCTTCGACCGGCTTGCCGGCGCGAATGTCGATCGAGCGCGACAGCGAACCGGCCGCTGCCGCATGGAGGGTAACGACCACGCCGGAGCCGTTCTCCTCGATCATCCGCATCGCGCCCTGGAGGAGCCCGGAGCGGGCGCAGGATTTGCCGATGACGTCGGCGAACAGGTCGAGGCTATGCATCCGGACCATCACCGGCTCGGCAGGATCGATCGAGCCGTGGACGAGCGCGAGCTGCTCCTCGCCGCTCGCCTTGTCGCGGAACACCTGCGCCTGCCACGGCGCCGCTCGCAGGCGGTAAAGGGCGCCGTCGCCACCCGCTCGACCAGATGATCCTTCTTCAACCGATAGGCGATGAGGTCGCGGATGGTGCCGATCTTGAGGCCGTGCGCGCGGGCGAAATCCATGAGATCGTCGAGCCGCGCCATGCTGCCGTCCTCGCGCATGATCTCGCAGATCACCCCGCTCGGGTTGAGGCCGGCGAGACGGGAAACATCGACCGCGGCCTCGGTGTGGCCGGCGCGAACGAGAACGCCGCCCGGCCTGGCGATCAGCGGAAAGACGTGGCCGGGTGAAACGATCGCTCGGGCCCGTGGTTGGCGTCGATGGCGACGGCGATGGTGCGGGCGCGGTCGGCGGCGCTGATGCCCGTGAAATCCCCTCCTTCGCCTCGATCGAAACGGTGAAGGCGGTCTCCATGCGGCTGCGGTTGGTGCGCGCCATCGGCTCGAGACCGAGCTGGTCGGCGCGGTCCTTGGTCAGCGCAAGGCAAATGAGGCCGCGGCCGTGACGCGCCATGAAGTTGACCGCTTCGGGCGTCGCCATTTGCGCCGGGATGATGAGGTCGCCCTCATTCTCGCGGTCCTCGTCATCGACGAGGATGAACATGCGGCCGTTGCGCGCCTCGTTGATGATCTCTTCCGGTCCGACGAGGACGTCGGCAGAGCCGCGCTGGATGAGCTTTTCGAGCCTGACCAGCGTATCGGCGGTCGGATTCCAGTCCGATTGGCCGAGCTTGCGCAAGGAATTGGGGTGAAGGCCGGCGGCCCGGGCAAGACCGGCGCGGCTGACCTCGCCAGTGTCGATGATTGCGTTCAAGCGCTCGATGAGGGTCGTGCTCATTCCACGCCCATATCACATTATGATGTGATGAAAAGCGGGAACAACAAAGTTCCTAATGTGCGCGGGTGGCCATCATCCGGTCGAGATAACGCGCGAGGACGTCGATCTCCACATTGAGCTGTTGTCCTGCCTGCGAGCGCCCTAACGTGGTGTGGCGCGCCGTATGCGGGATGATGTTCACCGAGAAATGGGTGTTGCCGCCATCCGCATCGCTGATCTCGTTCACCGTCAACGAGACGCCGTCGAGCGTGACCGAGCCCTTGGTGGCGATCATCGGGGCAAGCGTCGTCGGAATGCTGATTCCAATGCGGGCGGAATCTCCATCCTCGCAGACGCCGACCACCTCGCCCACCGCGTCGACATGGCCGGTGACGATATGGCCGCCGAGTTCATCGCCAAGCCGGAGCGCGCGCTCAAGATTGAGCTTCGCGCCCGCGCGCCATTGATCCGCGGCTGTCCTCGAGAGGGTCTCTGCCGAAACGTCGACCGCGAACCAGTCCTCGCCCTTGTCGACGACGGTCAGGCACACGCCGGAGCAGGAGATGGAGGCGCCGAGGTCGACCGTGTCCAGATCGTAACCGGTCTCGATCGCGAGGCGCAAATCACCCCTCTGCTCGGCGCTGCGAACGGTGCCGACGTCGGTGACGATCCCTGTGAACATCGGCCGCGCTTAGTCCCGGGCTTCGCGCTCGTAAACTTCGAGGCGGTCGACGCCGAGCTTCTGCTCATCGACGAGGCGCCAGCGGCCATGCGCGTCGGCGACGGCGTCGAGGCCGACATAGCCGAAGCTCGACTTGCCCTCGCCGACGATGATCGGCGCGCGGTAGATGAGGATGCGGTCGACCAGATCTTCGGCCAGGAATGCGGTCGCGGTCGCCGATCCGCCCTCTACGAGCAGATCGTTGACGTCATGAAGTCGGTAGACATCCTGCGGATTCGCAGGATTTCCCAGCCGTCCACGGCCGAGCCGCGGGTGAGCAGGGCGCGACGAGGGCTGGCCTGCTCGAGGCCCGGGCAGACGGACGTCGAGACGCGGCCGGTCGGCGAGATAGGTGCCGCGGCCGACCAGGATCATGTCGCTGCGGGCGCGCTCGAGATGGACATGCCGCCGCGCATCCTCGCCGGTAATCCACTTCGATTCGCCCGACGGCAGCGCGATCTTGCCGTCGATCGAGAGCGCGAGCTTCAAGGTGATCCGCGGGCCGGCCGAGCTCCAGCCGAGTGAGCCAGCCCGCCAGCGAGCGGGCCGCCATTCGCGCCGAAGTCCGACCTTCACCTCGATTCCGGCGGCGCGGAGCCGGCGGATGCCTTTGCCGGACGTCCGTGGATCGGGATCCTTGATCGCAATCACGACCCGCGCCGGACGCGCCGCGATCAGCAAATCGGTACAGGCGGGGCCGCGCGGGCTGTCGTGGGCGCAGGGCTCGAGGGTCACGTAGACCGTTGCGCCTTCGGCCCGGCCGCCCGCCTGGTCGAGCGCAATGGCTTCGGCATGTGGCCGGCCACCCGGAGCGGTGGCCCCGCGGCCACGATCCGGCCTCCCGGCCCGACGATGACGCAACCGACGTTCGGATTGGGCGGCACTTTGGCCACGCGCGCCGTCGCCGAGTCGCAACGCTTCGTCCATGAAGCGTTGATCGAGCCCCCGCGGCGCGCTCACATCCCGAGTTGTTTCTCGAGTTTCTGGAATTCGAGCATCTGGGCTTTCTTGGCCGCGTCGCGCGCCGCCTGGTCCTTCTTCTGGTCGGCAATGATCTGCGCGTCGGTGCGGTTCGAGGGATAGAGTTCGACCTCGTAGATCTGTGGTGGCGGCGACAGGCCGACCTTGGTGTCCACGACAAACTCGATGACAATGATCAACGTCACGAGGAAGGCGAGCGCGGCACCGATGACATGCTCACGCTCCCGCTGGCGAAGGAACGCCATGAAATCGCGATAAGCGGCGCGCGGGCTGGACGGTCGGGGGAACCAGGACATCGCGCGAAGATAGGGAGAGCCGGCCGCGACCGCCAGAGCGCCGACCATCAGCCGTCGAGCATGAAACGCGAGCGTGATCGTCACCGACGACTGCACCGCGCGGTCGCCGTCAGTCGCCGGCTGGTAGCGCCAGTGCGCCAGCAGGTGATGCCGCGCCGCCTCGACGAAGACGCGATCGGCGCGGCCGATGGGCTCGACGGCCACGACCCGGCCGCTGCTGTCGATGGACAAACGCAGCGTCAGCGTCGCTTCTTCCTCGGTGAGCAGCTTCGCCGCCGGATAAGGCGGCTTCAGCTCGGATGGCGGCGTGAGGAGCCGGGCTTCGCGATGGACCGGAGTGACGATGGTATGCGTCACGTCGGGCGTCGCACCAGTGCCCGAACCGGCGCCATCATCGATGACCACGTCGGAGCCGTGGTCATCGGACGTCGGCCTTGTTTCGCTGGACTGGTGGGGGACCACAATCCGCTGGTCTTCGCTCGGTCGCAAGGCCTCCCGCTCAACGGGTTTGGTGCGCTCTTGCTCGGGCGGAGTCGCGGGCATGATGAAGTCGACGATCGTCGGCCGCTCGCGGATGCGCTGGGGAAGATCCATTTTCGCGCTCATCACTGCGGCCAGCGCCGCAACGTGGGCAGCGACAATGAGCAGGAAAGCATGGGGGCTGGATTCTCTACGCGGCGCGCTCGGGCGCCCTGCTGCATAAGCCAACACCTGAACCTCCTCTTCCAAGTGGTCCTCTCGTTGTATGTTACAACATTACACGACGCTGGCAACAGAGAATCGTTGCGTGGCGAAGGAAGGTCAGCGCTTGGCGGCGGCTTCGAGGCGGCGGACGGCGCGGTCCCGCCCCATGCGCGCGACCAGACCCGCCATCTCGGGCCCGCTCTCGCGGCCGGTCAGCGCGAGGCGCAAGGGGTGAAACAGCTCCCGCCCCTTCTTGCCCGAGATTCGCTCGAGCTCCTCGGTCAGCTGGCCCCACGGCTCCGCGCTCCAGTCGAGCTTTGCGGCGAGGCCTGCTGCTTCCTTCGCGAAGAGTCGCTCATCATGGCCAAGTTCGGGAGGATCGATCTCGCCGCGGAGGATCGCGAACCATTCGGGAAAATCGCCGAGCTTTTCCAGATTCGGGCGAAGGATCCGCCAGTCCTCATCACTCGCCCCGGCCGGCAGGCGCCCGGCGACCTCGGAGAAGTCGAGCTTGTGCAGGAGACGGGCATTGACCAGCTCGACGTCCTTGGGATCGAAGTGAGCCGGCGCTCGGCCGAAGGTTGCGAAGTCGAAACCCTCTGCAAGCTCCGCCAGGCTCGCGACCGGCTCGACCGGCTGCGACGTGCCGATGCGCGCAAGCACCGACAGCATCGCCATCGGCTCGACCCCTTCGGCGCGAACATGCTCGGCGCCGTAGGAGCCCAGGCGTTTGGACAGCTTGCCCTCGGCCGCGACCAATAATGCTTCGTGCGCGAACTGCGCGGGCCTGGCGCCAAGCGCCTCGAACATCTGGACCTGCGCGGCGCTGTTGGAGACATGGTCCTCGCCGCGCACGATGTGGGTAATGCCAAGGTCGACATCGTCGATGACGCTCGGCAGCAGATAAAGCCAACTGCCGTCCTCGCGGCGGACCACCGGGTCGCTCAGGAGCCTGGGGTCGAAGCGCTGCTCGCCCCGGATCAGGTCGTTAAAGACGATCGGCTTTTCGTGGTCGAGCTTGAACCGCCAGTGCGGCGTCCGGCCCGCGGGCACCGGCGCATTGGCGGGCTTGCGCTCATAGACCGGTGGCAACCCCCGACCCAGCAGCACCTTACGACGAACGTCGAGCTCTTCAGGCGTCTCATAGCAAGGGTAGACCCGGCCCGTCTGCTTCAGGCGATCGAACTGACGTTCATAGAGATCGAACCGCTCCGACTGGCGGACGATCTGACCGGGCACTAGACCCATCCAGTCGAGATCGTCGCGGATTGCCTGATCGAACTCAGCAGTGGAACGCTCGCGATCGGTGTCATCGATGCGCAGGATGAACTTGCCGTCATTCTTCCGCGCGAACAGAAAATTGTGCAGCGCGGTCCGGATGTTTCCGACGTGCAAGCGGCCGGTCGGTGATGGAGCGAAGCGGGTGATGGCGGTCATTTCGGCCCGGTGTGGAAGAAGTTGCTGATCGGGTAGCGGCGGTCGCGGCCGAAATTGCGGTTGCCGATCTTGACGCCCGGCGGCGCCTGGCGGCGCTTGTACTCGGCCTTGAGCACCTTCGACTCGATGTCGGCAACGAGGGCCACGTCCTCGCCGGTGACCGCCGCCACTTCCTTCACCGACAATTCCCTGTCGACCAGGCCTTCGAGGATGCGGTCGAGCGCCGAATAAGGCGGCAGGCTATCCTCGTCCTTCTGGCCCGGGCGGAGCTCGGCGCTGGGCGGCTTGGTGATCACCCGCGCCGGCATCACCGGACCAGCGGGACCAAGCGCGTCATCGGGCTTGTTGGCGTTGCGCCAGCGCGACAGCGCGAACACGGTCGTCTTGTAGGCGTCCTTCAGCACCGAATAACCGCCGGCCATGTCGCCGTAGAGGGTCGCATAGCCGACGCTCATCTCGCTCTTGTTGCCGGTCGTCAGCAGCATCTCGCCGCCGCTGTTCGACGCCGCCATCAGCGCCACCATCCGCAGCCGCGCCTGGACGTTTTCCGCCGCCAGGTCGCTCATCTCGGGCAGCATTTGCGACAAAGCATCGACGCCCGGTGCGATCGAAATGACGTCATGACGGCAGCCGAGCAGCCGCGCGCACTCTCGCGCGTCGTCGAGGCTTTCCTCGCTCGTATATTTGGAGGGCAGCATCACGCCCCGAACCTTGCCCGGCCCGAGCGCGTCGACCGCGACCGCGGCCGACAAAGCGCTGTCGATCCCGCCCGACAGGCCGAGGATGACGCCGGGAAAGCCGTTGCGCTCCACATAATCGCGAAGCGCCGACCATCATCGCCTGATAGACATCCTGCGGGAAGGCATCGAGCTGGTGCGTCTCGCGCGTCGTGCAGCGCCAGCCCTCGGGCGTGCGCGCCCAGTCCGTCATGACCAGCGCTTCGTTCCAGTCGCACAGTTGGACCGGCCGCTCGCCGTCCGGATGGATCACGAAGGACGAGCCGTCGAACACCAGTTCGTCCTGCCCGCCGACGCGATTGAGATAGGCGATCGGAAGACCGGTCTGGAGCGCCCGCGAGCGCACCAGGCGATAGCGGATGTCGTCCTTGTCGAGCTCGTAGGGGCTGCCGTTGGGCACGAGGAGAAACTCGGCTCCGGCTTCGGCGAGGTGGGCGCAAACGATCTCCTGCCAGATGTCCTCGCAGATCGGCACGCCGATCTTCACGCCCTTGAACTCGATCGGCTCGGGCAGCGGGCCCGGCGTGAAGACCCGCTTCTCATCGAACGTGCCGTAGTTGGGCAGTTCGCGCTTGAGCGTGCGCGCCAGCACCTTGCCGCCATCGGCGAGGACGACCGCGTTATAGACCGCCGAGCCTTCCGCGATGACCGTGCCGATCAGCATTGCCGGGCCCGGCTCCACGGTGGCAGCGACGAGCCGGTCGGTGCATTCGTGCGTCCGCCGGACGAACTCGGGCTTCAGGATCAGATCTTCGGGCGGGTAGCCGGTCAGCTGCAGCTCCGGGCAGAGCAGCAGGTCGGCGCCCTTTGCCCGGCGCCGCATTTCGAGCATCGCGGCCGCATTGCCGTCGAGATCGCCGACCCGTTGGTTCATCTGGGCAAGGGCGATGGTCAGGCGGTCGGTCATGCGGGCGATTTAGCGACGATCGGAGCGGTAGCAACCTTTGCGGACTGCGCGGTGCCTCGCTAAAGCCGGGTGGCCGCAGGGGAAATACCGTCATGAAATTGCTCGCCGGGAACAGCAATCTGCCGCTGGCCCGATCGATCTGCGACTATCTCGAGATGCCGCTGACCGACGCCAGCGTCCGACGCTTCGCCGACGAGGAAGTGTTCGTCGAGATCAACGAGAATGTCCGAGGCGAGGACGTGTTCGTGATCCAGTCGACCAGCTACCCGGCCAATGACAATCTGATGGAGCTGCTGATCTGCATCGATGCGCTGCGGCGCGCGTCGGCCAAGCGGATCACCGCCGTCCTGCCTTATTTCGGCTATGCCCGGCAGGACCGGAAGCCGGCGCCGCGCACCCCGATTTCCGCCAAGCTGGTCGCCAACCTGATCACCACCGCCGGCGCCAACCGGGTCCTGTCGATCGACCTTCACGCCGGGCAGATCCAGGGTTTCTTCGACATCCCGACCGACAATTTGTTCGGGTCGCCGGTGATCGCCACCGACATTCGCGCGCACTTCGGCAACCGCGAGCTGATCGTCGTGTCGCCCGACGTCGGCGGCGTGGTCCGCGCCCGCGGTCTGGCCAAGCGGCTCAACAATGCACCGCTGGCGATCGTCGACAAGCGTCGCGAGCGCGCCGGCGAGTCCGAAGTGATGAACATCATCGGCGAGGTCGACGGCAAGACCTGCGTGCTGATCGACGACATCGTCGATTCGGCGGGCACGTTGTGCAACGCCGCCGCCGCGCTGAAGCAACAGGGCGCGGTCGAAGTCGTTCGCTTATTGCACCCACGGCGTGCTGTCGGGCGCCGCCGCCGCCCGGGTCGCG
Source organism: uncultured Pseudomonadota bacterium (assembly GCA_963748685.1). Taxonomy (GTDB): domain Bacteria; phylum Pseudomonadota; class Alphaproteobacteria; order Sphingomonadales; family Sphingomonadaceae; genus Sphingomicrobium. The sequence continues at coordinate 1,894 of CAVVKB010000028.1, read as the reverse complement.
AAGTCCGAGCTCAGCGAACTCGTCGTCACCGATTCGATCTGCACCGGCGAGCCCGATCCCAAGGACGGCCGCATCCGCCGGCTGACGGTCGCCCCGCTGCTCGCGGAAGCGATCCGGCGAATCGCCGACGAAAGCTCGGTCTCCAGCCTGTTCGACTAGACCGCGTTCACCGAGCGCAACGCCTTGCAAATCCGCGTCCCTCTGCTATTGGCGCGCGCTTTCCAGATCATTGGAAAACCAATGGCCCGGCCAACAGGCATGCCGTGGCGATTGGATAACGTCGCGCCTCGCTGCGCTACAAGGAGACGAAAATGCCCAAGCTCAAGACCAAGAGCGGCGTCAAGAAACGCTTCAAGCTCACGGCGACGGGCAAGATCAAGCACGGGGTCGCCGGCAAGCGTCACCGCCTGATCAGCCACAACGCCAAATATATCCGCCAGAACCGCGGCACAGAAGTTCTCGCCGACGCCGACACGGCGCGCGTGAAGGCCTGGGCCCCGTACGGCCTGAAGTAAGGAGGCCGACTAGATGGCACGCGTCAAACGGGGTGTAACCACCCGCGCCAAGCACAAGAGGATCCTCGATCAGGCGAAGGGCTACTACGGCCGCCGCAAGAACACGATCCGGATCGCCCGCCAGGCCGTCGAGAAGGCCGGGCAATACGCCTATCGCGACCGCAAGGTGAAGAAGCGGAGCTTCCGCGCTTTGTGGATCCAGCGCATCAATGCGGCGGTCCGCGCCGAGGGGCTGACCTACGGCCAGTTCATCCACGCGCTGAACCTCGCCGGAATCACCCTCGACCGGAAAGTGCTCGCCGACATCGCGATGCACGAGGCCGAGGCGTTCAGCGCCATCATCGCCCAGGCGAAAGGCGCGCTGGAGAAGAAGGCGGCTTAGGCTTTCTCAGGCACGAACAAGGAAGGGCGTCGGGAGTGGTTTCGGCGCCTTTTTTTGCTTTTGAGCGAAGAGACATTACTCAATGGCGAGCGACGTTCGTCTGTCTCTCCGTCGAAGCGTCGCTTGTGGAGGTCGCTTTTGCCAGATCGACAGCAAATCATCCGAGCCATCGTTCTGATTGTCATCGTCTGCTGCGGCTGGGCCGCGCCTGCCCCTGCGAAGGTAGTCCAAACGCCCTCCGCCGGCGTCGAAAGGGTCGTGACAGTTGGATCGCCGTTGCTGGAGCGTTTCGATGCTCCTGAAAGCACAACGGCTAAAGCCATTACGATCGAACAAGATATCCACGTTTCCCTTGGCATGCAGGGGAAGATCAATATTCGAAAGAACTCGGCGTTTGTCGTTGAGCAGGAAAAACCTCTTAGGTTTGTACCGTAGCGCAGGACGCCTACTCGGATTGGGTTAGCGGTGGTCCGGCTTGCCTCTACGACACCGATATGGATGGCAAGTTCGATCGAACGGATGCCAATGTCGTGTTCACCAGTCGAAAGCTGAAAGAACCGGTTCCATACGTCTTCGTCGACTTGCCGCAGGTGTCGGGAGGGAGCAACTTTCGACAAACATTAACGTACTTGGGCAGTGCGGCTGGTGTGTTACGGGTTAGTTATCGTGAGTTTTCTGGGGGACATGGCTCGTCCCGCCTTTACGGAGGAACTCACTTTCCCGCTCGAGAAGTCGTTTCCGCAGACAATTCGATGGCGCGAAACCGCGATCACGCTTCTAGGAGCGACCGCAGAGGGCTTGCGATATCGAATTGAGCCTTAGCCCTGCAGAGGCGTGCAGGAGACAACATTAGGCATGCAGACGAGATCAACCGCGGCGACGCGGTACGCCGTGCTCAACCGACCAACGGCCCGGGACCACTACGTTCAGCGCATCCCGATGTGGGAAGTGGTACAGCAGCTTGGTACAGCGAACCGTGCAGAGTTGCTGCGTGAAC
>CAVVKB010000027.1:0-123974 GCA_963748685.1 uncultured Pseudomonadota bacterium | reverse complement strand
TTGCCCTCTTCGGGCTGCAGCACAGCATCATGGCCCGGCCCGCCTTCAAGGAAAAATGGACCAGGATCGTGCCGCATGCCGCGGAGCGCAGCGTCTACGTGCTTGTCGCCAGCATCGCCTTGATGATCATGTTTCTGGGCTGGCGGCCGATCGACACGATCATCTGGAACGTCACCTCGCCGGTGCTGGCGGGCATCCTCTGGGCACTGTTCTGGATCGGCTGGCTGACTGTTCTCGTCAGTACCTTCCTGATCAATCATTTCGAGCTCTTCGGCCTTCAGCAGGCGTGGCTGCAGGGACGGCCGCGCTCCGAATCGGCGCCCAAGTTTAGGGAGCCGCTGCTCTACCGGCTGGTGCGTCATCCGATGATGGCGGGTTTCTTCCTCGCTTTCTGGGCGACGCCGCAAATGACCGTCGGCCATTTGATTTTGGCGGCCGGAATGTCCGTCTATATCCTCATCGCCCTTCATTACGAGGAGCGCGATCTGGTCAGCCTGTTTGGCGCCGATTATGAAAACTATCGCGGCAGGGTCGGCATGCCGATGCCGCGCTTCCGCCGCGGTCGAGCGCGGATTTGCCCGCGCGCTGAAAGCGGCTAGTCGGCGCCGGGCATGGACCCGCGCTTCGCCCACATCCGCGACTGGATCTTCGATCTCGACAACTGCCTCTATCCGGCGGGGAGCAGATTGTTCGAGCTAATCGACGAGCGGATGACGGCCTACATCGAGCGGCTGCTCGACGTCGATCCGATCGAGGCCCGCCGAGTCCAGAAAATGCACTTTACGGTTCCGGCACCACGCTCGCCGGATTGATGAAGGATCACGATGTCGATCCGCATCATTTCATGGGCGACGTCCACGACATCCCGCTCGACCGCCTCGAACGGGACGACCGCCTGGTCGCCGCTTTGGGCCGGCTGTCGGGACGCAAGTTGATCCACACCAACGGCAATGCCGATTATGCCTGGAAGGTGCTCGACCGGCTCGGCATCGCGGCGACCGTCGACCATCTGCACGACATCTTCGCCGCTCGATTTGACGCCCAAGCCGGAACTGCACGGCTACCGCAAGCTCCTCGACCAGTTCGGGATCGAGCCCACCCAGGCGGTCATGGTGGAAGACATGGTCCGCAACCTCGCGCCAGCCAAGTCGCTGGGGATGACCACGGTCTGGGTGGACAACGGGTCCGAGCGCGGCAACCACGGTTATGACGAGGCCATCGTCGACGTTCGCGTGACCGACGTCGGCGAATGGCTCGAATCGATTTTGGGAGATGCGCCGTGAACGAGCTGGAGCCGCTGATCGACAAGCTGTGGGACGAACGCGACGCGATCGGGCCTCAGACCAGGGGCGAAGCGCGTCAGGCGGTCGGCCAAGCTCTTTGGCTTGCTCGACTCCGGCACGGCCCGTGTCGCCGAGCCTGGCGCCACCGGTTGGACGGTCAACCAATGGTTGAAAAAGGCGGTCCTGCTGTCCTTCCGTCTCAACCCGATGGAGCCGATTTCCGGCGGCCCCGGCGGCGCTCACTGGTGGGACAAGGTGCCTTCCAAATTCGCCGGCTGGGGCGAGAAGGAGTTCGCCGCCGCCGGCTTCCGCGCAGTGCCCGGATCGATTGTGCGGCACGGCGCTTATATCGCGCCCGGTGCAGTGCTGATGCCGAGCTTCGTCAATATCGGCGCCCACGTCGGCGAAGGGACGATGGTCGATACCTGGGCGACCGTCGGCAGCTGCGCCCAGATCGGCAAGAACGTCCATATCTCGGGCGGCGCCGGGATCGGCGGGGTGCTCGAGCCGTTGCAGGCGGGACCGGTGATCATCGAGGACGATTGCTTCGTCGGCGCCCGCTCGGAAGTCGCCGAGGGAGTCATCCTCGAAAAGGGCTCGGTGCTGTCGATGGGCGTGTTCCTCGGCGCCTCGACGAAGATCGTCGATCGTTCGACCGGAGAAGTGCATTACGGCCGCGTTCCGGCTTATTCGGTCGTCGTCCCCGGCACCCTCCCGGCCAAGGATGGCGGACCGTCGCTGGCCTGCGCGGTGATCGTGAAGCGAGTCGACGAGCGCACTCGCTCCAAAACCAGCATCAATGAGCTGCTCAGAGACTAGATAAGCCCAGCTTATTGGCGGCCGCACGGCATTTGTTGGCGGCGCCGTGACGATCGCCGGTATTTCCAACGCTATGAAGCCGATCGATCCCCACGCTTTTGACCGCAAGCAGCCGGAAGCAGCCAAGGCGCTTCCTGGTCATGACGCGTACATGATTCGCGTCCAGATGAACCGCTCCGACTGGCTGATCCTCGGCACGCTCGCCGTGATCTGGGGCGGCGCGTTTTTCTTCATCGGTGTCGCGGTCCGCCATGTTCCGCCGCTGACCTACGTCTGGCTTCGACTGACGATCGCCGCCGCCGCGATGTGGTTCTACCTCCGCTTCAAACGCGAGAAGCTCGGGCTGCCGCCCTCGGCCTGGCGTTCGATCCTGCTTCTCGCCCTCCTCAACAATGCCTTGCCTTTCACACTGTTCGGCTGGGGCCAGACCCATATCGCGAGCGGCCTCGCCTCGATTCTCAATGCCACGACCCCGATCTGGGGCGTGGTGGTCGCTCATCTCTTCACCCAGGACGAGCGGCTTAACCCGCGCAAGCTCGCCGGCGTCCTGCTTGGCTTCGGCGGCGTCGCTGTCATGATCGGCCCGTCGCTGCTGTCGAGCCTGGGCAACTCGGCGCTGGCGCAGCTCGCCTGCGTCACCGCCTCGTTAAGCTACGCACTGGCGGCCGTGTGGGCGCGCCGCTTCCGCAAGCAGGGCATCTCGCCGATGAGCATTACCACCGGTCAGCTGACCGCCGGCGCCCTGATCATGCTGCCGATCTCGATGATCGTCGATCGGCCCTGGACGCATGCCTTCCCGCCGGTCAGCGCCTGGGCCGCTATTGCCGCGCTCGCCATCTTCTGCACGGCGTTCGGCTACGTCCTTTACTTCCGGCTGATCGCGACCTCCGGCGCCACCAACGCCTTGCTTGTGACGCTGCTGGTGCCGCCGGTCGCGATCCTGCTCGGAGGCCTGTTTCTCGGCGAGACGCTGGCGCCGCAGGACTTCGCCGGCCTTGGCCTGATCGCGCTGGGCCTTGCCGCAATCGACGGCCGGCTGCTCAGCCTTTTGAAGCGCCGCGGCCCGCTTCCGACAATAGTTTAGCGGCCTCCGCGCTCGTCCAGTCGAGGTCGCCGACGTAGCGCCAGACTTCCTTGCCATTGGCGTCGACCAGGATCGATGTCGGCAATACGGTATCTGGACCGAGCGCACCGGACAGGGCCATCTTCGGTTCCTGATAGGGTTTGAGCTTGGCAATCCCGTGGCTCTTCAGAAAAGCTACGACCGATGGATTAGGACCAGAATCCTGGCTCACCGCGACGACGGGGATCGTGCCGCCCGCAGTCAGCTTATCCAGAGTTGGCAATTCCTTGACGCACGGCGCGCACCAGGTGGCCCACAAGTTGACGAGCACGGGCTTGCCCTTGAAGTCGGCCAGGGTGGCCTTGCCGTCGGGTCCAAGGAACTCGGCCGCTGGCGCGTCAGCGCCCTTATGATCACGATGGACGCCCTTGATCCCTTCGCCTTCAGGGGAGGCCGCCGCCGCCTCGTTCTGGGCGGGCTTTTCGGACGCAGTCTGCTGGCAGGCGGCGAGCAGGAGCGAGCCGGCGATGAGCCTGGGAGAATGCGCATGCCCACGCCGCTAGCGCATTGATTGGCGAGCCGCTACTCGGAGCGGATGAGGGCCAACGGATTCTCGTGATTGCGGCCGTCGCCGCGCTCGCCTCGTGCGGCCGCCAAGCCGAACTCAAACCGGCGCCGGGCCATGCGCTGCCGGTCAAGCCGCTGATGGCCCGTGCGACGCCGACCGTCGAGGATTTGCTGACTCCGCCGCCTTACGCGCGGCCGGACCGGGTCGACGAACTGGTCAAGAGGTCGCAGCCGCGGCCAGCGATCCATTCGACCTGCCGCCGCCGACCGGCGGTCAGGCGCCTACCTGCCGGCGGGAACCGATCCCGGCCCCGTGCCAACGAAACCGGCCCGCCCACTCCAAAAATGACTCAAGCGCGTTCGCAAGGCCGTCTTCCCGGTCGCCGGTCTCGGCACTCGCCTGCTGCCCGCGACCAAAAGCATCCCGAAGGAGATGATCACGGTCGTCGATCGGCCGCTCATCCAATATGCCGTCGACGAAGCGCGCGAGGCGGGGATCGAGCAGCTGATCTTCGTCACCGGGCGAGGCAAGTCGTCACTGGTCGACTATTTCGACCAGGCTTACGAGCTCGAGGCGACGCTCAAGGGCAAAGGCAAGAGCCTGGATATTCTCGCGGCCTCCAACGCGGAGTTCGGTGAGGTGGTAACGGTTCGCCAGCAGCAGCCGCTTGGCCTTGGCCACGCCGTCTGGTGCGCGCGGCACATCGTCGGCGACGAGCCGTTCGCGGTCCTGCTCCCCGACGAGCTGATGTTCGGCACGCCCAATTGCCTCGCGCAGATGGTCGAAGCCTATCAGAAAGTCGGCGGCAACATCGTCGCGGCGCTCGAGGTGCCTGACAGCGAGACCCACCAATATGGGGTTATCGATCCCGGCGCAGTCGACGGAAAGCTGACCGAAATCCGCGGCATGGTCGAAAAGCCGGCGCCAGGCACCGCTCCATCGAACCTGATGCTGCCGGGCCGCTACATCCTGCAGCCCGAGGTCATGGGGGCGCTCGATGCCCAGGAAAGCGGTGCTGGCGGCGAGATCCAACTGACCGACGCCATGGCTAGGCTGATCGGCGAGCAGCCGTTCCACGCCTACAAGTTCGATGGTGAGCGCTACGATTGCGGGAGCGCGGCGGGATTCGTGATCGCCAATCTCGCCATGGCGCTCCGACGCCAGGACGTGGCGCCGGCGATTGACGATTTCCTGTCATCCCGGACTTGATCCGGGACCTGCCTTTTTCGAAGGAGCAAGGAAGGCGGGTGCCGGCTCAAGGCCGGCATGACGATTAGCGACGAACGCGGGCCAGCTTCTCGCGCAATTCCCCGATCTGGATCGCGCGCTCGACCACGCGCGCGTCGAGCACCGCATTGTCTTCCTGCAAGCGCTTGAACGTCCGGGCGCGCTCGATGCGCCGGCCAATACGCGCGATCAGCACCTCGAAGTGGAAGGGCTTCAGGATCACGTCCTCGACTCCCGTTTCATATGCCCTAACGGCGTCCTTCGGCTTGGATTTGCCGGTGATCAGCATGATCGGAATGTCGTTCCATTGCACTTCACCGCGGATCGCCCGCGCCAGGTCAGCGCCGCTCATCCGCGGCATGTCGAGCTCGGAAAGAACCAGGTCGATCGGCAGACGATAAAGCTCGGCAATAGCGGACGCGCCGGAATCGGCTGCCGTCACGCGATAGCCCGCCTCCGCCAGCCGGCGCGCCATCACGCCCAGGTTGGTTCGGTTCCGCTCGACCACGAGAATGCGGGGCCGTTCGGCAGCGGCAGGGTAGCGAATTTCCATGGCGTCAGCGCTATCCGAAGATGGTTAACGCCGCGTTAGACCCTCACGCTTCCAGCTCGACATCCCAGTAGAGATAATCGCGCCAGCTCTGGTGCAGGTAATTGGGCGGGAAGGCGCGGCCGTGCTCCTGCAATTGCCAGCTTGTCGGCCGGATCGGCTCGCGCTGGATATGCATGTGCGCCTCGGTCGGGGTCCGTCCGCCCTTGCGCAAATTGCACGGAGCGCAGGCGGTCGCGACATTCTCCCACGTCGTGCGGCCGCCATAAGCGCGCGGCACGACATGATCGAAGGTGAGCTCGCGGGCGGTTCCGCAATACACGCAGCGGAATCGGTCGCGCAGGAACAGGTTGAACCGCGTGAACGCCGGATATTCATTGGGCCGGACATAATCGCGAAGGGCGATGACGGACGGCAGCTTGAGCGCGACGCTGGGTGAGTGCACCTCGCGGTCATAATGGGCGACGACGTCGACGCGCTCCAGGAACATCGCCTTGATCGCCGTCTGCCACGGCCACAGCGAGAGCGGGTAATAAGACAGCGGCGTGTAGTCGGCGTTGAGCACCAGCGCCGGGCAGCTTTCGGGATGGCGGATCAGCTCAGGATGATACATGCGAGCGACAACAGCCTTTCGTTCGGTTTGGATCCGAACTGCAGCTCCCCGGCCCCGTCGCACGTGCCCCGTGAAGGGCTAGGGAGGAGAGGGCGGTGCGGCCCATCTTCCCTTGTTGACCGCCGGATGCCAACCCGGCGTGACATGCCTATGACACCACTTTCCATGACTCAGCGTCAAGAGCCCTTTGCGTCACAGTCCACATGATTGTGACGCGGTTCGCGCCGTCGCCGTCGGGACGGCTGCATTTGGGGCACGCCTACAGCGCCGCGATCGGCCATGCGCAAGCGACGCAAACCCGCGGCAAGTTCCGGCTGAGAATCGAGGATCTCGACCCGACCCGCTGCAAGGCGGAGTTCGTCGAGGGCATTTTCGAAGATTTGCGCTGGCTCGGGCTGGACTGGGCAGAGCCGGTGCTGGTCCAGTCGCAGCGGACGGACGCCTATCAGGCGGCGCTCGACGATTTGCGCGCGCGGGGCCTCGCTTATGCGTGCTTCTGCACCCGCGCCGATGTCGCCCAGGCCCTGACCGCGCCCCACGGTGACGCCGCGACGTCTTATCCGGGCACATGCCGGCGATTGCCCGACGATCCGGAGCGGCGCGCCACGACGCCACATTGCTGGCGCCTCAACTCGGCCGATGCGCTCCAGGAAGCAGGGTTGCCTGGTTGGATGGAGGCCGATGGCAGGAGCTTCGGAGGATCGCAGGCCGACATCGGCGATGCCATCCTCGCCCGCAAGGATGCGCCGGCCTCCTACCATCTGTCCTGCGTGGTCGATGATTCGGCGAGCGGCGTGACGATGGTCGTGCGCGGTGCAGACTTGCGCGCTTCGACGCCGGTGCAACGCCTGTTGCAACAGCTGCTCGGCCTTCCCGAGCCGACTTATTGCCACCACGCGCTGGTTACCCATCTCGACGGCCGGCGCCTCGCCAAGCGAGACCTTGCCCCGACTCTCGCCGCCATGCGCGAAGCGGGCGCCGACGGACCCGCGTTGGTCCGCCAGCTTCTTGCGGGCCATCTGCCGTCTGGCTTTCGGCTTCAGGAAGCCTAAAGAGCGCGGGATGACTCCGCTGCTCTTGATCCTGCTTCTTCTCGCCATGGCGGCGACGGCCTATGTTCTAGTTCGGGGCGTGATCGCCATGGCTTCGGGCAAGGACGTGACGGGCGAGCAGCAGCAGAATTACATGCGCAAGCGCGTGCTGTTCCAGGCGGCGGCGATCGTGATTGTCGTCCTGATTCTCCTCGTCGCGGGCAAGTCGCACTAGGCGCGGCCCGGCTTGGTCAAGCTCAACAAGATCTACACGCGAACCGGCGACGGCGGCAGCGCTGGGCTCGTCGATGGCAGCCGGGTCAGCAAATCGAGCGCGCGAATGACCGCGATCGGCGAGGTCGACGAAGCCAATGCCGCGATCGGCGTCGCCATCGCCGCGCTGGGGGACGGCCAGCTTCGCGACCGGCTGCTCGACATCCAGAACGACCTGTTCGACGCTGGCGCCGACGTCGCCACGCCGGGCGAGGTCGAGGGCGCGCTCCGCATTGTCGCCAGGCAAGTCGAGCGGTTGGAGCGCGAAATCGACGCCATGAACGAGGGCCTCGCGCCCCTGACGAGCTTCATCCTGCCCAGCGGCTCAGCGGCCGTGTCCGCACTGCACCTCGCTCGCACGGTGGTACGCCGAGCCGAGCGGGCCGCCGTGACGCTGAACGAGGCCGAGCCGGTTAACCCGCAACTGCTCGCCTATCTCAATCGGCTGTCGGATCAACTGTTTGTAACCGCACGCTTCGTCGCCGCGAATGAGGAGGGCGATATCTTGTGGCAGCCCGGCGCAAGCCGCACCTGACCAAAGCTGTCGCCGAGCCCGGCACAAAGTCCAACCGCGGCCGTTCTGCCTAATCGTTCCCGACGAGCATGGAGAGAACCGCCGTGGCGCTCACTGCAATCGCGATCAACTGCACGCTCAAGGGCAGCGGTGGCGAGCCATCCTCGACCGACAAGATGATCGCACTCGTTGCAGGCGAACTCGCCAAGCACGAGGTGAAGCTAAGCGAAACGATCCGCATCGCCGATCAGCACATCAAGCCCGGCGTCAGCTCGGACGAGGGCCCCGGCGACGCCTGGCCCGACATCCGCCGCCGCATCCTCGCGGCCGACATATTGATCTTCGGGACGCCGATCTGGCTCGGCCAGCCGTCGAGCCTCGCCAAGCGCGTGGTCGAGCGCATGGACGCCTTCTTTAGCGAGACCGATGACAATGGCCGAATGCCGAGCTTCGGGAAGATTGCGGTGGTCGGCATCGTCGGCAATGAAGACGGCGCACACCATGTCACGGCCGAGTTGCTTCAGGCGCTCAATGACACCGGCTGGACGATCCCGGCCCAGGCGGCCTGCTATTGGGTCGGTGAGGCGATGCACAAGACCGACTTCAAGGACCTGCCTCAAGTCCCGGACAATGTGCAGGGCCTGGCCGGCATTCTTGCCGCCAATGCCGCTCATCTGGCAAATCTGCTACAGCAGAATCGCTATCCAGGGGTGCCGAAAGACAAGTGAAGCCAGCGCTCGACCAACACCTACCTGCCGCGCAATTCGTCGTTGCGCGAGCGGCTATTCGCGACGCGCCAGCTAACGCTCGACCTTGCCGAGCCGCTCAGCGATGCGGACGCCACGATCCAGCCATTCCCCGACGCTTCCCCCGCCAAATGGCATTTGGCCCACACGACCTGGTTCTTCGAGACATTCGTGCTACGCGATCACGTGCTCGGCTACTGCCCAGTCGACGAGCGCTACGCCTTCCTCTTCAACAGCTATTACGAGGCCGAGGGGCCACGCCACGAGCGGCCTCGCCGCGGCATGCTGAGCCGGCCATCACTCGACGAGGTTCGCGATTACCGGGCGCATGTCGATGCCGCGCTCGACCGGGCGTTGCCATCGCTGTCACCTGCCGCGCTCGCACTGATCGAACTCGGCATCAATCACGAGCAACAGCATCAGGAGCTGTTCCTCGCCGACATCCTCGCGACCTTCGCCGCCAATCCCCTGGAGCCGGTTTATGGAGAGTTGCCGCCGGCCCCCTGCTCCTCCGTCGAGGCCCTCAGCTGGCACGTTGGCCGCGAGGGGATTGTTGAAACTGGCGCCGTCGGCAGCGCTTTCGCCTTCGATGCCGAGCGGCCGCGTCATCGCGTCTTCCTCGCCGCTCACCGGACCGCCAACCGCCGCATCACCAACCAGGAGTGGCGCGAATTCATCGATGACGACGGCTATTCGACCCCGGCCCTGTGGTTGTCGGACGGCTGGGCGTGGGTCCGGCAGGAGGAGATCGCTGCTCCGCTCTACTGGAACCGGGACGGCAGCGCGTTCACCCTTTCCGGCCGCCGTGAGATCGAGCCGGGGGCACCAGTCGCGCACGTCAGCTATTACGAGGCGGATGCGTTCGCGCGCTGGGCCGGCGCACGCCTGCCGACGGAGGCGGAGTGGGAAGATTTTGGGTCATCGGCGGATCCACAGACGGGTAACCAGCTCGACGGCGCGCGCGCCGTGGCGCCTCGTCCGGGCGGCGGCACCTTCGGCGATGTGTGGGATTGGACCCAGAGCGCTTTCGCCTCATACCCGGGCTTCTCGCCCGCTGCCGGCGCCGTCGGCGAATATAATGGCAAGTTCATGTCGGGCCAGCAGGTGCTGAAGGGCGCCAGCTGCGCGACGCCGCGCGGACACAGTCGAGCGTCTTACCGCAACTTCTTTCCGCCGGCGGCGCGCTGGCAGTTCACGGGGCTTCGACTTGCTCAAGACGCTTGACCCGCAAACAATGGCTTTCCGTGACGATGTGCTCGCGGGGCTCCGCGCGCCGATTCCGGCGGTTCCCGCGCGCTGGCTCTACGATCATCGCGGGTCGGAGCTGTTCGATGAGATCACCCGGCTGCCATCCTATTATCCGACCCGGACCGAAACCGGGATCTTCCACGACATCATGCCGGATGTGGCTGCTCGCGTGCCGAAGGGCGCCGTCGTCGTCGAATTCGGCGCGGGCTCCGCGACCAAGACGCCGATCCTGCTCGAGGCTGTCGCGCCAGCCGCTTATGTCCCTGTCGACATCTCCGGCGATTATCTCGAGCAGAGCGCAAGCGACCTTCAAGCGCGCTTTCCGGCGATCGAAGTCATCCCGGTCGTCGCCGATTTCGCGCGGCCATTCACCTTGCCCGGCGGGATCGAGGATCTTCCGAAGCTCGGCTTCTTCCCAGGCTCTACCATCGGCAATTTCGTACCGAGCAGCGCGACCGACGTCCTCCGTCAGTTCCGCGCGCTGCTTGGGGCGGGCTCGCAGCTTTTGATCGGAATGGACCGCGTGAAGCCGGTCGATCGCCTGATCGCCGCCTACGACGATCCCGAGGGCGTGACTGCGCAGTTCACGCTCAACCTCCTCATCCGGATCAACCGCGAGCTCGATGGCGATATTCCGGTCGGCGCCTTCCGCCATGACGCGCGCTGGAACGAGATATTGTCGCGGATCGAGATTCATCTCGTTCCGGACCGCAATGTCGCCTTCAGCGTCGCCGGACAGCGCTTCTCGCTTCGCAGCGGGCTCATCCATCCATGTCGAGAACAGCCACAAATATGGCCCACGCGGTGGCCGGGTGCTGCTGCTTGCCGGCGGCTGGACGCCGGTTGCCGAATGGTCCGACCCCGCCGGCGACTTCGCCGAAATTCTGAGCGTCGCCGAGCCGGAGAGGTTTGCGCCCTAACAACCGCCCCGCTAAGCGGTCGCCATGCTCATTGCTCTCGTCGATATCGCGAACCTGCTGCTCAGCATCGTCACCTGGATCATCATTGGCCAGGTCATCCTCAGCTGGCTGTTCGCCTTCAACGTCCTCAACACCAGCTCGAGCGGCGTCCGCACCTTTGCGATCGCCATCGACCGGATCACAGCGCCGCTCTACCGGCCGATCCGCCGGCTGCTGCCCGATTTCGGCGGCATCGATTTCTCGCCGCTCGTCATCCTGATCCTGATCCAGGTCATCAAGAAGCTGCTCGCCGGCGTCGTCACGCAATATTACGGCATGTGATGGCCGCTAAGCGGATCGACGGAAAGGCTGCGGCGCAGGCGATCCGCGATCGCGTCGCCGCGCTCGTTCCCGAATTCGAACGCAAGGCCGGGCGCCCGCCGGGCCTTGCGACCGTGCTGGTTGGCGAAGATCCCGCGAGCGCCGTCTATGTGCGGTCGAAGAATCGCTCGACCGCCGAAGCCGGAATGGTGAGCTTCGCCCACAATTTGCCGGACACAACGAGCGAGGACGATCTTCTCCAGCTTGTCCTGGACCTGAATGCTGACCCGCGGGTCGATGGAATCCTCGTCCAGCTTCCCCTGCCGTCGCAAATCAACGCGACCCGGGTGATCGAGACCATCGACCCCGGCAAGGACGTCGACGGCTTCCACCCGATGAACGCGGGACGATTGGCGACCGGGCTGCCCTCGCTCGTTCCGTGCACGCCGTTTGGCTGCCTTTATCTGCTGAAGCAGGAGCTCGGCAGCCTCAGCGGACTGGACGCCGTGGTCATCGGCCGCTCGAACATCGTCGGCAAGCCGATGGCCCAGCTTCTGCTCGGCGAAAGCGCGACGGTGACGCTCGCCCATTCGCGCACGCGCGACCTGCCGGCCGTGGTTCGCCTAGCCGACATCGTGATTGCCGCCGTCGGCCGTCCGGAGATGGTTCGCGGCGACTGGATCAAGCCTGGCGCAGTCGTGATCGACGTCGGCATCAACCACGTGCCCGCCGATGACGGCAAGAGCCGGCTGGTCGGCGACGTCGCTTATGAGGAAGCTGCTGAAGTCGCGGCAGCGATCACGCCCGTGCCCGGCGGCGTCGGCCCGATGACGATCGCCATGCTGATGCGTAATACGCTGGTCGCAGCGCATCGTCGCGCGGGCCTCACCGATCCGGAGGGACTATGATCATTGCGCTTATGTTGGCAACTGCGCCGGTTGCGTCGGGGGCGGCAATGTCTGCGGTCGATGCGGAATTGGCCTTCGCCAGCGATGCGAAGCGGATCGGGCAATGGAGCGCCTTCCGCAAATGGGTCGACCGCGACGCCGTGATGTTCACGCCGCAAGCCGTGTGGGCCTCCACTTTCCTCAAGTCGCTCAAGAACCCGCCGAATGCGATAAGCTGGCGACCGCTGCAAAGCTTTGTCAGCTGCGACGGCCGGACCGCGGTCAACACCGGGCCCTGGTACCGGCAGGACGGTGCTCGCGGCGGCTATTTCACCACCGTCTGGCAGCGCACGCCGCGCGGCTGGCGCTGGGTTTACGACGGCGGCGGCCCGGCCTTGGGCAAGGGCCGCACCGCCAAGCCCAAGATCATCAATGCATCCTGCCGGCCGGGCGCAAAGGGCGCGCCCATCGCGCCACCGCCGCCGCTGTCCTCGACCGAGGCGCGGGCAACGCCGGTGGACAATGGCCGCGGCCAATCGGCGGATCGGACGCTGGGCTGGGACTGGAAGGTCGCGAAGGATGGCGCCCGCAAGCTCCGCGTGTTTCAATGGAACGGGCATCGCTACGCGCAAGTGCTCACCAACGACGTGCCGGCGCCGCCCGCGGGATGATTGAGCTGTTCGGATCGGCGCTGGTCACCTTCTTGGTGATCATCGATCCGCCGGGATGTGCGCCGATCTTCGCCGGCCTCACCCGCGGAACGCCGCCCGCGCATCGCCGCGCGATGGCGATCCGCTCGACGCTGATCGCGTGGGCGATCCTGATGTTCTTCGCGCTGCTGGGCCGGCCGATGCTTCAGGCGCTCGGGATCAGCCTCGCCAGCTTCCGGATCGCCGGTGGCATCATGCTGTTCATGATCGCGCTCGACATGGTGTTCGAGCGCCGCACCGCCCGCCGCGAAGAGCGCGCTCATTCGATCGAGGGCACGCCGGAGGCGGAGGATATCAGCGTCTTCCCGATGGCGATCCCGATGATCACCGGCCCCGGCTCCATCGCCAGCGCGATGCTGTGGGTCTCCCGCGCGGAAACGCCCACGCACGTGATCGTCGTCCTCGCCGCGATCACCGTGGTCATGCTGATCACCATGGTGACCCTGCTCGCGGCCGGTCCGCTGATGCGCCTGATCGGCGAGAAGATCGAGGCAATGATCACCCGGATTTTGGGCGTCATCCTTGCCGCGCTAGCCGCCCAGTTCATCGTCGACGGGCTGAAGCAAAGCTTTCCGCACGTCCTTGGCTAGCGCTTAGCCGACCACCTTCCACATCCGGAACGGCGAGTCCTTCGGAAGCGCGAGCGGAGCCAGCCATTTCGGCGCCTGCCCGCGCTGCAATTGGGCATAAAAGCCTTTTGGCGCCTCGGCCATGAAGATCGTCGTGGTCGAGCTGTCGGGGCAACTCAGCACGTAGGTCGAGTGATACTTTTCGGCGATTGCATGCGCCTGCGGCTCCGGACCGCGCCAGAAATTCATCACGTCGGCAATCTGCGGGCCATTGCGATGGTAAGGTCCGGTGATGGAGTCATGTGGCGTAACCGTGATGAGCCGCGGCGCGAGGTCGACGAAGGTGAACACCACGCCCTTGGGCTGAAGGGCCACCGGCCGCAGCCCCCACATCGACGCGCACAGCTGGTTGGCGCGGCCGATCTTGAGGTCGCGCGGTGTTGCTTTCTCATCCGGGATATTGCCGACAATGATCGGAATGATGGCGCCGACGCCGGCGACCACCACCAGCGCCGACCCGACGGTTCGCGTGATCGAGCTTTTGCTGCCCCAGAGCCGCGGCAGGAATATCCAGATGATCGCTGCGCCGCCAAGGACTGCCATCATCTGCGCGGCGGGACCGGTCCGCGTCTGCCAAAGCAGCAGCAGCGAGGCGGCGAACCCTGGCACCGCGGCGCCAAGCACGCGTCGAAGCAGCTCGCGGTCATGACGTCGCCACCAGATCAGAAGGGCCCAGCCGATCGCGCCGGTAACAGGGAGGGCGACGATCAAAGTCGCGATGCGCCACGCGTGGCGATAGATGGGCCGCGCTTCCTTGACGTGGCTGAGCCACAGTCGCTCGACCTCGGGTGACACGCCTTCGAGCCGCTGGAGGCAATGCGGCCAAGTGACGGCATGAAAGCCGGCAACGATCAGGCCCGCGACGAGGGCAAGCGAAAGCCGCTTCCTCCAGTTGGCGGGGGAGAGCCAGGCCAGTGCAAACATGAGGGCGCTTCCGACCAGCGCATCCGACAGCCACACGGGCGACAGCGCGTCGCACACCGCATACCAATTGGCGTTGGATGCGAAAATCAGGAAAGCGAGCGTCGTGCCGCCGCCAAGTGCCACTGCATAAGCGCGCAACCGCTCCCAGTCTTCGCGATCCTCAACCCAGAACAGGACCATCGCGACACCGGCAAGCGCCACGTAGATGATCATTTCCAGCCCGATCGCGAGCGACAGCGCGGTTGAAAGCCCGAGCGTAATTCCGCCGCGGACGCGCTGGGGATCGGCGATCGCCGCAATGCTCAACGCCAGCAGCGCAAGTTGCCAGCCATGGTGATCGATCCGCTCCGGCATGAACATGCCATTGGTGGCGCCGGCGAAAAACAGCGCGAGGAATGCCAGCGGATAAGCGGTTGGGCCGAGCAGGCGTCGCGCGGTCAGCGCCAGTGAAATCAGCAGCAGAAGATACGGAAGCATTGGCGCGATCGCGACCGCCCAGCGCTCCGCCGCGGGACCGCCGAGGAGCGGCCGCAGGCCGAGGATCAGGCCGGCGATCGGCAAATCGACCAGCCGCGACCAATGGATGTTCGACCCGTAAGGCGGATTCAGCCGATACTGGCGAAGGTCATACCAGCCCTGGCCGTGCAGCAGGCGCGGACCTGCATGATCCGCATATTGTCGTCCGTATCGCCGAGACCGAACCAGCGGATCTGCTGCCAATGATCGATAGATGAACCAGCCGCAGAAACCGAGCCAGACGAGGACGGTGATCAGCTTCCACTCGCGCCCGACAAAGTCGAGCGCGCGGCGTTCCAATTCCTCCTCCTTGCCTTCGCCCATTTTTCGGGCTGTAGCCAATCAACCTTAATCGGCAAACATCCGGAGCATGGCGACAAGATTAAACTTTCCAAGCGAGACAGTCGGTCAGTTGGTGCGCTTCGCCATCGTCGGATTCTCGCTCGCCGCGCTTTATTCGGCGATCTACTGGTACCTCGCGACCTACGTGATGACGCCCATGATGGCCGTGGTCGTCGCCTTCCTGGTGTCGGTGAGCATCGGTTTCGTGCTCCACAGCCGCTGGAGCTTTCGCGGCCACGGGCGCGCCGAAGACAACCGGCTCAAAATCAAGTTCCTCCTGGTTCAGCTTTCCGGCTTCTTCCTGAACGAAGCCTTCACCTGGGTGCTGACAGGCCCGCTCCACGGACCGACCTGGTGGCCGCTGGTTCCGGCGATCTTCGTGACCCCGCTGGCGACTTTCGCGCTCAACCGCCAGCTGGTGTTCCGCTGATGGAACGGGTCGTCTATCAGCAAATGGCGGAGCTGGACGATCGCCACTGGTGGTACCGCGCCCGGCGCGAGATCATCGCCGAATTGATCCGCCGTGAGGCAAGTCCGCCAAAGAACGCGGCGATCCTCGAGATCGGATGCGGCACCGGCCACAATCTCGCGATGCTGGGCGGCTTTGGGCATGTCGAAGGCCTGGAGCTCGACGACGAAGCACGGGAGCTTTCGCGAAAAGCGCCTTGGCCGCAAGATCATGAGCTCACCCCTGCCTGAGCTCGCGGAAGTGGCCGATCGCCGCTACGACCTGATCGGCGCGTTCGACGTGATCGAGCATATCGAGGATGACAAAGCCGCGCTTGCTGCGATCGCGACCAAGCTCAAGCCCGGTGGCAAATTCGTCATGACGGTGCCGGCCCATCAATGGATGTGGACGGCGCACGATGTCGTGAACCACCACAAGCGCCGTTATTCGAAGCGCGGCCTGAAAGGGCTGATCGAGAACTCGCCGTTGAAACTCGACAAGATCGGCTATTTCAACAGCCTGCTGTTCCCGCTCGCCGTCGCCGAGCGCGCGGCATCGAGGATGCGAGGCAAGGAAGATGGAGACGTGAAGCTTCCGCCGGCCGCGCTCAACGCCGCGCTCGAAAAGATCTTCGCGGCCGAGCGCTATTTGGTCGGACGCTTGCCCTTGCCGCCGGGACTTGTCGCTGTTCGCCGTCGCGTCGGCGAGATAGCCGAGGCGGCCCGCGGTCCGCGTTGCCGCCACCAGCGACTTCCTGGACGATGTACAGCGGCCGCCGTTTCGCTTCGTTGTAGAGCCGGCCGATATATTCGCCCATCAGCGCGAGCACGAACATCTGCACCGCGCCCAGCACCACGACGATCGAGCATCAGCGAAGTCCAACCCTGGATGCTTCGCCCGGCGAACCACGCCCAGGCGATGTAGAGGATGAGCATCACCGAGCCGAGCGACAGCGCGAGGCCGGCATGGCTCGCAAGCTTCAGCGGCGCCGACGAAAATCCCGTCAGCGCGTCGAACGCGAAGCGCAACATCTTCCTGAGCGGATATTTGGTCTCGCCCGCGAACCGCTCCTGCCGGTCGTAGGCGAACGGCACCTG
Organism: uncultured Pseudomonadota bacterium; assembly: GCA_963748685.1. GTDB lineage: Bacteria > Pseudomonadota > Alphaproteobacteria > Sphingomonadales > Sphingomonadaceae > Sphingomicrobium. The sequence goes on along the minus strand of CAVVKB010000027.1, from coordinate 107,266 downwards.
GCGGAAGCCGATCCAAGCCACCATGCCGCGGATGAAGCGGGCCTGCTCGGGCATCGCCAGCAAAGCATCGAGCGCGCGCCGGCTCATCAGCCGGAAATCGCCGGCGTCGAGCGGGATGTCGACCTCGGTCGCGCGCGACAACAAACGGTAGAAGCCGTGCGCCGTCGCTCGTTTGAACGCGGTCTCGCCGGCGCGGGTTTTGCGCACGCCATAGACAACGTCGGCGCCGCTCTCGCGCATCGCCGCCAACATTGCCGGCAAGAGTTCGGGCGGGTCTTGAAGATCGGCGTCGATGATCAGGATTGTGCTCGCCGTGGCAAAGGTCGAGCCCTGCCGTCAACGCGAGCTGGTGCCCGTGATTGCGCGACAGGTTGACGGCGACGACGTGCGGATCCGCATCAGCCATGCGCTGCATGATCGGCCAGCTGCCGTCGCGCGACCCGTCATTGACCAGCACCAGCTCGTAATCTTCGCCAACCGCAATTTGCGCCGCGGCGCCCAGCCGCTGGTGAAGCTGCGCCAGGCACGCTTCTTCGTTGAAGCAGGGAACGACGATCGACAGCGTGGTCATGGCCGCGTCTGATAGAGGATACTCCCCGGCCCGCGCCAGACCGGCTTCATGTCGGCCACCGTCGCCGGGTCATAAGCCGGCGGATCGATCAGCCAGACATAATCGAAATCGTTGCGCGGCAGGCTCGACAGCGACTTGTCGATTTCGCGGTGAAGAGGATCGCGGCAGCGGTTCGGCCGCACCAGTTGCGAAGGATCAGCCGCGAAATAACCGGCCTTCACATATTTGAGATCGAGAGGTTTACGCCCTCGATGACCCACTGATCGTTAGAAAAGCCTTCGCGGCGAACGACGACCATCGCGCCCAAATGCCCGTTGCGAAGCATCGGCCAATATTCACTGCAGGTCATGCCGACCAGGCTGATGACGCGGGCCCCGCGCGGCATCACGTCGATTGCCGTCGATCTTGGCGGCCTGATCCTTCGCGGCGATCCCGAGGCTCACCGTGTTCGCCGCGAGGCGCGTCGCGAAGAACAGGAGGCCGATCACCGCGAGGACCTGCGCAGTCCGGCGGTCGGGCGCGCCGCGGAAGCGGATCGCGAGCATCATGACCGCCATCAGATAAGGGACCAGGCGCATGTCGGCATAGGCCGATCCGAAGATGATTCGCGGCAGGATCGCGAAGAATGCCGCGAGCACGATTGCCGAGAATGCGAGGTTGCGCGACAGCGTCAGCTTGCGGCTGACTATCGCATAGAGGAGGGCGATCCCGGGCACGAGGAGCGACCCGATGTCGAACCATTTCCAGCGGTCGCGCAGCGCCGAATAGATCCAGTGCCACTTAACCTTCCAGTTGAACCAGTCGCTCGTCGAGCCGCCATGGGTCTCCCCGCGCCATAGAAGCATGACCAGAATCGGCAGGCCCATGACCGACGTGTGCAGCGCGGCCTCGATCCCCGCCCGCCACCACGACCGGCCGCGATCGTGCAGGCGAACGGCGTCGGCCGAAAAGCACATCAGGCCGAGCAGGCCCCAGCCGTAGGTGTGGCAGAAGAAGACGATCAGCGAGATGGGGGCGAACAGCCAGCTTCGGAGCGCGGTGTGCTCGAGCCGCCCCAGACGCAGCCACAGCCCGAACGCGAGGAACGCGAGCGCGACCGACAGCGTGAAATTCACAAACCCGAACAGGAACGGAAAGCCGTAGATGAACGGCAGCGCGAAAAAGGCCGTCGGGGGGATGCGGCCGTGCACTTCGCGGGCGACCCACAACATGCCGACCGCGGTCAGCGGCGGGATGAGCAGCACGATCACCTTCACCGCCGCTTCCAGCCCGAGCAGCTTGCCGAGCGGGATGATCAGCAAGTCGACGCCAAGGTTGCCGATCGCCGCCCAGTGATAATCGTAATATTGCTGCAGGAACGGCGAATGATCGAGGTCGAGCTCGACCCGGTAGCGCCCCATGTGGCCGAGCAGGTCGACCAACGGCGGCACCGGCGGGTAGAGCAACGGGATCATCGTCGCGAGGACGACGAGCGCCAGGAACCAGCGTCGTTCCCACCAGGGCCGCGCTGTTTCCGTCACTTCGATCGCCGGAGCGGCGCGAACCCCCATCGTCATGCCCTGCAATGACCTGCCCGCGCGCCTCCTAGCGGCGCCCGTCACATTGTCCATGACAAGGAAGCGGAATTACAAGCTATTAACCATCTTGGCCCTAGTCCCAGACGCAACATGGACGCCATGTCATCCCTCCATGCGCCGCAAGCGGAAATCCGCCTGCACCGGCGCATCACGCCGGTCAAACTCGCGTTCGCCCTGATGGCCGTGGCGCTCGCCCTGCGAATAATCGACATCACGGCGCGCCCGCTGTGGCTCGATGAAGCGTATAGCTCATGGTTCTCCTCGCAAAGCTGGCATGTGCTGTGGACCGACGTCCCGACCTATGAGCCGCACCCGCCCTTTTATTATTCGCTGCTGAAGCTGTGGCGCGAGCTATTCGGCGGAGGCGCGCTTGCACTCCGTCTCTTTTCGGTCCTGCTGGGCGTCGCGGTCATCCCTGTCGTGATCGCAGCAAGCATCGAGCTGCAGCGCCAGCGGCCAAGCGAACGCCCGCTTCTCAGCGCGGGTATCGCCGGCTTCCTCGCTGCCTGTTCGCCCTTCCTCGTGCTGCTGGGCGGCGAGGCCCGGCCCTATCCGCTCCTCCTCTTCGCTTTTGCAATTGCTATCCTCGGCCTGCTTCGGCTTTTTCGGGAGTTCGCCGACGGACCCGGAGCCTGGCGATCCTGGCTGATGGTCGTCGGCGGAACGGAGCTGGGGCTGTGGGCCCACGGTCTCGGGCTGCTCTACGCAATCTGCCTAGCCGCCGCGCTTGCTCCGGCGTGGCTGCGCGGGTCGATGAGCCGCGCCCGCTTGCTGCGCGGCGGCGGCGCCGCCGCCCTCGTCGCGCTGCTCTATTTGCCCTGTCTGCTGATGATTGCTCGACGTGTCGGCGACTGGGGCACCGGCTGGCTCAGCTGGAGCCCGTCGATGCTACTTCAGTTGCTCGGCTTGTACACCGTCCCGGCCGAAGTCTTGACAATCGGCTCGGCAATTGCCGGCTTGGTTATGATTTTGCTCGTCAAACGCGCGGTGGAGTCAGCCTTGATTCGGCCCGGCTGGGGCGCAGAGCGTGCCCTCTTGCTGCTATGGTTCGGACCGCCGTTGCTCGCAGCTCTTTTCTCGCAATTCGTGATGCCGATCTTCCTGCTGCGCACGCTGGCCGCGACATTAGTCCCTGCGTACCTGGCAATTGGCTCCGCGCTCGCTAGCGTCGAGAAGGGCGCCGAGCGTTTCTTCCTGGCAGCCGCACTGACGATCACCTTGCTTCCGAGCGGGATTCAGGTTTCCGCCCGCCCGCCGATGGAAAAATGGGATGAAGCCGCGTCCTATCTCCGCCGCAATGTCAGGCCGGGTGATCAGTTGTGGCTCTACCCAAATGACAGCGCCCTTCCGCTGCACGAAACCGGTGCGAGCATACCGATGCGCGGTATTCCCGGCGATTATCCGGCCAAGCGTATCAAGGGCCTGATCCGGGCAGGATCGCCTGCGGTTGTCTCCGTGACCCGCGCACAAGCCAACGCCATCGCCCGCGATCCGGCGCTCCGCGAAGTTCCAGTGATCTGGTTGGTTACGCGCCAGATCGGCATCTTCGATCCAAAAAACGACCTGTCCACTGCGCTCGGCGGGGTGCGTCGCCGCGGTGCGGCCCAGGACTGGGGTTATATCAGCGTAACTGCTTTCTATCGACGCTGACCGTTTCGCTTCCGTTCAATTGCCAGCAAGCTAGGAGGGTTTAGCTCTCGCTCAATATTCGAGCAGGAGGAGGCATTTCATGAACAGCTTGATGATTGGCGGGGCGGCTGCCGCGCTTGCACTCGCAATAACGCCGGCGTTCGCGCAAGTTCCACCGCCGCCGGGGGTTGCACCTGGCACCACGCCGACGGCTCCGCTCACGCCGCCGATGCCGCGCACCCAGACACGGGTGATGATCATGTCGAGCGGGACGATGACCCGAGACCAGCTCGCTGCCCACGTTCGTGAATTCTTCGGCCGGCTCGACCTCAATCACGACGGTTACCTGACCCGCGACGAGATGGGCTCCATGGGACAACATGCGATGATGATCGGTCAAGGTCCCGGCATGGTTGGCCACATGGGCAAGCAGATGGCCGACGGCATGGCCATGCCCGATCGCGGCGCCGTCTTCGATCGGCTCGATGCAAACCACGACGGCAACATCAGCCGCCAGGAGTTCATGGCATCGAAGCCGCAAATCCGCACCGAGCGCTTTGTCCTGAAGCGTGAAGGAGGCCCCGAGGCTGCCGCTGTTCCCGGAATGCCGGCGATGGCGATGCGGATGCACGGTGGCATGGGCATGGGTAAGCGCGCGGGCATGGGCATGGGAATGGGTGGGCATCTGTTCGAGATGGCCGACGCCAATCATGACGGCCGAGTTTCGCTCGCTGAAGCGCAGGCGGCGGTGCTCGCGCATTTCGACAAGGCCGATGTCAATCGCGACGGCAAAATTTCGCCCGAGGAACGGCAGCAGATCCACGCGATGATGCGTGAACGCCGCCCCAGCTAAGCGGCTCGGAACGTTCAACGAAAGGGCCGGTGCGTGCGCCGGCCCTTTTTCATGAGCCCGTTAGGCGGGCGCGGCTTCCACGGCCTTCTTGCGAGCCGGGCTGCGCGGCTTCTTCCCGGTCGACGGCGCGGCGCCGAGCTCACGATATCTGCGCTCCGTTTCGAGCATATAGTCGCGCGTGATCGGCAGCGCGCGCCGGTCGCGCACATATTGGACCTGGTAGTTGCAGGCCGCGCCGCTGTCGAACATCACGATCCCGCCGGCGAGATAGAATTCCCACATCCGGAAAAAGCGCGCGTCATAAAGCTTCTCGATCTTCGCGCGGTTCTTCGTCGCGCGGTCAAGCCAATGGCGCAGCGTGAAAGCGTAATGCAGTCGCAGCGTCTCGACGTCGCTGACGATCATCTTTGCTTTCTCGCTGGAATTGCACATCTGCGACAGCGCCGGGAGATGGTAGCCCGGAAAGATCCATTTGTCGGTGAAGGGATCGGGCAGCCCGGCGCCGCCGAGCTTGCCGATCGTATGCAGCAGCATCACCCCGTCGTCGCTCAGAAGCCCACGGCACTTGGCGTAGAATTCGTCATAATGGGCGGCGCCGACATGCTCGAACATGCCGACCGAAACGATGCGGTGGAAGCGCCCGTCGAGCTGGCGGTAATCGATCAGCTCGAACTTCACATGATCGGACACGCCCGCATCCTTGGCGCGCTGGCGGGCGATCTTCAGTTGCTCCTCCGATAGCGTGACTCCAAGCACATCGACGCCCGCGACCCGGTGCAGATAGAGGGCCATGCCGCCCCAGCCGCAGCCGATGTCGAGCACGCGCTGCCCGGGCTTCAGATCGAGCTTGGCCGCGATGTGCGCTTTCTTGTCGGCCTGTGCCTGTTCGAGGCTGTTCTTCGTGATCGGTGAAGTAAGCGCAGCTGTATTGAAGGTCGTCGTCGAGGAAGAGCGCGTACAGCTCATTGCCGATGTCGTAATGGTGGGCGACGTTGCTGCGCGATTTGCGGACATCGTTGCGGCGGAAAAAACGCTTCAGCCATTTCGCTTTGCCCTTGCCGAGGGCCTTCCGGTTGCCCGCTTCCCACGGCTTCGCGCCGACGATCAGCTCAAGCAGGTCGAGGATGGTTCCGTCCTCAATCGTCAGTCGGCCATCCATGTACAATTCGCCGAAGCGAAGCCGCGGATTGCGAAAGATATCAAGCGCGACCCGGCGATCGTGAAACTTGACCGTGACATGCTTGCCGCCGCCGGGACCGTAGGTCTCGCGCTTGCCGTCGTTGTTGATGACGGTGATGCTGCCGACCGGCAGGATTTGGCCGATATATTTCCCGATCAGCGACATGCAGGCTCAACTCCGTCCGGTTCGCGCGCCGAATGCCACGCTGCTTGCCCTAGCGATAGGCCTCGTGAGCAAAAGCCCAGCGCAAGGTGGAGGCAAGGCCGAACGTCGCGACGCGCAGCGGCGGGGCGGTGAACGGCAGGCGCTCTATATCATGCATTTTTGTGGCCCAGGCCGGAAGCAAATCCACGGCGGCGCCCACCAACAGTTTCTGGACCGCTGCATCCTTAAAAGTTGGCGCCGGTGCTTCGAGAACCAGGTCGCGAAAGGCTCGGCTGCGCTCGTCGGCGTTGAGCTCGTGCCGAAATTCGCGGATCGATTGCTCGGCCGCCGCGCGCGTATCGGGCACTTGGTCCGCTCCCAGCATCCGCGCGATTTCGCCAGCTTCCGCAAAATAGCGATCCTGATCGGCCGCACTCATGCCCGGCTCGCCGTACCTGCGCCATGCGTCGACGAACATGAGCGCACCGGCGACATGGACCCAGCTCAGCAAATGCGGGTCGTCGGCGCGATAGGGACTGCCGTCGGCAAGCGTGCCGCAAACCTGCTCGTGAATCCGCCGCACCTTGGCAATTGCGGCCTGGGCCGAATCGCGCTCTCCGTAGGTTGTGACGGCGATGAAGCGCGCCGTCCGCCGCAGACGCCCGAGTATGTTCGACTGGACGTCGCTATGATCCCAGACGCCCCCGAGCGCGGCTGGATGAAGCATCTGGAGCAGCAACGCGGCGATGCCGCCGGCCATCATCGAAGTAACGTCGCCATGCACTCGCCAGATGACAGAATCGCGGGGGAAGAGCGCAGAGTTGGAGCGCGGGATCGGTTTTTCGCCCCTGGCCTGGTCGTTGAACGTCGCGCGCACTTGCCGGACCAAAGCACGGCGGAACGGCGCGAACATGGCTAGGCCGCTTCGCGCGCCCGGCGCTTGCGCTCGGCGGCGGTCTTGAGCTGGCCACACGCCGCATCGATGTCGCGCCCGCGCGGGGTCCGCACTGGGGCCGAAATGCCGGCTTCGAAGACGATGTTGCTGAACGACCGGATCCGTTCGTCGGTCGAGCATTCATAGCCCGCGCCGGGCCATGGATTGAATGGGATCAGATTCACCTTGGCCGGCAGTCGATAATGCCGGATCAGCCGAACCAGCTCGCGCGCATCTTCGTCGCTGTCGTTCTTGCCCTTGAGCATCACATATTCGAACGTGATCCGCCGCGCATTGTTTGCGCCCGGGTAAGCGGCGCAGGCTTCAAGCAATTGCTCGATCCCATACTTGCAATTCAACGGCACGATCTCGTCGCGGATTTCCTTGGTCACCGCATGCAGCGACACGGCGAGGTTGACTCCAATCTCCGCGCCCGCGCGCGCCATCATCGGCACCACGCCGCTGGTCGACAGCGTGATCCGCCGCCGTGATAGCCCGAGCCCGTCACCGTCCATGACGATTTTCAGCGCGTCGCGCACATTGTCGAAATTGTAGAGCGGCTCGCCCATGCCCATCATCACGATGTTGGTCAGCATCCGGCCTTCGGGCTGGGAGGGCCATTCGCCGAGCGCGTCGCGGGCCAGCATCACCTGCCCGACGATCTCCGCCGGATCGAGGTTGCGCACCAGCGCCATCGTCCCGGTGTGGCAGAAGCGACAATTGAGCGTGCAGCCGACCTGGCTCGACACGCACAAAGTCCCCCGGTCGGCGTCAGGGATGAACACCATTTCGAAGTCATGGCCGTCGTGGGTCTTCAGCAGCCATTTGCGCGTGCCGTCGGACGACACCTGGGCTTCGACCACCGCGGGCCGCGAGATCACAAAGCGCTCGGCGAACCAGCCGCGCTGCGCCTTGGCGATGTCGCTCATCGCCGCGAAGTCGCTCACGCCGCGATTGTAGATCCAGTGCCAGATCTGTTTGGCGCGCAGCTTCGCTTGCCTGGGCTCGAGCCCCGCTGTTTCAAGCACGGCGCGGATCTGCTCGCGCGGCAGGCCGACGAGCTCGACGCGCCCGTCAGCGCGCGGCTGCGCCACCCGCGGTACGGGCACAGGATCGACGGGCCCCGGAATGGGCATCAGGCTGGTATCGGCACTCATGGCGAGGGGCTTATGTAGGGAAGATCAGCGGATTTTGCCAGCGCCGCGAAGGGCGCAGCGGGCTGCCGCCGCGTCGATGGCGGTCGGTGCGCCATCGAGCAGGTAGGGATCGCTGAAGCGCACGCCGCGCTCGTCGCGGCTGGCGACATTCATCGCGGTCGCGTCGCGCATGGACGCGATGATCGCCTCGGCCTGCATCGGTCCTCGGCTCCAGGCCCAGCCGTCCCGCGTCGCCAAAAGGAAGGGTTGGCCGCCGATCGTCAGCATGACGGTCGCATCCCCGCGCGGAACACGGCTGAGATGGATCGTAAACTCGCCCCACCGCCGATGGTCGGGCGTGAACCCAATGCCGGCAGTCGCCTGGACCTTGTCCCTGGGCGCGATCCGCTGCGAGCGTGATAGCGCCTCACAAGCACCGCCCCGGTCGATCGCCGCCCACGCACCGCCGGCGAAGATCACGCTCCCGCGCGCGGAGACCGGCGCGGCAATGAGGCCGATGGTCGCTATCGTGAGAGCGGTTTTGCCAAGCATTGCTGGTCCGTGCGTCCTTGAGCAATTGGCGCCCCTCGCTCCGCTCGGGCGCTCCAGCCTAAAGCCGGTCCCCCGGACTGGCCAGGCTGGAGCGGGTGAAGGGAATCGAACCCTCGTCGTAAGCTTGGAAGGCTTCTGCTCTACCATTGAGCTACACCCGCGTCGCCCGGCGCATGCCACTAGACCCCCGGACGCGTCAATGCGTCCGAGTGCGGTCAGCAGCCGCCTTGCAGCTGTAACGAACCTTCGTTAGGTGCTTCACTTCGCTTGGTTTTTACGAACGGGGGGGTCTGGGCGAGTGCCGATCGAAACGGTCATCAAGCCGATCCTCGACACGGTTCTCGACGCCGTCGTGGTCATGGACCGCGAAGGCGTGGTCCGCGCCTGGAATCATCATGCCGAGGACATCTTTGGCTGGAGGGCTGAAGAGGCGATTGGCCGCGATCTCGGCGAACTGATCGTCCCCGCGTCGCTCCGTCACGCTCACTTCAACGGACTCGCGCGTTTCAATCGTGACGGGATTGCCAAGGTGCTCGATACCAGGCTCGAGCTTTCGGCGTTGCGGCGCGATGGCAGCGAAATCCCCGTCGAGCTGTCGATCACCATCGTCAGCCGTGAGGGCCGGGACGTTTTCGTCGGCTTTCTACGCGACATATCACAACGGCGGGACACAGAGCGGCAGGTCGAGTTCCGACTGCGCGAGAGCCGGCTGATGCTCGACCTGAGCGAACGGGCGAGCGGCGCAGAGAAATTCGAGACAGTGCTGGCCGCGGCTCTCGACGCAATCTGCGAGCTTGCGGACTGGCCGGTTGGTCACGCCTTCCTGGTGACTGAAGATGATGAGCGGCTCCAATCAGCCGGATGGAGCACCAACGCCCAGCATATTGCGCCGGCGCTGGTGCCAGCGACCGAGGGTCAGCTGTTTGCCCCGGGCATCGGGCTGCCGGGCCGGGTGCTGGAATCGGGCCAACCGATGTGGGTGACCCGCGTTGAACTCGACTCGAACTTCCCGCGCCGGGGAATGGGGTTCGAGAGCGGCTTTGCGTTTCCAGTATTGAGCGGCGATCGGTGCATTGCCGTCCTCGAATTCTTTTCGCGCGATCCGCGCGAGCCCGAACCGGCCTTGCTGCTGTCGGCGCGAGCGATCGGCGCCCAAATCGGGCGCGTTTACGAACGCAAGCGCGGCGAGGAACTGCAGGCGCTGCTACTCGCCGAACTGAATCACCGCGCGAAAAACATCCTGGCCGTGGTCCGTGGAATCGCGCATTTGAGCTTCGGCTCGTCGAAGAGCCTCGAGGAAGCGCAGCAAACATTTGACCGCCGCCTCGATTCGATCGCCAAGGCCAACGACATCCTTCACGCACAAAGCGGGCAGAGCGCGCTGCTGGGCGACATCGTGCACGAAGCGATCGGCGGGTGCGGTGTTCCATCCGAATGCCTCGCCGTCACCGGCGCGCGGATTTGCGTCGACTCCTCGACTGCGATGATGTTCTCACTTGCGGTGCATGAGCTGTGCACGAATGCGGTGAAATATGGCGCTTTGTCGCAGGAAGGCGGCCGCATCGCGATCGACTGGTCGCCGTCGGAGGACGATCCTTCGCGTTTCGACTTCGGCTGGGCGGAGTTCGGTGCGGCCGCGATCGATCCGCCGGAAAGCGAGGGATTTGGTATGCGCATCCTGAAGCGCGGCATGGAGTTGGAGACCGGTGGACGCGCCGAAGTGACTTACGCGGCGCCAGGCTTCACTTATTCCCTGCACGGCGCGCGACACGCCGGCATCGCTGCAGACCGCGCGGCGGCCTGAGCTTGACGTTCACAAAAAAAATCTCGACTAGACAGGCACTCATGACGAACCTGATCGCCATTGCTGCTTCTTCCGCCCGTCGCTGGTGGTGGCGCGATGCGACGCTTGCGGCGCGATGGCGCGACTGATCGACTGACGTCCGATCATCGACTGCCCGCCCGCCTTCCGGCGGGCTTTTTCATTTCCAGGTGAACGACATGAGCCAAGTTCTGACTTTCCCTCTCGGCGCCGTTGCGGCACCGCACGCCCACCATCTCCACGACCCGGGACAGCCGGTACCCAATCCCTTGCCCAAGCTCCTGGCCGGCGAGGATCTGGCAAGCGAGGATAGCGAGCATCTGTTCGAGCGGCTGGTGCTCGGCAAACTCGAGCCGGCCGAAATCGCTGGGATGCTGATCGCGCTCCGGATGAAGGGCGAGACGGCCGAGGAGATGATCGGCGCGGCGCGAGCGCTGAGCGCCGCAGCTTTGCCGTTCGACCGGCCCGACTATCTCTATGCCGATTGTTGCGGGACGGGCGGCGATGGCTCGGGCCTGATCAACGTCTCCACCGCGACCGCGTTCGTGGCGGCGGCCTGCGGCCTGCCGATCGCCAAGCATGGCAACCGCAGCGTCAGCTCCCGCTGCGGCTCCGCCGACGTGCTCGAAGCGGTCGGCGCGACGATCGACGTCGGCCCCGACCGGGCCCGCGCGATCCTCGACGAGACCGGCTTCTGTTTCCTCTTCGCCCCCGCTTATCATCCGGGGATGAAGCATGCGGCGCTGGTCCGCCGGCAGCTGCAGGTGCGCACCGTCATGAATTTGCTTGGCCCGTGCATCAATCCGGCGCGGCCGGCGGTACAGCTCCTCGGCGTCGCCGATCCCAAGATGCTGCGCCGGATCGCCCAGACGCTGGCGGCGATGGGCGTCGAGCGGGCGCTGGTGGTGCACGGATCGGGCCTCGATGAAGTGGCGCTTCACGGCGAAACGCGCGCGCTGCGCCTGTCGGGCGGCGAAATCGAGGAGCTACAAATCACGCCGGAAGATGCCGACCTCGAGCGGGCGCCGCTCAAGGTGGTGACCGGGGGTGACGTCGAGGAGAATGCGGAGCGCCTCAAGGCGCTGCTTGCCGGCCGGGCTTCCGACGCGGAACGCGATATCGTCATCCTCAATACCGCCGCGCTGCTGATGACGGCCGGCAAGGCCGAGAGCCTGAGGGAAGGCGCGGACCTCGCCCGCGAGGGGCTCTCGACGGGCCGGGCCGCAAGCGTGCTCGAGCGGTTCATCGAGGCGAGCCGTGCCTGAACCGGTCGGCGTTCTCGCCAAGATCGCCGCCGCCAAGCGGGAGGAACTCGAGGGCAGGTTCGACGGCGTTTCGCTCGCGGCCCTGCGCGCGCAGGCCGAGCGGACGGGGCGGAGCCTTGCCGATGCGCTGTCAAAGCCAGGCGCGCGCTTCATCCTCGAAATCAAGAAGGTATCGCCGTCCGAAGGCGCGATCCGGGCCGGCGCGGATCCAGCGGCTTTGGCGCGCGGCTACGCCGGGGTGGCGGATGCGCTGAGCGTGCTTTGCGACCGCGCCTTTTTCGGCGGCTCGCTCGATGACCTCACCGCGGCTCGGAGCGCGTTCGACGGGCCGATCCTCGCCAAGGATTTTTTCATCGACCTGCGCCAGGTGCCCGAAGCGCGGATTGCCGGGCGCCGACGCGATTCTCGTCATGCTCTCGCTGCTCGACGATGCCGATGCCCGAGCAATGATCGCCGAAGCGGCTCGGCTCGGCATGGACGCACTCGTCGAGGTCCATGACGAAGGCGAGATGCAGCGGGCGCTGGCGCTCGATGCGCGGGTGATCGGCATCAACAACCGCGACCTCCGCGATCTCAGCATCGATCTGACGACGACCGAGCGGCTAGCCCAACTTGCCGGCGATCGCCTTGTCATCAGCGAATCCGGCATTGTCGCGCGCGCCGATGTCGACCGGCTGGCGCCGCACGTCGACGGCTTCCTGATCGGCTCGTCCCTGATGCGTGCCGATGAACCGGCGCAGGCGGCGCGGGCACTAATCTTCGGCCGGACGAAATTATGCGGCCTCAATCGCGGCGCCGACCTCAGCGCCGCCCGGCCAGCGGCCTTCGCCGGCTTCCTGTTGGTGCCTGGCAGCCCCCGCCAGGTCACGGCACAGGAAGCCGGGCCGCTGGCCGGACTGGCCCGACAGTCGGGGATGCTCCCCGTCGGCGTGTTTCGCGATCTGCCGATCACGGCGGTAGCCGACACCGCCAAGTCGCTCGGCCTTCACGCCGTCCAGCTCCATGGCGCCGAGGATGCGGACTATGTGAAGTCGCTCCGAGCGCAGCTTCCCGTCGGACGCGAAATCTGGACCGCGGTCGACGCGAGCCGGTCGCGCCGGACGGCGCGAGGCGGCGATCGGCTGCTGTTCGACAATGGCGGCGGGGGAACCGGCCGGACGTTCGACTGGTCGACCATCCAAGGCCATCCGGAGCTGCCACGGGCGATCGTCGCCGGCGGCGTCGGTGCCGCATAATGCCCGCGAGGCGCAGCGCTCGGCGCCTACGCAATCGACATCGGTTCGTCGCTGGACGCGCGGCCGGGCGAGAAATCGCCCGAAAAAATCGCGGCGCTGTTCGACGTCTTGCGGCCGGCGGCTCGCGAAAGGCTTCGGGCATGCGCCTGACGGGGCGGTTCGGCCGCTTCGGCGGCGCCTATGTGCCGGAGATCCTGGTCCCGGCGCTGGAGCAGCTGGAGGCGGCGTTCCTCGACTCCCAGGAGGACGCCGCGTTCGGCGCGGAGCTCAACGCGCTGCTCGCCGATTACGCCGGCCGCCCGACGCCGCTCACCCGTTGCCGCAACCTGCCGAGCAACATCTATTTGAAGCGCGAGGACCTGCTGCACGGCGGCGCGCACAAGACCAACCAGGTGCTCGGGCAGGGGCTGCTCGCCAAGCGCATGGGCAAGACCCGTCTGATCGCCGAGACCGGCGCCGGTCAACATGGGGTCGCAACCGCGATCGTCGGCGCGCTGCTCGGTTTCGAACGGTCGTTTACATGGGCGCCGAGGATGTCGAGCGGCAGCAGCTCAACGTCTTCCGGATGCAGCTGATGGGTGCGACGGTCGTGCCGGTCGAAGCGGCGGCCAGACGCTCAAGGACGCCATCAACGAGGCGCTGCGCGACTGGTCGGCGAGCTTCGAGACAACCCATTATCTGCTCGGCACCGCCGCTGGACCACACCCGTTCCCGACCATGGTGCGGGAATTCCAGCGAGTGATTGGCCGCGAGGCGCGGGCGCAGCTGCTCGACCAACTTGGCCGCCTGCCCGATGCGGTCGTCGCCTGCGTCGGCGGCGGCTCGAACGCCATCGGCCTGTTCGCCGACTTCATCGACGACCCAAAGGTCCGCTTGATCGGGGTCGAAGCGGCGGGGCGCGGCCTCGACGGCGAGGAGCATGGGGCGACCTTGCTGCGCGGCACGCCCGGCATCCTGCACGGCGCCGAAACCTATGTGCTGCAGGATGGCGACGGGCAGATCGCCGACACCTGGTCGGTCTCGGCCGGGCTCGACTATCCGGCCGTCGGCCCCGAGCACGCCCATCTCAAGGATAGCTGCCGGGCTGCCTATGTCGGCGCCACCGATGCCGAGGCGCTGGCGGCGTTCCGGGCACTGGCGCAGGGCGAGGGCATCTTGTGCGCGTTCGAGTCGGCGCACGCGCTGGCACACGCAATGAAGCTGGCCGAGGCCGAGCCCGAGAGCGTCATCCTGGTCGGTCTTTCCGGCCGTGGCGACAAGGACGTGGCGCAGGCGCAACGGCTGCTGGAGCCGTCGGGATGAGCCGCTATGCGGCGATGTTCGAGCGGCTCGGCGACGAAGGCGCGTTCGGCGCTTTTGTGATGCTCGGCGATCCTGACCCCGACGCGAGTTCGGCGCTGCTCGACGCGGTCGTCGCGGCCGGCGCCGACATGATCGAGGTCGGCATTCCCTTCTCCGATCCCGTCGCCGACGGCCCGGTCATCCAGGCCGCCGCCCAGCGCGCACTCGCTGCGGGCGTCCGGGTCGACGATTGCCTCTCGCTGATCGCGCGGTTTCGGAGCCGCCATCCTCGACGTCCCGGTCGGAATCCTGACTTATGCCAATATCGTGGTCGCCCGCGCCGGCTTCATGCGCGATGCCGCCGAGGCGGGCGCCGACAGCCTGCTCATCGCCGACGTGCCGGCAATCGAGGCGCCGCCCTTCGCTCAGGCGATGGAGCAGGCCGGCATCGAGCCGGTGCTGATCGCCGCCGCCAATACGCCGGATTCGACCTTGGCCAGGGTTGCGGCACTCTCGAAGGCCTACACTTATTGCGTCAGCCGGGTGGGCATCACCGGCACCCATGCCGGCGGGCAATTCGATTCCGGGCTGATCGACCGCCTCAAAAAAGCCGGCTCGCCACCGCCGATTTTCGGCTTCGGCATCTCGAAGCCCGAGCACGTTCGGGCCGCGCTCGTCGCCGGCGCCAGGGGCGTGATTTGCGGTTCCGCGATCGTCGATCTGGCCGCGCGTGGCGGAGACGTTACGGAGCTGGTACGATCTTTGAAGCGGGCAACACGGAACGACTCGGCATCGAAATGAATTGAATCCGCCCGCGAAGGAGTTTGTGATGGCGGCACGTTCGATTTGGCGCGGGCAAATCCGGCTCGCCTTGGTCTCGATCCCGGTCGAGCTGTTCCCCGCGACCCGCAGCGGCGCGGCGATCCAGTTCCACCAGGTTCACGAGCCGACCGGCAAGCGGATCAAATATGAAAAGGTCGTGCCCGGCGTCGGACCGGTCGACCGCGACGAGATCGTCAAGGGCTATGAGGTGTCGAAGGGCCATTACGTCCTCCTCGACCCCGAAGAGATCGACAGCGTGAAGCTCGAAAGCCGCCGCACGCTCGATCTGGTCGAGTTCGTCGACGACGACGGCATCGACGCGATGTATTTCGACAAGCCCTATTATGTCGTGCCCGCCGACGACCTTGCCGAAGAAGCCTATGTCGTTCTGCGCGATGCGCTGAAGGCCGCCAACAAGGTCGGCGTCGGCCAGCTCGCGATGCGCGGCCAGGAATATGTGGTGGCGCTGAAACCGTGCGGGCGCGGCTTGCTGCTGGAGACGCTTCGTTATGCCGACGAGGTCCACAAATCGGCGGGCTTCTTCCGCGACATCGGCGATCATAAGCCCGACCCCGATTTGCTCGACATGGCCTCGATGCTGATCGAGCGGAAGGCGGGCGAGTTCGACCCCAAGGAATTCCACAACCGCTATGTCGACGCGCTCCATCGCCTGATCGAGGAGAAGCAGAAAAAGAAGGGCGCCAAGATCATCGAGGATCCGGACGCGGATGCGCCGCCGCCCAAGGGCTCCAACGTCGTCGACCTGATGGCCGCGCTGAAAAAGAGCCTCGGCGACAAGGAGGCGAAGGGCGGAGGCAAGGTTTCCAAGGCTGCGCCCAGGAAAGCACCAGCGAAAAAGACAGCCGCCAAGAAGGAACCCGCCAAGGCGCCGCTCGTAAAAGGGCCTGAGATGGCCTTCCTTGCGCTCACATTGAGCCTGTCGAAATGCGAGCGCAGCGCGAAGCGCTGACCCTTCGACAAGCTCAGGGTGAGCGCGGGTGGTCAGTTAAGCGCAGGAGCAATTGATGGCGCGTAAAGTCCCGCTCGATATCGAAACCTACAATCGCAAGCGGGACTTCGCGAAAACGAAGGAGCCGCGCGGCCGCAAGCTCAAGGGCAAGGGCGACAGCTTCGTCGTCCAGAAGCACGACGCGTCCCGGCTTCACTGGGATTTCCGGCTCGAGCTCGACGGAGTTCTCAAAAGCTGGGCGGTGCCCAAGGGTCCCAGCCTCGATCCGGGCGAGAACCGGCTGGCGATGCGGACCGAGGACCATCCGCTCGATTACGGCGGGTTCGAAGGGACCATCCCCAAGGGCGAATATGGCGGCGGGACCGTCATGCTGTGGGACCAGGGCCGCTGGATGCCCGATCCGCGCAAGGACCCCAGCAAGACGATCGAGGAAGGCCACCTCCACTTCAGCCTCGACGGCGAGCGGATGAAGGGCGAATGGGTGATGTTCCGCCTAAGCCCAAGCCCGGCGAGAAGGCCGAGCCGTGGATGCTGAAGAAGGTCACCGACGATTTCGCCGATGCCGGTGACGGCGACGCTCTGGTCGACAATTGCGTGACCAGCGTCACGACTGGCCGGACGATGGCCGAGATCGCCGCCGGCGAGGACGTCTGGAAATCCAACCGCGGCGGCCAGAAAGGCGGACGCGCCAAGCGGAAGGCGGGCAAGGCGCCGCCGCCGTTCGAGGAGCCGCAACTCGCAACACTCGTCGACGAGGTGCCGACCGGCAACGGCTGGATCCACGAATATAAATATGATGGCTATCGCCTGCTGATCTCCGTCGGCGACGGCGTTGCCACCGCCTGGACCCGCAACGGCATGGACTGGAGCGACAAGTTCAAGGCGCTGGTCAAGGCCGCCGCCAAGCTTCCGGCCGGCTGCCTGATCGACGGCGAGGCGGTCGCGATCGACGACAAGGGCACGCCCGAGCTTCCAGCTGCTGCAGTCGACGCTGAAGGACCAGCGGCGGCGCCAACCTCGTCTACTATGCCTTCGACCTGCTGATCGATCGCGGCGAGGACATCCGCAAGCTGCCAAATATCGAGCGCAAGGAGCGGCTCGCCGCGCTGCTCGAAGGCGTGTCGCCGCCGATCCTCTATGGCGACCACGTCATCGGGCGCGGCGAGGCAATGTTCAAGGCGATGTGCGAGCAGGGCGGCGAGGGCATCGTCTCCAAGAAGGCGAGCGCTGCCTATCAGCGGAACGCGCACCCGCAACTGGCTCAAGATCAAATGCATCCAGCGCCAGGAATTCGTGATCGTCGGCTGGTCGGAAAGCGACAAAAGCCTCGGCTTTCGCTCGCTGCTGCTGGCGGCGAAGGAGAAGGCGCAAGCTGACCTATGTCGGCAAAGTCGGGACCGGGTTCAGCGCCAAGCTGATCGAGGAAATGATGGAGCGGATGAAGCCGCTCGAGGTCGACAAGGCGCCGGTCGAGGTGCCGCGCGCCGACCGCAAGGGCGCGCATTGCATCGAGCCCAAGCTGGTCGCCGAGATCGCCTTCACCGAATTCACCAGCGAAGGAATCCTCCGCCACCCGAGCTTCCTCGGCCTGCGCGAAGATAAGCCGGCCGGCGACGTCGTCGTGGAAACGCCCGAGCATCTGACCAAATCGCGAGAAGAAGGCCGACACGCCGACGGCTGAACGGCTTCGGTGTCCGCATCAGCAATCCCGACCGGGTGATCTTTCCCGAGGACGGGCTGACCAAGAGCGAGCTGGCGGATTATTACGCCGCGGTCGAGCCGCTGATCATGATCGATGCCGCCAACCGGCCGATGACCCTGATCCGCTGCCCGCAGGGCCGCGCCAAGAAATGCTTTTTCCAGAAGCACGACAGCGGGACGTTCGGCCCGCACGTCAAGCATGTGCCGATCAAGGAAAAGGACGGCAGCCTCGAAGACTATCTCTATTTCGATGACATCCGCGGCCTGCTCGCCTGCGTGCAGATGGGGACGGTCGAGTTCCACGGCTGGGGCAGCAAGATCAAAAAGGTCGAATATCCCGATCGCCTGGTGTTCGACCTCGATCCGGACGTCGGGCTGGATTTCGAACGGTGAAAGAGGCCGCGGTCAGGCTAAAGGCGCTGCTTGGCGATCTCGGCCTCAAGACCTTCCCGCTGCTGTCGGGCGGCAAGGGCATCCACGTCGTCGCGCCGC
The DNA here is from genome assembly GCA_963748685.1 of uncultured Pseudomonadota bacterium. Classification (GTDB taxonomy): domain Bacteria; phylum Pseudomonadota; class Alphaproteobacteria; order Sphingomonadales; family Sphingomonadaceae; genus Sphingomicrobium. Next base: position 89,102 of record CAVVKB010000027.1, on the reverse strand, counting down.
TCGATCAGTCGGCGGACTGGCCGACGGTAAAGAGCTTCGCCGAGCGGTTCACCCGCGCCATCGCCGAGGCGGAGCCGGCGGTGTTCACCGCCAACATCCGCAAGGTCGAGCGCAAGGGCCGGATCTTCCTCGACTGGCTTCGCAACCAGCGCGGTGCGACGGCGGTCATGCCTTACTCCGCCCGCGCCCGCGAAGGCGCGCCGGTGTCGGCCCCGATCGCCTGGGAAGAGCTCGACCGCTACGACAGCGGCGGCCATTTCACGCATCCGCGATGCCGACGAGTTGCTCGAGCGCGCCTCGTCGAAGATGCTTGCGGGCTGGGGCAAGGCCAAGCAAGCATTGCCGAATGCCTAGGCCCTCCACCGCTCTCCTCCCGCTCGCCTTCCTGCTCACCGCCGCAAGCTTGCCAATTCCGGTCCACGGGCCATCGGACTGGAAGGCGCAGGCCGCTCGGGTGACGATCACGCGCGACGACTGGGGGATTGCCCACGTCCACGGCCGGACCGACGCTGACGCCGTGTTCGGCGCAATTTACGCCCAGGCAGAGGATGATTTCCCGCGGATCGAGGCCAATTACCTGACCAACCTCGGCCGCACCGCCGAGGCGGAGGGTGAGAAAGCGATCTGGCAGGATTTACGCGCCCGGCTCTACGTCAGCGAAGGCGAGCTCAAGGCGGATTACGCGCGCAGCCCGGCGCCGATGCGGCGGCTGATGGACGCCTGGGCCGACGGGCTGAATTACTTCCTCGCTACACATCCCAACGTGCACCCGCGCGTGCTCAAGCAATTCGAACCCTGGATGGTGCTTAGTTTCACCGAAGGCAGCATCGGCGGCGACATCGAGCGGATCGATCTCGGAAAGCTGCGGGAATTCTATTCTCAACGTCATCCCGGCCTTGAGCCGGGACCTGCCTTTTCTTCCACGGCACAGGAAGGCAGGCAGATCCCGGTCGAGCCCGGGATGACGCCCTCGAACCCCAAGGCTCCAACGGCATCGCCATCGCACCCAAGCTGACCAGCGACGGCAGCGCGCTGCTGCTCATCAACCCGCACACCAGCTTCTACTTCCGGTCCGAACTACAGATGTCGAGTGACGAGGGCCTCGACGCTTACGGCGCTTCGACCTGGGGCCAGTTCTTCATCTATCAGGGCTTCAATCCGCACATCGGCTGGATGCACACCTCGAGCGGCGTCGATAATGTCGACGAGTTTGCGTACGAAGTGCAGGTGCCCGAGCTGGGCCCACGCTATCGCTACGGACGCGAGTGGCGGGTGATGGATCAGCGACCGGTGACGATCCGCTACAGAAAGGTGGATGGGAGCCTCGGTGAGCGGACCTTCACGACCTATTTCACCCAGCGCGGCCCGATTGTCCGCGCCGAATTGACGTCGACGTGCGCGCCTCCCCCGCGCAAAGATCAACGTATTTGCTGGATCGCGTTCGCCATGATGAACAAACCAGTCGAGGCGCTGCAGCAGAGCTACCTCCGCACGAAGGCTGTCGATCTCGCCTCGTTCATGCGGATTTCCGACCTCAAGGCGAACAGCTCGAACAACACCGTGTTCGCGGACGACAAGGGCAACATCGCCGTTCTCGCGCCGCAGTTCATGCCGCGCCGCGACAACCGGTTCGATTATACAAAACCCGTGGATGGGAGCGATCCTCGCACCGACTGGCGTGGGTTGCACGCCGTCGCCGAACTCCCAAACACGATCGATCCGCCGACCGGCTGGGCGTTCAACAGCAACGACTGGCTTTATTCGGCGGGCGGCCCTGCTTCGCCGAAGCCTGGGCAGTTCCCGCATTATCTCGACATGGCCGGCGAGAGCTATCGAACGGTGCACGCGACGCGGCTGCTGTCGCAGCCGGGACCGTGGAGCATGGATCGTCTGCAGGGCGCCGCCTATGACAGCGCCCAGCCGTCGTTCGAAGTGCTGGTGCCGATGCTGGTTTCGGCCTGGCGGGCGCTTCCCTCCACCGACCCGCGCCGGGCCTCATTAGCCGAGCCGATCGCCGCCCTCGTTAGCTGGGACAGGCGCTGGGGGATCAACTCGGTGCCCAACACGGTGGCCCAATTCTGGGGCGATGAGCTGGCGAAGTTGGCGACTGCGCGCAAATGGAACGACCATGACAACTTGTTCCGGCATATGGAACGGCTCACTCCGGCCGAAAAACTCAACACGTTCGAGCGCGGCTTCGACCGGCTCCAGCGCGACTTCGGCACCTGGCGCGTGCCGTGGGGGGAAGTGAACCGCTTTCAGCGCATCTCGCCGTTGATCGAGTCGCCCTTCGACGACAAGGCGCCGAGCATCCCGGTCGGCTTCACCTCCAATAAATGGGGCTCGCTCGCCTCGTTCGGTGCATCGCAAAAGCCGGGGACCAAGCGCTGGTACGGAACCAACGGCAACAGCTTCGTCGCGGTGGTCGAATTCGGGAAGCGGGTCCACGCCCGTGCCGTCACCGCCGGTGGCGAAAGCGGCAACCCTGCATCGCCGCACTTCAACGACGAAGCGCAACGCTACGCGTCAGGCAATCTGCGCGAGGTATATTTCTACCCCGAACAACTCAAAGGCCACACCGAGCGCGTGTACCGCCCGGGGGAATAGCCGTCATTGCGAGGAGCCGAAGGCGACGCGGCAATCCAGCGCCGCTGCGCAACTGGATTGCTTCGCTTCGCTCGCAATGACGAGGCTACAGCCCGGCGAATTTGTCCGTGGCGCGGATCAAGCCATCGAGGACGCCTGGCTCGCTGAATAAATGGCCGCCGTCGGGAATGATGTTGAGCTCGACTTCGGGCCAGGCCTGTTTGAGCTTCCATGCCGCGACTGGCGGGGTGCAGGTGTCATGGCGGCCCTGGACGATGACTCCCCAATTCCGCGCAGCTTGTCGGCGTTCCGGAGGAGCTGGCCTTCCTCGAACCAGCCGTTGTTCTTCATGTAATGGTTTTCGATCCGGGCGACGGCGACGGCCACCTCGGGACTGGTGAAATGCTCGATCGTGGATTCGCTCGGCAGCAACGTGACGATGTCGCCTTCCCACTTGCTCCATGCCTGGGCCGCGGCGAGCTGAACTGCCTTGTCGTCGCTCGTCAGGCGCCTCGCGTAAGCCTCGACGAGGTCGCCTCGCTCGGCTTCGGGGATCGCAGCCAGGAACTCGTCGAACTTGTCGGGATAGACCTGCGACGCGCCGCCTTCCTTGTACATCCAGTCGATCTCGAACTGGTCGAACAGGAAGATGCCGCGAAGCACCAGCTCGGTCACGCGCTCGGGGTGGGTCTCGGCATAAGCGAGGGCGAGGGTCGAGCCCCAGCTGCCGCCGAACACCTGCCATTTGTCGACTTTGGCGACCTCGGTGCGGAGCTTCTCGATATCCTCGACCAGGTCCCAGGTCGTGTTGTGGTCGAGGCTCGCATAGGGCGTCGACTTGCCGCAGCCGCGCTGGTCGAACACCAGGATCTTGTACTTGTCGGGATTGAATTGCCGCCGATGGTCGGGACTCGAGCCGCCGCCCGGGCCGCCGTGAAGGAATACGACCGGCTTGCCGTCGGGATTGCCGCACAGCTCCCAATGCAGGCGATGACCGTCGCCGACGTCGAGCATCCCGCTCTCATAAGGTTCGATGGCGGGATAAAGCGTGCGGCGCTGGGGGGTGATGGCGTCCATCAGAAGCTGAATTCCTCGTAGATCCGGGACAGGTCGCCGTCCCATTCGGTTTGATATTTGTGCAGCAATCGGTCGGCGGGGGTCATGCCGGTCGAAACGACCTCGCGCAACGGGTCGAGAAAGCCGCCCTCATTATCGCCCGCGCTGTTGAGCCGGGCGCGCCGCGTGAGCCCGCCGGCCGAAACGTCGAGCACGCGCCCGGCGAAATCGCGCATCGACTGGCCGTCCGGCGTGACCGCGTCCAGCGCGAGCCGCGGTACGTCATGACGAAGCCTTTCGCGCGCCGCGATGTCCCAATGCTTGACCAGCTCCCACGCCTCGTCGAGCGCCTGCTCGTCGTAGAGCAGGCCGACCCACAGCGCGGGCAATCCGCAGATCCTGCCCCAGCGCCCGCCATCTGCGCCGCGCATCTCGAGGAAACTCTTCAGGCGCACTTCCGGGAAGGCGGTCGAGAGATGGTCCGTCCAGTCGGTGAGCGTGGGCTTCTCGCCGGGCAATTGCGGCAGTTTGCCGGCGAGGAAATCCCCGAACCGCTCGCCTGCGACGTCGATATATCGGCCGTCGCGGTAGACGAAATACATCGGCACGTTCAGTGCATAATCGCAATAGCGTTCGTACCCGAACCCGTCCTCGAACACGAAGGGAAGCATTCCGGTTCGGTCGGGGTCCGTGTCTTCCCAGATGTGGCTGCGGAAGCTCTTGAAGCCGTTGGGCTTGCCTTCGAGGAACGGGGAATTGGCGAACAGCGCGGTCGCGACCGGCTGAAGGGCCAGGCCGACACGGAATTTCTTCACCATGTCGGCTTCAGATGAATAGTCCAGATTAACCTGAATGGTACAGGTACGAAGCATCATGTCGAGCCCGAGCGTGCCGACCTTGGGCATGTAATTGAGCATGATCTTGTAGCGGCCCTTGGGCATGATCGGCAGCTCGGCGCGGGTCTTGTCGGGCCACATGCCGACGCCGAGGAAGCCGAGGCCGAGCCGATCGCCGACCGCCTTGCATTGTTCGAGGTGCCGCCCGGATTCGGCGCAGCTCTGGTGCAGATTCTCCAGCGGCGCGCCCGATAGCTCGAACTGGCCGGCGGGCTCCAGGCTGACGTTTCCGTCTGCGCCCTGGAGCGCGATTACATTCCCGTTCTCGACCACCGGCTGCCACCCGAATTCGGTCAGACCCATGAGCAGGTCGCGGATTCCGCCCGGCTCCGCGTAGGAGGGTGCGCGATGGTCGGCGGAGCGATAAACGAACTTCTCGTGCTCGGTCCCGATGCGCCAGCGCTCCGCCGGCTTTTCGCCACCCGCGAACACCGACAGCAGCTCATCGCGGCTCTCGATGAGCGGGCTTTCGCTGTTGTCAGTCCGGGTCGTCATGGCTGGCGGCGCTTAGCCGTGCCGCTGCGGCCGCGCCAGCAAATAGGTTTTATGGGTGAACCCGTCCGGCTTATCGCCAGTCGCCCGCGCTCGTCATCCACACCGCCAGCGCGGCCAGCGCCGCCGTTTCGGCGCGGAGAATGCGCGGACCGAGCGAAATTGCGACGCCGTTTGGAGCGCCCCGGATCTGGCCCCGCTCGTCATCGGTGAACCCCCCTTCGGGCCCGATGAGGATTGCGGCTGGTCCAGGCGCAAAGCTTTCGCCAGCAGGTTCGCCTCCGGCTTCGTCGGCAAAGTACAGCCGGCGCCCCTCGTCACGGGCCGCCAGCAGCTTGGTGAGCGCGACCGGCTCGTCGATTTGGGGTAGCCGCGTCCGGCCGCATTGCTCGGCCGCCTCGATCGCAATCGACTGCAAGCGCTCGAGCTTCACGCGCTCGGCGATTGTCCGTTGGGTCACCACCGGAAGCAGCCGCGCGACGCCGAGCTCCGTGGCTTTCTCCACCAGCCAGTCGGTCTGCGCGCGCTTCACCGGGGCGAACGCCAGCCACATGTCCGGAATATCCTCGGCCTCGCGAGTTCGCCGTTCGACGATCAGCGTCATCCGCTTCTTCGCGGCCGCGCTGATCCGCGCGAGCCATTCGCCGGACTGGCCGTCGAACACGAGCAGCTCGGCGCCGACGCCGAGCCGCATCACGTTTCCGAGATAATTCGCCTGTCGCGCATCGAGCTCGACCTTCAGGCCTTTGCCAAGGGCCGTCCGCACGAAGAGGCGCGGGAGGCTCTTGGGCGGCCATGCGGGCGTGGCGGGCATTCGCCCATCATGTCATTCGACGTCCGCTCCGTCGAGGTGAAGGAGCGGCCACGCGGCCGCTCGGGCGCCCCGCCGTCAGTGAACCGATGCTATAGCCGAGGTCCTCGGTTCGGGTTGCAATTCTCCCCGGGGAAAGTGCCGGAATCGAATTTGTCCGGATCGCTCGGGTCGAAGATTCCGAACTGGGCCATGAAATAACCGTACGACTGTGCGATACCGCCCGGATCGATGCCGGGGATTCCCTGCGGCGTGTCGTTCAGGCCCGAGAAGGAGCAAATCGACGTGCCGTTGCTGATCCTGGTGCCGGGGGGCGAGGGCTGATTGCTGGACGGCGGCGGACCCGTGATTTCCCCTGCCGAAGCGACCGACGAAACCGCGATGGCGGCGGCGCCGAAAGCAAGAACGCAGATGTGTGAACGCTTGATCATGACAGTGCCCCTTTTTTTCTCGAAGAAACAGGCGACTTACGCGCGATGGCCATTTAGCACAAGTTAACAAGATGTTTGGCAATTATATACTTGACAAAGCAAGCTCGTGGGCACTAAAAGTCACATGGACGACATTCTAGCCCCTCGCTTCATCGACCCCGTTGCCGCCCGCAAGCACCTAGAGGCGCTGCGCTGGCCTGACGGTGCCGAATGCCCGCATTGCGGGCTTATCAACGCTACCGCCGTGACTGGCGGGCGCGAGGGGCTTTATCAGTGCAATTCCTGTCGCGAGCAGTTCACCGTTACGGTTGGCACCGTTTTCGAGCGCTCCAAGATCGCGCTCAACAAGTGGTTGCTGTGCAATCACCTGCTGGTCGCTTCCAAGAAGGGCATGAGCGCCCTCCAGATCAGCCGTATGCTGGGCGTTACCTACAAGACGGCTTGGTTCATGTGCCACCGCTTGCGCGAGGCCATGACAGACGATGGTTCGCCGCTGGGCGGCGAAGGCAAGATTGTCGAAAGCGATGAAACCTATATCGGCGGCAAGGCGAAGAACCGCGCAACTCGCGATCCTGCCCCCAAGAAAGCGGTTGTCGCGCTAATTGAGCGCGACGGACGCGCCCGTTCTTTCCACGTTGCCAACGTCAATCACAACAACCTCCGTCCGCTGCTCTACACGAACGTCGATCGCGCCTCACATCTGCGCACGGACGGAGCGCCGATGTATAAGGGTTGGTGCCAGTTCCGCTGCCCGGCGGTTCAGGCAGTGCGTCCGAGCAACAAAGACCGTTCCCCTGAGCTTGTCGAAGGGCTGCTATTCTCCGTACGGCTGGACGATTGAAAAACGATCCTTCGAAACTGACGCAGTTCGGTGGAGAGGCGGTGGCGGGCACTGGCGAACGCCTCCCCGCCTGATACCCTTGGGCGTAGGTATGCCGGCGAGGAGGCGCCTGCTCGCGGCGACAGGGGGATTCGTCGATGAGGCCGACGTCTGGCCGCCGCTGGTCCGTAGGTGGCAGCGTGCAGGGCGCCGGTTCACGGCCTAAATGCAGACAATCCGAAGACGGGACGCTAACCGGCCGCCTGTGATGGCCAACAGCGACATCGTCCCCGACAGCGAGCGGCGGGGGTTCATCGGCGCGCTTCCCGCTGCATGGCGGCCTTATGCCTCGCTGATGCGGCTCGACCGGCCGATCGGCACCTGGCTGCTTTATTGGCCGTGCGCATGGAGCGTCGCCCTGGCCGGAGTCGGCGGCCGTTGGGACCTGTTGCTGTGGCTCGCGCTCGGTGCCTTCGCGATGCGCAGCGCGGGATGCGTTTACAACGACCTCGTCGACCGCGATCTCGATCGGCGGGTCGAGCGCACGCGCCTCCGGCCACTGGCGAGTGGTCGGGTCACGGCCCGTGCAGCGTGGATACTGGCGACGGGCTTGTGCCTGCTCGGGCTGGTCGTCCTGCTTCAACTCAACTGGCCTGCGGCGCTGATCGCCCTCGCGAGCCTCGCGCCGGTCGCGGCCTACCCCTTCATGAAGCGGATCACCTGGTGGCCCCAGGCATGGCTCGGCCTCGTCTTTTCATGGGGAGCCCTGGTCGGCTGGCCGGCCGTGACCGGCCGCTTCGATTGGCCGCCTTTGCTGTTGTGGTTCGGAAGCATTGCCTGGGTGATCGGTTACGACACGCTCTACGCGATCCAGGACAAGGAGGACGACGCGCTGGTGGGGGTGAAGTCGTCGGCACGGCGGCTTGGCGACCAGGCGCGTGCCGGCATCGCCGTCTTCTACGGCATCGCACTCCTCTTCTGGGCGTGGCCGATCTGGCTGGTTCGGCCGGACTGGCTAGCGCTTCTCACGCTCGTCCCCGTCGCGCTGCATCTGACCAGCCAAGTGATCCGCGCCGATCCCGGCGATGGCGAGCTTGCGCTTCGCCTGTTCCGCTCCAATCGCAGCTGCGGCTTGCTGGTGTTCCTTGCCATGCTGGTCGTCGGGCTAAGCGCGCGTTAGGGCGCCCGTCCATGCGTAGTCCCGCCGAAGCCCGGAACATCGTAGAAGCCCTGGTCGAACGGGGCATGGCCGCCGGTGCGACCGCCGCCGATGCGCTTTATGCGGGCGACCGGTCCTCGAGCGTGCAGGTCCGCCTGGGCGAGCTCGAAGACGTGAGCCGTTCCGAAGGTGAGCATGTGGGACTTCGATTGTTCGTCGGCCAGCGCTCGGCGACCGTGGCTTCAACGGACCTGGCCGGCGAGACCCTCGCAACGCTGGTCGAGCGTTGCCTGGCCATGGCGAGAGAAGCGCCCGAGGACCCGTTCGCGGGGCTCGCACCCAGCGACCTGCTTCTTGCTGGCGAACCGCCGCGCGCTCGACCTTGCCGACCATCTTGAGCCCGATCCTGCCACGCTTCGCGCGCGCGCGCTGGAGGCCGAACAGACGGCCATGGCAGTGAAAGGCGTGACCAATTCAAGCGGCGCAGGGGCCAGTGCATCGGCGTCGACCTTGACGCTCGCTACGTCCGGCGGCTTCGCCGGCGCCTATCAGGCGACCGGCCATAGTTCTTCCGCAACCATGATCGCGGGCGAGGGCTCGACGATGCAGCGCGATCATGACTGGCACAGCGCGCATCATCTCGAGGATCTCGAAAGCGCCGCGGCGATCGGCCGGAGTGCGGGCGAACGCGCGGTGGCACGCCTCAATCCCCGACGTCTTAAGCCGGGCAAATATCCGGTGATTTTCGATCCTCGGGTCGCGTCGTCGCTCCTGTCGCATTTCATCGGCGCCATCAACGGTGCGTCGATCGCGCGCGGGACCAGCTTCCTGCGCGGCAAGCTGGGCGAGAAACTGTTCGCCGGCGGCGTCACCATTATCGACGATCCCTTTCGGAAACGCGGGCTCCGCTCGCGGCCCTTCGACGGAGAGGGGGTCCGGGTGTCGCGCCAGGAACTGGTCTCGAACGGAACCCTCAATAGCTGGATCGCCGACAGCGCAGCGGCCCGCCAGCTTGGCATCGCACCGACCGGACACGCCGTTCGGGGCGTTGGCGGCGCCCCCGGCGCGGGCCCAGCCAATCTCTATTTCGAGGGCGGTAGGCGTAGCCGTTCGGAACTGCTGGCCACCTTTCCCGAAGCGGTGCTGATCATCGAGCTGATCGGGCAAGGCGTGAATGGCGTCACCGGCGATTACAGCCGCGGCGCGGTCGGATTCATGGTTCGCGGCGGCGAGATCTGCGAGGCGCTCTCGGAGATCACCATTGCCTCGAACCTGACCCACATGTTCGCCACGCTGGAGCCCGCCAGCGACCTTGAACTACGCCGCGGCGTGGACGCGCCGACCTTGCTCATCCCGGAGATGACGGTCGGATCGGCTTAGGCCGCCCCCACGATCCTCGGCAGGCCCAGCCGCGGGATCTCGATCTTGGGGCAGCGGTCCATCACGACCTTCAAGCCGGCCGCTTCGGCCTTCGCCGCTGCCTCGTCGTTAATGACGCCGATCTGCATCCACACCGCCTTGGCGCCGGCGAAGATCGCCTGCTCGACCGCCTCCGCCGCGGCTTCGGGGCGGCGGAAAATGTCGACGATGTCGATCGGCACGCCGATTTGGGCCAGCTCGCGCCACACGAACTCGCCGTGGACATGCTCGCCGGTGATCTGCGGATTGACCGGCAATGACGCGATAGCCATGGTCCTGGAGGAATTTCATGACCCCGTAAGAAGGAGCGGTCGGGCCGGTCCGACGCGCCGATCATGGCAATGGTCCGGGCATTGGTCAGCAGCTCGGCAATGTCCTCGTCGCGGGTGAGCGGCATGGCAAACAACTCCTTTGCGTCAGCTCAATGCGTCACGGCCGCCAACAGTTTCGCGGCAAGCTCGTCGAAGGCCGTGGCTTCGGGACTATCCGAACCGGCCAGCGGCCGCCCGGCGTCGGAGGCTTCGCGAAGGGCGAGCGACAGCGGCAGCCGCCCAAGAAACGGCACTCGCATCGCGTTGGCCGCCTCCTCCGCGCCACCGATTCCGAACGGGTGCGAAGTCTTCGCCGCAATGCGGGCAGCGATAGGTCGCCATATTCTCGATCACACCCAAGCACCGGAACGCTGGTCTTGTTGAACAGGTCGACCGCGCGGCGGGCGTCGATCAGTGACAGGTCCTGCGGGGTCGAGACGATCACCGCGCCGGCCGGGCGCGAGCGCTGGATCAGCGACAGTTGGACGTCGCCGGTGCCGGGCGGCAGGTCGACGAGCAGCAATTCGGTGTCGCCCCAGTCGGCGTCGATCAGATTGGCCAGCGCCCCGGTCGCCATGGGCCCCCGCCAGGCCAGCGCATGGCCCGGCGAGACCAGCTGCCCGAGCGACAGGAATCGGATGCCGTGCGCCTCGACCGGGATCAGCTTGTCGTTCTCGGCCGCTTCGGTCTTGGCGATGCTGCCGAGCAAGGTCGGCTGCGAGGGGCCATAGACATCGGCGTCGATCAGCCCGACCCGCTTGCCCAGCTTCGCCAGCGCAATCGCGAGGTTGGCGGAGACCGTCGACTTGCCGACGCCGCCCTTGCCGCTGCCGATCGCGATCAGGGTTCGGGCCGGCTGCGACGCGGTCATCGCGATCCGCGCTTCGCTTGACGCCCGCGGCCGCCAGCCGCGGCCCGCACTTCGCTTCTCGACTCTGGCTCGCCTCGGCGTCGCCAGGCCGGTCGCATCGACGATGATCGTCGCGACTCCGTCCACCAGCTTGCGCGACCGGATCCGGTCGTCATGCGGCAGGCCGGTCAAGTGGATCGGCGGTCGTGGTCATGGCGGCACATAGGAACGGGCGCGCCGCTTGCCACTGTTTTTCGCGGGGCGCGCTCCCTATAGTCAGCGCCGATGAACATCATTCCGGGGTGGGGCAGCCGCGTCCGCGGCCTGTTCACCGACACCAAGGGCCCGTGGGGGCCAAGCGGCAGCGATGCCGGCGCGAGCCCGCCGTGGCGATGGCGGAGGCGAGGGCAACGGCCCGTGGGGCGATCCGCCCAAGCGCGGCCGTCGCCCAAGCCTCGGCGGACCAACGTTTCCGCGCTCGACGATCTGGTGCGCCGCAGCCGTGCCCGCTTTGGCGGTGGTGGCGGTGGCTTTCCCGGCCGGCCCGACCGCTCGCTGATCCTGCTGGGCGATCCTCGGGTTCATCCTGCATCTGGCTGGTCTTCACCAGCATCGCACTCGATCTCGCCCGGCCAGCGCGGCGTTGTTAGCCGCTTCGGCCGCTACAGCTACACGCTCGGCCCGGGCGTCGGCTTGACGCTGCCCTCGCCGATCGACCGCGTGAAGAAGATCGATGTCGAGAACATCCGCACCGTTCGACCTCGGCTCGGCCGACGCCGACGATCTGATGCTGACCGGCGACCAGAACCTGCTCGACCTTGCTTATTCGGTGCGCTGGAACATCCGCACGCCGGAACTCTATCTGTTCCAGCTTGCGCAGCCCGACGACACGATCCGCGAGGTCGCCGAAAGCGCGATGCGCGCGGTGGTCAGCCGGGTCAGCTCAACGACGCGATGGGCGACAGCGCGCCGAGATCGAGTTCCAGGTCGCCGAGAACATGCAGCGCATCCTCGATTCCTATCGTTCGGGCATTCAGGTGCAGGGCATTGCCATCAAGCAGGCCGACCCGCCCGACGCGGTCAACGACGCGTTCAAGCAGGTCGACGGCCGCGCAACAGGACGCGCAGACCTACATCAACAGCGCCAATGCCTATGCGCTGCAGCTCCGCCAGAAGGCGCAGGGCGAGGCAACCGCGTTCGACAAGGTCTATGTGCAATACAAGCTCGCGCCAGAGGTGACCCGGCGGCGCATGTATTACGAGACGATGGAGCAGGTGCTGTCCAAGGTCGACAAGACGATCGTCGAAGCGCCGGGCGTGACGCCTTACCTGCCGCTGCCGCAGGTCCAGAAGCAGCCGCAGCAGCAGGAGCGGCAGCAGTGACCGGCTTCATCCGCAGCCATCCGCTCGTCGCGGCAATCGTCGGCTTGTCCTGTTGCTGCTGTCGTGCTCAGCGGCTTCCCGATCATCCCGGAGACCAAGCAGGCGGTCGTGGTGCGCTTCGGCAAGCCGGTGCGGATCTACAACCTGTATCAAGCCCGGCCGCCCGATCGGCGCCGCCGGGCGCGGGCATCAATTGGCGGATCCCGTTCGCCGAGCAATTGGTGTGGATCGACAAGCGCGTCCAGGACGTCGACATGCAGCGCCAGCAGGTGATTTCCACCGACCAGCGCCGGCTCGAGGTCGATGCCTTCGCCCGCTACCGGATCGTCGACCCGACTGCTGATGTACATCCGCGCCGGCACCGAGGAGCAGCTGCGCGAGCAGCTGCGGCCGATCCTCGGATCCGAAGTTCGTAACGAGCTTGGCCGGATCGAGTTCGCCTCGCTTGCTGACCCCCGAGCGCCAGGGCATCATGGACAACGTCCGCAGCTCGCTGAACCGCATCGCCCGCCAATATGGAGTCCAAGTCCTCGACGTCCGGATCAAGCGCACCGACTTGCCCGACGGCGCGCCGCTCGACGTCGGCGTTTGACCGCATGCGCACCGCGCGCGAGCAGGAAGCGCGCTCGATCCGCGCCCAGGGCGCCAAGCAGGCGCAGATCATCCGCGCCGAGGCCGACGCCGAAGCCGCGCAGACCTATGCCGCGAGCTTTGGCAAGGACCCGCAATTCTACGATTTCTATCGCGCGATGCAGAGCTACCAGACGACCTTCGTCGGCGATGCCGGCCAGGAGCAAGCCGGCGCCGACGAACATCATCTTTCGCCGCAAAACGACTATCTGAAGGAATTCTCTGGACGTTCGCACTGAAGCGGTCTGAACATCGGCGTTCAAATGGCGTTCAGGCTGCGGCGACATTAGCGCCCTTGCGTCCCACCCGAATTGATGGAGTATCGATGAGGTCGAAGGAGTCCGGAAAAGTGCGCTACGCCTACGGGGTCGCAATGGCCCTGCTGATTGGGGGAACGGCATTCTCGCTCGCCACCGGGAAGCAGGCGCGCAGGTCGCGCAGAATGCGCCGTCGGCGCTGGCGCCTGCGCCGCGCGGCGCGCCGATGTCATTCGCCGACCTCGCCGCCCGGCTGCAGCCGGCGGTGGTCAACATCTCGACCAAGCAACGGGTGCCGGTCAAAGCCACCGGCCGACCCGTTCGAGGATTTCTTCCGCCGCTTCGATCCAACCCAGCCGCAAGGCAATGACAATAGCGGCAATGGCAGCAGTGGCGGCGGCGCCCAGCCGCGCACTCGCGAAGCCGGCTCGCTCGGCTCGGGCTTCATCATCTCGCCCGACGGCTATGTCGTCACCAACAACCATTTGATCCAGGGCGCCAACGGCACCGGCACGGTCGACACCGTCACCGTCATCACCACCGACCGCCAGCGAATATCCGGCGCGGATCGTCGGCCGCGACGAGACCTCCGACCTCGCGCTGCTCAAGATCGAGGGCCGCAACCTGCCGTTCGTCCATTGGGGCGACAGCACCAAGGCCCGCGTCGGCGACTGGATTGTCGCGATCGGCAATCCTTATGGGCTTGGCGGTACGGTCACCGCCGGCATCATCTCCGCGCTTCACCGCGGGATCACCGGCACCGGCGCCTACGATCGCTACATCCAGACCGACGCGGCGATCAACATGGGCAATAGCGGCGGCCCGATGTTCGATCTCAACGGCAACGTCATCGGCATCAACTCGGCGCTGATCTCGCCGACCGGCGCCTCGGTCGGCATCGGCCTTGCCATCCCGGCGGAAGCGGCCAAGCCGGTGATCGACGCCCTTCGTCGCGGCCAGCGCCCATCGCGCGGCTATCTCGGCGTCGGCCTTCAGCCGGTCGACGAAAACCTCGCCCCGGCGCTCGGCATTCCGAAGGATAGCGGCGAGCTCGTCCGCTCGGTCGTTCCCGATGCGCCCGGCGCGCGCGGCGGCCTCCAGCAGGGCGACGTCATCGTCCGCGTCAACGGCCAGGCGGTGACGCCCGACCAGACCGTCTCCTACCTCGTCGCCAACACGCCGGTCGGCGCGCGAATTCCGCTCGAGATCATTCGCGGCGGCAAGCGGGCGACGGTCACCGTGCAAGTCGCCGAACGACCGACCGAAGAGCAGCTCGCCAAGATTTCCGGCGTCGATTCCGGCACCCAGAACGGTTCGGCGACCTCGCCGACTGCGCCGCAGCGTGCGCTCGGCCTGTCGCTGGCGCCGCTGACTCCCGAGTTGGCGCGGGCCGCGAACCTGCCCCCGACCGCGCGCGGGGTGGTCATCACCTCGGTCGATCCCAACTCGAACGCGGGAGAGCAGGGATTGCAGCGTGGCGACCTCATCGTCTCGGTTAACAACCAGCCGGTCACCGCGCCGGGGCAGGTGGTTGCGGCGGTCGATGCAGCTCGCAAGGCCGGCCGCTCCAGCGTCCTGTTGCTCGTGAAGCGCGGGACCTCACCCGAAGCCTTCGTCGGAATCAACATCAGCGCCAAGTAACCGCCTGCGGTCTTTCCCTGCACGGGCTTGCGCTGCGGCGGTTGCTGCGCAAAACTGTGCCAGCTGTGTAACGACGCTTTCCGAACCGGGCAGGCGTTTGACAGGGGGATGCTAAAATGGCCGACGACAAGCCTGAGGTCGATGTCACCAAGGAATGGCGCGCGACCCACGATCAGACCTCTTCCGCCACGCGCCTGCGTATCTTCGCTGCAATCGCGTGGATTATTGCGATCGGGACCGAGGTCGCGGGCATCGTCCTGCTTCGTCAGCACAAGTTCGACCACGGCAATCTCGCGCTGCTGATCGGCCTGCTGGTCGTGATCGCCGTCTTCGCGATTGCCGGCAGCCTGATGTGGAAGGCCGCCAACAAGCACGATCCCGCCCGCCAGTCCGACACGGTCAGGTTCTTCGTCCAGAACCAGCTCGGCGCGATCATCACGGTGATCGCCTTCCTGCCGCTCATTGTCCTGATCTTCATGGACAAGGACATGGACCCCAAGAACAAGAAGATCGCGGGCGGCATCGGCGTCGTCCTCGCCGCAGCCGCGACCTTGATCGGGGTCGACTTCAACCCGCCGTCGGTCGAGAAATACACGCAGGACATGAATTAATGCGCGGCGCAGATCAAAGCCAAGCAGCCGACGACCGCTTGCTCACCGGAGGTCGCGGCGCAGGCGCAGGATATCGCCCGGGACTCCAGCGCGGTGGCCGACGCGACCAAAGACCCCGCCCACCCCGACCGGGCAGGATGTCGTCTACTGGATCGCGCCCGAGAACGGCGCCAAGAAGTCGTCCACGCCGCATGTCTTCCACATCTGCCAGGGCGTCAGTCCGCTGAACGGCAAGAGCGTGAACCACGGCTCCGTGACGGAAGCCTATGCCGAGAACGCCACGCGGATCACGAAGCAAATCCCGATGGAACAGAAGCAGTGCGGGTTCGCGAGCGCGACATAAGTCCGGCGGCCAACAGCTCCGGCCGCCGCCAGATTTCGCTTTCTCCGGACGCGGCCGTAAGAAGGGCGCGGGAGAGAGACTGTTGGCGAGCCCGAGTTGTGAAGTCATCGGCGAACTTGAGCGGGAGTGGCGCGATGCCCTCTGCCGCAAGGACATGGCTGCGCTCGAGAAGCTCGTTCACAAGGATTTCGTGTTGATCGGGACGCGGTCGACCGGGCCGTTCATGATGACGCGCGACGAATGGCTGGATGCGATCCAGCGGCGCGAGGTCCAGGATATCGAAGTCGATGTCGAAGACGCGACTGCGGTCAACGATGCCATGATCGGTACGGTGCACGCCCGTTGGCGGCTCAAATATCTTGGTCGGATCATCGAAGATTGCGTCGTTCTTACCGACGTGTGGGTGAAGGATGACGGGCGCTGGCAGGCCATTCGCCGCCACTCGACCCCAGCACCGCCAGGCGCGTTGAATCTCAGGGGAGCATAGGGGATGGCAAGTCGGAACGGCCAGGCGGCTCGCGCGGCGACGGGCGGCGTGAAGGAACTGACGATCCGGGGGATCATCCTCGGCGCGCTCATCACCGTCGTCTTCACGGCCGCGAACGTCTACCTCGGCCTCAAGATCGGAATCACCTTCGCGACCTCGATCCCCGCCGCGGTGATCTCGATGGCGGTGCTGAAGGCGTTCCGCGACGCGACGATCCAGGAAAACAATATCGTCCAGACGATCGCGTCGGCAGCCGGCACGCTATCGGCGATCATCTTCGTCCTTCCGGGTCTGATCATGGTCGGCTGGTGGACGGGCTTTCCTTACTGGTTGTCCGTCGCCGTGATCGGCATCGGCGGCATTCTTGGCGTCCTCTATTCGGTGCCGCTGAGGCGGGCCCTGGTGACGGGCACCGACCTACCTTACCCGGAGGGTGTTGCGGCGGCCGAAGTGCTCAAGGTTGGCGCGGGCGTGGGCGGTGCCGAGGAGAATCGCCGCGGGCTGGTCTTGATCGGCGGCTCGACGATCGTGTCCGGACTGTACTTCCTCGTGGCCAAGACCCGGCTGCTGACCGACACCGCGGCAAAGAATTTCCGGGTTGGCTCAGGTGCCTCCGGGATTTCCACCAGCCTGTCGATGGCGTTGATCGGCGTCGGCCACCTCGTCGGCGTCGCGGTCGGCTTCGCAATGGTCGTGGGCATGATCATCAGCTGGGTGTTCATCGTCCCCCATTGGACTCAGGACCCGGGGATAATTGCGCAAGCTGCAGGCGACCTCGACAAGCTCGTCAGTACGGCGTTCAAGCTGAAGGCACGGATGGTGGGCGCAGGCACGATCGGCGTCGCGGCGATCTGGACATTGCTCAGGATCATCGGCCCGATCGTCGCCGGCATCCGGGGCGCGCTCGCCGCCAACCGCGAGCGCAAAGCCGGCCGCGGCGGTGAACTGCCGCTGACCGAGCGCGACATCCCGATCGGCATCGTGGCTGGCGGAATCCTGTTGTCGATGATTCCGATTGGTCTGTTGCTCTACGCCTTCGGGAGCACCGCCCCGATTGCTGCCAATCCCGGCACCACGATCATCCTCAGCATTATCTACACGCTCATAGCGGGCGTCGTGATCGCTGCGGTTTGCGGCTACATGGCGGGTCTGATCGGCGCCTCAAATAGCCCGATTTCGGGCGTCGGCATTCTCTCCGTGCTTGGCATCTCGTTGATCCTCGCCGCATTGTTCCCGGGTGTCGGTGGCGATGAGACCAAGGCACTCGTCGCCTTCGCCCTGTTCGTGACCGCCATCATTTTTGGCGTCGCCACCATCTCCAACAACAACCTTCAGGACCTGAAGACCGGCCAATTGGTGGAAGCCACGCCGTGGCGCCAGCAGGTGGCGTTGATTCTGGGTGTCGTATTCGGCGCGCTTGTCATTCCGCCGATCCTCAATCTGCTCAATTCGAGCCTCGGCTTCCAGGGCACGCCCGGCGCCGGCCCAAATGCCCTCAATGCTCCTCAGGCCGCGATTATCTCGACGATCGCGCAGGGTGTGCTCGGCGGCAGTCTCGATTGGCCGATGATCAAGCTTGGAGCGATGATCGGCGTTGTCGCCGTCGTCGTCGACGAAGTCTTGAAACGCGCTTCGGGCGGCCGTTTCCATCTGCCGCCACTGGCGATCGGCATGGGCATCTACCTGCCGCTCGAAGCTGATCTTCTCATCCCGGTCGGCGCCGTGCTCGGCTGGTTCTACAATCGCTGGGCGATGACCTCGCGCAACCCGGCCTTTGCCGAGCGGATGGGCGTGCTCATGGCCACCGGCCTCATCGTCGGCGAAAGCCTGATGGGGGTGGTCTACGCGGCCGCGGTCGGCGCGGCGCAGAAGGCCGGATCGACGGATCCAGCGAACGTTCTGGCGCTGGTCCAGCCTTATTCAGCGGTGATGATCGTCAGCGTATTGGTGTTCGCGGCGGCGCTGGCTGCGCTTTATTCCTGGACGAAGGGCCGAGCATCGGTTGCGCCTGTTCCAGGTGATGACGTCTTCGTTGAGGAAGCGACCTACCGCTAGCGGCCCAGCACGGCTTTGCGAAGCACGGTCGGGGCGAGCGGCTTCGCGCCGGCTTCGGCCAGATGGATCAAGTCGACGATTGCGCGATTGACCGGGGCTGCGCGCTGGAGCCGTTCGGCCAGCCGCACCAATTCGCCGTTCAGATAGTCGACCTCGGTCTTGCGCCCGGCCGCGAGGTCGTCGGCCATCGATGAGCGCGCCTTGGCGTCGATTTTCCATCGCTTCATGAAGATGTTGTTGAACAGCCAGTCCGGCGTATCGATCAGTCGCGGCAGGCTCTGCGGTGACGTCGGGCCCATCGTTGCCGGCTTGATTTCGGCGCGCTTCAGGAGTTCGAGGCCCTCGCGCATCGAGGCGGCGAACACCCGGCGATAGTCGCGCCGCCGAAGCTCGTCCTGCAGCGTCCGGCCCGATAGCGCATTCACCGCATTGTTGAGGTTGATCAGCAGCTTGCCCCAGGCGAGGCCGAGCATGTCGTCATTCAGCTTGAGGCAGGCGGGCCCGCTGCCGATGGAATCCGCAAGCGCCCGGACGCCGCCTCGCTGCTCGGAGTAAAGGTCGCCCGCGACCCCTTTGTGGAAACGGCCCTTGCCGAGATAGGCGACGTTATAGGGCACCATCCCGCGTGCGATCTCGAACCGCCCACGCAACCCTTGTTCGAGCACGTCCACATTGCTGACGCCGTTCTGGAAGCTGATCACGGTCGCCCCGGATGTGGCGTGCTCGGCAATATCGTCGGCGGCTTTCGCCGTGTCGCCGCTCTTGACGCAAAGAGCGATGATCTGAGCATCGTTCAGTGCTTCCGGGCCGCAACGATAGTCGACGTCGCCCGGCGCCAGCCGCGCCTCCCAGCCGGAATAGTCGCTCAGCGTGAGCCCGTGCGCGTCGACATCCTTCGACAAGCGGGGCCGGCCGATGAAGGTGACCGGCACCCCCGCGGCCATCCAGGCGCCGCCGATGAAGCAGCCCACCGAGCCTGCGCCCAGGATTGCGACTGTGGGCCCCCCGGCCATTTCTACCCCCTCCCGCGATAGGATTGCACACCCTGGTCGGGCAGCCACATGCCTTCCGGCGGCGAGCCCGATTGCCAGAACACATCGATCGGCATCCCGCCGCGAGGATACCAGTAGCCGCCGATCCGCAGCCATTGCGGCTTCATCTCGTGCATCAGCCGCTGGCCGATGCCGACGGTCACGTCCTCGTGAAAACCGCAATGGTTGCGGAAGGACCCGAGGAACAGCTTGAGGCTCTTGCTCTCGACGATCGTGTCGCCGGGCGCATAGTCGATAACGAGGTGCGCGAAATCCGGCTGCCCGGTGACCGGGCAAAGCGAGGTGAACTCGGGCGCCGTAAACCGAACCAGGTAGAGCGCTCCGGGCCGCGGGTTCGGCACATAATCAAGCTGCGCTTCGTCCGGCGAAGCGGGCATGGCGCTAGGCTGGCCGAGATGGCGCGTCTCCATGGCAGGAGCAACTAGCAGCAGTCGGTGGACGCGCCTATCCTCCGCCGATGGACTTGCTCGTTTCGACCGACTGGCTGGCGCGGAACCTCGGCTCGCCTGACCTGACCGTTGTGGATTCGAGCTGGCACATGCCGGCGACCGGACGCAACGGCCGCGATGAATATCTCGACGCGCATATTCCGGGCGCACGTTTTCTCGACATCGACGAGATCAGCGATCGAGTCGAACCCGGCTCCGCACATGCTTCCAACCGCGGCGGATTTCGGTGCCGCGATGGAAGGGCTCGGCATCGACCGGAATGCGCGGATCGTCGTCTACGACAACTCGCCGACGCGTAACGCCGCGCGCAGCTGGTTCATGCTCCGCCACTTCGGCGCCGATAAGGTCGCGATCCTCGACGGCGGCTTCCAGAAATGGCGCATCGAGAACCGCCCGGTGGAGCGCGGCGAGCGGGAGTTCCCGGCAGCGCGCTTCGAGGCCACGGCGAGAAAGGAAATTGTCACCAAGGAGCAGTTGCTTGCGGGTCCCGGCCTGCCGCTCGTCGACGCGCGTGGCAAAGCGCGGTTCGAAGGGGCTGAGCCCGACCCTCGTCCGGGCGTCGCCGCCGGCCATATCCCGGGCGCCCGCAACGTCCCCTTCTCGTCGCTCTACACAGAGGACGGGCGGCTCAGGCCGCCCGACGAGATCCGGCGGATCTTCGCTGAAGCGGGCGTTGAGATTGAGCAGCCGTTCATCGCGACCTGCGGTTCGGGCGTAACCGCGAACAGCCTGATCTTCGCCGCGCATCTCGCCGGCAATGATGCAACCCGGCTCTACGATGGCAGCTGGAGCGAGTGGGGCGCCGACCCGGCAACGCCGAAGGTGCTGGGCCCGGCCTAGTCGAGGACGATGTGCGCGATCTCGCGCAATTCGCGGCGGATCTCATCGACCATCGTCTTGCAGGCAAGCACATGCGGCTCCTTGCCGGCATTACGCTGGCCGAGCAGCGCTTCGATCCCGGTCGCTGTCGTGCCGACCAATTGGCCGGAGCGGCGGTCGAACCAGCGTTGCTTTGCCTCGCTGGCGCTATCCCAGCGTTCCGCGACCGCTTCGTCGCGATCCGCTTCCGGGCCCGCGCAAAGACCGCCGTCGACCAGGCGAAGGGCATGGCGCACGCTCGCCAGCCGCGACACCGCCTCGGCATAGACCGCGGGAGTCTCGGGTTCGGCTTGCGGAATCAGGTTGAGCATCGACCCGGCCTAAGGCGGCCGCGGCTAAGAAAGGTTAAGCTCCGCTCTTTTCGTCGATGTCGCGGAGGATCCAGCCGCGCTGCGGGATGGTTTCGATGAATTCAGCCCCGCCGCTCGCATTGCGGAGCTTCTTGCGCAGCTTGGAGATGAAGACGTCGATGATCTTGGGCTGCGGCTGGTCGTCAGAGCGGCGATAAAGGTGCTTCAGCAGCATCGCCCGGGTCACCACATTGTTGCGCGCGAACGCGAGCAGCTCGAGCACCCGATATTCCATCTCGGTGATGCCGATCGGGTGGCCATCGATGCGGATCAGGCGCTGGACCTGGTCGACCGACAATCTGCCGCCGCACAGCGTTTCCGGCATTTCGCTGCCACTTGCCTTCAGGCTCGAGAGCAGTTTCGACGCGGCTTCCTCGCTATCCTCGGGCGACACGGTGCGGGGCGAGCCCATGATCGCCTGCTGGACGTCGGCGATGAGCTTGTGCGCTTCCTCGACCAGCTTCGAGCCTTCCTCGAAGCGGCGGCGCGAGCGGTCGAGCATCGATTCGATCTCGACCAGGCGGGCGGGGAGGGTTGCTTCTGCCATGCTGCTCGGCCTCGCTGTTCGCTCTTACTGGCCGGGCTGGGCCGAGGCGACGTCGGTGCTGGTGTTGGCCGCCGTCAGGATCTGGACCGTGGTCGGCCCCTTGTCGACCAGCCGCGTATCGGGATCGCCGACCTGGCTGCGGATTCCCATCTGCGCACTCTCGCGGCCGGCGGCGTCGAGCAGGCTCGTTTCGCCCGGGCTGCGCGGGGCAGGGCCACCGAACAAGGCGTCGATCGCCTGCTGCTGCGCCTCGGAGGGCGACAGGCCGGCCGTGCCGGCGACCGGCGGCGCCAGGCTGAAGTCGGGCGGAATGATCAGCGGCGCGTTGCGCGCGACCGCGAATTCGTCGGGCGCTTGCGTGCCGCCCTTGAAGATGGAGCAGCCGCCGGTGGTCACGGCCGCGGCCAGCACCAAAGCGGTCATCAGCTTACGCATGTTCGATCGTCTCCTCGGGGTCGCTACCCTTTACCTGATCCTTACGGCTCAGGAACGCGCGCAGCAACAGGATCACGACGGCAATGCTAATCGCGGCATCGCCGACGTTGAATATCAAAAACGGGCGCCATTCGCCAAAATGCAGGTCGGCGAAGTCGGTGACATAGCCATGGCGGACGCGGTCGAGGATGTTGCCGAGCGCGCCGCCGAGCACCATGCCGAGCGCGAGCTGGTCGATCCGGTTCTTCTCGCGCCCCATCCAGAAGGCGACGCCGATCGCGATCGCGGAGGTCAGGCCGACCAGCATCCAGCGCCCGATCTCGGTCGTCGCGTTGAGCAGGCCGAGCGAAATCCCGTTGTTCTCGGTGTAGGTGAAGTTGAAGATCGGCAGCAGCACCAGCTGATCGCCGATATGGTTGATGCCGAGCGGGCCGGTGACCCAATATTTCGACGAACTGGTCGAGCGCGAAGACCATCAGCGCGACCATGAAGCCGAGTGAGCGAGCCTTCATCGGCCTGTTCCCGTCCTAAACGTCATTAAAGTCACGGAGTAGCGGCGCTTTTGCAATGACCTTAGCTCGGCGATTGGCACCAGCCTGGGCAGTAGAGGTTTCAGAAATCATGACGGCATCATGCACTATGCGGAGCGCTGTAGGACACTCTCAGTCGTTCACGACATCGCGCAGCGCGCGTCGAGCTCGGTCGCGGCATCCACATCGGGCCGGAGCCGCCAACAGCGGGCGCATTTGTGGTTCTGCGTCTTCACGATCTTCCAATCGCCGTTGTGGACTGTCGAAGTGATGAACAGCTCCTCGAGCAGTTCGGGGTCTTCGTCGCTCGGCACCCAGACTTCGGCCTCGAGGCTGGAGCCGAGGACTTTTTCGCGCCGCAGCGGCTCGATCCGCTCGGTGACTTCGGCGCGAAGTGCAGCTTGCGCCAACGCTTCTCAATCTCGTCATTCCCGCAGAAGCGGGAATCAGATTCTTCTTCAACTAGGTTCCCGCTTTCGCGGGAATGACGAGTTAGGAGCAATCCGGCCACTCAAGCAAATGCACCGATCCTGCATCCGGGAAACGCGTGCCCCAGACCTCCTCGCTGGTGAACACCAAAACCGGCGCCAGCCAGCGGGCCAAAGCATGGAACAAAGTGTCGAGCACCGTCCGGTAGGCCCGCCGCTTCGTCGACGAGGACGCATCGCAATAGAGGCTGTCCTTGCGGATATCGAAATAGAAGGCGGACAAATCCTCGTTGCAGAAGTCGGTCAGCGCGCGGACGTAGGTGTTGAAGTCGAAATCATCGACCGCGTTGCGCAGCTTCTGGTCGAGCGCGGCGAGAAGCGCGAGCATGTAGCGCTCCAGCTCCGGATATTGCGCGATATCATCGAGCCGCTCTTCCTCGCTGAACCCGTCGAGCGCGCCGAGCAAATAGCGGAAAGTGTTGCGGAGCTTGCGATACTGGTCGGCGACCCCGGCGAGGATCTCCTTGCCGATGCGGTGGTCCTCGGTGAAGTCGACGCTCAGCGCCCACAGCCGCAATATGTCGGCGCCATATTCCTTCATCAGGTCGAGCGGGTTGACCGTGTTGCCGAGGCTCTTGGACATTTTCATGCCCTTGGAGTCCATCGTGAAGCCATGGGTCAGGACCGCGTCGTAAGGCGCGCGGCCGCGTGTTCCGCAGCTTTCGAGCAATGACGACTGGAACCAGCCGCGGTGCTGGTCCGAGCCTTCGAGATAGAGGTCGGCGGGCCAGCGTTCCTCGGGCCAGTGGCCGCTCTCCAGCGTGAAGACGTGGGTGCAGCCGCTGTCGAACCAGACGTCGAGGATGTCGGTGATCATCTCGTAATCGTCGGGGTTGCGGTTGCCGAGGAAGGCGGCGGCGTTGGCCGCGTCCCAGGCGTCCACGCCTTCGCGGCGGACGGCCTCGACGATGCGCCGCGTTGACCTCGCGGTCGACCAGCAGCTCGCCGCGTCTTGCTGCTCGACGAACACCGCGATCGGCACGCCCCAGGCGCGCTGGCGGCTGAGCACCCAGTCGGGCCGCTGCTCGACCATCGAGCCGAGCCGGTTGCGGCCTTTCTCGGGCACGAAGCGCGTCGCGGCGATGGCGTTCATCGCCAGCTGGCGGAGGGTCGGCCCGCTCCCCTCGCGGGAGAGGGGTTGGGAGCGCGCGCGCGGCCTTCAGCTCTCTCCCACGCGCTCGCTCCCTTCGAGCGCAACGCGCTCGTCACGCGGCTTGCCGAGATGCGGCAGCGGCTTGTCCATCGCGACGAACCATTGCGGGGTGCAGCGGTAGATGACCTTGGCCTTCGACCGCCACGAATGCGGGTAGCTGTGCTGGAAGTCGGCGCTCGCGGCGAGCAGCGCGCCGGCCTCGCGCAGGTCCGAGCAGATCGGCCCGTCGGGCGCGTTGAACTTGTTGTTGATGACGCTGCCCTGGCCGCCGAGCCACGGCCAGTCGGCGCGGTACATGCCGCCCGCATCGACCGCGAACACCGGGTCGATGCCGTTGCGCGTTGCACAGCTCGAAATCGTCCTCGCCATGGTCGGGCGCCATGTGGACGAGGCCGGTGCCCTGGTCGGTGGTGACGAAGTCGCCGGGGAGGAACGGCCGCGGCTTGGCGAAGAAGCCGCCGAGCTTGTGCATCGGGTGGCGGGCGATGGTGCCGGCGAGTTCGGAGCCTTCGAAGTCGAACATGCCAGTCGCTCAGACGCTTCAAATCCGAGTGATCGCTCGAGCAGCGCTCGTCAAGCAGGTCTCGGCAGACCAGCAAGATGCCGTCGATGCGAACTGCGCCGAGCAATCTTGATCGCCCGCCGAGCGCATCCGTGCAGCCGGATTCGATCGAGAGCACGTACTCGACGTCCGGATCCATAAGCGATCGCCTGGTTGACCGGGATCGTCCACGGCGTCGTCGTCCACACCACCGCATGAGCGCCGACCAGCTCCGGGATTCGGGCTCTCGACGATCTCGAACGCGACATCGATCTGGGTCGAGACGATGTCCTCATATTCGATCTCGGCCTCGGCCAGCGCGGTCTTCTCGACCGGGGACCACATCACCGGCTTGGCGCCGCGGTAGAGCTGGCCGGTCTCGGCGAACTTGAACAGTTCGGAGACGATGGTCGCCTCGGCGCCCTTGGCCATGGTCAGGTAGGGCTTGTCCCAGTCGGCGCTGATGCCGAGCCGCTTCAACTGCTCGCGCTGAACGTCGACCCAATGCTGGGCATAAGCGCGGCACTCGGCGCGGAACTCGCGGACCGGCACCTCGTCCTTGTTGAGCTTCTTCTTGCGATACTGCTCCTCGACCTTCCACTCGATCGGCAGGCCGTGGCAGTCCCAGCCGGGCACGTAGGGCGCATCCTTGCCGAGCAGGGTCTGGGTGCGGACCACCATGTCCTTGAGCGTGTGGTTGAGCGCATGGCCGATGTGGATGTCGCCGTTGGCGTAGGGCGGGCCGTCGTGGAAGATGAACTTTTCGCGGCCCGCGCGGCTGTCGCGGATGCGCTGGTAGAGGTCGTCGGCCTCCCAGCGCGCGGCGATCGCCGGCTCCTTCTGCGGCAGGCCGGCCTTCATCGGAAAGTCGGTGCGCGGCAGGAAGACCGTCGAGCGGTAGTCGGGCTTGGTGGTGTCGGGGGCGTCAGACATTTCGGACGCGGCTCTAGCGGGTGAGGCAATAGATGCAAACTGGCGCGCAGCGTCACCCCGGACTGATCCGGGGCCTGCCTGCTCAGCGAAAGTGAGGCGGATCCCGGCTCAAGGCCGGGATGACGCTGAATCAGCGCCAACAATTCCGCGCCTTGGCCTCGTCCTCCCGCATCTCGGCGACCAGCGCGTCGACGCTGTCGAACTTCCTCTCCTCGCGGATGAAGGCGTGGAGGGCGACCTCGATCTTGCGGCCGTAGAGGTCGCCGTCGAAGTCGAACAGGATACGCTTCGAGCAGCTCCTGCGGCGGGTCGAAGGTCGGGCGGACGCCGAGGCTGGCGACGCCGGGATGCTCGCTGCCGTCTTCGAGCGTCACCCGGACCGCGTAGATGCCGTAGCGCGGCCGCTGATAATCGCCGAGCGCCAGGTTGGCGGTTGGATAGCCCAGCTCCCGGCCGCGGGCGTCGCCGCGCTGCACGATGCCCTCGATCGCGAAGTCGCGGCTCAGCAGGTGCGTCGCGGTCGCGGTGTCGCCGGCCTGCAGCGCCTCGCGGATTCGGCCCGACGAGATGCGCCCGCCATCGAGCAGCACCGGCGCGACCGCCTCGGCGATGATGCCATGCGCGGCGCCCAGCGCTTCGAAGCAGCTCGACATTGCCGCTGCGCAGCTTGCCGAAGGTGAAATCGTCGCCGGTGACGACGCCGGCAGCGCCGATGCGCTCGCCGAGCAGCTTGACGATGAACTCCTCGGCGCTGGTCGAGCGCAATTCTTCGCCGAACTCGAACACCAGCATCGCGTCCGCCCCGGCATGGGCGAACAGCGCCTCGCGCTGGTCGAGCGTGGTCAGCCGGAACGGCGGCAGGTCGGGCTTGAAATAGCGCACGGGGTGGGGGTCGAAGGTGGCGACGATCACCGGCCGCCGCTCGTGGAAGCCGCGCTGGATCGCGCGCCCGACCACCGCCTGGTGGCCGAGATGGAATCCGTCGAAATTGCCGAGCGCGACGATGCTCCCCCTGAGGCTGTCGGGGATGCCGCCGGCGAGGGTCAGGCGCTGCATTCGCCGGCTCTATCGGCCAACCTCGCGCCTCGGCAAGATGCCGCTTGAACATCCGGTACTCATTCCACGCGAGCGCCATGACGATGAGATCGATGAAGGTGATGACGATCAGGCCGATGTCGTGCGTGTAGCTGTAGCGATAGGCCTGGTAGGCGATGAACAGCGTCAGCACGACGAAGGTCAGGTGATAGGCCCAGCCGCTTCCGCAGCAGCAGCCCGCCGACGATCGCGCCGTTGATGACGCCGTGGCTGACCAGGTAGAAGGCATAGAAAGCGTGCTCGCGGTGGGAGAAGCTTTGCGCGAAGCGGCGATCCAGTCGTTGCTCTCGCCGGCCTCCCACAGCCAGGCGACGATCACATTCGTGCTGAACAGGTAGAGGGCGATGCCGCCCACCAGCTCGACGAGGGCGTGCAGGCCCTTCAAGACGACGCTGACGATGAACAGTTCGTGGAGGCGATGCTGGAGCATCGCGCGGGAACGCTCGCGCGCTTGACTCGGCCCACGCCATTCCTATTTGCGCGCTATCCCGATCCACCGGTTACCCGGCGGCGCATTCGTGCGCGCGTCGGTTTTTCGTTCAGGGTCGGGGCTTTTCTAGCGACGAGATGGGGCGGTTGGCGCCCCGTGGAGCTTGAAGAAGGGTAACGAATGGCTCGTATTGCCGGGGTCAACATCCCCACCAACAAGCGCGTTGAAATCGCGCTGACCTACATTCACGGAATTGGCCGCACCACGGCCAAGAAGATCACCGACCAGCTCGGCATCGCGCCGGAAAAGCGCGTCCAGGACCTCACCGACCAGGAAGTGCTGCACATCCGCGAGGCGATCGACAAGGACTTGACGGTCGAAGGCGACCTTCGCCGCGAAACCGCGATGAACATCAAGCGGCTGATGGACCTCGCCTGCTACCGCGGGCTTCGCCATCGCAGGGGCCTGCCGGTCCGCGGCCAGCGCACGCACACCAATGCGCGCACCCGCAAGGGCAAGGCCAAGCCGATCGCGGGCAAGAAGAAGTAAGCACGCTCCTTCATCGCGCTCCAGTCAGCAGCTTCAGAGATTGTAGGAATTTTCGAATGGCCCAGGCACCGCAGCGCGTCCGCAGGAGGGAGCGCAAGAACATCACCGCCGGCGTCGCTCACGTGAACGCCAGCTTCAACAATACCATGATCACCATCACCGACGCGCAGGGCAATGCGATTGCCTGGTCGAGCGCCGGGATGATGGGCTTCAAGGGCAGCCGCAAGTCGACTCCCTATGCCGCGCAGGTCGCGGCGGAAGACGCGGGCAGCAAGGCCGCCGACCATGGCGTCCGCACGCTCGAGGTCGAGGTCAAGGGCCCGGGCTCGGGCCGCGAAAGCGCGCTCCGCGCCCTCCAGGCGGTCGGCTTCACGATCACCTCGATCCGCGACGTGACGCCGATCCCGCACAACGGGGTGCGGCCGTCCAAGCGCCGCCGGGTCTGACGGTTTCGCTCGGGTCCCGGCCTTCGCGCGGGCTGGACGAAACGAATTTGTAATCAGGAGGTTGACGCCTCCCACTGCCAAGGGATGAACATGGCCGTCAACGCAAAGAACTGGCAGGAACTCAAGAAGCCCAACGCGCTGGAGAAGAAGCAGTCGGCGCAGCGACAGCCGCCGCCGCGCGGTGTTCGTCGCCGAGCCGCTCGAGCGCGGCTTCGGCATGACGCTCGGCAACTCGCTGCGCCGGGTGCTGCTGTCCTCGCTCCAGGGCGCCGCCGTCACCTCGATCAAGATCGACGGCGTGCTCCACGAATTCTCGAGCCTGGCCGGCGTCCGCGAGGACGTCACCGACATCGTGCTCAACGTGAAGCAGATCGCGCTCAAGATGGAAGGCGAGGGGCCCAAGCGGCTGCACCTCAGCGCCACCGGCCCGGCGGAAGTCACCGCCGGCATGATCGCGACCACCGGCGACATCGAGGTCACCAACCCCGACCTCGTCATCTGCCACCTCGACGATGGCGCGACGCTCAACATGGAGCTGACGGTCGACATCGGCAAAGGCTATGTGCCCGGCGCTCGCCAACCGCCCGGCCGACGCGCCGATCGGCCTGATCCCGGTCGATGCGCTGTACAGCCCGGTCCGCCAGGTCGCCTACAAGGTCGAGAACACCCGCGTCGGGCAGGAGCTCGACTACGACAAGCTGACGCTGACCATCGAGACCGACGGCACGGTCACCCCGGAAGACGCGCTCGGCTATGCCGCGCGGATCCTCCAGGACCAGCTGCAGCTGTTCGTCCACTTCGACGACAGCCAGGTGCGCATGGCGCCGTCGCCGATGATCGGCCAGGCGATGCCGATGGCCGCCGAGCAGATCGCGACCGACACCAACCAGCTCAACCGCTACCTCCTCAAGAAGGTCGACGAGCTGGAGCTGTCGGTGCGCAGCGCCAATTGCCTGAAGAACGACAACATCATCTACATCGGCGACCTCGTCCAGAAGACCGAGGCCGAGATGCTCCGCACCCCGAACTTCGGCCGCAAGAGCCTCAACGAGATCAAGGAAGTGCTGGCGAGCATGGGCCTTCGCCTCGGCATGGACATCCCCGGCTGGCCGCCCGAGAACATCGAGGAAATGGCCAAGAAGCTCGAGCAGGAAATGCTCGGCTAAGCCGAGCTTTCGGCTTACGAACAAGGAAGGGCCGCTCCGATTGGGGCGGCCCTTTTTTTTTGAGCGCGCGCGTCGTTCTTCGGCGCCTGTCCCTCAGCCGCGCTCACCGGCGCGCGAAGTCGAAGGCGATGCCGCGATGCTCGCCGGCGGCCCAGGCAACTTCGCCGAACAGCGTGCGGCGGTCGACCCTGACCATGACGCCGGTGCCTGGCTCGGGGAGGGCCCGGCCGCGCACCCTCGCGCCGGTCATCGAGATATCCTCGATCAGGACCGACCGGCACCCTTCGAACGAGACCGCGCAGCCGGCGATTCCGACGCGCTTGCGGCGAAGCCAGCGCTGTCCGTTGGGGCCGTCACGACGCTTACCGAAACTGGACATGGCGATCTCCGTCAGCACTTCCGCTACGGTTCTCATCGTGCACGAGGGCGCAGACCGCGCAATTGCCTCCAGCCTGCCTGTGTGAATGCGGGACAGGTCCGAGAGGGCAGGGAACCATACGCGATCGGTCCAGCGCGTGCTAACCGCTGGCCTTCGCAGACGATCGGGAGGAATAGACCCAGCCATGAGCGAACGGTTCGAGCGGCATCGCCAGCCCTGGCGGCAGGATGAAATCCAGAAGCTGCACACGCTGGCCAAGAAAGGCATCGCGCTGAAGGCGCTCGCCAAGGCGCTGACCCGCAGCGAGGAATTGATCAAGCAGCGCGCCAAGGAAGACGGGCTGACGATCGCCAAGCTGCGGTAGCGCGGCCCTTTATTCCTTGGTGCCGGAGCCGGCCGGCCTGCTTGCGGTGAATCTCGGCGGTCATCGCATCGGTCATGACGTCCGACGCGGCGGCAGCGATGCCGCGCCAATCAGCGCCCGTTGGCGCACGCCGGACGAATTTTGGTAGAGTTGTCAGGCATTTCGCTCAACTCGTACGTTTGCCTAACCAGCGCCAGTGAGCTGCGTTCCTGCGGCGCTTCGAATTTTTTCGACCACGCGGCAACCGAGAGAACAGCGCGAGAAGCAGCTAACGCGGGCTGCGGTGACGACCTAGGCCTCAGTGCTGGGTCTGGAGGTTCATGATCTCCGGCGTCGGGCCCATGTTTGCGGCCAGATGGCCCATGATCCAGATGGTGCCGATCATCACCAGCAGCACGATCATGACTCCGAAGGCGAGCGCCAGCACATTGTTGGTGTTGTCGGGCCCGCTCGTGATGTGGAGGAAGAAAACCAGGTGAACGCCCATTTGCGCGATCGCGAGAACGACCAGGCCGACCGCGATCCCCGGTCCCCATAATGTCGACGTCGACGCTACCCAGAACGAAATGCCGGTCAGCACCAAGGCGAGGGCAAGGCCGATGACGTCGCTCACGGTCTCGCTCAGCATGCTGTCGTGCGGTGCGCCCGGCGCGACGTTCAGCTGTTTTGGATCATGGTCGGTCATGGCAGCGTCCCAATCAAATAGACGATGGTGAAGATGGCGACCCAGATGATGTCGAGGGCGTGCCAGAAGATGCTGAAGCAAAGCAGCCGGCGGGTGATGTGCGGCTGGAACCCTTGGCCCAGATTTGCGCCATCATGGTCCCGAGCCACAGGAGGCCGCCGGTGACGTGCGCGCCGTGGCAGCCGACCAGCGTGAAGAACGACGACAGGAAGGCGCTGCGCTGAGGGCCGGCACCCTCGCCGATCATCGTCGCGAACTCATAAATTTCGATGCCGAGGAAAACGAGCCCGAGCGCACCGGTCGCCAACAGCCAAATCTGCGTCCACAGCATGTTGGCCCGCTTGGCGGCGATCATGGCGAGACCGCAGACGAAGCTGGAGAGCAATAGCGCGATGGTCTCGACCGCGACCAGGCCGCGGTGGAACAACTGGTTTGTCGCGGGACCGCCGTCGGTCGCGTGGACGAGCGAGGCATAGGTCGCGAACAGCGCCGAAAACAGCACCATGTCGGACAGCACGAACAGCCAGAAGCCATAAGGGACGACGATGCTCTTCGAAGCCGGCCCGCGCTCGCCGAGGCCGGTGTCCTCCGAGCCGGCGTGGGTGAGGCCGATCGCGGGGGCTTCGCTCGCGGTGCTCATACCGACTGGCTCAGCTGGTGCAGGTGCTCGCGGCGGATCCGGCGCCGCTCGCGCGCATTGGCGATCACTTCCTCGACCGGGATGACGTGCTCATGCTCGTCGCGCCACGCATACCAGACGAAGACGGCGAAGGCGCCGATCAGGCCGAGGATCGCGAGCCACCAGATGTACCAGATGATCGCGAAGCCGCAGAGCGCGCTGAAGAAGGCGACGATCACCCCGGTCGGGGTGTTCACCGGCATCTCGATCGGCTGGTAGTTCGGCTCCGCGATCAATTCGTCGCGCTCGATCGCGAGTTGCTTGCGGTGCCAATAGGCTTCCTCGCCATGAACATCGGGGAGCACCGCGAAATTGTAATGCGGCGGCGGCGACAGGGTCAGCCACTCGAGCGTCCGGCCGTCCCACGGATCGCCGGTCAGGTCACGCCGCTGCTCGCGCGTCTTGATCGAATAGAGGAGCTGCCACACCGTCAGCGCGATCGCGCCGGCGATGAAGAAGGCGCCGATCAGCTCGACCCCGAGCCACGGCTTCCAGGTCGGATCGAATATGCTGCATGCGCCGAGTGCCGCCCCAGAAGCCGAGCAAATAGCTCGGCATGAAGGCGAGGTTGAAACCGATGAACCAGCACCAGAACGCCGCCTTGCCCAGCCGCTCATCGAGCGTGAAGCCGAAGGCCTTGGGGAACCAGTAGGTGTAACCGGCGAAGATCGCGAACACGACGCCGGGAATGATCACATGGTGGAAGTGCGCGACCAGGAAGAGGCTGTTGTGGACGATGAAATCGACCGGCGGGATCGCCAGTAGGACGCCGGTCAATCCGCCGGTGATGAAGGTCAGCATGAAGCCGATCGTGTAATGCATCGGCACCGTGAAGCGGACCCGGCCGCCATACATGGTGAACAGCCAGTTGTAGATTTTCACGCCAGTCGGAATGCCGATCAGCATGCTGGCGATACCGAACACGGCGTTCACGTTGGCCCCGGCGCCCATGGTGAAGAAGTGGTGCAGCCAGACGGTGAACGAGAGGATGCAGATCGCCAGCGTCGCGAAGACCATCGAGCGGTAGCCGAACAACGGCTTGCCCGAGAAGGTGGAGACGACCTCGGAATAGATGCCGAAGGCGGGCAGCACGAGAATGTAGACTTCCGGATGCCCCCAGACCCAGATCAGGTTCATGTACAGCATCGAATTGCCGCCGCCGTCATTGGTGAAGAAATGGAAGCCGAGGTACCGGTCGAGCATCAGCATCGCCAAGGTGGCGGTGAGCACGGGGAAAGCGGCGATGATCAGGAGGTTGGAAGCGAGCGCGGTCCAGCAGAACACCGGCATCCGCAAATAGCTCATCCCCGGGGCACGGATCTTGAGGATGGTGGTCACGAAATTGACGCCCGTCAAAACCGTTCCGACGCCGGATATCTGCAGTGCGACGAGGTAGTAATCGACGCCGACCCCGGGCGAGAAGACCTTTTCGCTGAGCGGTGGAAAAGCGAGCCAGCCCGTCCGCGCGAACTCACCCACAAACAGGCTGACGTTGATCAGCAGCGCCCCCGAGGCGCCGAGCCAGAAGCTGACATTGTTGAGCGTTGGGAAGGCGACGTCGCGGACCCCGAGCTGCAACGGCACCACGAAATTCATGAAGCCGATGACCAGCGGCATGGCGACGAAGAAGATCATGATCGTCCCGTGGGCCGAGAAGATCTGTCGTAATGTTCGGGATTGAGGTAGCCTTGGCCCTGCCCAACGGCGAGGAATTGATGCGCGCGCATCATGATTGCGTCGGCGAAGCCCCGGACCAGCATCACCAGCCCGAGCACGATGTACATGATGCCGATGCGCTTGTGGTCCGTGGAGGTGATGTACTCGTTCCACAGATAGGGCCACCATTTGTTGGCCGTGATCCAGATGGCGATGCCGCCGAGCGCGAGGATCACGACAATCGAGGTGATGAGCGGGATCGGCTCCTGAAAGGGGATTGCCGACCAGGTCAGCTTGCCGAAGATCGGGCTCATTTGCCCACCCCCCCCGACGCCGGTGCGGGCCGGTTGTGCGGCAGCTGCGTCGGCTGGAGCGAGTGGCCCGTCGCGATCGCATCGAACATTCCCGGCGTCACGTTGCTGAAGGTCATCGGCTTCACGTAGCTCGTGGGCTGGGAGAGCTGCGCATAGGTTGTTCCATCCAGCACCGACCCTGACGCTTTTGCACGCTCAACCCAGGCCGCGAATTGCTCAGACGTGACCGATTGCACGTTGAATTCCATGCCCGGGAAACCATCACCGCTGAAATGCGCCGAGCGGCCCGGGAAGACCCCTTGCCGATCGGCCTGCAGGTTCAGGCGGGTCGTCATCCTCGGCATGGTGTAGATCATCGAGCCCATCTGCGGGACAAAGAAAGCATTCCACACCGTCGCCGACGTCAGCCGAAAGCTGATCGGCGTGCCGGCCGGCACCACCAGCTGGTTGACGGTTGCGACGCGCTGATCCGGGTAGATGAACAGCCATTTCCAATCCATCGACACCACTTCGACGTTGAGCGGCGGCCTGGATGAGGCGAGCGGCTTGGCCGGGTCGAGCTGGTGACTGCCGATCCAGGCGATGCCGCCGAGCAGCAGGATGGTCAGCGCGGGGATCGACCAGACCACCAGCTCGACAGCACCGGAATATTCCCAGTCGGGCCGGTAGGTGGCCTTTGAATTGCCGCGCCGAAACCAGAAGGCGACGGCGACCGTCGCGATCATGGTCGGGATGATGATCGCCAGCATGATCGCGGTCGAGTTGATCAGGATCGTCTTCTCGGCGCTTCCGACCGGTCCGACGGGATCGAGGATGCCGCGGTTGCAACCGCCCGCGAAAAGCAGCACGCCAAGGGCAATAAGCAAGGCCACGCGCCGGCGGCACGTCCGTTGATCGGCGCGGAAGTGCCTCGACGCTTTCAAAGTCCCCTTCCGAATCGGTACCGAGCGCTTAGGCCTCTAGGCCGGGTCGCGGCCGGACAACAATGGTCCGATGCGGAACTGGCTTAAATCTGCAAGTGGCTGCCGAGCTCAACGACCCGGTTGGTTGGAAGCTTGAAGAATTCCATCGCGCTTTCCGAACTCTTCAGCATCCAGGCGAAGAGTCGCTCTCGCCAAAGCGCCATGCCCGGATGCTTGTTCGCCGCGACGAGCTTTTGCCGGCCGAGGAAGAAGCTCGTGCCCATCATCGCGAAGGGTTCGCCGCACGTCCGGATGCCCGCAAGATCTCGCGGAATATCCACTTCCTCCATGAACCCGTAATGGAGAATGACGCGATAGAAGCCGTCGCCGGCGGGGTGGACCTCGACCCGCTTGTTCTCTGAGACGTGGGGGATTTCCTCGACCTTGACGGTCAGGATCAGCACCCGATGGTGCAGCACCTGGTTGTGCTTGAGATTGTGCAGTAGCGCGGCGGGGACGACATCGGGCGACGCCGACAGGAATACCGACGTCCCTTTCACGCGATGGACCGACTTGCCCGTGGACTTGATGAAAACCGGCAGCGGAAGCGCGGAGGTCGCGAGCCGCGTGCGCATGAGCTCGCGACCCCTGGCCCAGGTCGTGAGGACGGTGAAGCTGATCGCGGCGATCAGCAGCGGGAACCAGCCGCCGTCGGGGATCTTGGTGACGTTCGACGCGAAATAAGCGCCGTCGACGACCAGGAACAGGCTCGTAGTCGCAATCGCCAGCCAGCGGTTCCATTTCCACACGTAGATCATCATGACGCCCAGCATCATCGAGGTGATCAGCATCGTGCCGGTCACCGCGATCCCATAGGCCGAGGCGAGATTGGATGACTGACGGAACCCGAGGACCAGGACGATCACCATCAGCAGCAGGCCCCAATTGACGACCGGGATGTAGATCTGACCGAGTGCCTTTTCGCTCGTATGCTCGGTTCGCAGGCGCGGCAAGAAACCGAGCTGCACCGCCTGATGAGTGACCGAAAAGGCGCCGGAGATCACCGCCTGGCTCGCGATGATGGTCGCCGCGGTTGCGAGCAGCACGAGGGGCAGGCGCGCCCATTCCGGCGCCATCAAGAAAAAGGGATTGGCGGCGGCGGCGGGGTGGCTGAGCATCAAGGCGCCCTGGCCCATGTAGTTGAGCAGCAGGCAGGGATAGACGATTGTCGAGCCAGGAGACGTTGATCGCGCGGCGGCCGAAGTGACCCATGTCCGCATAGAGCGCTTCGGCGCCGGTAACGGAGAGGAAGACGGAGCCCAGCGCGAGAAATGCCAGTTTCGGGTTTGCCGCAAAGAAACGAACCGCCCATTCCGGATCGACGATGCCGATGATCTCCGGGTGCGCCATGAGATTGGCGAGGCCGAGGCCCGCGAGGACGATGAAGTAGAGGATCATCACCGGCCCGAACAACGTGCCGACCGCCGCTGTCCCCCGCGTCTGGATCAGGAACAGCCCGGCGAGGATGCCGATCGAAATCGGAATCACGAGGGGCTGCAGGCCCGAATGAACGATGGTCAGTCCTTCCACCGCCGACAGCACTGAAATCGCCGGCGTGATCATCGCGTCGCCGTAGAAGAGGCAGGTGGCGAGCACGCCCATCAGGACGAGCTTCGACGTCCACTTCTTTCCGTGAAGGTTGCGGGCAATGAGCGACAGCAAGGCGAAGGAGCCGCCTTCGCCGCGATTGTCGGCGCGCATCGCGACCGCGACATATTTGACCGTGACGATCAGCATCAGGGTCCAGAAGATGAGGCTGAGCACCCCGAAAATGTGGAGCGGATCGACTGCCAGCGGATGCGGCCCGAGAAAGCTCTCCTTCATCGTGTACAGCGGTGAGGTGCCGATATCGCCGTAAACCACGCCGATCGCTCCCAGCATGAGCGTTGGAAGCGAATGCTTGTGCGTGCCGTCTGATTCGGCGCCGCCGGCGTCGAGGGCAGTGGTTACTGTCGCCATGATGGCGGCCGTGTGCAGCCGGCACCCATAAAGATTCTATGCGGATTTTACGGGCGGGCCATAAGGAGCGGATGAGCAATCGGCGCGTCAGGGTCTCGACGAACCGTAGCGAACAGGCGCACCTAGCGCCGATGAAGAATATCCAGTGATCGGGCGCCTCGCGGCACCTTGCTTGCCTATGCTCAAGTGCCCGCACTGGTTGCGGTTTCGACGGCTGTGGGTTTGTTGCTCGCGCCGCGTTGGGGAAACTCGGCGGTCGATCTCCTCTACCTACCCGCGGTGCTGGCGGTAGCGGCGACGAGCGGGCTTGGGCCTGCAATCTTCGCCGCGGTCACTTCCGCGCTTGCCTATAATTTCTTCTTCACCGCGCCGCTCCATACGCTGCGGATTCACAGCCCGTCGGACGTCGTAACGGTCGTCGTCCTATTCCTCGTCGCGCTGGTCACCAGCCAGCTGGCGGCCGGAATCCGCAAGCAAGCGCAGCTCGCGAAAGGCCACGCGGCGCGGAACGCGACGATTGCCGGGCTCGCTCGCCGCCTTCTGTCAGGCACGAGCGAACAAGCGATCGCCGAGATCAGCGTTGCCGAGCTGGCATCGCTCTATCGCTGCAATGCAATTCTTGTGTCCGGCCAGCCGAAGCCGGCGGTGCTTGCCGCGCTCCCGGCGTATCGGCTCACGCCCAGCGACCTTGCGGCGGCCGCAATGGTCCTTGCGTCAGGCAAGGCGGCCGGGCGCGGGTTGCAGCCGGCGACGCCGATCGAATGGCAATTCCATCCGATCCAGTCCGACAGCCAGACCATCGCCGCCATTGGCCTTGCCCGCGACGACGGCGTGCCGGCCGTCGATGAAGATCATTTGGCGTTGCTTGGCAGCCTGCTCGACCAGATTGCCCTGGCGCTCGATCGTGCGCGGCTGGAGCGGGAGGCGAGGGACTTCACCGCGCTCCGCGAACGCGATCGGATCAGGGCCGCCCTGCTCTCCTCGATCGGCGAGGATCTTAACCCGCCGCTCGCCGCGATTGCCGGGACGGTCAGCCAGCTTCGCCGCGACGGATCGGCCGATCGCGAGCTCGTCTCTAAGATCGGCGCCGAAGCGACCCGGGTTCAACGTTATCTCGCCAACCTGCTTGAACTGGACCCGGCGACCGATCGCGAACCGCTCGAGATCGGGGGCCTCAGGATCGACCTGTTCAATCGCGCGATATCTCGCGACGGCCGTGAGATTCGCCTGACGCCCAAGGAATATGCGCTGCTTGCGGAATTGGCGAAGCATGCGGGGCGAGTGCTCACGCATTCTCACCTTTTGAAGACGATATGGGGTCCGGCGCAGGAAGCGCAGACCGAATATCTGAGGGTAGCCGTGCGGGCGCTCAGACAGAAACTCGAACGCGATCCCGGCCGTCCGGAAATCATCATCAACGAGCCCGCGGTCGGTTACCGGCTGGTCGGCGCGGAGACGGCCGATGCACGCTGCTATCTAAACTCCAAGCGCGATGCCCGCATAGATCTTGCGCCGCGCGCCGGGCTCGATGCCGTTCTGGAAGACGCGGTTATAATATTTGCGGTTGGTAAGGTTGGAGATGCCGCCGAGCACGCGGAGGTTGCGGGTCAGTTGCCAGTCCGCGGCTAAGTCGAGGAGCGTCACCGCGGGAACCTTCGCCGGGATGTAGTTGGCGCCGCTGGGCGTGCCGACGGGCAGGTCCGAATCCTGGAAATATTGGCTGCTGACGCTGGTGCCGGTCAAACTCGCGTTGAAGGTCGCGTCCTTGCGCAAGGTCAGGCCGTATTTGGCGGTGACCCTGGGCGCGAAGGCGGGCCGGTTGCCGACGCGGTTGGCGAGATTGCTCTTCGTGAATTTGGCGTCGAGGAGGCTGACATTGCCGAAAGCCGTCAGGTGCAGGCCGCCCGGCCGGCGCGCCAGAAAGTCGTACGACAGCTCCGATTCGAACCCGCGATGCCGCGTGTTGCCGCTGTTCTGAAAAACGGATTCGGTCGGCGAGAAGACGATCGTCTCGATCCGGTTCTTGAACTCGATCCAGAAGAGGCTGGCGTCGTAGAACAGGCCGGTCACCGGCGTGCCGTGGACCCCCGCCTCCCATGACAGCGACTTGGAGGCGGCCGGGACACCGCCCGCATTGACGTTCGAGAAGGGCGACGCGACGTCGAAGAAGCGCACCGGACGATAGCCTTGGCTGACGCTGAAATAGGTCTCGTTCTGGCGGCCGAAATCGAACCCGGCGCCGAGCCCGAACATCGGGATGGTCCGGCTGGCCGATTGATGGATCAGGGGCCGGACGAGGTTCGGCGGGCGGACGCTCTCGTCGATGTCGATCTTCTCATGTTCGATTCGGACCGAAGGCACGACGTGCCAGCGGCCGGGCAGGCGGAACACGTTTTCGGCGAAGACCGCGCCGTACCAGCTGTCGCGGTCCTGGTTGAGGCGGGGCGTGCCGCTGTTGGCGCCGCGCGGCGCCGTGATGTTGGTGCTGGTCCACTGCCTGAACGGCGCATGGTCGTGGAAGAGCACGGTGCCGAAGGTCAGCGCATTGCCCTTGCCCCAGCGCTTCCGAAAGCGGAGGTCGGCGCCCTTGCTTCGGAAATCCTCGTCGACCAGCGTGGTCGAGGTCGGGCGAGCGCCGGCGGCGGCCGAGCGCTGCTCGAGATCCTGCCACGTCGCCCATAGTTTCGCTTCCGCTCGCCAGCCGGCGCCAAGGTCGCTTTCATTGCCGAGCACGAGCGAGTTTCGGCGCACCCAATTGTGGTTGAACGGCGTCAGCGCCTGCTCCGGGTTAGCGATATATTGCGGGTAGCTGAGCCGGCCGGGATCGCCCGAACCGGCGTCATGATGGTGGAAATCGAGGAACCACAGGCTCGCGGCTGTCGGCCGGTAAGCGAGGTACAGGTCGCCCTGCCGAACGAACGACGCATTGTTGTCACGCTGGCCGTCGCTCTTCACGTAGCCGAGGTTGGCTCGGACCGAGAGCTTGCCGGCCGATCCCTGAAAGCTGTTGTAGGACGAAAACAAGCCGTCGCTGCCGACGACATTCTCGCTGTAACCGCCGGTCGCCTGGTTGGCCGCGGGCCGCTTGGAAACCAGGTTCAGCGCCGGCGCCGGATTGGGGCCGTAGAGCAGGCTCGATCCGCCGCGGATGAGTTGCACTTCCGACAGCGACTGCGGCAGCGGCATGTAATAAGCGGTCGGGAAGCCGATCCAGTCGGTCGAGATCGGAAGCCCATCCTGAAGAAGCAGGACATATTCGGCTTCCTGCGGATTGCCGAGGCCGCGGTAGCTCAAGTTGAACTGCGTCGGGGCCGGCTGCTCGGAGACGAACAGGCCCGGCGTGCGCGCGAACAGCTCGCGCTGATTATTGTCCGCGATGGTCGGGACGAGGTCGAGCTTGGTCACGCTCGTCTTCTTGGTGACGGTGATCTTGGTTCCGTCCACCTCGGGCAGAATATGATCGAGTTTTTCAGGCCTGTTGTCGGCGCGCTCACCGATGACGAGGATGCTCGGCTCGGGCTTGACCGGCGCGTCCGCCGCATTTGCGCCCGTCGCGGCCGCCGAGCCCAGCAGCACGGCGAAGCTTATCTTCCACTGCGGCACTTTACCCCCCGTCCCGCGGAGACCCTTTAAGGGCCGGGACGCGGAAATCCAGCCTGTCACATAGGCGTAACCTCACCGTCACCGCGCGGTAACAGTGCCTTCCTAAACCATGGCGGTACAGCGAGTTCCCGAGGGAAGGCACAATCAATGATGTTCGGCAGGTTCGTCGATATTGCGGTGTCGTGACGATCTTCTATCCAAGCGGCATGTTCCGCCGCGTCGCGTCCATCGTGCTCTTCGGGATTCCGGCTCCCGCTTTGGCGGCAGTCGAGGATGGGCAGTTGTGGACGACGGCTTCGGCCACCGTGAAGCTTTCGGATCGCTGGCGATTTTCGCAGGAGTTCGTCGGTCGCTTCAGCGATAACCGCAACGG
Organism: uncultured Pseudomonadota bacterium; assembly: GCA_963748685.1. Lineage (GTDB taxonomy): Bacteria > Pseudomonadota > Alphaproteobacteria > Sphingomonadales > Sphingomonadaceae > Sphingomicrobium. Next base: position 48,847 of record CAVVKB010000027.1, on the reverse strand, counting down.
CCTGTACGAGATCGAGTCCAACTCGCTGATCGGTTATCGCGTCGGCAAGGCGGTGAGCCTGTGGGGGGGCTACACCCATGACCCGCAATATTCCCGCGGCCACTTTACAGTCATGGAGCAGCGCGCGCGCGAACAGGTGACGTTCGACAATGTCGCGACGATCGGGCGCGGCAAGCTGAGCGCGAGGATGCGGCTCGAACAACGGTGGCGCGACGGCAGCGACGGTGCCGGCTGGCGCGCCCGACCTTACGTCAAATATTCGTTGCCGCTACACGGCAAGACCTCGCTCAACCTCAGCAACGAGACTTTCGTCAATCTCAACAGCACCCCATTCCAGCGCAAGACCGGGATCGACCGCATGCGCAACCTGACCTCGCTCTCGACGCCTTTATGGAAAAAGCTGAGCGGCGAGGCGGGCTATATGAATCAATATGGGTTCGTTCGCGGCGGTCCCGACACGATGGACCATATCGCCTATTTCTCGCTCAGCCTGAGCCTTTGAACATGAGGCCCGTCGCGATGTCCGCGAACTCTTGCCGGAATTTAGTTCATTTCCGCGGGTCGCTGATCACGGGCCTGCAGGATGCCGGTTACCGGCTCATCGCGATCGCGCCTAATGACGCAAGCGCCCCCGCCCTCATCAATCGGGATGTGGAATTATCGACCATCCCTTTGGCTCGATCGACCACCAATCCGTTCGGCGACTTGCGGTTGCTCATTGCTTATCTTCAAGCCTTTGTGGGGCGCCGGCCGACCGCTTATTGCGGCTTTACGATCAAGGCCAATATCTATGGCGGTATTGCCGCACGAATTTGCGGCGTCCCGCTCATTGCGAACGTCACCGGCCTCGGCACGACCTTCCTCGCGAAGGGCAACCTGTGGCGACTGACGACTGCGCTCTATCGTGTCGCACTCAAGCGCGCGCGCGCCGTTTTCTTTCATAACGCCGACGACCTGCAGACCTTCACCCGAGCAAAAATCATATCTTCATCGCAGGCCCGGCTCATTCCCGGTTCCGGCATCGATCTTTCCCGGTTCAGTCCAGACCCGTCGCCGGCCCATGCTCAAGGTCCGATAACATTCTTGTTCGTCGGGAGGCTGATTCGCGACAAGGGAATCTACGAGTTCGTGGACGCCGCGCGCGCCATCCATGGTCGACTGCCCTCGGTGGTTTTCCAGGTCCTGGGCGACCTGGATCCCGAAAATCGCACGTCGATCCAACCGGCCGAACTACAGTCGTGGATTGACGAAGGCGTGGTCCAACATCTGGGAACGCAGGAAGACGTGCGGCCCTTCATGAGATCGGCGACCGCAATTGTCCTGCCCTCCTACCGCGAAGGCATGTCACGCGCGCTGCTGGAGGCGGCGGCCATGGGCAAGCCGCTTGTCGGCAGCGACGTCCCGGGCGTGCGCGAGCTGGTCGACGACGGCGTCACCGGAATGATTTGCCGGCCACGAGACGCTGGATCGCTAGCGGATGCGATGATTCGGATCATCGAGACGCCAGCGGCGGAATTGATTGCATTCGGGAAAAATGCGCGCGCAAAGGTGGAACGGGAGTTCGATGAGAAATTGGTGCTGGCGGCTTACCTGAACGAATTGGACGGGATTGGCGCGCCGCATTCCGACAGAGTCGCCCGTCGTCACTAACCTGGTGCGCCCATGTGCGGAATAGCTGGGATCCTTGCTCGCGCGGTCGACGAGCAGCTGGTTGAGCGGCTGGTTAAGCCGCTCACGCACCGCGGGCCGGACGACAGCGGCATATGGGTCGACCGCGATGCCGGAGTGGGGCTGGGCCATCGCCGCTTGTCGATCATCGACCTGTCGATTCAAGGTCACCAGCCGATGCGGTCCGCGGATGATCGCTTTTTGATCACCTACAACGGTGAAATCTACAATCACGGCGAGATCAGAACGGAACTCGAGCGCAGCGGAGGCGCGCCGGCAGGCGGATGGCGAGGGCATTCGGACACCGAAACGCTCCTGCAGGCGATAACCGCCTGGGGGTTGCGAACGGCGATTGAGCGATGCGACGGAATGTTCGGCTTCGCGCTGTGGGACCGGCTAAGCCGCGAGTTGTTTCTCGCGCGCGACCGCTTCGGCGAAAAGCCCCTCTATTATGGGTGGGTCGCGCAAGATTTCCTGTTCGCTTCCGAACTCAAGGCATTCACCGCGCATCCTGATTTCGCCAATTCGATTAGCCGGCCGGCCGTTCAAACATTTGCAGCACGCGGCTACGTCCCGGCGCCGCTTTCAATCTACGAGCGCATCTTCAAACTGGAGCCTGGCTGTATTCTGACGGTGGCGGCCTCGGCCTTCCATACCCCTCGCGATGTGGCGCCGAGAGAAGGAGAGTCCCGGGACGGAATCAGCATCGAGAAATATTGGAGCTACGCGGATGTCGTCCGGCGCGGCCTCGATGATCAGATCCAGGACGAACGCGAAGCGATCGACCTTCTGGAGCAGGCCCTGGCGCGGGCAATCGGCCTGCAAAGCCAAGCAGATGTTCCGGTCGGCGCCTTTTTGTCGGGCGGGATCGACAGTTCGACGGTCGTTGCGCTTTACCAGAAATACGCACCAACGCCGGTGAGGTCGTTCACGATCGGTTTCAATGACCCGGCTCTGAACGAGGCCGAGCACGCGCGATCGGTGGCGCGGGCCCTCGGGACCGTCCATCATGAACAGTATGTCTCAGCCGCGCAGGCGAGGGACGTCATTCCGCAACTACCGACGATGTACGATGAACCCTTCGCGGATTCTTCCCAAATTCCGACCTTTCTGGTCAGCCAGTTCGCGCGTTCGGAGGTCAAGGTCGCATTGACTGGCGATGGCGGCGATGAACTGTTCGCCGGATACCGCCGTCACTTCCTGGGTAACGAAATCTGGCGCAACCTCGAACGCGTCCCGGTCAAGGTACGGAAACCCCTGGCCCGCGCGCTGGCACAGCTGCCAACAGGGCTTTGGACGTTGTTCGCCCATGCCCAAGGCAAGAAGGGCCGTCATTGGGGAGGGGCCATCCAGGACCTGCTGCATTCCGCGCAGGCCGCCGATTTCGATGAATTCTTCCGCAGCTTCGTCGACATGTGGGCGTTCGAACAGTCGCCCGTCGGCGGAGATCCGAGCGAACTTGCTCGCATGCCACTGGACGATCTTGGAGAAGCCGCACCGAATGTGGTGCGCGCAATGTACTGCGACGCGATGACCTACCTCCCCGACGACATCTTGTGCAAAGTTGACCGAGCCTCGATGGCTGTCAGCCTGGAGGCACGCCTGCCGTTTCTGGATCGCGGGGTTGCAGAGGTCGCGGCGCGCATTCCGACCAGGATGAAACTCCGCGGACAATCGGGAAAATTGGTGCTTCGGAACTTGCTCGCGCGCGAGCTTCCCCGGTCATTCTTCGAACGGCCCAAGGCGGGTTTCGCCGCTCCAGTAGGCACCTGGCTCAGGGGACCGCTGCGCGACTGGGCCGAAGACCTGCTCGAACCCCGCAACCTCGCAGCGGACGGCTGGTTCGATCCGACGCTGGTGCGCGCGCGCTGGCAGCAGCACTTGACCGGCACCCGCGACTACTCGCCGTCTTTATGGGCCGTTCTGATGTTCCAGGCGTGGCAGCGAGAGAACGCCGTCAGCCGACCGTGATCTGGTTGGAAGCTCAGGAGTGGTGCCGCTTAGGTGACTCGAACACCTGACCCCATCATTACGAATGATGTGCTCTACCAGCTGAGCTAAAGCGGCTTGCCCTGTCGGAGACCGCGGCGCCCTACCAGCGCATGACGGAGGCCGCAAGCGGCCCCGATTGCTGATCCATTATGCTTAACGCTTTGGTAACGACGTTCCGCCATCTTCCGCCTGAACGTAAGCAGGTGGGCCAGGCACGAGCATGGATAGTTACCGCGATCATCCGAGCGACTTCGATCAGCCGCAGGCCGAAGACGCGGCATCGGCCGAACGACATCGCCATCGCCATCGGGACCGATGAGCGGCGGATGCACGTCCGCGCCTATAATTACTGGGTGTCCCTGCTCGACGGGCGGGATTTCCCCTCGATCGAGGATCTTGAGCCTGGTGAGGTCCATGACTTCTCCAGCAACAGCGTGCTTCTCGATTTCACCTGCGGACACGACAATCCCGCCATCCCTTACGTCGGCGGCGCGATCCGCGAGGAATGCGCGCTCGATGATGGGATGCGGACGATTTCGGACGTGCCCAGCCGCTCGCTCCTGTCGCGCCTGACCGATCATTACATGCAGATCATCGCCAACCGGGCGCCGGTCGGCTTTGAGGCCGAGTTCGAAAATCCCCACGGCAATCCCATCTGCTACCGCGGCATCCTGATGCCCTTCTCCTCGGATGGCGAGGCGATCGATTTCATCTACGGCGTCATCAATTGGAAGCGCGTCGACGAGGACATCGTGCAGCCGGCGGCCGTCTTCGAGCCGCCCATGGTGGAATTCGCTGACCCGCTGGCAGAGATCGCCGCCGATGACGAAGCGGCGCTTGAGCTGACCGATCGTTTCGAAAGCGAGCCCGAGACTATTCAGCAACCCGCCGCCGAGTCAGAGCGTCAGGCGGAGCCAATCCATTTCTCGTGGGAAGACGGGCCGCTCAACGACGAAGAGAGTGGAGAAATTCCCGAGATCGCCCTCGACCCCGACGCCGGCCTTGCCGACCGCCTGTGGGCCGCGCGCGAAACCGCCGAATCCGTCAAGGCCGGCGAGGGCCGCACCCGGTCCGCGCTCTACAAGGCGCTGTCGCTGGCTTATGACTTCGCGATCGCCGCGGATCAGTCCCCCGGCGACTATGCCGAACTGCTCGAAGAATCCGGGGTGAAGGCGCAGGCCCGGGCGCCGATGACCCCGATCGTCAAGCTCGTGTTCGGGATCGACTATGACAAGGCGCGCCTGACCGAGTTCGCGGCGGCCCTGTCCTACGCCAAGCGCCAATCCCTCGACGTCGGCGAGTTCCAGGGCCTCATTGAAAAGCAGCCCGGCGGCCTCAAGGCGCTGGTCGCGGCCGAACGCCAGGCAAAACGGCCCGACGCCAAGCCGGACAGCAAGGGAGAGGTTGCCCGCGACCGGCTCCGATCGGCCCCGGTGATCTCGCTTGCCGATCTGTCGACGGCCGCGGAATTTGCCGTCGTGATCACGCGCCGCGGTGCGGACGGCCGACATGAGGCCGTCGCCATCGTCGGCGACGAGACGCTGATCGAGCGCGCGATTCGCAACGCGGCGTGACTCGTCGGCGGCGCTGAGGGTTGTCCGCTCCGGAAGGCCGGGTCTATAGGCCCCGCGCCACCTTCAGTCTCCGGAGCTAGCTTTTTCAATGACGGCCCACACGCGCCTGGACCCGCCTCTGGTCGAGTCAATCAGAAAGGCGCTGACCGGAAATGCGCTCCCCGGAGAAATGCGCGGATTGAGCCCGGAGGATGAGCGCGGGGCCGCGGAGTTCGTCACCGAGGCAGCTTCGAGCCGCAAGCGTGGCGATCTTGCGGTCCATATCGAATCTACCGGCGGCGAGGCCGGCAATCGCCGGATGCGGATTGCGATCGTCAACGACGACATGCCGTTCCTCGTCGATTCAGTAGCCAACGCGATTGCGCAGCGGCAGCTCACCATCCACCGTCTGCTCCACCCCGTCATCTGCGTTACTCGCGATGACAAGGGCGTCCTCCAGGCGGTCGAGGCGATCTGCGGCGACAAGAGCCGGCGTGAATCCCTGATGTATGTCGAGCTCGACCGCGCCGATGCGCGGGGCCGGCAGGAACTGGCTGCGGATTTGAAGCGAGTGCTGACCGACGTTCGGCTCGCCGTTCGCGACTGGGAGTCACTGCAGCGCCAAATGCGCGAGGACGCAGCGGCGATCGCCGATCCCGAAGGCGCGGCCCTGCTCAACTGGTTCGCCGACGGGGCGATGACCTTGCTCGGCTATCATGTCGAGAAGCCCTATGAGCAGCCCTCCTGTGCGCTCGGCATCTTCAGCGTTCCCGGCGCGCCAACCGATGAAGGCGGCGCGCTCGGCGCCATGCGTTATCTGGAAAAAGGCGGGGAAATCCCGCTGATGGCCAAGGCCGAGCGCCAGGCCACGGTCCATCGCCGGGTTCCGCTCGATCTCGTCGTCGTGCCGGTCACGGCCGGCGATACGGTGACGGGCATCGGCGTCCACGCCGGGCTCTGGACCAGCGAGGCGCTTCGGGTTCCCCCCGAGCAGGTCCCCGTTCTTCGTGCGCGCCTCAAGCAGCTCGACCAGGATTTCGGGTTCGATCCCAAGGGCCATAGCGGCAAAGCACTTCGCCACGCGGTCGCGTCGCTTCCCCGCGACCTCGTAATTGCCATCGATTATGAGGAGCTTCGTGGCCTCGTCATGATGGCGATGTCGCTCGCCGATCGTCCGCGCCCGGCGCTGCTCCAGGTCCGGTCGATCTTGCGCGGCCAGTTGTTCACTTTCGTCTGGCTTCCGCGCGAGGAGCTGACCACCGCGCGGCGGACCGCGCTTGCGATGCTGCTCGAGAATGAGGTGGGCCGGGAGATCACCAGCTGGTCGGTCGAGCTCGGGGACGGGGACCTCGCCCTCATCCGCTACACCCAATATATCGACGAGCATGAGGTGGCGCCGGATGCGGCGGCACTGGACGCGGCCGTGGTCGAGATGGTGCGCGGCTGGGCACCGGCCGTCGAAAGCGAACTCATCCGGGCTGCCGGCGCAGCGCGCGCCACGCGCCTTGCGCTGACCTACATCAATACCTTTCCCGACGGGTATCGCGCCCGCACCGCCCCCGAGGAAGGCGCCGCCGACATCCTTCGCCTGTGTGAGCTTAGCGATGAGAACGACCGCGCCGTGCGCATCTCGCGCCTCGATCATGATGCGCCGGGGCAGCTTCGGCTGAAAACCTATCGTCGGGGTGCCCTTATCCCCTTGTCGGACGTCGTTCCGGTACTCGAGAATTTCGGCTTCCGGGTGCTCGAGGAATTCCCCACGGCGCTGAGCGGCGGGCAGGGCTATATTCATGATTTCCGCGTCGAGGTCGGAGTCGAGGCCGACATCGGCCAAATCCTCGGCCGCACCGAGGAAATCGAACGCGCGATCGCCAATGTCCTGCGCGGAACCGCGGAGGACGATGAGTTCAACCAGCTCGTGCTTTACGTCGGCCTCGACATGCAACCGGTGGTCTGGCTTCGCGCCTGGTTCCGCTATCTGCGGCAGACCGGAAGCAGCTTCGGGCTCGTCACCGTCGTCGATGCGCTTCGCCGCGCCCCGAACGCGACGCGCGCATTGATTGGCCTGTTCGCTGCGTCGCACGATCCGTCGGCGAGGCAGCGCGATGACCGGGTGAAGGAGCTCGGCGAGAAGCTCGATCATTCGCTCGCTCGCGTCCGCTCGATCGACGACGACCGCATCCTGCGTCGCTTGCGCGCCTTGATCGAAGCGACCGTTCGCACCAACGCCTTTGCGCCGGCAGCGGCCGAAGCGCTCGCCTTCAAGATCAACAGCTCGATGGTGCCGGGGCTTCCGCGGCCGGTGCCGTGGCGCGAAATCTGGGTTTATTCCCCGCGCGTCGAAGGCGTTCACCTGCGCGGCGGGCCGGTCGCCCGCGGCGGCCTCCGCTGGTCGGATCGGCGCGACGATTTTCGGACCGAAATCCTCGGCCTGCTGAAGGCGCAGGTGGTCAAGAATGCAGTGATCGTCCCGACCGGGGCGAAGGGCGGCTTCTATCCCAAGCAACTCCCGCCGATCAGCGACCGCGACGCCTGGCTCGCCGAGGGCACCGAAAGCTACCGGGTTTTTATCCGTTCGCTGCTGTCGGTCACCGACAACCTCGTCAACGACAAGGTGGTTCACCCGGAACAGGTCGTCATCCGCGACGGCGACGATCCTTATTTCGTGGTCGCCGCGGACAAGGGCACCGCGACTTTTTCGGACGTCGCCAACGAAATCGCGCTGTCCCGCAACTTCTGGCTCGGCGATGCTTTCGCGAGCGGCGGCTCCAATGGCTATGACCATAAGGCGATGGGGATTACGGCCAAGGGCGCGTGGATTTCGGTGCAGCGCCACTTCCTCGAAATGGGCGTCGATGTTCAGACCGATCCGATTACCGCCGCCGGTTGCGGCGACATGTCGGGTGACGTGTTCGGCAATGGCATGCTGCTGTCGAAGTCGATCCGGCTGGTCGCGGCGTTCGACCATCGCCACATCTTCATCGATCCCAATCCCGACGCGGCCAGGAGCTGGGCCGAGCGCCAACGGATGTTCGCGCTGCCGCGATCGAGCTGGGACGATTACGACAAGAAGCTGATCAGCAAGGGCGGCGGGGTGTTTCCGCGCACCGAAAAGTCGATCGCGCTCAGTGCCGAAGCCCGCGCGGCGCTCGGTATCGAGGCCAAGACGCTCGATCCGATCAGCCTGATCAACGCGATTCTCAAAAGCCCGGTCGACTTGTTCTGGTTCGGCGGGATCGGCACCTACGTGAAATCCTCGGGCCAAAGTAACGCCGATGTCGGCGACACCGCCAACGATGCCCTTCGGGCGAGCGCCAATGAGCTCCGCGCCAAGGTCATCGGCGAGGGCGCGAATCTGGGCATCACGCAGGCCGCGCGCATCGAGTTCGCCGAGCGCGGCGGCCGCATCAACACCGATTTCATCGATAATAGCGCCGGCGTCGACTGCTCGGACAATGAAGTGAACATCAAAATCCCGCTCAACCGCGAAATGCGCGAAGGCAGGCTGACCTTCGAAAAGCGCAACGCCTTGCTGGTGAAGATGACCGACGACGTCGCCGAACTGGTCCTGGAGGACAACCGCCTGCAGTCGCTGGCGCTGTCGATTGCCGAGGCGGGCGGAGCCCAGTCGCTGCCTGGCCATGTCCGGACGATCGAGCTTCTCGAAGCGACCGGGCGGCTCGACCGCAAGGTCGAAGGGCTGGCCTCGAGCGAGGAGCTGCTTCGCCGAAGCCAGGAAAATCGCGGGCTCACCCGGCCCGAGCTTGCGGTCGTGCTGTCGATCTCCAAACTGGTGCTCCAGGACGCGGCCGAGAAGCTTCACCTCGCCGACGATGCGCTCGTCGGCCCGCAATTGTTCGAGGCCTTTCCCAAGGCCATGCAGAAGGCCGAGGGCGACGCCATTCGCGCCCATCGCCTCCGCGACCAGACTTGTCGCGACCAAGGTCGCGAACCGCCTCGTTAATCGGCTGGGGCCCGGTGTTGCCTATGACCTCATCGAGGAGGAAGGCGCCACTCTCCAGCAGGTGGTGACCGCTTTCCTCGTCGCCGAGCGCCTGCTGGACCTCGACAAGCTCTGGGATGAGATCGAGCATGACGACCTTCCCGAGACCGTCCGCATCGAGCTGTTCTCAATCGCGGCGGCAAGCGTCCGCTCGCACATCTCGGACGTCATTCGTGCGGCCGGCGGTGAAACCGGCGTCGCCAGGCTCTGCGCCTTGCTCGAACCCGGCGTCCGGAAGATTTCCGCGGCCGCGACCAAGCTGATCCGGTCGGAAGTCAAGAACGAAGCGGCCGCGCGCCGCGACCGGTTGATTGCGCTTGGCGCAAGCGAAGACATCGTGCGGCTGCTGGTCCGGTTGTACGAGCTCGACGGTGTGTTCGGCATCGCGGCGCTTGCTGGCCGCAACAAGCTCGACGAGCTCGAGGTCACCCGCGCCTATACCCGCCTCGGTGAAGCGCTCGGGCTCGATTGGGCGCAGCAACAGGTCGCCCGCTTCGTTCCGTCGGACCAGTGGGAGCGGCTGTTGACCGCCGGCCTCGCGCGCGATTTCGAGCAGCTCCGGATCGAATTTCTTGGCAAGTGCCGCGGGACCGACGTGGATCATGGCGTCGAGCAGTGGGTCGAGAAGCACGCCGCGCCGATCGGCCAGTTTCGCCAGCTAATCGCCCGGGGGCGGGGCGAGGGGCATGTCAGCGCGCCGATGCTCGCGCAAATTGCGGGGCAGGCGCGCATTCTGCTCGGGCGCTGAGGCGCCGCTTCACTCGCCGGGTTCCAGGCCTCGCGCAAAAAGCCACTGCCGGATCGCCGAGGTGAGGTTGGGGGTCGGCCGCGAGTTCGAGCCGCGCAACGTCGATCTCCGCCACCAGCGCATTCAGCGGGCAGCCGCGAAAGCGCGCTTCAGCTTCCAGCGCCTGCCAGAACATTGGCTCCAAACTGATCGACGTCTGATGGCCGGCAATCAGCACCGACCGTTTCTTCGGCGGCGCGTAGTGCGCCATTAATACATGTGCTGCCCGCCGTTGATCGACAGCGTCGATCCGGTGATGAACCCACCATTCTCGTCAACGAGGAAGGCGACCGCCCGGGCAATCTCCTCCGCCTTGCCCAGACGCCCGACGGGGATCTTGGCGACAATCTTGCCGAGAACCTCTTCCGGCACGGCCGCCACCATGTCGGTGTCGATATAGCCGGGGGCGATCGCGTTGACCGTCACGCCGTTCCGCGCGCCCTCCTGCGCAAGGGCCTTGGTAAAGCCGTGGATGCCCGACTTGGCGGCCGCGTAATTGACCTGCCCGTACTGCCCCGCCTGGCCGTTGATCGAGCCGATGTTGACGATCCGTCCGTAGCCGCGACCCTGCATGCCTTCGAACACCGCTTTCGCCATGTTGAAGCAGCCGCCAAGGTTGGTGTCGATCACGTCCTGCCACTTCTGATGGTCCATCCGCTTCATCGTCGTGTCGCGGGTGATCCCGGCATTGTTGACCAGCACGTCGACCGGCCCAAGTTCCGCTTCAACCTTGCGCGCTCCTTCCTGGCACGCCTCGAAATCGGAAACGTCCCATTTGTAGGCGGTGATCCCGGTGCGGTCTGTAAAGGCCCGAGCCCGCTCGTCATTGCCGGCATAATTGGCGGCGACCTTCATTCCCATGTCGTTGAGCGCGACGCTGATCGCTTCGCCGATCCCGCGCGTGCCTCCGGTGACGATCGCCACTCGAGCCATAACAGTCTCCTCTCCGACACAAGCGCTTATGACTGCGCCCGCCAGCCTGCAAGTTCACGGGCGACCAGGCGTTCCAGCATGTCGATGCCTTCCCGCGAATCGTTGAGGCAATCGAGCAAGGCGAATTGCTCGCCGCCCGAATTGAGAAACGTCTTGCGGCCGCGAATCCCAAGCTCTTCGAGCGTCTCGATGCAGTCGACTGAAAAGCCGGGCGCGGCGATCGCGACGCGTTTGATGCCGCTGTTCGGATAGGCCGCAAGCGTCGCCTCGGTCGCCGGATCAAGCCATTTCGCGCGACCGAACTTCGACTGGAATGCGACATCGACGTCGCGACCGAGTGCCTCGCCCACCAACCGCGCGGTCTTCATGCAATGGCAATGATAGGGATCGCCAAGCTCGAGCGTCCGAAGCGGCATGCCGTGGAAGCTCAGCAACAGTCGCTCCGGCTCGAAATCGAGCGCTCCCAACTGCCGCTTCAGGCTCGCGGCCAGCGCGTCGATGTAGAGCGGATCGTCGAAATAAGGTGGGAGCGTCCGCAGCGCCGGCTGCCACCGCATTCGAGCCAGGACGCCGAACACCGCGTCGTTCGCGGTCGCCGTCGTCGCCGCACAATATTGCGGATAGAGCGGCGCGGCGAGAATGCGGGTGCAGCCGTCGCTCACCATATGCTCGATCGCGGCCGCGATTCCAGGATGCCCGTAGCGCATCGCGGTACGGACAACGAGGTCCGGCATTCGCGCCCGGAGCGCATCAGCCTGCCGCTGCGCGATCGCTCGAAGCGGCGATCCCTCGTTGGTCCAGATCTGGTTATAGGCCTCAGCCGATTTCTTCGGCCGCGTCCGCAGGATGATGCCGTGCAGGATCGGCTTCCACGCGGCAGGGTGGATTTCGATTACCCGACGGTCGCTCAGGAACTCGGCGAGGTAGCGTCGTACCGCTCGAGCTTCCGGCGCATCGGGCGTGCCCAGATTGATCAGCAGGACGCCGAGCCGTTGCGGCGCGACTGGCGGATGATCTGCGGGCTGGGTCATGCGGCCATCGGCTCGAAGGGAAGCACGCGCATCCGTTTCCCCGAACCGGCAGCGATTGCGTTCGCCACCGCCGGCGCTAGCGGGAGGGTGCCGAGGCCGCTGAGGCCGCCGGGCGCGTCGCTGCTGGCGATAATCTCGACCACGATTTCCGGTGCATCTTTCAGCCGGGTTAGATCAACCCCGCCGATCGGCCGGGCCCGCGGCATGCCGGCAGCCCACTCCGGTGCCGGGCTCGTCGCCTGCGCGAGTGCCCAGATCAGCGCGGCCTCTATTTGCTGGGTTGCGACGCTGCCATTGACGACCCGTCCGCAATCGACCGCGGCAACCAGCCGGTGCACCTTCACTCTCTGGTCGTCGCCGATGCTCGCGCTGGCGACCAGCCCGATGCTCGACCCGTACGCCGAGGCGCCCGCCATCCCCATCGTGCTGCCGGCGCCGCCGCCGTCCCAGTTCGCCAAGCGCGCCGCCCCCTGCAGGCAGCGCGCGAGCCTTCCGTTGCCGCCCAGCATCGACATCCGGAACGCAAGCGGTTCCATGCCGGCCGCGCGGGCAAGCTCGTCGATGAAGCTCTCGGTAAAGAAGGCGAATTCGCGCTGCGGCGATCCGCGCATATAGCCCGCGGTCAGCTGAAGGTCGGCACGAACGGCTTCGATCAGGATGTTGGGGATCGAGTAAGGGGGAATGCCCTCGATCGCATTGCGGACCGCGCGTGACCGTTCCTTGCCTCCCAGCAGTCGGTCAATCGCGGATCCCATGCCGCTGGCGGTCGCGACCCGCATTTTCCACGCCGCCGTAATGCCTCCTGCGCCGGGCAGCGCGGCCATGGCGGCGAGTGCGCCGGGGGCGACGGCGTCCTGGGTCTGGCTGACGCTTTGCGACAGATTGCTTGAACCGGCGCCTTGAGTGCGCGCGCAAGCTCGATGGCATAAGGAATCGCATCGGGCTCCATCGCGCGACCCGACGGCGCACCCACCGGCATCGGATACAAAGTGATGTCGGACGGATCGATCCGCGCCGCCTTCCTGGCGAGATCGCGCGCCAGCATCGGCGCCTGGGTCGCAGCCCAGATTTCCAGCTGCCCGCCGGAGAAACGGGCGGTCGCGCTCAGCGGCTCGAGCCCGAGGTGCTGGCTCGGCGCGACATAATAAGTCGCGGCGAGCGGCCGAGCGCCGCTGACGGCCGAATCGTAATCGCCGCGGCGGAACTTCCGGGCGCTGCCACTGGCGAGCGCTGCTCAAACACGGACCTTGGATCGACCGCGCGTGCGATTGCCGGAAAAGACCGGCCGCAGCGCGTGGAGCGCCTGCTCGGCTGCCCACCAGGTTTCGGCGACGACCGCTATCCAATCGTCGTGCGCGGCGAGGTGGCGGATTCCGGGAAATCGCTCGATGGCCGCTCGCTCGAACCGTTCGAGTCTCCCGTCCGGTGGTGCCACGCGCACGGAAGCGTAGACCAGGCCGGGCAGCCGCACGTCGCCCGCGAAACGCCAGCTGCCATCGGCCTTGGCCGGTCCGTCGAGCCGCGGCAGCGGCTGGCCGATCAGCCGCGCCCTTCGCCGTTTGCCGAAGCGGTGGATTGCGCGGCGGGCGACGGTCCGCTGCTTCCTCGGCAAGCTCGGCGAAGGTCAAGGTCCTGACGCCGTTGATGACGAGGCCGTCGGCCGTATCGCATTCGCTCGCGTCGACGTTCCAGCGGTCGGCGGCGGCCCCGACCAGCATCGCCCGGGCGATCGCGGCCGCCTCACGCATGGGCTTCTCGAACGCGCGTACCGAGGTCGAGTCCGCGGTGATCCGCATCGCGCCGCCTTGATTGAGCTCATGCGTGCGCAGCAGGCCGACGCCGTCAAGCCAGCCGGTCCGGCTCGCGAGTGGATTGCCATATGCGCCGGCCAGCGGCGCCGGCTCGACCGCGACCGTTTCCCAGGCCGCGCCGAGCTCGTCGGCGACGATCTGCGGAAACGCGGTCCAGATCCCCTGGCCGGTCTCGGCCTGCGGCACCGCGACCGTCACCCGCCCGTTACGCGCCGATCTTGATGAACGGGCCGAACGCCTGCTCGCCCTTCGCGATCGCGAGGTCGCTCTTCCAGCGATGTGGCCACAAGGCGACGGCAACGATCAGGCCAACGCCCGCGCCCCCTCCGATCAGCAGCGTCCGGCGATCGATTTTCAATGGGCGTATTGGGCTTTCAGCGCGCGCCGGTCGATCTTGCCGGTGCCGAGGCGGGGCAGAGTTTCGGGCGAGACGATGATCCGCGCGGGGATTTTGAATTTCGCAAGCCGGCCGTCCAGAAAGGCCAGCAGCTCGGCCTCGCTCACGCGCTCGCCGTCCTTGGCGTAGATGATCGCAACTGGAACCTCGCCGAGGCGCTCGTCCGCCATTCCAAACACGGCGACCTCCGCGACCGCCGGGCAGGCATAGCATTCGGCCTCGACCTCGGCCGCCGAGATATTCTCGCCGCCGCGGATGATGATCTCCTTCTTGCGGTCGACGATGAACAGATAGCCGTCCTCGTCCAGGTAACCGACGTCGCCGGTACGGATGGTGCCATCGGGGCTCAGCGTTTCGACCGTGGCGTCCGGGTTGCGCCAATAGCCCTTGATGTTGGCCGCGCTTCGAATGCCGATCTCGCCCACTTCGCCCGTCGCCAGCGGCCGGTCGCCCTCGCCGAGGATGCAAACGCTGACGAGAGGTTTCTGGGCGCGCCCGGTCGAGGAAGGTTTGGCGGCGTAGCTGCTCCAGAAATTGGCGCACCCCGTCGCGTTGGTCTCGGTCAGCCCGTAACCGAGCGCGGGCTGGGCGTTGGGAAATTCGTGCTTCAGCCGCTCGACGTGAGTGACCGGGCGCGGTGCCCCACCGGCGGTGATGTCCCGCAACGACGACAGTCGTATTTGCCGCGGTCGGGGTGATTCATGAGCTCGAGGCTCATCGTCGGGACGCCGACGAAGTACGTGACGCGTTCCTTCTCGATCAGCCGCAATGCCTCGGTCGCGTCCCACTTGGGCATGATCACCATGCAGCGGCCGACGACGAAGCTGTTGAGCATGACCGGCACTGCGCCGGTGACGTGGAACAGGGGCACGCTCAGCAAGGTGCGCGGCGTCGGCGCCGGATTGCCGTCCTGTTCCAATATCCCTTTGAGGACGATCAGGCCGGTCGCATAAGCGTAGACCCCGGTAGTCACCGCAAGATGCGTCGATACGGCGCCCTTCGATTCCCCGGTCGAGCCGGAGGTGAACAGGATGGTCGCCTCGTCGTCGGGCGAAATGTCGGGCAGGGGGGCTTCGCGCCCATTCAGAGGCGCGATCGCCTGCTCGACGGGCTGCTCGATCGGCAGGGAGATGGTCTCGAACCGGCCGCAGCGCTCGGCGATGCGCCTCGCACGGGGGGCATCGGCGATGATCAGCCTGGGTTCGGCCAGGAGTACGGCATGCTCCATCTCCAGCGGCTCCCACCAGCCGTTGAGCAGCGTCGCAATCCCGCCGGCCTTGAGGATCGCCATGTAGCAGACGATCCACGCCGGGCAGTTGCGCATTGCGATTGCGACCCGATCGCCCTTGGCAATCCCGCGTGCCGCCAGCCCATGTGCCAGCGCTTCCGAGATGCGGTCGAGGTCGGCGAAGGTCAGGCGTTCATCGCCGGCCACGACCGCTTCATTCGCGCCGTTGAGGGCTGCGAACGTCCGAAAGAAAGCGGGCAGGGTGCTGGGGAAATTGGTGACGATCGAGCGGCCGAGCTCATCTTCGCCGATGACCAACCGGCCGCCCGGTCCGACGACCGCGGCCAGTTCCTCGTCGAAACGGCGATCCAGCTCATTGGCCATCGATCTGCAGCGCTCCTTTGCCTTTGCGGACACCCGCCTTATGAGGCGCTGAACTTTGATGGGGAAGCCCTTGCAAGCCGTCGACAACAGCCGCTTCACTGCCTTTCCCGATCTCGGCCTGTCGCCGGTGGCGTTGCATATCGGCCCATTCGATCTTCGCTGGTACAGCCTGGCTTACCTCGCCGGCATTTTCATCGGCTATTGGTACTTGCTGAAATTGCTCAAGCAGCCGGGCGCTCCGCTCGCCCGCCGCCACGCGGACGACCTCGTTTTCTATGCCGCGCTCGGTATCATCCTCGGCGGGCGGCTCGGCTACGTGCTGTTCTACAATCTCGGCGAATATCTCCAGCACCCGATCGAAATCCTGAAGCTGTGGGACGGCGGCATGTCATTCCACGGCGGAGTCATCGGCACCTCGCTCGGGATCATCTATTTCGCCTGGCGACAGAAGCTGAACTGGCTTCGAATCCACGACTATGTCGCCTGCTGCGTGCCGTTCGGACTGTTCTTTGGCCGCCTCGCCAATTTCATCAACCAGGAGCTGTGGGGAGCGCCGACAAGCGTGCCCTGGGCCATCCGCTTCGTCGAAGTCACTCCGTTCGGCCGGATGCTCGGCCCGCCGCGGCACCCGAGCCAGCTCTATGAGGCCGTGCTCGAAGGAATCATCCTGTTCGCCATCCTCACCTTCATGTTCTGGCGAACCCGGGCTCGCTACGAACCGGGCAAGCTGGTCGGCGCGTTCATCTTTTTCTACGGACTGTTCCGCTTCGGCGTGGAATTCATCCGGGAGCCCGACAGTCAGCTCCGCGCTTTCGCCGAGGCGACGCACCTCCATATGGGCCAATGGCTGTCGCTGCCGATGATCCTTGGCGGGCTCTACCTGATGGCCACCGCCGCACGCCGTCGCGTGCGCGTCGAGCCGACGCTTGGAACCGAATCCTGAGTTTGTCGAAGGGCGGGAGCTCTCATTTCGACAAGCTCAGTGAGCGCTTTGGCGCTGTAACTCCCCTCGAGCGCGCCCTCCGCGAGCGGATTGCCGCAGAGGGACCGCTTAGCGTCGAGACGTATATGGAAGCGTGCAACGCTTATTATTACGCGACCCGCGACCCGTTCGGCGCGCGCGGCGACTTCACCGACCGCGCCCGAAATCAGCCAGATGTTCGGCGAGATGGTCGGTGCCGCGCTCGCCGATTGCTGGAGGCGGGCCGGAGCGCCAGATGACGCAATTTACGCGGAACTCGGACCCGGCCGCGGAACGCTGGCGGCGGACGCTCTGCGGATGATGCGCGCCGCAGGTTTCGATGGCGAGTCCACTTCGTTGAAACCAGCCCGACCCTTCGGGAAAGCAGCAGGCGGCTGTGCCCGGCGCGCACTGGCACGAAAGCATCGAGGATTTGCCCGCGCGACCGCTACTCCTCGTTGCCAACGAATTTCTCGATGCGCTGCCGATCCGCCAGCATGTCGGCGGTATCGAGCGCCGCGTGGTCGTCGCCGCCGGCGGCCTCGCCTTCGATCGCGATGGCGACATCCTGGAAACCTCGCCGGCGCGCCAGATCGCGGTGAACTCCATCGCGACCTGCCTCGCGGCGAAAGGCGGCGCCGCGATCATCATCGATTACGGCCACGCGAGGAGCGGTAGGGCGACACGCTGCAGGCCGTCCGCGGCCATCGTTATGCCCCTGTCCTCGCCAATCCGGGCGAGCAGGACCTGACGTCGCACGTCGACTTCCAAGCTGTGACCGAGGCCGCGAAGGCGGCCGGCGCGGCGGCCTCTCCGGTCGTCAACCAAGGCGAATGGCTGATCCGCCTCGGCATCGAGGCCCGCGCGCAATCCCTGTCCCGCGCCAACCCGGAGCGCGCGCGAGAAATTCAGCAGGCACTGGACGCCTCACCAATCGCGATCAGATGGGAAGCTTGTTCAAGGTCATCGCGCTACATTCGCGCGATTGGCCGGCGCCGGCGGGGTTCCAATGACATCAGCTATCGAGACGCCGAGCGGGCAGATGCATCGGTCACGGATGTGTTCACGACGAGCTTCGTCGACACGTTCGGCCATCTCTACCCTCCCCGTCAGGATCTCGAAGATTTCCTCGGCACCGTGACCGCCGGACGATTTCGCGGGGGAGATCGACGACAGGCTATTCGTTCCGGCTGGCCTGATGCCGGCCGCCTGGTCGGCTACGTCAAGCTGGGCCCGCCCGAGCTGCCGGTAGACACGCCGCCCGACAGCATCGAGCTTTGCCAATTGTACGTGCTCAAGGGCGGGCACGGCGCGGGCATTGCGGCGGCCCTGATGGACTGGGCAATCGCGACTGCCGCCAGTCGCGGCGCCGGCACATTCAACTCAGCGTCTATGTCGACAACCACCGCGCGCGCCGCTTCTACGAACGCTATGGTTTCCATGCAGTCGGCCGCTACGATTTCATGGTCGGCAGTCACGCCGACGAGGACATTGTTCTGCGCCATGTCGTGATGCAGGCCGCAGACGGTCGAGGTCATTCGCGCGATCAGCCTCGGCCAGTTTCCGCACGGCTTTCTCGGCCGGCGCGGCGGCATGTCGGTCGGCGACTGCGCGGGACTCAATGTCGGCTTCGGCAGCAACGACGATCCCGAATGCATCGCCGGCAACCGTCGCCTCGCGGTCGCTGCACTGCTGCCCGGCGCCAAGCTCGCCACCGTGCACCAAATCCACTCGGCCGAGGTTGTCGCCGCCGACCGCGCCTGGCCGCAGGACGAGCGGCCCCGCGCCGACGCGATAGTCACTGACACGCCCAACCTTCTGCTTGGCATCCTCACCGCAGATTGCGCGCCGGTGCTGTTCGCCGACCATCACGCCGTGGTCGTCGGCGCCGCCCATGCCGGCTGGCGCGGCGCGCTCGCCGGAGTCACCGATGCCACGATCGAGGCGATGGAGGAGCTTGGCGCCCGCCGCGACAATATCCACGCCGCGGTCGGACCGTGCATCGCTTTCCCTCCTACGAGGTCGACGACGCCTTCCGCGACCGCTTCCTCGCCGACGATCCCGCCAACGCCCGCTTCTTCGCCGCCGGCGCCAAGCCCCGCTTCGACCTCGAATCCTATGTCGTCCACCGCCTGATCGCCGCCGGCGTCGGCGAAGTCGAAGCGCTCAATCTCGACACTTATGCCGACGCCGACCGTTTCTACAGCTATCGCCGCGCCACCCACCGCGGCGAAGCGGATTACGGCCGCCAGCTAAGCGCCATCGCCATCCCCGGTTGACGTCCACAAGTCGGGCTTATCGGCGATGCCGGCGCGCTTGATTGGCGCGGCGGGAGGTTGGCGCTAAGGCCGCGGCCGATCGAGGAGAGTTGAATTGCCCACCGAAGACGAACTGAGCGGCGCCATTTCCCATCAGCGGCGGCCAAGCCGTCGCCCACGCAAATCGGCAACCGCAAATTGAGCGCCGCAATCGCTGATGCTCGGCTACGGCTTCGACCCGGAATTGAGCGAAGGGTCGCTGAAGCCGCCGATCTTCCTCACCTCGACCTTCGTGTTCGAGAGCGCGGCGGCGGGCAAGCGCTTCTTCGAAGGCGTGACCGGCAAGCGTCCGGGCGGCGCCGAAGGCCTCATCTATTCGCGCTTCAACGGTCCCAACCAGGAAATCCTCGAGGACCGCCTCGCCGTCTGGGAAGACGCCGACGACGCGCTCGCTTTTTCGAGCGGCATGGCCGCCATCGCGACGCTGCTGATGACCTTCGTCCGGCCCGGCGACTGCGTCGTCCACTCCGGTCCGCTCTACGCGGCGACCGAGACGCTGATCGCCAAGATCCTCGGCCAGTTCGGCGTGTCCTGGGTCGACTTCCCGTCGGGCGCCACCCGCGAGGAGATCGACGCCGCCATCGCCAAGGGGAAAGCAAAGGGCCGGGTCAGCCTGATCTACCTCGAAAGCCCGGCCAACCCGACCAACATGCTGGTCGACGTCGAGGCGGTCGCCGCCGCCCGCGACGCGGCGTTCGGCGCCGACCAAACGCCGCCGATCGCGATCGACAACACCTTCCTCGGCCCGCTCTGGGCCAAGCCGCTGGCGCAGGGCGCCGACCTTCGCGTCTACAGCCTCACCAAATATGTCGGCGGCCACAGCGATCTCGTCGCCGGCGGCCTCGTCGGCGACAAGGACCTGATCAACCAGGTCCGCTCGATGCGCAACACCATCGGCACCATCTGCGACCCCAACACCGCCTGGATGCTGCTGCGCAGCCTCGAGACGCTCGAGTTGCGCATGACCCGCGCCGAAGAAAATGCGGCCAAGGTCTGCGACTTCCTGCGCGGCCACCCCAAGGTCGAAAAGATCGGCTACCTCGGCTTCCTCGAGGAGGGCTCGCGCCAGGCCGACATCTACCGCCGCCATTGCAGCGGCCCCGGCTCGACCTTCTCGCTCTATTTGAAGGGCGGCGAGAAGGAGGCCTTCGCATTCCTCGACGCGCTGCAAATCGCCAATCTCGCGGTCAGCCTCGGCGGCACCGAGACCCTGGCCAGTGCCCCCGCCGCAATGACCCATCTGTCGGTTCCCGAGGAGCGCAAGAAGCAGCTCGACATCACGCCCAACCTGGTGCGGATTTCGATCGGGGTGGAGGACGCCGACGACCTCATCGCAGATTTCGCCAACGCACTGAACGCGGTGTGAGGAAGGTGGCCCGCCCGGCCGGGCGGGGCACCATCACATTCTCGACCGCAGTTAGAGCGGCTGGTTCGCGCAGGCGACGTCGTACTGCGAGACGGACGCCGTATTGCGCGAATTCTGCGGCTGCGAACCCGCGTAATGCGAGCCAGCCGTGCTGTCCTCGCCCGTGAATGGCGAGCCGCCGCCCTTGGCGGTGCCGGAATTGCCCGGCGCTGCGCCGAGGCCGTTCTCGATCAAGAACTCACAGTCCTGATCGGGCTGACCGGCCGCGCGGCCGGTGTTGGAATGCCAATATCCCGCGCCGTTGTTCTGGCCATTGCCGGGCGCGGTCTGGGCTGACGCAAGTCCCGACGACAGCATGATCGCCGCCGCCGCAACCAGTCGTAGCGTGCGTAGCATCGGAAATCTCCTCAATGCCCCGCCCCTCCCTTGGGTGCGCCGGGCGGCGAGTGAGGTTCATCGAAGCCAATCGTTCGCCCGACTGCGTGCAGGGCAGGCAAGACTCCCTGCTCCCGTTTTGATAAGCTCTCTTCGCTGCCGCTTCCTTCGGGACTGCCGGCAGCGAACTGAGACGCTCGATCACCCTTCATTTGCGGAGAACCGATGCCTGGCCAGGCAAGCAACGTCGCCCCGTTCGAGACGACGGACGAGCGCACCATCCGACTGCTCCACGACGAGATCGACAGCTTGCATGGTCAGGCGGGACAAGCCAGCGACCGTGAGGTCGTTCTCGCCGCGTCGCTGCTCGCCGCCGAGAGTCGACTCCTCGACAGCGGAACCATGCTTCACGAGGTAAACCACCGCGCCAAGAACAGCATCCAGATTGCAATGTCGCTGCTCGGCCTGCAAATGCACGCCACCAAGAACGAGGAAGTGCGGCTCGAATTGGCAAGCGCGATCCGCCGCCTGGGCAACATCGCCGCCGCGCACCTGATGCTCAACAGCCAATCTCCAGGCGAGCAGCGGACGTCTTTCCGCGCCTATTTGACCTTGATCTGCAGCGAGACCCACCAGTCCCTGGGCGGCGATCGGATTGCGCTGATCGTCGATATCGACGAGCTGGCGCTGGACACGTCGCTGGCGATCAACCTTGCACTGATCGCCAGCGAGGCGCTCACCAACGCGATGAAATATGCCTTTCCGGAAGGGCGGCAAGGCACGATCCGGGTCGATTGTCATCACGACGGGGACGAGGCGACGTTGACCATAGCCGACGACGGCGTGGGATTTGCTGCGACCACGCGCGAAGGCGCGCTGGGCTTGCGTCTCATCCGCACGCTTGCCAGCGCCATTGGCGGAGAAGCCGAAATCGACGGTAGCAACGGCACCCGCATCGCAGTCCGGTTCAGCATCTAAGCCCGGTTTCTCACCTGGCCATCCCTCGAGGTGATCAACTCAATGGCCGTCGCTCTGGTTGCACGTAGCGCAGGAGCCGACCAACTCCACATGTCTGGGAAAACCGAACGAACTAACCCCAGTCCTCGATTGCCCAGTTACGCTGCTCCGCCAGCCGCCTCAGCTTGCCGTGCGGGTTTACGGCGACCGGCTCGTCCGACCATTCGAACGCGGGCCGGTCCGAGACGTGATCGGAATAGAAGCGGACGTGGCCGTGCTCGCCCTTGAGGCCTGACTTCTCGACCCAGTCGGCGATCATCCGCAGCTTGGCGGGACCGTAGCAATTCTCGCCGGCGATCCTGGCGTGGACGCGGTCGTCGAGGCCGATGACAGAGCCGGTGCCGATCACGTCATCGAAGCCGAGCCGCTCCGCGATCGCATCGGCGTACAGGCGGTAGGAGGCGGTCGCCAAGGCCAGCCGCCGCCCTTCCGTCTTGTCGCGCGCGATTGCCCGGCGGGCGCCGGGGCGGATGTTGGTCGCGAGCTGCTGTTCCGCAAAGCTCTCGACCAGCGGCTGCAGGTCGCGCGGATGGATCGCGCGCCCAGCAGCAGGTGGTGATTGATTTCCTTCAAACGCGCCCGGTCGATCAGGCGCGCGCCGTAAGCGAGCATCGACAGCGCGACGAACGGCAGGAACAGCAGCCGCCACGGCGCGCGCTGCACCGCGCAATGGAGCAGAAATGGCGTGTAGGTCGCGCGCCGAGTCACCGTCCGGTCCATGTCATAGATGGCAAGATCGCTCATGCCTTTCCCGCCAGGATTGCCTCGACCAGACTATGGTCGGCGGGCTTGTCGACATCGATGCCGGCGAGCGGATCGCTTAGCCGCACCGCGCGCGATCGTCAGGCCGAGCTTGCGGCCAAGCCGCGCCAGCACGGCATCGATGCCGAGCAACCGCAAGGCGACACCGAGCAAAGCAAATGGCCCGGCGAGCGCGATCATCCGCCAGCCCTTTTTTCGGTCCTGCTCGACCGAGCGCCACAAGCTGATCGCTGGTGCGACATCCGGCGAACGAAGCGCGAACAGGTTCGCGCCGGTATAAGCCCCGCCACGGAATTTGAGCCAGGTCCGCTGTGCGTCGGGAAAACGTCGCATCAAATTGCCGGCGCTCGACCACGCCGACCGCGATGTCCGCGCCCGCGCGCTCGCGCGCAAACTGCTCCACCATCGCCGGGTCGAGCAATGCATGATCCGCCGTCGTCACCAGCAGCGGCCAGCGGACGCCGGTCGTCGCAGGAGTTCGATCATCGTTTGGGCGATCGTGCCGCGCGACTCCCGAAGCGACATCGCGGGTCGCTCGAAAGCACGGCAGCAAGCCGGTCCGGCGCTTGAGTCAGGACCACGACCTCCCCGATGCTCTCGCTCGCGAGCAATGCTCGTACCGGCCGCCGGACCATCGGTTCGCCGCCGACTGCCACCAGTGCCTTCAGGTCGGTCCCGAATTGCGCCGCGAACGGATCGCGCCCCGGGCGCGAGCCCGCAAGCACGATCGCGGTATAGGTCACGCGTCGAGCCAGGACGTGAGCTTCTGCCCGCGGGCCTGGCGCTCAGTCATCTGCGCGAGACGGACGGCGTGGAAGATCAGGCTGATCAGCGTCCACCACGCGACCAGCACCAGCCCGCTGTCGGGGCGCCGAAATAGCAGCGCGGCGGTCAGGATCACCATGTTCGGGTTGCGGCGTGCGGTGATCAGCCGGAACCGGCTGTCGAGCCGCTGCCAGACGTGGATCTCCATCCCGTTGAATCGCTTGATCGACAGGCCCTCGATCGCCCGCTGCGCGACATAGCCGCCGATAATCACCCACAGCACCATCGTCGCAGAGAAAGGCTCGAGCGGGCGGCCGTAGGCGGCTGAGACCATGTTCCCACGCCCACCACCAGAAGGGCGGATGGACGAGGTCGATGCCATGGTCGAACGCGTTGCCCCACTTGGACGACGCACCGGTGCATCGCGCGAGCTTCCCGTCCACGGTGTCGAGGACCATGAAGCCGAAGCCCGACGCGATTCCAAGCCAGTAATCGCCGATCCAGAACAGCCAGAAAGCGAGCAGGCACAGGATCGCGCCAATCAGGGTGATGAAATTGGGCTTGAGCCCCGCTTTGGCCGCCCACCGAGTCAGGTAGAAGGCCGGCTTCGCCACAGATAGAGCGTCAGGATGTCGGTCACGCCCTTGTAGGCGGCATCGTAAGCCGCTCGCTCGACCGGCTCGGGATCAGCGGGGTCGAGGACCATCGCAAAGGGCCGTTCGCGTTTGCGGAGCACCTGATTGCTAAGCTCGGCGGTCATTGAATTCCAGCCGGTCGTAGCCCTCCGGCACGGTGCCCTGATCGAGGCTTCTTTCGGCACCGGAGGCGTCACGATCAGCCGGAACGTGGACCATGATCGGCCGATCCCCCGACGTCATCGCGACGCCTGGTCTTTCGCGCATCACCTTGAGCCAGAGCGGGTCCCAGGCATATTTCATGCTGGCCAGCAGCACCGGCCGTCCCGGCACCGGCTCCTCGGCGCATTCGAAGCCCGCGTTCACCGCCAGCCGGCACACCCGCTCGCGCGCGTCCATCCCGAACGGGCGCGCGGGATTGTCGCCGACCGGAACGAACAGCAGTGGCATTTCATCGGCCATCGGCAGCAGCGCATAAGCGGGCCGGACTCGGCAGGGAAGGGGCGCGCTGTTCCGCCGCGCTTGCCCCTCGGGGCCATTTCGCGCATTCATCCGCCCGCATGGCTGAGGTCGCGGGGCAGGACACGGATCACCAGCACGGCTCGGTCTACCGGGTCGCGGGAGCGCTCACGATCACGCGGGCGGCGACGACGCAGCGCGAGATCGACGCGCTCCACGACCCGCTCACCATCGACCTTAGCGATATCGATCGCATGGACACGGTCGGCGCCTGGCTCGTCTACCGCGCCCAGCGCGACCGCAATGCCAAGGTGATCGGCGCCAGCCGCGATGAAGTCAGCCTGCTCAAGCAGGTCGGTGAATTCGACAAGCCGGCGCGGGTGACCCCGGACGAGCCGCACAATTTCATGGCCGGCCTGCGCGAGCTTGGCCAATGGGTCGCGGAAACTGGCACGACTCTAGTCGGCCTGCTTGGCTTCTTTGGCGCGACCCTGATCGGCTTCGCCAACATTATCCGCCGGCCGAAGAAATTCCGGGTCAATGCCGTCGTCCAGCGCTTCGACGTGGTCGGCGTTCGCGCGCTCGGGATCATTGGCCTGATGAGCTTCCTGATCGGCGTCGTCATCGCCCAGCAGGGTGCCGTCCAGCTCGCCCAGTTCGGCGCCGAGGTCTACACCATCAACCTCATCGGCCGGATCACGGTGCGGGAGCTCGGCGTGCTGATGACCGCGATCATGGTCGCCGGCCGCTCGGGCTCGGCCTTTGCCGCGCAGCTCGGCACAATGAAGATCACCGAGGAGATCGACGCCATGCGCACGATCGGCGTCTCGCCGATCG
The DNA here is from genome assembly GCA_963748685.1 of uncultured Pseudomonadota bacterium. Classification (GTDB taxonomy): domain Bacteria; phylum Pseudomonadota; class Alphaproteobacteria; order Sphingomonadales; family Sphingomonadaceae; genus Sphingomicrobium. The sequence continues at coordinate 23,565 of CAVVKB010000027.1, read as the reverse complement.
AGGCTTTGGTGCTTCCGCGCATGATGGCATCGGTGCTGATGATGCCGCTGCTCGGCTTCTGGGCGATCATCGCGTCGCTGGTCGGCGGCGGGCTGTTCGTCTGGCTCGACCTGCAGATCCCGCCGCTGACCTATATCCAGCGGCTGCAGGAAGTGATTCCGCTCACCGACCTGTGGATTGCGCTCATCAAGGCACCGGTGTTCGGCTTCATCATCGCGCTCGCCGGCTGCTTCCAGGGGATGCTGGTCGAGGGCAACAGCGAGGAAGTCGGCAGCCGGACGACCAACGCCGTCGTCCAGTCGATCTTCCTGGTAATTGTTCTCGATTCGGTTTTTGCGGTCTTCTTCAGTTCGATCGGTTGGGTATGACGGGCGTTCCCGAGGACTGTGACCCGATCATTACCGTCCGTGGCCTGCGCAATGCCTTTGGCGACCAGGTCGTGCACGATGGCCTCGACCTCACCGTCTGCCGCGGCGAAATCCTCGGCGTGGTCGGCGGTTCCGGCACCGGCAAGTCGGTGCTTCTCCGCTCGATCATTGGTCTCCAGACGCCGGAAGCGGGCGAGATCCAGGTGCTCGGCGAAAACATGGTCGGCCGGACCGAGGACGAGGCGAAGAACATCCGCCGCCGCTGGGGCATCCTGTTCCAGAACGGCGCCCTGTTCTCGACCCTCACCGTTGCCGAAAATGTCGAGGTTCCGATCCGGGAATATTTTCCCTTCATCAAGCCGCCGCTGCTCGACGAGATCGCGTCCTACAAGATCGCGATGGGCGGCCTGCCCGCCGACGCCGGCCCCAAATATCCCTCGGAGCTGTCCGGCGGCATGGTCAAGCGCGCCGGACTGGCGCGAGCGCTCGCCCTGGACCCGGAACTGCTGTTCCTCGACGAGCCGACCGCCGGCCTCGACCCGATCGCCGCAGCGGCCTTCGACGAGCTGATCCGCTCGCTGCAGAAGCGGCTCGACCTCACCGTGTTCCTGATCACCCACGACCTCGATACGCTGCACGCGATCTGCGACCGCGTCGCCGTGATCGCCGACCAGAAGGTGATTGCGGTCGGAACGATTGCGGAATTATTGGCTTTGGACCATCCTTGGATACAGGAATATTTTAACGGGCCGCGCGGACGCAACGCGGCCCAAAGTTATGAAGAAGGGGCGAAAGCCTAGTGGAGACGCGGTCGAACTACGTGATGGTCGGCGCGGTGACGGTGGCGCTGCTCGCCGGCGTGCTGCTGTTCATCGTCTGGCTCGCCGGCCTCTCGAACAAGTCGACCAAATGCTACGACATTTACTTCGCACAGGGCGTTGGCGGCCTCAATAAGGGGTCGAACGTCTCCTTCTCAGGCGTGCCGGTCGGACAAGTGAAAAAGATTTCGCTGCTGCCCAACCGGCCGGAGTTTGTCTGGGTGCGGGTTGACGTCGATCAGCAAACCCCGGTCCTCCAGGGCACCAGCGCGCAAATCCACGGCGTCGGCTTCACCGGCGTCTCGGAAATCCAGCTTGCGGGCGCCGAGCGCGGCCGTCCGCCGATCGAGCAGATGGGCCCGCAGGGCTGCCCCGTCATTCCGGCGACCTCGGGCGGGATCAGCGCGCTCCTCAACAGCGCGCCGGAGCTGATCGACCGGATCCAGCGGCTGACCGAGCGGCTGACCGAGTTGCTGTCCGACAAGAACCAGAATTCGATCGCCGACATCCTCGAGAATATCGACCGACGACCCAGGAACTCCGCAAGCACGCGCCGGAAATGGGCGACACGATCGCGGCGATCAAATCCGCCTCGCAGAACGCGGCGATTGCCGCCAACAATGTCGCCAAGCTCGCCAACGACACCGATCGCCTGGTCAATGACGACGGCAAGCCCGCGGTGCAGAACCTCAACAAGGCGATCGCCTCGGTCCAGCAGGCGGCCGAGAACCTCAACAACATCATCAGCGACGCGCGGCCGGGCGTGCAGAATTTCAGCAAGTCGACGCTGCCCGAGGCGAACAAGCTGGTGCATGACCTGCGTGAGCTCTCGCAGTCGCTCCAGCAGGTCTCGAACCGCGTCAATCAGCAGGGGATCGGCGGCGCGCTGGGCCCGCCAAGCTGCCCGATTACAAACCAGGAAAACGCAAATGAGGTTGCTCAACCGGACTCGCGGGCGCGCTCGCGCTGGCTTTCGCGCTGACCGGCTGCTCGCTGGGCGGGCTGCTCGGTGGCGGCGGCAAGCCACCGACGACCCTGGTAACGCTGACGCCGGAAGCGGCGGCGCCCGCGCAGATCGCCCGCACCGTCGCCGCCGGGCCAGGCGGTCACGATCCAGATGCCGGCCTATGCCGAAGGAACTGGCGCCGTGCGCGTGCCGGTCCAGGTCACGCCGACCGACGTTCAATATGTGACCAACCTCACCCTCGTCGATCTGCCGGCCAGCCTGTTCCAGAACCTGCTGGCGGAAACCGTTCGCCGCACCACCAACCGCGTGGTGCTCGATTCCGGCCAGACGTCGCTCGATCCCGGCCTCACGGTCACCGGCGTTCTGCAGCGGTTCGGCTATGACGCATCGACCGGCCAGGTCGTGGTCAGCTACGATGCCGCGCTCTCGACCGCGGGCGGCAACCGGGTCGAGACCCGCCGCTTCACCGCCACCGCCCCCGCCGACGGCACCGCGCCAAGCGTCGGCCCCGCGCTCAACCGCGCCGCCAACCAGGTCGCGCTCGACGTCGCCAAGTGGATCGGCAGTTAGTTCTGGAGCGGTTTTGAGGCGTGCCGCGCTGATCGTCGGCCTCGCCGCGGTTCTGATGGGATTGCTGTGGGTCGGCCAGGGCGCCGGTCTGATCCACTGGCCGGCCTCGAGTTTCATGATCGACCAGCGGCCGTGGGTCGCCCGCGGCGCGATCCTCGCGGTCGTGGGTCTCGTCCTGATCGGCAGCTCGCGGGTCCGGAGGCGATGATCCTCCCCCGCCAGGACTGATCTGAGCGAATTACGGCTATGGCTTCGGTCCGAAATCCTCCATGCGGTGACCCAACAGGAGATCCGGCAGCATGACCTCGTTCAATCCATCCTTTCAGGACCGCGCCAGCCAGGCGGCAAGGGCAAAGAACAAGGCCCTGGAACAGCTTCGGCTCCGGCCGGAACCGGGCGAACAGGTGGTTGCCGAGCGCAAGGCCGCCGCGGCGAAGCGGGAAGCCGCCCGGGCCGAGAAGGCGCTTGCAAGAAAAGCCGCTGCGGAAGCCGCGGCACAGGCCAAGGCCGAAGCCGCCGCGAAGGCCGCAGTACCGGAGCCGACGGAAGCGGACCGCCAGGCTGCACGCGACGCTCGCTATGCGGCAAGGAAGGCGCGGGGGTGAGGGGGTAAGGTCTGCTTTCGACCCAAAGCTGCCATTAGCCACCAAGCCTCAATGGCCGTTACAACAGCTGTGGAGGGGTCATCTACATGCACATTCATCTTCCGAAGCCGCTGCACGGATGGCGCGAGTTTGCCGGCGAGGTCGGGATCATCGTCATCGGCGTTCTCATTGCCCTGGGAGCTGAACAAATTATCGCAACGATGCACTGGCGTTCGGAAGTTGGCGAGTTGCGCGCCGCCATGCGGGTGGAATTGAGCGCCGACCGAGCCCGAACGGAAGAAAACCTCGCGCAGGATCCCTGCATGCTGGCGCGTCTCGATGCGATCGAGCAGTGGGCGTCGACTGCTTCTCAGGGAGCCCGGATCACCAATCCGGAACGGCCATTTCTGTGGAACGATCATTCGAGCACGTGGGATATTGCCAAGACCAGCCCCGCGGCGACGCACCTGGGGCTGAGGGAGTCGACTTGAATACGCCGGCGCTTACGATTTCATCGCCAATGAGCAGCGCTATCTGTTTGACGAACAGCAAAGTTGGGAGGAGCTCGCCGCGTCACTCGCCAGCGCCGACAAGCCGCAGAACCGGGACCTCATCGAACGCCAGGTCGAGATTGCCCGCTTTCATCTCGAGGAGCGTGATTCCAATGCGAGGTCGTTGTTGCGACGATTTAATGCACTCGGAGTCAGACCCAACTCAGGCGGCATCGGCATTTCCGGGGACGTGCGGCGGCTCTGCCGAACTTTGTCAATCAGCCGGTAGCATCAGCTTTCCACCCAAAGCGGACACTGCGCCAATAGGATGCACCTTCCATCGCACCAGGCCCGGGCAACCTTATGCCAGCGACTTGCTCACTTGCTCGAACACGTCCTTGGACAGGCCCGGCGTCGCCACGATCCGCTCGAGCGCCTCGCGCATCATCGCTGAACGCTTCGGCTCGAACCGCCGCCAGCGGCCGAACGGCGTCACCAGCCGCGCCGCGATCTGCGGATTGAGCTTGTCGGCGGCGATGATCATGTCGGCGAGGAATCCGTAGCCGCGCCCGTCGGCCGAGTGGAACGCCCATTGATTGCCGGCGAACGTGCCGACGAGCGAGCGCAGGCGGTTGGGGTTGGTCATCGTGAAGTCGGGATGGCCGGCAAGGCTTCAGCACCTGGTCGACGGTGTCGGGGCGCTGGGCCGAGGCCTGGATCGCGAACCATTTGTCGAGCACCAGCGCATCGTCCTGGAAGCGCTCGTAGAAGGCGTCGAGCGCCTCTTGCCGCTCCGGCGCTTGGAGCGACACGAGCATGACGAGCGCGCCCTGTCGATCGGTCATATTGTCCGCTGCCTCGAACTGCGCCTTGGCCAGCGCCGCCGCTTGCCGGCCATCGGCGGCGGCGATCAACCCCAGCGCGACACTTCGCATTCGCCGCATGCCCTTGGCATCGGGCGAGAGGTCGTCGCCGGCGACTCCGCCGGGCGGTGCGCGGCGAGGAGGTCGTCCCGCAGCGCCGTCCCGATCGCCTGCGCGCAGCGCCTCGCGCGACGCATGGATCGCGTCGGGATCGACCATGTCCATCCGGTCGGCGATCAGGCGTTTCGCTCGGCAGCAGGATCGCTTCGGCCTTGAAGGCCGGATCGAGCGCGTTCGACTGCAGCGTCGCGCCGATCGCGCGAATCACGGGCTCGGCATCGACCGGTTCGCCGCGCGCGCCGGCGATCAGCGCCGCCATCATCAGTTCCTGCATCGCCTCGTAGCGCGCGAACGGATCGGTATCGGCCTGCGCCAGCCGCTCCAGCTCGTCCGGCCGCCGCTCGGCGTCATGCACCACCGGCGCCGAGAAATTCGCGGTTGATCGACAGCAACGGCGTTTCGGTGACATTGTCGAACGTGACGCTCTGCGTCGGCTGATCGAGCACGATCAGCTGTTCGGGCGCAGATCTCCGCGCCGCTCTCCTCGCCGATCAGCGCGGTCTTCAGCGGGATCGGCATCGGCTGCTTGACCGGCTGGCCCGGGGTCGGCTCCTCATGCTGCTCGAGGTGCAGCGTCGCGCGCTTTGCCGCGGCGTCATGCTCCAGCCGCGCGCTGCACCTTGGCGTGCCCGCCTGGCTGTACCAGATCTTGAACGCCGACAGGTCGACCCCGCTGCCGTCCTCCAGCGCCTTGACGAAATCGTCGCAGGTCGCCGCCTCGCCGTCATGGCGGTCGAAATAGAGGTCGGTGCCCGTGCGGAACTTCTCCGGCCCCAGCACGGTGTGCGAACATCCGGATGACCTCGGCGCCCTTGTTGTAGACGGTCGCGGTGTAGAAATTCGAAATCTCGATGTAGCTGTCGGGCCGCACGGGGTGCGCGAGCGGCCCCTGGTCCTCGGGGAACTGCACGCGCGCGAAGCACGCGCACATCCTCGATCCGCTTGACCGCCGGGCTGCCGACATCGCGCCGAGAAGCTCTGGTCGCGGAACACGGTGAAGCCTTCTTTCAGGCTCAGCTGGAACCAGTCGCGGCAGGTGACCCGGTCGCCCGACCAATTGTGGAAATATTCGTGCGCGACGACCCGCGCGATATTGTCGAAGTCGGCGTCGGTCGCGGTTTCCTGGTCGGCGAGCACATAGGCCGAGTTGAAGATGTTGAGGCTCTTGTTCTCCATCGCCCCCATGTTGAAATCGCTGACGGCGACGATGTTGAACTGGTCGAGATCATATTCGCGGCCATAGACCTTCTCGTCCCACGCCATCGCCAGCTTCAGGCTGTCCATCGCGTGCTGCGGTCTTGGGCAGGTCGGCCTCGCGCACCCAGATGGCGAGATCGACCTTGCGGCCGCTCATCGTCGTGAAGCTGTCGCGGTTGGCCTGCAGGTCGCCGGCGACCAGCGCGAACAGATAGCAGGGCTTGGGGAACGGGTCCTCCCACTCGGCCCAGTGGCGCCCGTCGGCCGCTCTCGCCCGCCGCGACGCGGTTGCCGTTCGACAGCAGGATCGGGAACGCCGCCGGCGTCGCCTTCCATCCGCACGCGATATTTCGACAGCACGTCGGGCCGGTCGGGGAAGAAGGTGATGCGGCGGAAACCCTCCGCCTCGCACTGCGTGCACAGCATGCCGTTCGAGGCGTAGAGGCCCATCAGCTTGGTGTTGGCGGCGGGGTGGATCTCGACCTCGGTCTCGACCGTCGCGCGGTCGCCGGCGATCTCGATGACCAGTTGTCGGCCCGTCCATCCGCCAGTTGCGGCGTCCGCGCCGTCGACCTTGGCCGACAGCAGTTTCGATCTCGTCGCCGTCGAGCCGCAGCGGCCGGTCGTGCTCGCCGTTGCGCTCGACGCTGAGCGTCGCCCGGACCGTGCGTCCGCTCGAGCGCCGAGGTCGAAGTCCAGCCTGATCTCCGGCACCAGCCAGTCGGGCGGCCGATAATCCTCGCGGCGGATCGCGACATGGGTGGGGACGGCGGGGCTTCGGGAGCGGTCTGGGCGTCGGGGAGCGGTGGTGGTTCGAATATCGGCCATAGGCGGCGGACTTAGGCGGGCGGTGGTCGCGAACAACCGCTGCATGACCGTGCGGAGCATGCGTAGCGCGACGCATGCGCGTTGGGCCGGAGCGAAGCGCGAGATGGCAGGAGGAGAATGATGAGCGGCTTCGAAGACATTCGCGAGCATATGGAAATCATCGGCGCCGACGGCGCGCATCTCGGCACCGTCGACCGGGTCGAAGGCGACCGCATCAAGATGATCCGCGCCGACAGCGGCGTCGGCCATGAAGAGCATCATCATTACATCCCGCGCGGCCTGGTCGCCGATGTCGAAGGCGACAAGGTCCGCCTCAGCGCCAATGCCGACGTCGCGGCCGATCTGTTCGAGCAGGAAGAGAGCGGCAACCCGATCGGCTGACGCACGTCATGCCGGACTTGATCCGGGACCCTTCCTTTGGCTCCAAGGCGGGGTCAGAGGGGAGGAACATGCGCAATCGATCTACATCCTGTTTGGGCTGCCGCCGTGCTGCTCGGCGTGCGGCCAGTCGAGACGATGGCGGCAGCCGAACCAGGCCGCCGCCAACCGGCGCAGCCGAAGAAGAAGCCGGCCTATTGCTTCTTCAAGGACGGCGAGACGAAGGGCTGGTCGGCGTCGCGCGGCAAGGACGGCAATATCATCGTCAAAGGCAAGGTCTTATCGCTCGGACTCGCGCTACAAGGCGGTGCTCAACCCGCCGGTCGTGACCGGCACCAGCGCCGAGATCGCGCCGACCATCACGATCAACGACACCGGCCTACGGCGCGCCCGACAATTGGTGGGACGTACCGCGACGATCCCAAACAGCGCCGCCGGTCGACGACCGTCAACGTCAGCTGCGGCGCGCGAAGAGCTCGCCGAGTTCAACCTGCGCCCAAAGGCTGATCCGGCGCGTTCGCGCCCCGGCTCGGCGCCGCGCGTCATTTTTGCGGCGTGCTCCTTGCAATGCAGGACCGGCCGAGGCGCACCTAGCGCGCGCGTGAAGAAGGAGCCTATTGGTCGAGCTCCGGCGCCGGGCCGCCCTGGACCCGGCCCGACGCTTATGTCGCTCGCCCTGGCGCACAAGCGCCGCTTTCGCCGCGCAAGCGCCGAGCCAGACGCGGACCCAGCCCGAAAGCGCCGCGGCTGTCTGCTCTCGACCGTGCCGTTCCTCGCTCGTCCTCGGTCTGCTCGGCGATGCTTGCAATCGCGATCATGATCATCGCCTTTCCCGGCAACCAGCCGCAGCCCAAGCCGCGCGAGATTGCCGCGCATGAACGCGGGGTCGCGGAGCGCGGCTGGTTCCAGGAAGCGCAGAGGGAAATGGATAAGCATTAGTCGTTGCGCGCGCGTCGCCCGTCACCGCATTGGCAGATCGATGAAGGCACCGCTCGTTCCCGGCTTTTCCGATGCGCTGGTCGTTCTCGATGTGTTTGGGATTGCGGTGTTCGCCGTCTCCGGCGCGCTGCTTGCTGCGGAGAAGCGTCAGACGCTGGTCACCTTCATTTTTTTCGCGGTGGTGACCGGTGTCGGCGGCGGAACGCTCCGCGATCTGCTGATCGGTGCGCCGGTTTTCTGGGTGCACACCAACTCCACCCTCCTCATCTGCATCGGTGCCGCGCTGGCGGTGTGGGCAGTGAGCCGGCGCCGCTTTTCGGAGCAGGCCCTGCTGTGGTTCGACGCCGCCGGGCTCGCCGCTTACTCAACCTATGGCGCGGCCAAGGCCCTGGGGTTCGGAGTGGCGCCCGTGCCCGCGTTCGCCATGGGCGTCCTCACCGCCTGTATCGGCGGCATCGTCCGCGACGTACTCGCCGGGAGAGCCCTCGATCCTGATGCGGCCGGAGCTCTACGTGACCGCCGCCGCGCTCTCGGCGGGCCTGTTCGTCGGACTGAGCCTTGCCGGCCTGACGGTGTGGCCCGCCGCTGCAGCCGCGATCATCGCCGGTTTCGCCCTTCGCGGCGCGGCAATCAGGCGCGGCTGGTCCTTGCCGGCCTATCAGGACTGAGGGAACAGCCGCTTCTCAGAAGCGCTCTGAAATGCCGGCATAAAGCTCCACGTCCGGCGTCTGCCGGTTGAGCCCGACATTGATCCCGCCGTCGATCTGCACGTCCTGGCTGACGAGATAGGCAGCCGCGCCGTCGGCCGAGAGTTGCTTTGCCGTGCCCGCCCGGTCCCAGTCCCACTTGCTCCAGATTTCCGCCGAGAGGTTCAAGGCATCGTTCGTCTGCCAGCCGACGCTCGCGACCTGCACCATCGCCGCGTGGTATCCATGACCGTCACTGTCGGCGGCCCAGTCGACCTCCGGAGTCAAGGCGATGCTGATCGGCGATTTCGGGATCGAATAGGCAATCGGAACCAACAGCCCCGCTTCCCACTTGCCATTGCCGAGCGGCTGGCGCGCGGTCGGAATTTTCACATAGGGATAGGCCGAGACCTGGAGCGCGCCGTTAAGCGGAGTCAGCTGCTGCTTGTATTGGATGCGGGTGTCGCCGACGCCCTTGGCGCTGTCATGTGAGCCGTTCCCGCGGCTCGTCTCACGCTGCCAGGGCGTCACGTCGATCTCGATGTCCGATCGGTCGCTCAGCCCATATTTGATCGTCGTTTCGCCGATCACGAGTGAGGTGTCGCGCTCGCCGTCGCTGCGTTGAATGCTCCAGTCGGCGAGGCCGGTCTCGACCTGCCAATGTCCTGCGGGCACCGTGCAGGTCTCGCTCGATTTGCCAGGGCGATCGGCGCAAATGGGATCAGTGGCGCTGGCTGCGGTCGCCATCGCGAACAAGAAGGCGCCGAAAATGAGGATCGAGCCCCGCATCGACGGCAGCATCGCGCCTTGCGCGACGCACGTCGAGTTAAGCTTGCGGGACCGCCGTTTTCCCCACGCTTTCTTTACGCGGCGGCCGGGATGCCCTGGGTCATCCGGGTGAGCAATTGCTCGAACACCGCTGGATGGATCGTGGTGTGGAACTGAAGGCCGGTGGTGGTGCCGTCGGCCCAGCACACGCGGGCGCCGAGTGGTTCGAGTTTCGGCAGGCGCGCGACGGCTAAATCGCCAATCTCCGCCGGCTCGAGCATCTCGACCCGGCATCCGCCCGACGACATGTCGCGAAGCGCAACTTCGAAGTTGAAGCCGCCGAGCCGACGGACGATGACTTCGTCGTTCATCGCCACTCGCGCATTGGCGCGCCGTTCGTCCGGTTTGACAGCGCCGTCGTTCGGCCTCGTATCGGTGGCCATCATCGTCGGCTCTCCTTTGAGATACGCCTCAGACTCGCGGCGACAAGCTCTTGTCGCAGGCCGCATGGGCGCGTCGGGAAACGCGCCGCAGCCGGCGCCCGGGATTGTCGGCGGTCAGATGCATCGGTTAACTCCTCTTGCAGCGGCGCTCTTCGGCGCGGCGTCCTCAATTCGGATTTCGCGATGTTGGCCACGATCGCTGATGCGGACGAAATAAGGCTTGGCGATCGAGCGTGCACCGACGTTCGAGAACATGCCGCCCTTCGCATTCGGGGCGAATGCCCATGCTGCCGAGCGCCGGTTTTGATCCTTGATGAAGCAATTGGCGAAGGCCTGGGCCGACTTCGCGGTAACCATCGGCTGGCCGCTAGCCGGCGGGATCGACGGCGCGCCGACCGTCGCCATGACGCTCATGATGGTTGCAATACCGAGGCTTCGCATGTTCCAACTGCCAATTCTGCTTCGAACCGTTACTTGGTCGTTCACCATGCCCGCGATGGCAACGGCGCACGAAGCCATTGCCCCAAAATGAGGCGGTGGGTTTGTTAACCTTGAAGGCAAGCAGCGATTGACGGCCAGTGGCGGCATGGATGTGGCAGGACCCCAACCGAATATCACTCGCGCAATCCAGCGCTCGCGCGCCGCTCGCGAAAGGCAGCGGTCGCGCCGCCGCCGGCGTTATGGGCTCGCGGCCGGTGTTGCCGCCCTTCTCGGTGCGGGGACCATATTCGCGATCGCGGCCGCCACGGGCAGCGATCCATTATTCGCGGCGGTCAGCCAGGCCAGAAGCCTTGCCGACCTGTTGGGGCAACGCTCGCCCGGCGAGCGCACGGAGGCAATGCTCACCAAGATGAAGGCATCGCGCGCGCTCGCGAGAGCACGCGCTCCGCTTGCTCCTGCGAAAACCGAAGCGCCGTCGCCGACGGCTCTGGCCAAAATTCTCCTGCCTGCTGCAACGGCGGCACCGGTCGAACTTGCGAGCCCCGTCCCGTTTGCGCAACTCGCGTCCCCGACATTGGCGACCTTCGTCACTCCGGGAGGCGGAGGCGGCCCATCCATTGTGACGCCAGGCGGTTCATCGCCGGGGGGTGGCGGGTCTACTCCGGGTGGCGGCTCGACACCGATCGTCAGCCCGCCGACGGGAGACCTCGTTCCCACGCCGGCGGTGCCCGAACCGACGACCTGGGCGATGATGCTCCTCGGCTTCGGATTGATCGGCTGGCGGGTACGCCGCGGTTCGGCGCAGTTGACGGTCGCCAGCTCAGCCAGCGCCCCATCATTTTCCTAACTATTGATTGGTAGGCGGTTGATCGGCCGGTCGTGGCCGGCTGGCGCCTAATGAGACCAGTTCAGTGAGCTGCTGCTGGCTGCCGAGCGGCGAGCGCGGCGGCCTTTGCGGCATGTTGGGGTTGGCCCAAGCATCGAGAGTGCGCTGGCCGTCATCCCACCCAGCAGGAAGAACGCCACGCCGCCGCGAGCACGCGCGCGATCCGCCGCCGGCGCGTGTCCCGGTTCACTGGCCGGTTAACTGAGGAATTTGGCGCCGGCACGGCCATCGTCGGCCCAGCGAATCTCGGCCGACGCGACGCCGACCTTGATGATCCGAAGCTCGACGATTTCGCCCTCGCTGAACGCGTCGGCCGAATGGATCCGGCACCCGCCATAAGACATGTCGGACACGGCAACGTCGGAGTCGCGTTCCGAGCCCAGGGCAAAGCCGTGCATCGTCACCGGCCGCCGCTCGTCGCGCTGAATGAAAGTCTTGCTGGTCATCATGTTAATTCCTGTCAAATTCCAGCATCCGGCTTACCATGCTCGGGCAACGGGTTCTGCCGCGCGGTTGGCCCTGTCCCAAAAGCGAACGGCAGAGGTCGCCCGCGTTTGGACTTTCTAAACCCTTGCGGACTTACCCCCGTTGCTGGCGTGGTGGGGGAACGACTATGGATCTGCTAAGCATGCCAGGATTGCGCCTATGACCGCCCACTCGAACGTTGGCGGTTCTGGCCGCGTGAAACCGACGCGGGTCCTCATCGCCTGCGAGCTCTTCACGCCGCTCAGCACCCAGAAAGTGACCGTCCGCGACATCTCGCGAACCAGCGCGCACATCACGGGTGTGCGAAGCATCACCGGCGATTGCGATGCGATCCTGCGCCGGGGTTCGCTGTTCGTCGCGGTTCGCGTGAGCCAGGTGAGTGGTGACGACGCGACGCTCAAATTCTACCGCCAGCTAAGCCCGGACGAAATCGCCCGCGCTCTACCCGGCGCGTCTGCCTACTAGCGCCGGAAGTCCGCTCAGAAGGCGCGGCCGAGGCTTAGCGTCAACCGAAAGCGATTGTCCGGATGAGAGTGCGCGGATTCGCTGCCAGACGGGAAGCGCAACCGCCGCGGAAGCCGACCAGCCGGACGCCGCATTGTAGCGCAGGCCAGGCGCGACCCACGCCCACTTGCCACCGCTTTCGGTCTCGACCGCGCCGTCGATGCGCTGGCGCCCTTCCCATTCGCCCGCGAGCTCCACGAACGCGTCCCAGCTCGAATGCGGTGGTTCGGCATGCTCGTCCATCTCGTCGCCATGATGATGGTTGCGCGAGATGCCATGCTCGTGCGCAGGCTCGCCAAAGCGATGCGACAGCGCGAGCCCGCCCTGGAAACGGTCGCCAAGCGTGGTGTGCTGCGCGCCCTTGCCCGAGAATTGATAGCGGCCGCTCGCTGTCAACGTGACGATTCCCAGCGGCGCCGAAGCCGATACTCCGACGATCGGATCCCAACTCCCGGTACCGGGCTGGTGCTCGGTCTCCAGCCGCTCGCTGCCGGGGCTATGCCGGTGCGTGCTTCCAGTCGGCAGCTTGATCCCGCCGATCAGCGCAAGGCCGGGACCTTCACCCGCGGTCACGCGATATTTGGCGAGCAGGCTGACATCGCCAACCCCGGCGACGCTGCCCAACTCCTCGACCCCATTCACGGCGACGCCAGCGACCTGGCTCTGGCCGCCCTCGCGCAAATCGTCGCGGCGAACATAGGGAAGTTCCGCAGACAGGGTCAGGTGATGAGTGATACCGTAAGCGACGCTCGCGCCGGCGACGAGATTGTAATCGGTGTTGTGGGCGTGGACGTCCTGCGCGGCGAGCCCGGCCAGTTCGTCATCCGGTCTTTGCTCGGGCCGGGTCAGGGTGAAGCGCAAGCTGGTCGCCCAATGGCCGGCGTCAAGCGTATCGGGGGTGAACACGCTGGCACCGCCGGCGCCGCCGAAACCCGTCGGACCAAGGTGGTCCGCAAAAGCGGGCGTGGATATCATCGAAACGAGCAACAGGAATGGCCGAACGCGCGGCGAACGAAAATTGTGGGTGGTCATGGTTATCCCGCATTAGCGGCGCGCACATCGGCGCCGCGGAGAGCAAAAAAATGGCTAGGCTCTGGCGGGAAGCGGCGGCGCTCGGGACGGCGGCCGAACTCGAACGCGCTGGCGCTCGAGGAATTGATTGGTCCGGCCCATGACGGCCGCAGCGGCGAATATCAGCGCGGTTGCGAGCAACCAGACAACTGGGTCCGTCGCGGGTCCGGCACTGGCCGCATAGGGGCATTGCGACTTGAATTTCGCCCCGCCGTGATGGGCCATTGGCGCCGACCCGGCGTCGTAATCGGGGCAGGCAACGATCGTCACCGCGCCCCGGTCGAACGCCGGCATGAACCCGTCGGGACTAAGCAGCCGAACCGCGAGCAGGACTGCGAGCAACGCGCCGGTCAGCGCTCTCACGCGCCAAGTATATCCTCGCAAGCCGGTCACGCCTGTCTCATAACTTCACGAGCTCTTGCTGCAAGGCCGGCTAGCGCCCGCGCTCCGGCCGCGTGGACGCGATCGCCCCGCGTGCCGCCGCGCTCGCCGCCCGAACCTTCGCGAATTCCGACGTGGACCGCCACTGCGGCCAGGCGCGGCTGTTCGCGAGACGAGCGCCGATCGCGTAGAACAACTCGGCCTCCTGCGCCGCGCCCTTGAGGTTCCAGTTCGGCGCCCAGGCGTCGCACGTCTGGTGATAGCAAGTGGTGGTGAAGCTGGTCAGCCAGCGCTCGCCCGCCGGTCGGCCGCCGTCGACCATGTCATAGGCGCCCGCGAGCGCCATATCGAGCAGCACCGGCACCCCACGCTTGGCAAAGGTGAAATGGTCGGCGCGATAGAACAGCCCGCGCTCTGGATGATTCTCCTGCGTCACGTACCGCCCCTGCGCCTTGGCCGCCGCCGCGAGATAGTCCTCCATGTCGCTCTGCCCCTTGCCGACCAGCACGGCGTCCTTGACCGGCCCGTTCCACTGCAGCGTGTCGAAAGTCAGGTTGGCGACCATCTTCTCCATCGGGAACAGCGGGTGCTGCGCATAATATTCGGAGCCGAGCAGCCCGCGCTCCTCGGCCGTCCAGGCGGCGAAGACCAAAGTCCGCTGCGGCCGCGGCCCCGCCGCGAACAGCCGCGCATCCTCGAGCATGGCGGCAAGGCCCAGCGCATCGTCGGCGGCGCCCGGTCGGATCGTCCGGCCCTTGGCATCCGGCTTGCCGATTCCATAGGCGTCCCAATGCCCGCCATAGCTGATTGTCTCGTCGGGATATTTGGACCCGGTGAGCTTCCCGAGCACATTATGGCTGGTGATCCGCTCGACGCTGACCGGCGTCGACACCGACATGGTCGCCTTCATGTCGACCGGCACGAACGCCTTGCTCCGCGCAGCCTGCTTGAGCGCGGCATAATCGAGGCCTGCTGCTTTAAGCAGGTCGGCGGCGACCGGCCCCTGGATCCACCCTTCGAGCAGCGGCGGCCGCGGCGCACCCGCGGCCAGCTCGATCGCGTAATTCTCGCCGCCGCCGCCGCCGGCGACGTTCCAGCCATAGCCGGCGGCTTCGGTCTCGTGGATGACCAGCGCGGCGATCGCGCCGCGCCTTGCCGCTTCCTCGAACTTGTAAGTCCAGCGGCCGTAATAGGTCATCGTCTTGCCGCCGAACTTGCCGAAGCTGTCGTCGGACGGGGTTGCTTCGAAGTCCGGGTCGTTGACCAGGAACAGCGCGACCTTCCCGCGCAAGTCGGCGCCCTTGAAATCGTCCCAGCCGCGCTCGGGCGCGGTCACGCCGTAGCCGACGAATACCATCGGCGCGTCGACGATCTTCGCCTCGGTGATCGGGAGGACCGTCGAGAAGGCGACGTCATTGGTCGGCGACAAGGTGCGGGTCGCGCCATTCTCGCGCACCGCAATCGCAATCGGTCCGGTGAGCCTGGTGTGGATCATCGGCACTTCCTGCGTCCACCCGCCATGCTCCCCCGCCGGCTCCAGCCCCGCCGCCTTGAACTGCTCGATGAGGTAGGGGATCGTCTTCGTCTCGCCCGCCGTTCCCGGTGCCCGGCCCTGGAATTCGTCGGACGCTAGCGTCCGCGTGATGTCTGACATCCGCTGCTGATCGACATGTGGCGAGGGAGGCGCGGCGGCTATCGATAGCAGCAGTATCAGCGCCGCGATAAGCTTGGATCCCATCGTACCACTCCGTGCTGCGGTTGGAATGAGCCAATGGTCCCCAAGCCGAGTCGTTGCAATCAAATGAAGCTGGCGAAGGCCGAACGCCGATGTCACGTCCGGAATGCCCTTCGACAAGTTCAGGATGAGCGCCATTTAAACAGCCCCAAGCGCTCCCGCTGAGCCTGTCGAAGCGCGAGCGCGGTGCCAGGTTCGGAAACGGCCCCCTTCGACAAGCTCAGGGTGAGCGCCTCGTGTTGGACGGGCATGGCGGCAAATCCACAGGATTTTATGTTGACGGTGGATTAACCGCTTGCGTCAAAAAATGGTTGAGGCACAATAGCTGGTAGCGATCGAGGGGGAACACTCAATCACTAGTGTTTCGGCACCGGAATGCCTATATTCCGGTGAGGGGACATTTGTGCCCGCTTTCCACAGGAGGCGGGGGTGAAAAGCTCCTGAAGAGCGCCGAAAGCGGCTAAGGTGCTGTGATGGTTCCGAGTTCGAACAAGTCAGGAACAAACGGCCCTCGAGGGGGCCGAACAGGGACGGGGTAGCGCGATGGATTTTTCGACCGGCTCAGAAGTACCGAGCGATGATGGCTCGACGATCGCAACCGGCTCGAAGGCCGTCCACGCCCCGCGGTTCGACATTAAGACGGACGCGAAACGCGACGAGCTGCTGACCGAGTTTGGCAAGGACACGCTGCGCGACCGCTATCTGCTTCCGGGCGAAGGCTACCAGGATTTGTTCGCGCGCGTGGCCGCCGCTTATTCCGACGATGCTGACCACGCGCAGCGCGTGTACGATTATATCTCGAAGCTGTGGTTCATGCCGGCAACCCCGGTCCTGTCCAACGGCGGCACCGGGCGCGGCCTGCCGATCAGCTGCTATTTGAACAGCGTCTCCGACAGCCTCGAAGGCATCGTCGGCACCTGGAACGAGAATGTGTGGCTGGCGTCCAAGGGCGGCGGCATCGGCACCTATTGGGGCAGCGTCCGCGGCATTGGCGAGCCGGTCGGTCTCAACGGCAAGACTAGCGGCATCATCCCGTTCGTGCGGGTGATGGACAGCCTGACCCTGGCGATCAGTCAGGGCTCGCTCCGCCGCGGCTCGGCGGCCTGCTACCTCGACGTCGACCATCCGGAGATCGAGGAATTCCTCGAAATCCGCAAACCCTCGGGCGACTTCAACCGCAAGGCGCTCAATCTCCACCACGGCGTGCTCGTCACCGATGCCTTCATGGAAGCGGTGCGGGAGGGTACCGAATTCGACCTCAAGTCACCGAAGGACGGCAGCGTCCGCGGCAAGGTCGACGCGCGTTCATTGTTCCAGAAACTCGTGGAAACCCGCCTCGCGACGGGCGAGCCGTATATCATCTTCATCGACCAGGTGAACCGGTCGATGCCCAAGCATCACCGCGATCTCGGCCTCAAGGTGTCGACCTCCAACCTGTGCTCGGAAATCACGCTGCCGACCGGCCGCGACCATCTCGGCGCCGACCGAACCGCGGTCTGCTGTCTGTCTTCGATGAACCTCGAAACCTGGGATGAGTGGAACAAGGACAAGCGCTTCGTCGAGGACATCATGCGCTTCCTCGACAATGTGCTGAGCGACTATATCGCCCGCGCGCCGGACGAGATGGCGCGCGCCAAGTATAGCGCCGAGCGCGAGCGGTCCGTCGGCCTCGGGGTCATGGGCTTCCACTCCTTCCTCCAGGCGCGCGGGCTGCCGTTCGAAGGCGCGATGGCGAAGAGCTGGAACCTCAAGATCTTCAAGCACATCCGCGCGCAGGTCGATGAAGCCTCGATGATGCTCGCCAAGGAGCGCGGGCCGTGCCCCGACGCCGCCGACATGGGCGTGATGGAGCGCTTCAGCTGCAAGATGGCGATCGCACCGACCGCGTCGATCTCGATCATTGCGGGCGGCACCAGCGCGTGCATCGAGCCGATCCCGGCCAACATCTACACCCACAAGACCTTGTCGGGCTCGTTCTCGATCAAGAATCCGTACC
Source organism: uncultured Pseudomonadota bacterium (assembly GCA_963748685.1). Taxonomy (GTDB): domain Bacteria; phylum Pseudomonadota; class Alphaproteobacteria; order Sphingomonadales; family Sphingomonadaceae; genus Sphingomicrobium. Next base: position 6,045 of record CAVVKB010000027.1, on the reverse strand, counting down.
TCGAAAAACTGCTCGCCTCGAAGTCGAAGGACAGCGACAAGGTGTGGAACTCGATCCTCGAGCAGGGCGGCAGCGTCCAGCACCTCGACTTCCTGACGCCGGAAGAAAAGGACGTGTTCAAGACCAGCTTCGAGATCGACCAGCGCTGGCTGATCGAGCTTGCCGCCGACCGCACGCCGTTCATCGACCAGGCCCAGTCGCTTGAACCTCTTCATCCCCGCCGACGTCGACAAGTGGGACCTGATGATGCTCCACTTCCGCGCCTGGGAGCTCGGCATCAAGTCGCTCTATTATCTGCGCTCGAAATCGGTCCAGCGCGCGGGCTTCGCCGGCGGCGTCGAGGCCGACAACACGCCCGAGCTCAAGGAAATCCAGCTCGCCTCGTCGACCGACTATGACGAATGTCTGGCCTGCCAGTGAGCATCCTTCTCTTCTGGGCCTGTGCGCGTTTGTAGTCATCATCGCCGGTGCGTCGTGGAAGCGGAAGAAAGGCGGCCATGAAACGAGCCCTCACCATTCGAACTGTCGCCAAAGGGGCGGGGCAGTCGTGCTCGGTCTCGTTGCCCTCGACCTCATCGCCACCGTCACCACGCTGGCGATTGGCGCGCAGTGGCTGCGTCGATGATCGCGCGCTCCGCCGCCAGCCTCGCCGCCCTCGCGTTGGCGCTTGCCGCCGCTCCGGCGGTCGGGCAACCCGGCGCTCCGAGCCAGGCGTTGGAACAGTCGTTCGACGCGCTGATCAGCAGCAATGACCAGCTCGGCTGGCTGCAGCAGATGTCGTCGGAGCCGAACCATGTCGGCTCGCCGCACGACAAGGCGAACGCCGAGTTCGAGCTCGCGATGTTCAAGCAATGGGGCTGGGACGCGCATATCGAGCAATTCGACGTCCTTTATCCAACGCCGATCTCGACCACGCTCGAGCTGATTGCGCCGACCCGCGCGACGCTCGGCGGGCAGGAGCCGATGGTCGCCGAGGACCCGAGTTCGCAGCATATGGCGGGCGCGCTGCCGCCTTATGTCGCCTATCAGGGTGACGGCGATGTGACCGCGCCGGTCGTCTACCTCAATTACGGCATGCCCGCCGATTATGACGCGCTCGAGCAGCGCGGCATTTCGGTCAAGGGCAAGATCGTGCTCGCCCGCTACGGCGGTGGCTGGCGCGGCCTCAAGCCCAAGCTCGCGCAGGAACATGGCGCGGTCGGGTGCCTCATTTATTCCGACCCCGCCGACGACGGCTACGGCGATGGCGACATCTATCCCAAGGGCGGTGCAAGGCCGCCGAACGGCGTCCAGCGCGGCTCGGTCGTCGACATGACCATGTATCCCGGGCGATCCGCTGACGCCCGGCATCGGCGCCACCAGGAATGCCAAGCGCCTGACCCGCGCGACGGCGCCCACCATCCTCAAGATCCCGGCGCTCCCGATCTCCTATGCCGACGCAACCAGGATCATGACCGGATTGGAAGGCCCGGTCGTCACCGGCAAGGCGCGCGGCGGGCTGCCGATCGCTTACCATTGGGGCGGCACCGGCGCGGTGACGGTGCATCTCGCGGTCAAGTCCGACTGGTCCTTGAAGCCCGCCTATGACGTCATCGCGACGCTCCGCGGCACGACCTACCCCGACCAGTGGATCGTCCGCGGCAACCACCGCGACGGCTGGGTGTTCGGCGCCGCCGATCCGCTCACCGGACAGGTCGCGCTGATGAGCGAAGCCAAGGCGCTGGGCCAGCTTTACCGCCAGGGCTGGCGGCCCGAGCGGACCATCGTCTACGCGAGCTGGGACGCCGAGGAGCCAAGCCTGCTCGGCTCGACCGAATGGGCCGAGACGCACGCCGACGAGCTCAAGCGCAAGGCGCTCATCTACATCAACACCGACAATAACGGCCGCGGCTTCCTGTCCGCCGAGGGCAGCCACGACCTCCAGCATTTCGTCGATGCCGCCGCCGACGATGTGCGCGACCCGCTGACCGGCGTGCCGGCCTCGACGCGCAGCCGCGCCAACGTGCTCGCCTCGGCCTATGGCGATCCCGACGCCATTCGCCCCGACCTGCTCGCGTCGGCGAAGGCCAGCGGCGACCTCCCGCTCGGGCCGCTCGGGTCGGGCTCCGATTACTCGCCCTTCCTCCAGCACCTCGGCATCGCGGCGGTGAACCTGGGCTTCGGCGGCGAGGATTTTTCGGGCGGCAGCTACCACTCCGCCTACGACACGTTCTACCACGTTACCCATTTCGACGATCCCGGCCTGCAATATGGCGCGGCGCTGTCGAAGGTGGTCGGGCGGATGGTGATGCGCGCCTCGGACCGCCCCGCGCATCCCGGCGCGCTATTCCGATTTCGCCTCGGCGGTGTCGCGCTATCTCGACGAGGTGATGAAGCTCGCTTTGACCAGCGCGAGAAGGACCGCACTTTGGTCGACCTCCGCCGCGAAGGCGCGTTCAAGCTGCCGCGGCGCCTTACGATCCGCTGATCGCCCCGCGCGACCAGGGCATCACGCCGCTGATCGACATGCTGCCGCTGCAGAACGCGGTCGATCATCTGAAGCGCGCCGCATCCGCCGCCGACTCCATGCTCGGCCGCGAAAGCGCGCTGGCTCCCGCGACGCAGGCGCAGATCAACGCCGGCCTCGCGCAGATCGACCAGCTGCTGCTCGACCCCGCGGGCCTCCCCGGCCGCCCGTGGTTCAAGAACCTCATCTACGCGCCGGGCACGCTCACCGGCTACGGCGCCAAGACGCTGCCCGGCGTGCGCGAGGCGATCGAGCAGCGCCGCTTCGACGATGCCCGCACCTACGTCGGCCGCACCGCCAGGGTGATCGAGGATTATGCCGGTCGCCTCGATGCCATGGCCGCGCTCGGCAAGGCGCCGTCATGAGCGTGCACCTCACCGCCGGCCGCATGATCGAGCTCGCCGCCGCGGCCGCGATCCTCGTCGCCGGAATCGTCTTCTACCGCCGCAAGGACCCGGCCGCCGACCAGGCCGACCATTACGGCAACCAGGGCGCGGTGATCCTGTTCGTCGTCGCCGCGATCATGGGCGTCCACGCGATCGGCGGCCTCGATTATCGCCCCAGCGACGGCGAGCTCGACGCGATGAAGGAGCGCGCGCGATGAAGCGCCTCCTTGCCCTTGCCGCCGTCACCCTCGCGCTCACCGCCTGCGCCGCGACGCAAGCGACAGACGCCGTCGCCCCCACCGCGCCCGGCTTCCTGCTCGGCCTGTGGCACGGCTTCATCTTCCCGGTCGCCTGGGTCGTCTCGCTGTTCGGCCGCAAGTCGCGGTTTACGCCGTGCCCAACAACGGCGGCTGGTACGACTTCGGCTATTTCCTCGGCATCGTCGTGTTCGGCGTCGGCGCTCGGAAGAGCCAGGTCGTCTATCACTCCGCGACCGACGTGACATCAACGCCCCGAGCGCCCGGCGTGATCGACACTGATGAACCGACTCGACGCTCGCGCATCGGCTCTGGTATCTGCGGCCCACGTGGTCGACGCGGACTGCTCATGTCGGCTGTGATCGGCTGCATTTTTCGGACGACGTTCCGCGACCTCTTCGTCATTCCGTCCTGCGCCTCGGCGCATCGCCTCTTCAGTTCAAGGAGCGTAACATGCCCCTCCTCGAAGCCCGCAAGCAGTACAAGCCGTTCGAATACCCGTGGGCGTTCGACTATTGGAAGCGCCAGCAGCAGATCCACTGGATGCCGGAGGAAGTGCCGCTGGGCGAGGATTGCCGCGACTGGGCGCAGAAGCTCGACCAGACCGAGCGCAACCTGCTGACGCAGATCTTCCGCTTCTTCACCCAGGCCGATGTCGAGGTGCAGGATTGCTACCACGACAAATACGGCCGCGTGTTCAAGCCGACCGAGATCAAGATGATGCTGACCGCGTTCAGCAACATGGAAACGGTCCACATCGCGGCTTACTCGCACCTGCTCGACACGATCGGCATGCCGGAGAGCGAATATCAGCGCCTTCCTCCAGTACAAGGAGATGAAGGACAAGCACGATTACCTCAGCACCTTCGGCGTCGACACCGACGAGGACATCGCCAAGACGCTCGCCATGTTCGGCGGCTTCACCGAGGGGCTGCAATTGTTCGGCAGCTTCGCGATGCTGATGAACTTCCCGCGCTTCAACAAGATGAAGGGCATGGGCCAGATCGTCAGCTGGTCGATCCGCGACGAGAGCCTTCACTGCGAAGGCATCATCAAGCTGTTCCACGCCTTCGTGAAGGAACGCGACTGCCTGACCCCGGCAGTCAAGGAAGCGATCATCGACACCTGCCAGAAGACCGTGCGGCTGGAAGATGCGTTCATCGACCTCGCGTTCGAAATGGGCCCGGTCAACGGCATGGATGCCAAGGGCATCAAGAAATACATCCGCTACCTCGCCGACTGGCGCCTCGGCCAACTCGGCTTCGCGCCGATCTACATGGTCGACGAACACCCGCTCCCCTGGCTCGCCCCGATGCTCAACGGCGTCGAGCACGCCAACTTCTTCGAAACCCGCGCGACGGAATATTCGAAGGCCGCGACGCGGGGGAACTGGAACGAGGTCTGGGACAGCTTCGACCGGCGGCAGAAGGCCAAGGCCGGAGGCGGCGCAGCGAACGACTGGCGGCGGCGCGCGGCGGCGACGGGGCCGGATATGTTCGAGGCGGCTGGGGTGGCGGCGGAGTAGTTGAAGCAGCTTTACTATCTGTCCATTTAACTGTTGTTATGCTGCGGCTGCCCGAATCGAACTTTATTCAGGAGAATGCGCATGCGTCGAGCCACGCTAGCTTTTATGGCTTTAGCAACGGCCAAGTTCGCCAGCCTATGCGCTAAGCTATTTTCTCGTCGCTCAATGGTATGAGGGCGGCAATCACATGTGCAAATACGGCAACGGCACGGTGCTAAATGTTGGTTATCGGATTTGCCCGCTTAGCATTATGAAGGTTAGTCGTTTGCCGAGCGCACGGGACTTGGTGACAGCGCACTAATTTTGCGCTTGAAAACAGAACGTTGACGTTGCCAGGCCAGATAGCGAGGGTGCGGGCGATGGGCAGGCGCTGATGGCCAACGAGCGCGCCGATCATGGTAAATCATGTTCTCAACGCTTTCGCGGTCGTTGATTTTGCTGCTGAGCAGGATGTCGCCCCCGTCGCTCAACCCAATCAGTCCACGGTCGAACATCCAGTGCACAGTGCCAGATAGCGCGATGCCATTGTTAACTGCGTCGGGCCCGCCGTCGCCAACACTCATGATGTGCGCGGCCTCCGTCTCAAGTCGGCCGCCGCCGTTGACCAGGCGTATTCCTGTCAGTGCGCAGCGTCCCTCGTAGGCATGCAGCACCGCTCGCCTGAACCGGGCGTCCCGGAATTCCCGGCTGACCAGAATCGTCGCGCGGTCAACCGGCCCCTCGAATGCCGCTTGCGCTGCTTCACCGAGCATCGATGGTACCCATTCGACTTGGCCGATGCGCGGCATCTCGGGCTCGGCATCCATCAAGCCGAGCTCGACGATCCGGTTGAAGTCGGCGTTCGAGATCGGACGAATGGACTAAATCGCGCGACACGACCACGGCAGCGACGTGTTCACCGCCTTCTTGCAGGCTGCGCGTCGAGATCGAGATAGTTGATCGTCGCCACCGTCCCAGTCCCCGAAGATCTCGTACTTCACTTCCTTGGGATTGAACGGCTCGGGGTCATTGACCAGCCCGGCACCCGGTCTTGTCAGCTCGGTCCTGCCGAAGAAGCCGCGGAAGCGGTCGACACAGAACGCGGCGATGACTATTACCAGCAAGATGACCAGCGGTATCCAGACGCGCTTGGCAAGCCTCAACATCAGACGAAACGCTCCCAATCCTCACGGACCATGGACGTCCTCTCATCGGCGCCGGATAGTACTGGAGCAGCGCGCTCCTTCTCCGCAATGTCGGATTCTGCATCCCACGAGGGCATTTCGAATCGCTCGAGGCACTGTTCAATGAACACGCGTGCCTCATCGTGCCCGCGGCTGATGCCCAACCCCTGTGGAACACCATCCGGGCCAGGCTGCCCATAATCATCGA